>JALYSG010000002.1:47133-117436 GCA_030854945.1 Armatimonadota bacterium
CAAGCTCAAGGAGATGGGCGCAAACGTGGACCAGGGCGCCGACTGGCTCCAGGTTCACGCAGGCGAATACCACGCCGCAACCACAGTCAAGACGATGCCCTACCCAGGATTCCCCACCGATATGCAGCAGCCGATGGCTGCGCTGTTAACGACCGCAAATGGAGTGTCGATCGTTGAGGAAACAATTTACGAGAATCGCACGCAGCACGTGTCGGAGTTACGCCGCATGGGCGCAATCATCCACCAAGACGGACGCACCTGCGTGATCACCGGTGTTGCAAGGCTCGACGGTGCGGTTGTGACCGCGCCCGACCTCCGAGGCGGGGCTGCTCTTGTGATCGCGGGCCTTATGGCCAGAGGAGAGACCGTCGTGAAAGGTGTTGAGTGGATCGATAGAGGATACGAAGACTTCGAAACGACGCTCAACTCTCTCGGTGCGTCGATCGAGCGGATTCCGGCTCACGAATGGGAGGCTGCCTCCTGAGATGCGCCTAGGCACGGAACTAGGCATCGACTTAGGAACCAGCAACATTCTCGTTTACAAGAAGGGTCAGGGCATCATTCTCGAGGAGCCGACGGTCGTTGCTTGGAACACGCAGACCAAGCAGGTGCTCACGATCGGGGAAGAGGCGAGAGAGATGATCGGTCGGACGCCGAGCCACGTGGTCGCGGTGCGACCCTTGCGAGATGGCGTCATCGCCGATTACTCACACACGCTGCGCATGCTCGAGTACATCATCGACAAGGTAGCCGGTCGTCGACGATGGCTCAAGCCCAAGTTGATGATTTGTGTGCCGAGCGGAGCGACGAACGTCGAGCGGCGTGCCGTGCGCCAGGCGGGACGTGAGGCGGGCGGCGGCGAATGCTACACCATCGAGGAGCCGATGGCAGCTGCCGTCGGCGCCGGGCTGCCGATTTCGCAGCCAGGCGGCAACATGGTTGTCGACATTGGCGGGGGCACGACCGACATTGCTGTTCTTTCGTTGGACGGCATTGTCGAATCTGCCAACTTGCGCATTGGCGGCGACAAGTTCGACGAGGCGATCATGAGGTACCTGCGCAACCACTACACGATCATGGTGGGCGGACGCACTGCGGAAGAGATCAAGATGAAGATCGGGTCGGCCTACCCCCTCGACCAAGAACTGCGCCTCGAAGTTCGCGGACGCGACCTCATGGGAGGCTTGCCGCGTACCATCGAGATCACCAGCGAGGAAATGCGCGAAGCCCTGATCGAGCCGTTGCGCGCGATCATGGAGAAATGCTGCACTGTACTGGAAGAAACCCCCCCGGAACTCAGCAGCGACATTATTGGAAACGGAATCTACGTGACAGGAGGCGGTGCCCTGCTTAAGGGCATCGACAGGCTACTATCATCCGTCACCGACATCCCGGTCAAGATCGCCGACAATCCGTTGCATTGCGTCGCAATCGGGACGGGACGTGCCTTAGAAACCGGCAAGTGGGCGTCATAATCAATACGTTGAAGTCGATCGCATTTGCCTTGATCTTTACTGTATGCCAGGTGGCCCTTGCGCAGCAAGTGCCTGTTACCCGCGCAGAGTTCGCGACCTTATTCGCCGGAATCGGGCGCGGATATGTTAGCCCAGCCGATGTTGAGAAATCGCTGACCGGGTTGCCAAAGGACGAGAAGTCGGTGACCAAAACCGAGGTCGCTCTGGCGATGATCGAACTTGCGAGGCTCGCGGGGAAGCACACGCTCTTCCATGCGCGAGATCCGCTCGAGTTGCTCGCCGGATCTAAGATTCTTTCGAAAGAAGACACGTTCTTTGCTAATCCCGGAATGCACTTTCGGCCATCCGATCTTGTTGGCGTAATGGTGTCGTTCGCGTCGGGTATGGCAGATAGATTGTCCCCAGTGCGTTCAGCAGAACCGTTGCTTCGACAACCCAGGATTGGACGCGGCTCGGGCATCTAAAAAAATTCAATTGACTTCGAACGCAAAAAAAGAGGACCATAACATACCAATGGAAGAACTAATCAAAAACCTCGCAGATAGAGTGGGTATTTCGGAAGAGCAGGCTGCTAAAGTCGTCGAGTTCCTTCGCGAACACATGGACGAGCTGCCGCAGATGCTGAATGCGGATTCCGACATGTTCAAGTCGATGAGTGCAAAGCTGCAAGGGTTTATCGGCGACACTGACGAGAAAAGCTAAGCATTCGAACTGGAGTGACACGGTTTGCTCGTTAGAGCTTGCGCTAATTGCGACTGCTACGAAGGAGCGTGCCCAGTACGAGAAGAAATACCTCAAGAGTGATTTGCGATTCATCGGCGCGAATGCTGCGGATGTGCACCGACAGGTCAAAGGCTTCTATCTCGATCATAAGTCGATTTCGCGCACGGAAATGTTCGAGCTTACAAAGGCGCTTTGGGCAACCGACTGCCACGAGTTGCGATCGATAGCAATAGGGCTGTTGGTTCGCTACTCAAATCACACCGACGCACGAGACCTCCCTTTATTTCGACGTTGGATAATGGAATCTGCGGGCTGGGCCCACGTGGACTGGATTTCAACCGACGTCCTGGGATCTCTTTATTCGAGGTTCCCGGAAATCGCAATTACTCTCAAAATCTGGTCGAAGGACAAGGATTTTTGGGTCCGTCGCGCCAGCATCCTGACACTGCTCGACGAAGCTCGCCACGGAAACGAGAAAGCGTTCGAATTGTTCTCGGAACTAGCGTCACCGATGATAGGCGAGAAAGAATTCTTCATCCGGAAGGCAATCGGATGGATTCTCCGTGAGGTCTCCAAAGGACAGCCGACCTGGACGTTGAAGTTTCTTCAGCGGCACGCCGCGCAGGCGTCTGGACTAACCTTTCGTGAAGGCTCAAAATACCTGTCGGAAAGTCAGCGGCGGTTATTGGAAAGCGAACGCGACGTCAAAAAGTAAAAGGGCGACCCGGTTGGGCCGCCCATCTCTCTCCTAACCCTCGTAGTCGAAAGTTATTTGCGAACGCGTCGGCGCAGGGCTAACGCGGCCAATCCGGCGCCGATTGCAACAAACGTCGCCGGTTCAGGAACCGGGTTCATAGCTAGGCCCTCGCAGGCGGTAAGCGGTCCGCCCGTTGCCAACATGATCTGACCGCCCAGGGTTGCTGCGCCGGTTGCGGTGTCGACCGTATACCAGTCGCCGTTGCCGAGGAACATATACAAGTTGCCATCGACTCCGAAGTCGCTGCCGGCTTGCTCACTGGTATCGCCAACGCCAAGGGCGCCGATCAATGTGCCCGCGCCTGTGCTGAGGTCGACAGAGTAAAGCGAATCGTCGAATATCCAGTCTGCCGCATAGGCGTTACCGGCATTGTCGATCGCGATGTTGTCACCGAAGTACTGTCCGACGCCGACTGAAGTTGCCAGGCCCGTGACCGGATCGACGGAATACAATTCGGTAGATCCGAAATTAGCGGAAGCCGCGTACAAAGTTCCGCCGAACGAATCCATGCCGGCGTCGATACCCGACATAGTGCCCGTGGCCCCAATCAGGGAGCCCGGTGGGGTCGTTACGTCCCACAATTCGTTGATTGTGCCGCCGACCGCGAAGATCGTACCCGCTCCGTCCATGGCGACACCCTCGCCATCCGCGAAGCTCACCAAGCCGAGATCCGTTGCCATTCCCGTCGAAAAGTTGATCTCATAGAGGTGCTGGTTGCCGTTCGACTGAATCGAATAGCCTATGATGTTGGCGCCTGCAAAGGCGCTCGTCGCCGCCAGCGTTAGGCCGGCAGCTATAAGTGTTCTATTCCTCATTTTTCCTCCAAGGCGCCAGTTTCTGCGCCAGCCTCTATGATAACCCGTGACGTGTTAAGAGTCAACCGCGTTCGGCCAAAAGTCCCATCTGGCGAATTGGGTACCGTCACTACAATGCTCATGAAGTCGCTCAACTATTGGTCGGTGCCCGGCGGGTTGGAGAACACGCTGGATGCCGTCGAGTTCATGCGCGTTGCTCAAGAAAACCGATTTCCCGCTGTGGAAGTTGCAATCGGAGAGACTTCGGAGGGCGGGTCGATCGGCCTCGATACAAGCGAAAATCGCTGTAAGGAACTTCTCACTGTGGCCCACGAGATGGGTGTCTCGATTGCTAGTGCCGCTTCCGGCCTATTTTGGTCACGATCCCTAGGCGATGCGACTGAGGAGACGAGGGGCAGGGCACGCAACGACCTCGTGAAAATGCTGCAAATTACGAGCTGGCTCGGCTGCAAAACGCTGCTCACGATTCCAGGATCCGTGGACGTTTTCTTCTTGCCGGACAGACCCAGACTCCCTTACGACCATGTTTGGAAGTATGCCTCAGAAGGGATTGCCTCAATGCTGCCTATTGCCGAAAAATGCGGAGTGCGCATGGGCATCGAAAATGTCTGGAATAAATTCTTGCTGAGCCCGCAGGAAATGGCGGCATTTATTGATCAGTTCAATAGCCCTTTTGTCGGGGCGTATGTCGATGTTGCAAATCTGATGCGCGTGGGTCACCCTCAAGACTGGCTACGGCACCTCGGCAAGAGAGTAGTGGGCATTCACTTCAAGGATTATCGGGTTTCCGTGGGAACAATTGATGGCTTCGTCGATTTATTGGAGGGCGATGTTGATTGGCCGGAAGTAATGGCGGCAATTAAAGAAATCGGTTACGACGGCCCGATTCCTGCGGAGATGATTCCGTTGTATCGGCATTTCCCAGGAGTTCGTTTGGCAAATACATCCAACGCGATGGACGCGATTCTAAGCCTGGCGTAGCCTATTCACCGCCGTGCTCTTCCAATTCGGAAACAATCATCTCCGCACGGAACTCGTCTTTCTCGCTTGAAAGCAGTGCGATGTATTTTTCCATAGTCGCCTCTTCCTCCACCTGTTCTTCGATGAACCATTGCAGGAACTGGAAAGACGTGAAGTCGCTTTCCGCGAGAGCAGCCTTTGCCATGGCTTGAAACTGCGCCGTCACCTTTTTCTCGTTCGCGAGCGCGGCTTTTACAACGTCCAACGCCGACTTGTAGGTAACGGTAGCCGCGGCAATCGCCGGAATCTCCGTCTGCGCGTCGACGTCCACCAAAAACTGGATGATTTTTAGCGCGTGCCCTCGCTCTTCGAGGGCCTGCTTGTGGAAGATATCCGCCCATTTGTCGTGGTTTTTCAAACCGAAGTACGCGGCCATTCCCAAATACGACTGGTGCGCATTGAGCTCGTGGCCAACCTGCTCGTTGAGCATCTTCGAGAGCTTCTTGCTGATCATGGGACTACGATATCACATACACAGACTTCGTCCGCCAACGTTTAGCCAAGTAAAATAGGCGAGTGCAATCGTTCGAAGTCGTCGTAATCGGGTCAGGGCACGCCGGTATCGAGGCTGCCCTGGCTTGCGCGCGCATGGGCGTTCGAACGGCCTGCATCACGCTTCGGACCGACCGTATCGGCCACATGCCCTGTAACTGCAGCATCGGCGGGCCGGCCAAGGGGCACCTCGCTCGTGAAGTCGATGCCCTCGGCGGCCAAATGGCGGTCACCACCGATTTCACGCTCACGCACTTGCGGGTCGTGGGCACCGGCAAGGGACCGGCGGTTCAAACCTTTCGCGCCCATGCATGCAAGCAAATGTATCCGGCGTGGATGGAGCGTATCGTCAAGTCTCAGCCCGGACTCACACTGATCCAGGGCGCGGTCGAAACCGTGATCACGGAAGCAGGTAGCGCGTCTGGTGTACGGCTGGAAACCGGCGAAGAGATCATGGCCGGCGCTGTTGTGCTCACAACCGGGACGTTTCTCAACGGCGTCTGCCACCAGGGCGAAGAGAGTTACAAGGGCGCCCGTCACGGTGACCGGGCGGTCCGGGGCCTCTCGGGGTTCCTGAGACAAATCGGCGTTCCTACCCGAAGGTTCAAGACCGGAACCACACCGCGAATCTCGCTTTCGAGCATCGACCTAGGCCGGGTCGGCGTCCAACCGTCCGAGCCCGAAGCAGGGCCGTTCAGCTTCAAGCACTCCTCAATTTCGCCGAGGAGCGACTTGCTCGATTGCTACGAAACCAATACCACCGATGCCACGCACAAAGTCATCGCCGACAATATTGAGCGCAGTGCCGTGTATGGTAAAAGGATCGAGGGTGTGGGGCCACGATATTGCCCAAGTATCGAGGATAAGGTTGTAAGATTCCCCGACAAGGATCGGCATCCTGTCTTCTTGGAAATCGAAGAATGGGACGGTGAGTCGGTCTATGTGCAAGGCACCAGCACCAGTCTGCCTGCTGAAGTGCAAATCGAGTTTCTGAAAACGATGCCAGGCCTCGAAAACGTCGAGATGCTGCGGGCGGGGTACGCGGTGGAATATGACATGGCCGATCCAACGTGCCTGGGCCGCACCCTGGAAAGTAGGCTTTGCCCCGGGTTGTTTCTCGCCGGACAGATCAACGGAACAAGCGGTTACGAAGAAGCCGCAGCACAGGGAATCGTGGCCGGCATCAACGCAGCGCGCAAGGCTATGCGCGAACCGGAGGTCGTGATAGGCCGAGATCAAGCCTTCTTGGGCGTCATGATCGACGACCTCGTGACCAAAGGGGTAGACGATCCCTACCGAATGCTAACGGCTCGTAGCGAATATCGGCTGCTGCTTCGGAACGATAACGCAGACTCCCGGCTTACACCGCTCGGGCGAGAGATCGGCCTTGTAGACGACGAACGGTGGCATCGCTTCCGCGAAAAATGTGAGCAGATCGATGGCATAGAGGGCCGCTTGATGGGCCTGTCGGTCGACCCCTCCCACGCGGAGAGACTCATTGAGTTTGGAACGGTGCCGGTGAAGAACCGTACGACTCTGTTAGAACTAATGCGGCGACCGGAAGTTGACTTAAAACTTGCCGAAGAAATCGCCCTTTATTTAGGTGATCGAGCGGAGCCTGTTGCGACTAAGCACGCGCGCGAGCAGGTCGAAATTCGAAGTAAGTATGGTGGATATCTTGCCCGGCAGCAGGAGCAAGTGGAGCGCCTTGTTCGGCTGGACAAAATGCCGATTCCTCGGTCGGTAGACTTTTCAAGCGTTTCAGGAATCAGCTACGAGTCTCGCGAAAAGTTTTCGAATGTGGGGCCGGAAACGATCGGCCAAGCGTCGCGAATTCCCGGAGTGCGCCCGACAGACATCGCACTTCTAATAGGGCACATACGAAGTAAGCACCGCTAAGCCGATCTCCTGCAAACCCGGAAGATGCCCACGCCTGCAAGCACACCGAGAACCGAAGCAGGCTCCGGCACAGCATTGATCGAAACGTTATCCATGCCGATATCCCAGCCCTGGAAAATATAGAATAAATCGGGGTCGCCCCAGAAAAACGTCAGTTGGTCGACATCCGTGACGAGGTCGTTCCAATCGGGATTTGCAGGCGAATTGGGCCCGAGGGGAACAGTCAGCCACCCGGTTGGCAACGCGTTTGATGCGGAGTTCACGCTGTAGTCGAAATGCTTCCAGCCCTCGCCAACCTGCGGCACGAACTCGGTATGCTTGTAATAGGCGGCCCAGTCGTCATCGAAGTCATTTGGCGTGCCGTTGTCCTCACGCAACAGCAGGGTCAATGGCCTTTCAGCGGCACTGAAGTCCACCCTGAAAAGTTGAAAATCTACCGAGATCTCCGTCACGCCGCCCGCTCGGTAGTTGCCCACAAACGGGCTGCTGCTCCCCCACTCCGTTCGCGCCTGCGGGGCGAACGAATCGATGAAGTCATCTCGGTAGAACGCGCCGGGGTTACCTCCGGTCGGTTCGATGAATCCGTTGCCCGTGCCGAAACTCCACGAACCGATGTTGACGTTGTTCTCAAATGTATCGGTCACTTGGCAGATGCCGATCGCGGGAAGCATAGCAGACAAAAGCAGCACATTCCTCATAACGCCCTTAATACTCCCGCAATTCAACCAAAAATTGCAAAGCCTTAGCCTCCGTGTCAAACTGCATAACGTGATTGCCGCACTTGAATGGAAAGGAGAGTACCGCTTCGACGCCGACGTTTCCTCCGGAGGCAACTTCTCCTTCGACAACGTGGACGAGGGTGTAGTGCCCGCGGGGCCGTCACCGATGGAGGCTTTCCTCACCTCGCTTGCAGCCTGCACTGCTATGGACGTCATTTCTATCCTAAAGAAGAAGAGGCAGGACGTGAAATCCTATCGCGTAGAAATTGAGGCGGAACGACCACCGCGTGGAGAGTGGCCACGGCCATTCACTTCATTCCGAATTAATCATGTGATTGAGGGGACGGTTGACACGACCGCTCTCGCCCGCGCTATCGAACTGAGTGAACAGAAATACTGTAGTGTCTCGGCAACTTTGCGCATCCACCCGATCATCACAAACACCTTTGAAATAAAATGATTACCGAATATCTGAAAAATCTCGAAAAAACCAACGACTCTCTGCTTGCCGAAATGGAAGCCGAAGCACGCGAGAAAAGCTTTCCTATAATTGGCGCCCAATGCGGACGACGGCTCATGATCCTGGCAATGGCCATAGGCGCCTCAAAAGTCTATGAAATGGGATCGGGTTTCGGATATTCGTCCGTCTGGTTCGGCCATGCCGTGGGCCCGAATGGACAAGTGACTCATACAGACGGC
Organism: Armatimonadota bacterium; assembly: GCA_030854945.1. Lineage (GTDB taxonomy): Bacteria > Armatimonadota > Fimbriimonadia > Fimbriimonadales > ATM1 > JACDEQ01. The sequence goes on from JALYSG010000002.1 coordinate 55,733, forward strand.
GACCCTGCAAATAGTGAGCAGGCAAAGCGATACGTAGAGCGTGCCGGGTTTTCTGGCCGACTGCGCTTTCTAAACGGCGATGCGATCAAGCTTCTCGCCGAAGATGAAGACCTTTACGACGTTATCTTGATCGACATAGACAAGCAGGACTATCCTGCCGCGCTCGACGTAGCAGTTTCTAAAGTTCGGATTGGCGGGCTCATCCTAACGCACAACACGACCTGGAGCAACCGCGTTGCCGACCCAAACGAAAACGACGAAACCACGCTGGGCATTCGCGAATACAACCGCGCTTCGTTTTCTCATCCTTCGTTGGCGACGTACCTCGATCCGGTCGACGACGGCTTAGGGATCAGCCTGAAGGTCGATCCCGCAGTCCGGTCATCGCTTCCGATTTAGCCATCATTTTTCGGCAACCCACACCCTCGTACGCCGGTATCCTAATCATCATGAAGACAATCGGCATCGCGCTTTGCGCAACGCTTTTCGTGGCAGCCGCCGCGATCCAAGACCCGCAATTTGACAACAGCAAGCTTCAACCGTTCATAGGCGAATGGACAGGCACTGCCACCATGGCCGAAGAATCGCCGTCACCGAGCACGATCAAAGGCACCAAAGTCTTAGCGGATCGGTGGGTCAAGCTCGACCTGAAGTTCGATACAGAAGGCCACGGCAAGATCGAGGCGACGGCCATGCTGACGACCGACTCTAACGGCGTCGTCGGTGGCTACTTCTTCGCTTCCTTGGCTGCAGAGCCACTTTTCGGCAAGGGCAAGTTCACCGACAAGAAGCTGACGATCGCCGCCACATCGCTCGATGGTGGAGAATCCCTTGAGTTCGTGTTCGATCTATCGGTCGCAGACGAGCTGAAGTTTTCACTCTCGGAGACCGAGCAAGAAAAAGTCACCGTGATGAGCGGCACCTACAAGAAAAAGAAGGCTTAAAACCCCGCCGGCGGGGCATACTTTTTGTATGCTTCTCATTGCAGGGTTCACGTTCCTATCGCTCGCTGCCCAGGGGCTGGAGACAGTTGAAGTGCCTCTCGGCAAGTTGCCGGACAGCATGACAACCCGCAACATAGTTGTTAGCCCCGACGGGAGGCGGGTCGCTTTCATCGAAAAGCGGGGCGACAAGGAATGCGTTGTAATAGATGGCGTCGCGGACAAACTCTACGACGCCATACCCTCTGTTCCCCTAACTGAGGCGGGACCAGTTCGGCAGATTATCTTCAGCCCCGACAGCAAGCGCGTCGCCTACGTAGCGAAGTCCGGGAACCGATGCTTCGTGGTCGACAATGGCGCCGAGGGACCGCCCTTTACCAGAATCCAGGTCGGCGCACCCACTTTCAGCAGAGACAGTAAGCGCATGGCCTACCGCGCCGAGTTCGAGGCCACCGCAGTTGTAGTCGTCGATGGCAAAATAAGCAAGCCGTACGATGACGTCTACACGACGGACAATTTCTTTAGCAATAGCGGCGAACGCGTTCTGTTCACCGCGATGCGCGGCAAAGAGCGTCTAGTGGTGCTGGACGGTACCGAAATCCCAGAGGAGCATTTTCATGGCGAAGCGGATTTCAGCGAAAATGGCCACGCCGTCGACGTCGTCAAGGTAGACGCCGGCTGGATCGTTTACATAGATGGAATGCCAAGCAAACCCTATCGAAGCGTGGGTAACAATATCGTTTTCAGCTCGGATAACAAACGCGTTCTTTACCAAGCATCGGATTCGGCGGGCGATTTCTTGGTGATAGATGGAGTTGAAGGCAAGCGGTACCCAAACATCGCGGAGAACTCTTACAGCTTCACGCCAGACGGCAAGGGTTACGTGTTTGTAGTCCGAACCGCTGCGGCTGCTTTTGTCGTTCTCAACGAGGTGGAAGGTGAGTCGTTCAGTTGGGTTAGCGACCCGGTATTCAGCACAGATGGCTCGTCAATGGCGTACGTGGCCGAGGAAGCCGGCAAGCGATTTGTCGTCCAGGATGTAAAGAAGAGCGAGGAGTACAAAGACTTCGCCATCTGGCCGCACTTTTTTCCGAAAGGGAACAGCCTTGTATTCGCTGGGAAAAATGACCGAGAACACCTAAATGTTGGGAAGCAGGTTACGATCTACGACGAAATTGGCACAACGGCGTTCTCGCCGGATGGGAAGACTTTTGCGTATTCCGCACGCGTGGGAGACGCCTGGAATGCGCGAGTCGCAAGCATGCCTGCCGGCTCATTTACGGAGCGAAATGTAATTTTTGCCTTCAGCAGCGGCACCACACGACACGCTGCCTTTGGCCCAAATGGGAACAAGACTGCGCTCTTTATCGATGGGCTGAATTCAGGCAGCTACGACGACATAGCATTTGCCGGTTTCTCACCGGTGGGAAACAAGCTTTATTGGCTTAGCTTGACCGCAGGCAAGTGGTCAGTCAAGAGCGAGCAAGGGACCGGCAAGGAATACGACGAAGTCGTACAGCAGGGCTCACCTGCGTTCGATGAAACTGGCAGTCTGTGCTTTCTCGCTGTTCGCGGTAAGGCCATTTATCGGGTACGCGTTTCGCCGGCGAAATCTATTTAACGCCGCCGAGCAGGATTCCCTTAACAAAATAGCGTTGGGCGAACATGAAGGCGACGAGCAGCGGAGCCATGACGATGACCGCTGCGGTCATCTGTAACGGCCAGTTCGATCCTCCGTATGAATTCTTAAAAATCGAGAGACCGACTTCCAGCGTGCGCATCTCCGTCGTGTTTGTATAAATGAGCGGCCCAAAGAAATCTGTCCACACACCAAAAAAAGTAAATGCGCCGGCAGTTGCAAGCGCCGGCTTGGAAAGAGGCATGATTACCTTGCGGTAGATCGTCAAGTTGCTTGCACCGTCGAGACGCGCAGCCTCGTCCAAATCGACCGGTAGCTGCATGAAAAACTGCCTTAAAAGAAATACCGAGAATGCAGAGCTAATCCCCGGCACGATCAATGCGTAATAGGTGTCCAACCAGCCGAGCGATCGAAGCAAGAGATAAACGGGAATTTGCGTCACAGGCCCTGCGAACATCATCGAGCCTAAGAAAATCGCAAAGACAGGCTCGCGACCGCGAAATCGTAGCCGAGCGAATCCATAAGCTGCGAGCGAGCAAATCAGCAGCTGGAGCGCCACGACGGACGTAGTCACAAAAACAGAGTTGAGGAAGAACCGGTCTACCGGCAGATTCAAGTCGAACAAAACAGTCTTATAGTTGTGCCACTGAGGCACATCCGGAATAATATTCTCGAGAGTTGGTATCGGTTGGCGACTGGGGTGCAGCGAAACGAGCACCATCCAAACAAACGGAGCCATCAAAAAGACGGCCAAGGTCGATAGGGCGACATACGTAAGTAGAGATCGAACCGCCCTCATGTGGCACTGTACTCGCGGAGCGAGTTCCTCATCAACCGAAATTGAAGGATCGAAATGACAACGATTACCGCAAGTACGACAAACGATTTAGCCGAGGCCAATCCAATGTTGAAATTGACCCATGCCTCAGTGTAGATGTGGTAACCCACAACGTCGGTCGTATCTTCGGGCTGTCCTTTCGTCATCATATACACGGGCGTGAATACCTGTAGGGCCGAAATCGTCGATGTGACCAGAACAAAAAGTGTGGTCGGCACGAGCATCGGTATCGTTATCGACAACAGGCACCTGACTTTGCCCGCTCCGTCTAACTCGGCTGCCTCGTAAAGTGATTGCGGAATCGCAAGCAGTCCGGCGAGGAAGAGCACCATGCGAGGGCCGAGGCCGGTCCAGATCGACATGAAGACAAGCGCCCACATGGCCCACTCGGCGCGATTTAGGAAGTCGACGCTCTCGATTCCAATCGATCCAAGAATCGCGTTGATCATGCCCGTTTCCGGTAAATAGACATAGATCCAAAGCATCGAGATAGCGACGCCGGAGGCGATTGCCGGCACGTAAAATAGAGTCCGAAACAATGCCATTCCTCGAAGTTTTTGGTTGACCAAAATGGCGACGAGCAACGCTACGATCATGCCCAGCGGAACGCTTGCAAGGGCATATCGACCGGAATTCCACAGCGCATTCCAGAACGGCGACTCCGCAAGGGACATCGCGTAGTTTCTCAGACCGATGAACTCTTGGTTCTCGCTCAAGAGTTGCCACTTAAAGAGGCTTAGGTACAGGGCATACCCAATCGGAAATAGAGCAAAAACAAATAAATGGACGAGGGCAGGGGCAATAAACATCCATCCTTGGCGCGTCTCCTCTTTCCGGGCCTTCACCTCTTTGCAAACTCCTGGTCTATGCGTTTGGCTGCCCGCGTAAGCGCCTCCTGAACCGGAGTGTCGTTATTCAGCACTGAGTCGAGCGCGTTCTTGCCGACTTTTTCAACGACCTCGTAGCCGACAATCCTTGAGCCATGCGGAGGACGAGCACTCGGAATAATCGGCAGAAACTGTGCTTCAAGTGGATCATTAGCTCGCTCCGTCGCCACGTCGATGCGTGCGCAGACCGCGATTCCGCTTTCGTTATACTTGCGCTGAACTGCGTAACTCGTAAAGTACTTGATGAACTCCCACGCAATCTGTTTGTGCTTGGAATTCTTGCCGATCGCATATCCGGATTCATACATCACCGTTTGGCTGCTGCCAATTCGTGATGGCATTTCCACAACCCCGAGGTCCGACCATGTGATTGCGGGCTTCCCGTCAGCGCCTTTCGGAGCGTTTGCATATCCGATCATCGCCCAATGCCCGCTAATCGTCATCGCGGCTTGTCCGTTTGCAAACAGGTCGACGCCAAGAGAAGCTGACTCGCCCAGGGACGGCGCAGACCGATCCACTTTGATCATGTCGCGAAGAAACTCGATCGTTTCAACGTTAGCAGCCGAATCCAATACTCCCGATGCGCGAGGTCCTTCCGGATTCACGACGTCTCCGCCATTATTCCAAAGCCACATAATCCAGCCCGCCATCCAATTTACAAATGAAAAGCCGTACTGTTTGTCGGAAACTGTTAGAGCCATCGCGGTGCGACGAAAATCGTCGAACGACCAGCCTGATTTTGGATATGCCACACCGGCCTCATCGAAAAGGCGCTTGTTGTAATAAACCACCATTGGCGTGAAATCGTTGGGAATCGCGTAAACCGATTTGCCTCGTCGCGCAATGTCCACAACGTTCGGAAAGAAATCTTCAAGGCGAAACGACGAGTCTCCGTCAATAAAGGGAGTGAGGTCTGTCAACACACCGTTGTCGATAAATACGGCAGCGCTGGAAGCATCGAGCAGCATAACGTCGGGCTCTGTTCCTGCAACGAAGCTGAGAATCACTTTGGATACATAGCCGTCCGGGATGCCTTCCACCCTCACGTCGACACCGGGGTGAGACCTCTCGAAATCTTCGTAGATGGCCCGAACCGTGCGCTCGAACTCGCTGTCGTCTCCCGCGCCGCTCCAGTTGGAAATTCGCAGCACGATTTGATCGCTGGTATCGCGTTGAAAGACTCCGCAGCCTCCCAAGCCAATTATTGCGACTAGCAGGGCCAAGGACCGCATGTCACCGTTGTACCATTACTTCTTTGGAAGATTGTCTTTGATGTCCATTGAACTGGGCCGGCCCATAGTATCGCGCGCCCATCCCACCGCTTATCCAACTACCGATGATCGGGATCAAAAAATAGGCTGCGACGGCAATAACCGCGAGGATGAATATCGTCCAGATCACGTTTCCTACCGTGCGTGGGTGTAACACGCCCGAGATTCTACAGGAAATCGACGCATGACGCCGCGAACGCTGAGACGGAACCCGGTTGCCGGCGGCCCCGTACAGAGATGGAATCCATGGCCGAGTGATTCTGGCTCGGTTGCGACGACGTGCACACCGTCGCTCCGGGCCGATCAATTTGAACAAATCTGTTCGGGCATCCCCCGCGCGGACAATTAGGAGTTACGAGATAAATGTTCGGTCCAAAATCCTTGCTGTGGATTGTCTGGCTCGGCCTGATTCTGATCGCGATCGAGGTGCGGCACCTGCACGCAAACATCCTCGATCAAGCCGGTGCGTGGATACCCCTCGCATTCTGCGGCATCACCGTCGCGTCGATGCCAGTCTGCCTCTGGAAGACAACCAAGGCGAAGACGCTCGTCTTGTTGTCGCTCTTCTCGGCTGGGGCGCTTGTTGGTCTGATCGGCGTGTACTACCACACGAAGCTAGACCCGGAGCCGTTCGTTCAGCTGTTTACGGCCAACCGAACTCCCGGCGCCCAGCCGCTCGCACCTTTGGCGCTCTCGGGCTTATCGATGATCGGGTTCCTCGCGACGAGGCTCGTCCCGCCCGAGCGAACCGACACGAAGATGAGGCGCCTCATCGAAAAGGGGCGTAAAACTTGAAAGGGCCCGGTCGCTCTTGGAGCGACCGGGCCCTTTCCATCAGAGGTCTACTGGCCGATCCGCCAGAACACGTAGTCGGTCGAGGTCTCCCACGGATACGAAAACAGTGGTCCGTTTTGCATGCAAAAGATCCTTGCCTTCATAGAGCCGTCCGCGGCAATGAACCTGCCTGGGTTAGCCTGTGGAAACTCGAAGGTCTGCTCCACGGTCGGTCCCTGAGCGGAGTCGATCTGTACCCATACGTTCGCGTCGTAGTCGAACAATAGAATCCGACGGCGAATGGCGATGGCCGAGGATGAACCTTCGTAGCCGAATATCAACGAGGTCGGGTTCAAGATGGCCGACGTCGATCTCACTTCAAACTGAAGAGGCTCGAGGTCGAAGGCAGGTGTCGGGTTCAGTTTCAAGCGAAAATCGTCGCTGAACTGAAGGGCCGCAAGACCGCCGCTAATCTCTACTCCCTGCAGGAGCGTGTACCCTGTGGGTCCGTAGGTCGTTGCCGCCGAAGTGAGGTTGAATACCAGCCGATAGCGTTGAATATCCTCGGCGATGGTCGTCACGTCGATCTTCACGCTCACAACGCCGCTTGCGGGTCGCGTGATGCTTGTCAGCGTCTCCGGAAAGCCCATGCCTGCAGAGTTCGATGAACCGATGAAGGTCACTCCGTCCGATTGATAGGCCGAAATGCGAAGATCATTGATGCGTAAGCTGTTGCGCAGGGCGGGCTGGCCGCCTTGCGGCCCCACCATGTAGGTCTGACCAACAGGGAACGCGGTGACACTCAGGGCAAACCCCTCAGGAATCTCGACGAGGAACCAGTCGCGATCAGCGGGTCGCTCGATCGCTAGAAGCTCGATCGCCGTTCCGTTGGCTACCATCCCGAGGTCGGTTGCGACGCCGATTTCATCGTTCTCCTCTCGGACATCTCCGTAAAGGAACTGGCAGCCTTGGATGTCATCGTACTGCGGCCCATCGAAAACGGTGGACAACACCGGCTCCATCAGTTTTGTCTCGTTCATGGGCATAACGTGAGCGAGGCCCATCCCGTGACCATGTTCGTGGCCCAAGACGTTGCGCAGGAACCGGTAGTCATTTGCCGGCGTAGCCCAGTTGAACGTCGAGTTGATAACCATATCCCCAACATTGGGGTAGAAGTTGTAAGCGAGGACAAACGGCTCCAACAGCGGTATGCAAGAGATTCGCAGGTCGCCACGTTGGCCGAGCTGGCCAGGGAAGAAGTGAAGAGGTGCGCCATCGTCGGCAACCTCGAAGTATTCCAGCCCGCTGAGCTCTCCCCACCTGTCGAACATCTGACGAAACTTCAGCTGCCAGAGCGCTTGGCTGCCGAACTGGGCAGTAAACAGGCCATAAAGCTCGCTGAAGCCATCACCCAGACCGCTGTTTGGAACGTAAGTTCCGTCGGGAACGAAGCTGTAGCCGAAACGACACGCGGTTCCATAGGATCCGGTATTGCCATAGGAAGTTAGTGTCCAGCGCCCAGCGGGCTGATAATCGGTCAAGCCTGCTTCGTGCTTTCTGATCTTGGCGATCACGCGATCGATCTCAGCCGACGGCGTTCCGGCTGCGAACACCACCGACATCGTTTCAGTCGTAACACACTCGCCGATACGAGTACCTTGGGCCGATGCGACCGACGCACAGGCGACACATGCTGCTAATAGGGCGAACTTGCGGATTTGTCCGCGTAAATCGATTTGTCTCATAGACGTACCTCCAGAAGGTATCACCGAATACCGTTGTTTCGGCGCACCCCATTATATCCTGCCGAGAAGAAAAAAGGGCTCGGTCGAAAGACGTTCGACCGAGCCGCTTGGTTCACGGGAATGTTCGCTAAGGAGTCAATTCCCAGTAGATGTAGTCCGTCCCGCCTTGCCAGGGAACAGAAAACACCGGTCCGGTCACCCTATAGCTGATGCGCGCGCGCACCGTGCCATCGGCGTCCACGAATCGCCCAGGGTCGGTCATCACGTGGACCAACACAAGGGACTCCGTTGTGCCGACCGCTGCAGATGCGAGCTCTTCGAAGAGGTCCGTGTCGTAGTTATAGAACTCCACGGTGCGGTGGCCAACGTTGGTGGACATCTGGGCCTCGATGCCGAAGGTCAGGTGCGTGGGTGTCAGCTCAGGGCTGTCACCTTCCACTTCGAAAACGACCGGCGCCTGGCTCGGCGAGAAAACGATGCCGGGCTGGTAAACGAGCCGATTGTTATCGCTCGCCTGAAGCGAGGCAAGGTTTCCGCCAAACAATATTCCGCGAATCGGCGTCAGCACATCCGGTAGCACCGTCACGTTGGCTGTGGTCAACGCAAATGTCATCCGGTAGCGTTGAATATCGCCGCTAACCGTAATCGAATCGACCTTCAACGCGATTTCACCGCTGGCAGGCCGAGGGATATTGCTTATCGTTTCCGACAAACCGATACCGTTGGCGTTCATCGTTGTGATCACGGTTGTCCCGTCCTGTTGATAGGCGGTCACTCTCAGGTCGTGAACCGACAGGCTATTGCGCGTGCTGACAGAACCGCCTTCCGGTCCCTGCTGGTATGTTGAACCAACCGGAAATACAGTCAGGGAAAGTGAATTGCCTGGTGGGATGGCAATGCGGTACCAGTCGAGGTCGGTGTTTCGTTCGATGGCGAGAAACTCCACCGCTTGTCCGTGAGTCACCGAACCAAGGTCGGTCTTTGTGGCGTTCGTGTCGTTGTTCTCGTAGTGGTCACCGTAAAGAAATTGTCCACCCTGAATGTCGTCACTCTGGGGGCCATCGAATTGAACGCTGAGGAATGGCTCCATCAGCTTTGTGTTGTTAATGGGAATGACATGATTTAAGCCGATCCCGTGTCCATGCTCGTGCCCGATCACGTTTCTGAGGAATCGATAGTCCCCGGATGAGTTGTTCCAGTTATAGCTTCGATTCATAACCATGTCTCCCAGGTTGGGAAAATAGTTGTATGCCAAAACGTTCGGGTTCGTCAATGTAATCATTGCCACTCGAATGTCGCCCCTTACGTTCTGCGCACCCGGCGCATTCGGGAAAGAAGCGCCGTCATCCGTCGTGACTGTGTAATCCAGGCCGCTCAGATCGCCCCACCTAAAGAAGCCGCGACTGACTTTATCCTGCCACAGGGCGGTGTTTCCGCTGAACAAAGCGTTCATTCGAGCAAACAAGCTGCTCGCGCCGCTGCCAAGGCCCTCGTTCGGCACAAATGTGCCATCCGGCACGTAGCTGAATCCGAGCCGAGCCGGGTTGCCCGTCGCGCCAGTCCCGCCATACGACGTCTGGGACCAACGGCCGCCTATCTGGAAGTCGAGACCTTCGAGGCTGTGGGCCCTCATTTTGTTGAGTACATCTTGGATCTCGCGCTCCGGCGTACCCGCCTTGAAGACGACGGAAAACTGGCCGATAACGCGACAATCCATTGCCGGCAAAGCCTGCGCCGACGCCGGGGTGTATGTAAATGAGGCCACTGCTGCGGCCGTCGCACCCAGTAAGGCGCGCGTGAAGATGGAACTATGCATTGGTTTTTTGGGAACTCCTCCGAGAATCTCGTCCAAGCTGCTGCCTCGACCAACCCCTTGCTCTCGGTGCGGGGGATTGTTTGCACTTGGACCTATAAACAGACGTGGTATACTCCAAATTCCGTTCTAAGGCAAGTAATTATGGCAAGAGTCTGTCAAGTCAGCGGCAAAAAGGGCAATAAGGCCCGGCACATCCGGCACCGTCACTCAGGTCCCTGGAAATTCCGTGCGCCTCGAAAGAACCGCGTTCAGTATCCCAACTTACAAACGGTCACGATTCAGACTCCGCACGGCAAGGTTCGCCTCGTCGTTTGCACGAAAGTCATGAAGAGCCCCGAATTCGTCGCCGTGGTCGCCGGGGCAAAGCCGATCCCCAAAGACTGGCTCGTCAAGCCAAAGTACCACTAAGCGGTGTGTCCTTCTCGGCTGCGGCCGTGTAGACCGATGTTCCGGCCACTAATGCTTTAACGGACTAGTTGTTCCAGTGTGCTCTCCATTACCGCAGCAGTCTGTGCGCTGACCGCAAACACGAGCGCCTCACGGTAGACGCGCTGCGCCGGGTGCGAGGCGGCGTTGCCCGCTCCCGAGCTCGATACCACCGCCGCCGCCGAACACCTAAGGGCAAGGTCGATCGCCCACGCCCGCGCGCGGAGGCTGCGCCCGACGTCCGGCTGGTCATCCATCGCCGCGTAAACTTCGGTACGACACCGATTTAAGTCCTCGAGCAGTGCGTCGTGCGCCATCGATATACCGCCGATTTGTTTTCGTCTGGCGTTCTCGGCGACGATATCGAGGCCCGCTTGCGCGCATCCCAGCGCGAATGGCGCCTGCAGCGAGATATTCACCATGTCGTTCTGGTCGATCCAGCCTTCCGGTCGCACGAACAGCACGTTTCCCTCCCTGGCGAAGTAGTTGTCGAACTGCGCCGAAACGGTTTGCGCCGCCTCCATCGCAGCCAGCTTCATAGGGGGGGAAAGGGTTATCCCCCTGGCCCCGCCCAAAGGGTGCAGAAAAAACAGAGCAGTCGAATCCGGCAGCACGGCGGCGGACACGCAATGACCGAAGAATCCAAGCCCCGTCACCCACGGGGCCGTGCCTTTCACATGGAACCCTCCCTCGACGGGCTCAGCAGTGAGCAGCGGGGTTGCGGACTTGCGCCTCAGTTGCGAAAATGCGATTCCACACCGGGCGCGGCCCGACGCTAGGTCAGGAAGCATTGCCTCCCTCAAAGGCGCGTTGTCGCTTTTGGAAAGCATCGCGCACGCGCTCTGGTGTTGCGTCTGCAAGAACGCCAAAATCCCGCTTGCCCGAGCGCACGCTTCTTGAAACCTCCGAAACTCCTTGTCCTCTAGCCCACGCCCGCCGTATTCGAGGGGCACCCTGAGCCCTAACAGGCCGCGCAAGGCCATTTCATCGATAGCCTCCCGAAGTGCCCCCACGTCAGCGTCTATTTCTTTGGCCCTGGGCCCAATTTCTTGACCCAGGAAGGAGACGGCGTCGGCGAGGATGTCCGGCGTCTGCGGTATGCTCACGTCCTATTCTACGCATGACGCCGACCAGCCCCGTGGCTGGCGAAGGAGTCGCAACCCCTGATCGCCACCGCCTCCCGTAGACTACTGCTGGCTATTCTCGGTCCCGCCGCGTTTGCGATTTGCCTCGCAGGCTGCATGGGACGCGCCGGAGGCGCAACCTTGAAAGGCGACCCGCTTCTATCGCGTGAGGCGATAGCAGCCCTGGCCAATGCTTCGCTCCAGGCCTCGGGAACGCCGGAGCCGCCGCTCAGCGCCGCAGCGACACGCGCGTCGCGTCGGGCGTACCTGGATGCGACGGAAGCAGCTCTGTCGAGTCTCGCCCGGCTGCCCGACGCCGAGCAGGAAAAACGATCGCCGACAGCCAGCCTGTTGCTCGAGGATCAAAGCTCGCGCGTACTCACAATATCGAAACTGCTGGCCGTCGAGCTCGCGGATTCTATCGACAGATCCGATGCGGCTCGCGCCGAACGAACTCTTCGGCTTGCTGTCGCCTACGCCGATTCGGTGGCGGTACGCTCAATACCGGATTGGACTGCGTCGGGCGCGGTTTCGGATACGCTAGCGATGGGAATCCGATCCGTCGAGCCTCAATTAGACGACGACCTCGCCGGCAAGCTCGGCGACGTCCTCGAGTCTTTGGTCAATTCCGGGCCCAATGAGGATTTAGTCTTGGCTGCTGACGCCAAGAGGATCAGATCGTGGATGGATTCAATCGCCGCCAGCACCGAGTCAATCCGCGTCGAAAGTGTGCCCCTAATTGCTGGCGTCGATCCCGATACGAGGACGCCGCTCGCTTCAGAATATCGGGACGCGCTCGCCTTGCTTGCGCCCGATGGCATGATCCCGCACGACGTCATGGTTGCCGAGAGCCGAATTGCAGCGGATCTCACCGCCGGCTACCTCAACGACCCGAGGGGACCGGTTCCGTCGATCGATGAGGCGCACCACCCGATCTCTGCGTTCCTCCTTTCGATTCTAAAACCGACGATTACCGCTGCGCCGGATTTGGCGAACCTCAGGTCCGAAAACTTGCGGCTCATTGCCCTCACTCTGAAAATCGCGGCGTCAGGTAGACCGGCAGACCTTAAGACCATGGGCGAAGTGGCGGTCAGCCCCGTGTCGGGCATGCCGTTCGAATACATCAGACGGGAGAGTGGCTTTGACCTCGTGCGCCCACGTCACAAGGTGCTGAACATCCGTTGATTGCGTACATTTCGGGCACCGTAATGGAAATGACCGAAAGCAGCGCGGTCATTGTTGCGGGCGGAGTCGGCTACCGAATATTCGCGACACAACAAACTCTTGCGCGACTCGAACCCGGCGCCCAAGCAGAGATGTCCCTGAAGCAGATCGTAAGAGAAAATGAGATTTCCCTCTACGGTTTCGCCGGTCCGGCAGAGCGCAGGTTGTTTGAATTGCTTATAACCACCAGTGGGCTCGGCCCTAAATTGGGTCTCGCGCTACTCGACGACGTCGGAGAAGAGAAAGTCGTTCAGGCAATTCTGGATGCGGATGCGCAATCTCTGACACGCGCCACTGGGATCGGACAGAAACTCGCGCAGAAGATTTGTCTTGAACTTGGAGATAAGATGCGTGATGAAGCGTTGCTTGGCAAAGTTTCCTCAGGTGGCGTCCGATCGGGCTTGAGTGACGTAATCGAGGCGCTGGTGGCCCTGGGCCACCGACGCAGCGATGCCGAGCGCGCAGCGGCTTTGGCGAAGGACGAGGCGGGCGATGCGGCGCCGCAAAAGCTCATTCCGATCGCCCTGAAATATGCATCGAGCAAATAAATGGACGATTCAACAGAACGACTGGTCGACGGAAGCCCGCACGCCGAAGACGTAGACTTCGAGCCCGCGCTACGCCCGCGCTCGCTCGATGAATTTGTCGGACAAGATCGTATTTGCGATAATCTGCGCGTGTTTATTGCTGCTGCAAAACAGAGAAATGAATCACTCGACCATGTGCTGTTAAAAGGCCCGCCTGGCCTCGGAAAGACGACGCTTGGATTTATTATCGCGAATGAAATGGGGACGAACATTCGAATCACCAGCGGCCCCGCAATCGAAAAGCAAGGCGATTTGGCAGCCATTCTTACCAATATTGAAGAAGGTGCAGTGCTATTCATCGATGAAATTCATCGCCTGTCCCGTCCGGTTGAAGAAATTCTCTATCCCGCTATGGAAGATTTTCAACTGGATATCATCATCGGAAAGGGACCTGGCGCGCACAGCATTCGCTTGGCCCTGCCACAGTTTACGATCGTGGGCGCGACCACCCGGGCAGGGTTGCTAACAGGCCCGTTGCGCGATCGATTTGGCATCGTTCACGATTTCGAATTTTACGATGAGAAGTCACTCGAGAAAATCGTGCGCAGGTCGGCCGGCGTTTTCGGTTATGACGTCAGCGAAGAAGGCGCCGTGGAATTGGCAAAGCGCAGCCGCGGCACGCCGCGCATCGCTAACCGTCTCCTGCGTCGCACGCGAGACTTTGCACAACACCTCAGCAAGACCAAGATCGACCGTGAGGTGGTTGACTACGCCCTTGATCGTCTCGAAATCGACGAGCTTGGCCTCGACCGCGTAGACCGACAGATTCTTGCGGCAATTATTAAAAAATTTAGCGGCGGGCCGGTTGGATTGGAAACACTAGCAGCTTCGATCTCGGAAGACCCCGGCACGATCGAAGAAGTATACGAGCCCTACTTGATTCAGCGCGGTTATTTACAGCGCACTCCGCGCGGCCGAACGGCAACCGAAAATGCTTATAAGCTGGTCGGCGAAAAATTCGGCGGCGCAGGTTTATTTTAGCGTCGGTGTACAACCTCGGCTAAAGTAACCGTTGTGGATTTATTGTCGCCGCGAGACCAGTAATCGACCTTCACTTTTTGGCCAAGCTCCGCCTTGAAAAGAAACGTTAGGTAGTCGTTCAGTGCAGTCAATGCCTTTCCATCGATGGACGTAAGAACGTCCCATTCCTTGAGCCCCGCTACAGCGAGCGGAGAATTCGATATCAATTCGTCGATCACCAATCCTGCCTTTGGAGGATTCGGGCCGACCTGCTCGGCGAACAACGGGTGGCGCAGAAAATAAGGCGGCTTGAAAACACGGACTCCCAAGTCAGGATGCCTAACGCGGCCGTATTTTCGAATTTCGTCGACCGCTTTCTTCACTCGGTTCGAAGGAATCGCGAAGCCGATGCCGACGCTGCCCCGATTCGGCGTGGCGATCGCGCTGTTGATGCCGATCACCTGGCCGTGAATGTTGCCGAGGGCGCCCCCGCTATTGCCTTGGTTGATGGCGGCGTCGGTTTGGATCGCCCCCATCAGCGCTGCAGATTCCGGTCCGAGCGGAAGGTCTCGATTAAGAGCGCTGACCACGCCGACGCTCAGCGTGCCTTCGTAGCCCAGAGGGTTGCCAATCGCCAAAACCCATTGGCCGACCGTTGCCGTGTCGCTGTCTCCGAGTTCGGCTGCCGGCAGCCCGGTTGCGGCCACCTTCAGCAGCGCAAGATCGGTGATCGGGTCGTCGCCGACCACTTCGGCCTTGTACTGCTTACCGTTCGTGAGATTGACGTGAATCTCGTTCCCGCTCTGAATCACGTGGCTGTTCGTGATGATGTAGCCATCAGCCGTGAGGATCACGCCTGATCCCTGGCTCGCCAGCTGCGCTCCTTCAGTAAACGGCGTCGCGCGAAAAACGTCGACGCTTACCACTGCGGGCAGGATCTTATCGACCGCTGCCTCAAAGGCGATTTCGCCGGCGGCTTTCGGATACTGGACGGGCTTCGTCTCGACGAGGGCGTTCAGCGAAGCTGGCCCCTCTGTTTTCTCGATCTGGTCGTTCAGCCGTAGGGCGGCGAAAACGCCACCAAAGCAGACTAAAAACATGAGCCCGAAGGGCAGCCAACGGTTCTTCATGCTTAGTGGGGTGGTTCCCAGCCTTTCTGGCCGTCTTGGAGCAATTCGAGCAGCGGCCAAACCGGGCAGAAATCGTCGCCTGGGCCGAATATCGCGTAGTTCTTTCGAGTAATCGAGCCATCTTCGGCTTTGTGCAACGCCGACACACCGGGCCAGTAGCCATCCGTGTCGTTCAGGAATCCCATTTTCCGAGTGAAGCCTCCGTCCGCATCCGATGCCGTTGGAAAGCGCCAACCCCGCTCCTCGGCGAACGTGCGCTGCGTCGCAGGGTCGTCCGGGCTGATCAGCACCACGGCGGCGCGTCCAGCCAGGTGCGGGAAATAGCCGTCGATGCCGTCCGCCCACATCGAGCAGTAGTTGCAGGACTTGCCCATGTTGTGGATCACAAGCATATCGTCCATTCCGGCAAACATTTCGTCCAGCGACTTAGCGCCGTCCACTGTTGCAAAACTGTAATTCTCCACAGGCTCGGGCTCGGTTTCCTTCCTGGCTTCCGCAAGCTGCCCTTTGAGCTCGAGAATCTGCTTCTCCAGGCCCTTAATCGTGTCGTTCATAAGTCGTATACGATTCTGACACGGGCCAGGGTTTTAGCGAGGTGCCGAACCCAGCGGCAGGAAGCATCCACAGAAGCATCCACAATGTGGGATTGTGGATGCTTTTGAGATCGATTACCCTGAAAGCCCGTATAACTGCCTGAGTCGCTTTTCGGCTGCTTTCGCTTGGCAACGCATCACGCACCGACCGCCTATCTCTTAGGGCCTGTGAGGAGGCAGTTGTCAACCTTTGGGTTGTCGGGCAGGTGGTGCGGCGGGAGAGGGATTTTGCGGAGCGGAGTTTCGCGCAAAGGCGCGAAGTACGCAAAGGCTTCGCAAGGATGGCCGGTGGCGCCGCTCACCTCTGCGAAGGGTGCTGCGTGTGCGGTTTGGAGAAGGGCTGTGGAATGCCTTCGGCACCGGGGACGTGCTAATGAAGTTCGCGACACTTGAAAACGGTGGACGCACATCCCGGCCACCCACTCCGTCGGCAACGTATCACCTGCTCTCCCTAATTCGTCCAATGGCTGGGAATCGATAGGGACGGGGAGCCTTATAATGAGGAGAACTTCAGTGAACACGTATCGAACAATTTACGTTGCCTGCTGGGCCGGGTTCGTCGTCGCTGCAGGCGCCGTAGAGCCGGATGGTTTCGAGCGGGCCGACGTGATCGTCATTGCACGAGTCATGGAACCCGCTCAGTGGGACAAGCGGGGTTTCTCTTACGAGGACGGAACCGTTGTGCCCGAAGAGACGCTTAGCCGGTTCTATTGGTTTTCCGGTCCCGTTCCTGATAGAAGCCGCAACGCGTTTTGGATGCCGAGCGTTCGCTTCGAACCGGTTCTTGTCCTGAAGGGCAAGCCGGGCGCAACCTTTCGGTACACCAACTCGTTGGGCGGTACCCCGACCATGGGAGAAGAGCCGTCACGCACCCCACCCGGTCTTGGAGGGATCTCGACCGAAGACCCCACAGGGAAGCTGTTTCTGTTATGCCTCGAAAAGCAAACGCCGAACGGCAGGCTGACGGCCGGATTCGAGCACGAGGAGAAGCGGCTGTATATGGATGCCCGCTTTGCCGACGAGTACATCGAGGGCGGCATTAGGACAGTCGACCTCCCGGCCGGCCAGTACGCTCTCGAAGGCGGCACGGATCGGCAACGTTGGTCGTCGATTATCGTGCAGGCGTGGCAGATAGAGCCGGATCGACCACGAACTGTACTACTCAACCTATACGCCGATCGGCGCACTTGGATCATTGGGGCCGACGGAACCAAAGTGCCCTACGATAATAACTTTGCTCGGTTTGCGCAGGAGAAGCTGGTTCCCCGCCTTTACTCTCGGCCGGATGCAAATCTTCTTGGCAAGGTTCGTGCCAACTACTGGTCCTGGTGGCTGACGACGAACACGGATAAGTTCTTTCCGGAGTACAGGCGATTGGTCGAGGAACTCGACCGTACGTGGCCCAACGCCGACCCGCCATCTGCTCTTTGGTATCACTTCGACGGCCTCTATGGCCCGCAGCCGTTCATCCAGTCGCTGGTTTCCGCCCGAACGGTCTTCCTCAGGTGCAAGGCGGTGGAGAGCCTCGGGGTCGACCATGCCAACCTGAAATTGATTGTGGATCGACTGCGAGTCGAACCATCGATCCACGTGCAACGCGAATGCTGCACTTGGCTCAGCCAGTTTCGCCATAAAGAATATCCACGCTACGCCGACGCGCCCAACGAAGCCAGAGACCGCAACACAATAACCAACCTCCAGACGATCATCGACTATTGGTCCGGCAAGTAAGACTTTTGGAATCTGTGCGGATTGGCGGCTGTCGCCATTCGTGTACCGGGGACTTTGGTGGAACCGAAGCGGAATGCCTTCGGCACCGGGACGTGCTTGATGAAGTTCGCGCACAACTGAAAATCTGTGGACGCACATCCCGGCCACCCAGCCGCACATCCCGGCCACCCGCCCGACCACAGCGTTGTACGGCTCTATACGAATGTATACTGCCAAACAGGAGAGAATCATGCAAAGTAAACCGCTTGCGGTCCTACTATCCATCCCGCTGCTCGTCACCACTTGCCTGGGTCAAGTCGGGACTACCACTCGTGTCTCGATTTCGTCCAGTGGTGAGCAGGGCAACGGCGACTTGGCGGATATGGGAATGAGCTCTGACGCTCGGTATGTGGTTTTCCGTTCGCAATCCGACAACCTAGTGTTAGGCGACACGAATGAAGAGGATGACGTTTTTCTGCGCGACAGAATAACAGGCGTAACCACTCGAGTGAGCATATTCAATGGATTGCAAAGCAATGGATTTTGTGCCCGTCCGAAGGTTAGCTCTGCTGGACCGAAGGTTGTTTTTGAGTGCTGGGACTGGAACAATTGGATCCCAGGCTACTTCGGGACCGTCTATGTCCACGACGCATCGACGGGCATTACTTCGCCACTTGCCGTATCTTCCAAGGGCCAACTCGGGAATGACCAATCGAGTTATTGCTGGATTACCGCGAACGGCAGTTACGTGGTCTTTAGTTCGGCGGCGAGCAACCTTGTCGCCGGCGATACTAACAATAGAACCGACGTGTTCCTCCGCGATCTTTTGCAATCTACGACGCAGTTAGTGTCGGTCGGAACCGCTGGAAGCCAGCAAAACGGCTGGATTGGTCTGGGGCAGACGGCGAGTGAAGACGGGCGATTCATCGCGTTTTGCAGCGATGGCGACAATCTTGTGCCAGGTGACAATAACGAAACGTACGATGTCTACTTGCGCGACCGCCTCCTTTCCACGACGACGCGTATCTCGGTATCAAGTTCAGGCGTCGAAGGAAACGGTATGTCTGACTACCCGCATGTGAGCGCCGACGGGCGTTACGTAGCATTTGCCTCCGATGCTTCAAACTTTGTTCCAGAAGACACGAATGGCGCACGGGACATCTTCGTGCGTGACACTTTGGCTGGAGTTACTACTCGGGTCTCGATATCAACTTTCGGCAACCAGAGCAACGGCTGGTCTTTCTTTTCTTCCATAAGCCAAGATGGCCGGTTTATTGGATTTGACAGTGAGGGATCAAACTTGGTTCCAAATGACGGGAACAGCGCAAGTGATGCCTTCCTCCACGATCGTCTGACTGGCCAAACAATGCGGGTCTCTGTTTCAAGCGTCGGCGAAGAAGGCAATAATCACTCGGGGTTGTCCACGACCAGTTCCGACGGCCGTATAGTTGCATTCGTGTCTCATGCGAGCAACCTTGTGCCCGGCGACACGAATAATGAGGAAGATGTCTTCGTTTTTGATCGCTCAACCTTGCCACCGACATCATTTGTACTTCAGAGGGGGGTGCTCGAACAGGGCGACATTGGCAGTTTTGTGTACTCGGACGATATCCGCGCGATCTTTCGTCCGGGAGTTGTCTTCAGTACGTCTCAGCCTCCGATAGCATTGGTTCTCGAATCCAACAGTTCACAACCGGCGGGCGATGAACTAACCTTCTCGGTCGAATCAAGCACTTCGTCAACGGCGATCACTCAGTTTATTGAATTCTACGATTTCATAAGCGGTGCCTACGACCTGCTTGACCAGCGACCGACATCCACGACCGACGCTCTCACAGTTTTGAGTGTCAGCAGGGATCCGGAACGATTTTTTGGTCCCAATAACATCTTGAGGGCAAGGGTTTCCTTCAAAGCTTACGGACCATTGTTTGCTTACCCCTGGCGAGCGAGGCTCGACCGGGCAAGCTGGACTGTGAGATAGCATCGGCAGGTGGCCTGCGGCGCGGCCTGCCACACGCGCGTGCCTGTAGATCGCCTCGCGGCTAAGCCGGCTACCGCTCGGAATCACCGTTATCGAGGAGCACCTTCACGATCGCTTTGCCGTTCTGATCGGTGCTCTCCGCCACCAGCTTTCCGCGGACGACGGCGATGCGGTACGGGGTCGGCCCGTCTCTCAGCGTCACCCCAGGAGTCGGGAAATTAAGAATTCCTGCGTAGGTGCTTCCGCCCGATCGGATTTCCACTCCCCCGACGGATAGCGTTGTGGATTCATCTTCGTAGTGGAGCCTGACATCCTGATCCTCGCGCGACCATAAGAAGCCGAACAGCAAGATGAGAGCTACGGGCGTCACCAGCCACTCCACCTTGTTCCTCCGGCTCAGGTACTTGACCTCATGGTTCAGGTACTCGATCTCTTGTTCGTGCCGCCAATGCCGAATCTCGTTCTCGGTTTGCTCCATGCTTCATTGTGCCTCAGGCTGCCTCTGCCCGTGGAAGGGCCATTCTGCGATTCGGCGCGTGCTGGTAGTTGCGCGACTGCAAGGAACTGAGGATCAAGCAGCCTTGTACCACGCAGGGTCTATGGCAGATCGCTCTGACGCCACCAACAGGAACTTCCCATCTTCCGACCAATCCACACACAGCAATCTCCCCTTCGAGACCAATACGGGCGGCAAAAAAACGTGCACATTGGCACCGTCGATAAGGGCGTGGTCCATTGGGTCGGTTTCGGACGCCAATGCGTACGCTAGAATCGGTGAAATATCGGTTTCAAGACTTGGTGCCAGTTCCTGCCTGGTGGCAATAGCGTGCGCGATAGCCAGTGCTATGATCATGGACATACCTCTACACTAGTAGACGAGTCATTGGTTGCATCGGTACTGGCAAAGCAAGCAGCGCTGCCGTCGATTGCACAGCCGGTTGACGCGACGGGTGGCCCGGGTGAATCTGAGAAAAAGTGAGAGTAAAGCAACTTTACTTCCGGCGCACCGGTTTGTCTTCCCCTTCGTCGAATAACTCCGTCTTCTGAAACGCGATGCGCTCTTCGGCCGCGGTGCGGTGCTTCATAAGCCCCGCTGGAAGAATTGTATTGCGCCCGAATTTGTCGTTGAGCGTATCCACCACTTTGGATAAATCCGACCGATAATTATCAACATCGAACATGCTCGGCGTGGTCTCGACAGCCGGAACTAATTCACTAAAAGTAATAGCGACTTGGCTTGGATTGGCAATTTTGCACTCATCCCATGCCCCCTGCAGAATCGTTACAAAGCGAATCGTGTCGTGCGTCGGCTCGCAGCGCCCGGCAAGCTCCCAACGGTCGCTATCGTCCCTCGCCATGAAGGCGTAAGCCCCCGCGGTCAGGCTCTCGGCGCGCAGGCGTGCGGTCGCCTTTTGTGTAAGCCTCATCAACACGCCGAACGCGCCTTCTCGCGTTCGAGTCTTTGGCGGAAGGACATGGCTGTTGCCTAACGATTTTCGAGTGGACTCGATCTCGGGCAGATCGTATCCCCTCAACAGATACCACCACCTTTCGCCGACAATGCTGCCGAACGCGGCTCGCAATTGCTTGCGATCTCCCTTCAACAGATCTTCGCTGGTGAAAATTCCGGCGAGATTAAGGCGTACTTTCATGCGCCTATTTAGGCCACAGAAATCAATAAGATCTAATTTGGACAGTTGCGAAGCCATCGTATCCGGATGGAGCAGCACAAGCCCATTGGGCTTTTGCATATCGCTCGCCACTTTTGCCAGGAACGCATTTGGCGCGAGGCCAATGGAAGACGTCATGCACTCGCCGACCTTATCAGAAATTGCCGACTTTATTCGCAAAGCGATTGTCCTCGCTGCATCTTCGCTCGCCTCACTTTCTAATAGGCGCACGCGCATTTCGTCGATGGAGCAAACCTTATCGACGGGCACCACGGATTCAACGGCTTGAATGATGCGCTTGTGATAATCCGCGTATGTCTTGTGGTTGCCTTCCACCAACTTAATTTGCGGGCATAGCCTTTTCGCGTCGCCAACGCGAGTGAGTGTTCTTACACCGAACTGTTTAGCTTCGTAGCTGGCAGCGATCAGCACGGTACTGTCGGCGTCCATGGGCACCACGCCCACGGGCTTGCCCCGAAGATCCGGGTTCTCCTGCTGCTCGACGGAGGCAAAGTAAGAATTCAGGTCGAGAAACAGCCACCGATAGGGCGCGTCTCTGCTCGGCAGACTCACGTCTACAGTATACGCAAACCTGTATCATGGAACCTGTGACCGAGCTGGACCTTCGAAAGACAATTTGCGACACCGGCCGCGCGCTTTACGAGCGTGACCTCGTCGGTGGCGCAGAGGGCAACATCACCGCCCGACTTGCGGATGGCAACATTCTCTCGACGCCTGCCGGAGCGATCAAGGGCTGGATGGAACCGGAGGACCTGGCTATTGTGGCACTCGACGGCAAGCCCATCGGAGAAAACCGTGCCAGCAGTGAAATCGAACTTCACCTTCGAGTTTACAGAGAGCGCGAAGATGTGCAGGCCGTCGTCCACGCCCATCCGATAGCGGCCACGGCATTTGCGGTTGCCGGTCGTACGCTGCCCAAGAACGTGCTCGTCGAGGCCGACTTCATTTTGGGGGACGTGCCTCTCGTTCCGTTCGCCATGCCCGGAACGCCGACCATGGGAGACAACATCGCGCCCCTGCTTGCGGGGAGAAAGGCGTTGCTGCTGGCTGCGCACGGCGCCGTCACGATCGGCGAGAACCTGCGCGAGGCTTTCATTTGGATGGAGACGCTCGAACGATGCTGCCGCATCCTCCTTGAAGCTGCGGCGCTCGGCGGCGCGAAGGCGATCCCGCCCGAAAGCGTACGCTGGCTGGAAGAGTTTTGAGGCTTATTCAAAGCCCTGACGGTACAATTCCCGGCGTGAGACGCAGGCCTTCTTGGGATGAGTATTTTATGGACATTGCCAAGACGGTTAGTTCGCGGGCAACCTGCCTGCGGCGCTCAGTCGGCGCGGTCATCGAGCGGGAACGTCGCATTCTAACTACCGGCTACAACGGTGCACCTCGGGGCGTACCCCACTGCGAAGAGTACGGTTGCGACACCACCAAGCAGTGCCAATTGGCGGCTCATGCCGAGCAAAACGCGATCGCGCAGGCGGCGGCAAACGGCGTCTCGTGTGAGGGCGCAACACTCTTTGTTACCTGCCAACCATGCAGCTCTTGCGCAAAGATCATAATCAACTCGGGCATAAAGCGTGTTGTTTATGAAGGCGATTACCCCGACCCGCTCGCAGTTGAACTGTTCGGCCTCGCAAGTGTAGAGCTTTATCGAATGATTCCTGAACACGCGAACCCGTAATTCATGGAATTTTTTTCGAGCCGCTTCCTGCTCGCCGGTGTCATCTCGCTCATCGTGACGCTGTTCGCGACGCCGCTGGTTATCAAGCTAGCCCACCGATTCGAAGCCATCGATCAGCCGGGCGAAGAGCGCCGCATTCACACGAGCCCCACTCCGCGATGGGGAGGCCTCGCCATTTTCCTCGGAGTTCTCGTCGCATGGCTCGTGGTCTACCCGATGATGTACCGCTTCCGCGACGTGGTCTGGGTCGGCCCGCTCACGGCAAACTCGCTTTGGATCATGGGGCTAAGCGGCGCCGTGGTGCTGTTCGGAATGCTGGACGACAAGTTCCAGCTATCCGCCGCATGGCAGGCCCTGTTCTTGATGGCTTGCGGGGTTCTGCTCGCGCATCCGTCGTTCGGCGGAATACGCATCGAAGGTTTCACCAACGTTTTCGCCGGAGAATACATTCAACTCAGCGAAATTAACTCAGTGCTTCTTACTGCCTTCTTTGTATTTATTGTTACAAAAACGGTCGACCTCACCGACGGAATCGACGGCCTAACCGCAGGGATCTGCACCGTCATTGCGTCCACAATGTTTTTCTTAGCGCTCTATCAACAGCCTCTAATCGGCGTCCTTACTGCTGCTGTCATAGGTGCCTGTCTCGGATTCTTGCGATACAATTATCATCCCGCTAAGATTTTTATGGGTACTGGCGGCTCGCAGTTCCTCGGATTTTTCTTGGCAGCAATTAGTATTCAGGGGGTCGTGAAAACCGCCGCTGCCGCCGCGATCGTCGCACCGCTCCTAGTATTTGGGTTGCCCTTGTTGGATGCTTTTCTTGTAGTCATCCGGCGACTTCTCAGCCGCTCGCCCATCACCCGAGCGGACAAGCGTCACCTTCACCACACCTTGCTCGGCAGGGGCCTCAACCAACGCCAAACTGCATGGGTTCTCTACTTGGTAACGTTGGCGCTTTGCGTCGCGGCGACGCTCATCGTGAGACTCGTCGACTAACGGCAATTACTCTCGGAATACACATTCCAAGATCACGTCGCGTATTCCAGGTTTTTGTCTAAGTACGCGAGCGATCATTTCCATCTCCGCTCGAAGATCCATCACGTGGCCGCGCATCGCTCGCACCTGGCCGCTAATGCGCACGATGCCGTGAGTGATCGTAATCTGAGCAAGCGTCGTGTCGATCGGCCGCCGTGCAAGCTCCTTCCTAACCGATCTTCCACCTTCGATGTCTTCGGGTCTTGGCATTGCCCATTATGCTCCGCTTCCTAACCGTTAGCGCTTCTTGCGCTTGACCTGTCCGTAACCGGGTTTCTGTTCCGATGGGTCACGCCACACGGTGGCCTCTTCGTCGATTTCGGGCCCGCGTTTCGGCTTCTTTTTGGTCTGGTCGTGTAGGATCGTGTGCTCGTCGCCCTTGCGCCTGCCAACAATCCGTTCCCAAAGCACCAGAATCGGTGCTGCGTTGAAAATCGAAGAATACGTGCCGGATACGATGCCGATCAGCATCGCTGCGTTAAAGTGCTTGAGGTCTGGAGTCGCCGAGCCCCACAGCACCAGAATCAAAAGTGTGACAATTACCGTGCCGCTCGTGTTGAGCGATCGCGCGATACTCTGCGTAATTGATCGGTCGACCAATCTCCCAAAATCCTCGCCCGGAATTGGGCGCTGTAAATTTTCACGAATTCTGTCGAAAATAACGATCGTGTCGTGTACGCTAAACCCAATCACCGTCAGCATTGCTGTAATCGTCAATTGGCTCACTTCCCAGTTAAACAACAAGCCGAAGATTGCGGAGAGGCCGAGGATAACGACAACATCATGCAACATCGCAAGAATAGCGCTCAAGCCAAATCGAAGGCCCATGACGAAGCTGCCCAATGCCACACCAAAACGTCCCGCTAACCATAAGACAATCAATATCGAAGATGCTATAACGCCGATAATCGCGCCCCGAATGGTTTCTGCTCGCACCGAAGGGCTGGCAGTTCCAAACGAAACCTCGTCTTTCACGCCTGATTCCGTTACGGTTGGGTCCGAGCCTACTGCCGTTACAACTCTTTTCCCAATTTCGGTGCGAAGAGTTTGAAGCTCCGCCTTCGCCTTTTCGACATCCGGATCCTCGCTTAAGTGCGTATATCGATCGATCTGCGGATTGTCCCTGGGAGGAAGCGTGATATAGGCAAGCTTCCGGGTGCTGTTTCTTTCAGGGTCGCCGATCTTAGCGTTGATGCCTTTGAACCCCGCCGCTTCGAGCTTCGCAGCGACATCTTGCGCCGATAAATTCGAACCCTCCGGCAAACGCACTACCGATTCGATTCCGCCCGAAAATTCCACGTTCGGCTTAATTCCGCCCATGCCGATTGCAATAATTCCCGGGACGATAATCAATCCGGAAATAATGAAGTAAAGCTTCATTCGGCTGACGATCGGCAGAGGCTTCTCATTTGCCTGAGCCTCGAGTCGTTCACCGAACCATCCGCGCTCGGTCCCGTAAAGTTTCGGGTTTTTGCCTATGCCCAATCCAGTTAGGAAAAGCAACAAAGCGCGAGTTACCATCACCGCAGTGAAGAGGCTGATAAATACGCCGATGAGCAACGTGGTTGCAAAACCCTTAACAGGGCCCGTGCCAATCCACATCAATACCGCCGACGTAATAATCGTGCACGCGTTCGAATCCAATATCGCAGGAAATGCGCGCTTGAATCCAAGCTCGATGGCGGTTAGCAGCCCCTTGCCTTCGCGGAGCTCTTCTTTCAGCCGCTCGAAGATAAGGATATTGGCGTCCACCGCCATGCCCACCGAAAGGATGAAACCCGCGATTGCAGCCAAGCTGAACGTCACTCCGATCCATTTGAATGCCGCATACGAAAGGGAAATATAAGCCAGCAGCGCAAGCAGGGCAACAAACCCCGCGAACACATAGTAGGCCACCAGGAAAACGGCAATGATAATAAACGAAATGCCGCCCGCCAAGAGAATCTGAGACAAAGCCTGCTGGCCAATCGACGGAGCGACTGTGTTGATGTCTTCCTCGACAAGGTCCACGGGCAGCGCGCCCGCGTTAAGAAGGTTCGCCGTCTGCTTCGCTTCCCTCGCTTCGAAGTCGCCGGTTAGGCGAACCACGCCGCCGGTGAACTGGGTCGTACCGTCGGCAATCGACGCGAACGAAACCACCTGGTCATCCATTAATGCCGCAAGATATTCCTTGCGATTAAGATGGGCGGCTGCGAAATCGTTAAGCTTGCCCGCGCCTTCCCCTTTGAAGGAAAGGATGATTTCGTAGTCTCTGTTGTTATCCCCTAACTGCTCCTGGGCGCCCACAAGCATGTCGCCTGTGGTGATCAGTTCCCAGCGCTCGGTCATCCGTTCCCATTCCGGGGACCCCGGCGTTATGTACTCTCCATCGGCTGCGCCCCGACGGCGGAATTTGTCCACCGGCCCCTTGACGCCCTGTTCATTCTCTTCTTCAACGACCGTATGTTCGTAGGGTCGAGACAGGTCACGCTCGGTCGCTACATTGCGCGCCCAAAAATACTCGAGTCGGGCGGAAGTGGTAAGGATGGACCGTGCTTCGGTCTCATTCGAAATGCCGGGCAGCTCGACGATGAACTTGTCCGATCCCTTGCGATACACGTTCGCCTCTGCGACCCCGAGGCCCTGCGAAGCACGGCGCTCGAGAATGGCGACAGTTTGATTGGCTTTGCTTGCCCAGGCCGTGCCTGAACGCTCCTCAGAGGTCAGCTCGCCGAGTTCTGCGCGGATGGTGAAGCGGATGCCGCCCGCAACGTCGAGGCCGAGACGCGGCTTGATCCCATAGTTGATCCAGGCGGACAGGCCCACGAGGATGAGGGTGACGACGACAAACCATGTACCACGCTTTTGCAAAAGTGAAAATCCTTCGGCGGGCGTGCAAGACGCCGCTCCAAGGGCGAATTATAACTCAAAGCGACCCTCCAATCCCGTATAATCGAAGCTGATGATAAACGCAGCGCTCAAGAAGATCGGCAAGGTGCAGAAGGTTGACACCGCGATCCAGGAGTTGAAGCGTAAGTTCGCGACGATCGACCCAGGCCGCGGGCCCACAGCCGCGCTCGACGAGGCGAAGAGGCAACACGACGAGGCCGCAGGCGCACATAGTGCGCTTCGACAGGAAGCGGAAGACCTTGAACTCGCGACCAAAGGGTTCGAACAAAAGATCGAATCGGAGCAGAAAAGGCTCTATTCCGGCGGCGTCTACAACGCCAAAGACGCGGACGCGATCGACCGCGAAGTCGCGAACCTCAAAGAGAGGCGCTCCAAAAACGACGAGCGAATTCTCGAACTTTGGGAGCTGATCCCCCCTGCCAAAGCGGCTGAAGAAGCGGTCGCACTGCAGGTGAAAGCCGCCGAGGCTCGCCTTGCAGAGTACAGAGCGAAATACGATGCCTTCAAGACTGAGTTCGAGTCGCGGATGGCCGAGCTAATCGTAAAACGGGGAGCGGTCATCGCCCAGGTCGACCCTGAACTGCTGAAGAAGTACGAGCAGAATCGCGACAGACGTCATGGAATCGGGGTGGCGATTGTAGTCGATGGGCTCTGCACCGCGTGCAGCACTCCCGTGCCCAGGAAGCAGTTAGGCGACGTCACCGCCGGACACTCCCTGGAGACCTGCGAGAACTGCTTCCGATTTCTCTATGTCGATGAGGAATCACCCGCGGTCCGATAGCAACAGATTCCCTAAAAAACAGAACGATCCCGACGCAGAATTCGCGGCAGGATCGTTTTTTCAATCGCTTTCGCGCAAGGTTTACTTGCGGCGCCGCATTACCAGCGCAAGGAGCGAAAGCCCCGCAAGGGATACCACAGTAGCGGCTCCGCTACCACTGCGTTCATCGAAGCGTCCGAATGGGCGATGATGATGTCTCCGCTGAACTTTGCCTGCAACGACTGCGCGGCTTGAAGCCCGGCCACATGGCCCTTCAACGCAGGGTTTGTGGCACCCTGCGTCAGAAACGAAAAGCCGACCAAGGCGGCTCCGACTACGAAGTAAACGAACCTAAGCATGAGACTCCTCTGAACAGACCTCAGAATAACGTAAAGCTCGTTTCGTTTGTTCCGCCGATCTGAGCATTGCATTCACACGTTGCCGGGCGGACCTGATTCGCAGTGCGCACAGCCGCGAAAACATTGGGAGCAGCTTTCCCTACTGCCCTCGTGCATCCTGAAGGGCGGCGTACGAGACATACCACTTTCCGTCCTTGACCAGGCTGATGTCGTTTGAATCGATCCAGCGGCCACCGTCCTTGATCTTCTTGGCGGACAGCGGAACGATGACCATTTCACCACCCGAGGAAAAGCTGGCAGTGCCGAGCGGGCCGTTAGTCAATAGCTGGAGGTTCAGCGCTTGGCAATAGCGAGCGAGGTCGACTAATCGTTCGCCTCGCGGTCCGGTGACCGAGCCGACGGACACCCCACCCACATTCATGTTCGACGCAGTCTGCGCTTGCAGACCCCGACAACGAGCCAGCGCCCTGCGAATCAGACCTTCGATGATTCGATTATCCGCGGTCCGCTGTTCCGCCGCCGGCTCGCCTTGGCGATAGCCGACGTGCGAACGTACTAGGTAGATGCCGTCCATTGCCTGCATCATCGTTCCCATTCGGCCGCCGCTAACGCGTACTCTCTCACCGCAGGGCAACCCGCTAAGCAGCGAAGAAGTTGGCGGACTTGCAAGGTTTGGCGCCGCCATTTCCCAAGAGTTTTCAACCTCATCATGTGGTGCCTTATTTACGACGAGCATGAGCCTGTCGAGTGAACGCTCGGCCTTACCAACGACGAGAAAATACGAGCCGAAATCCTGACCGGATTTGCGACGGCCAGTGAACACGCTCTGTTCGCCGAGTTCGTCGAGAACGATATTGCGCACCTGCTGATAGTGATTGTCCACGGCTGCCAAAACTAACAGACTAAGAACTTTGAAAAACATAATTTACACCTCAATGTGAATTCAGTCCTCTGGAGGGAAATACGATACGATTGCAGTTGCTCTCGGCAAGAGTTCCACGATCCCGCCAGCTTCACTTAGCGGCTCCGAATCGAGATAGTCAATGAGGACGATGCTACAAGGCGGAGGCAAGGAGGCGCTCGAACCGACGGCAGGCACCGCTACCAAACGACCAACAATCCGCTACCCTCGTAGACGCGCTCGCTCGATAAGGAGTTCCCTTGACCAGAGGACCGCGGACGTTACGGTAGAATCTTGCACGAAATGCCGAATTTACGCCTGTTCACTTCGGAGAGTGTGAGCGAGGGGCACCCCGACAAACTTGCCGACCAGATTTCCGACGCTCTACTAGACGAGTGTCTGAGTGACGACCCCAACAGCCGAGCGGCGATCGAGACGCTGCTTGCGAAGGGCTTCGCCGTTGTGACGGGCGAGGTGCGCACCGAGACGTATGTCGAAATCGCCGACATCGTGCGCGATGTCATCACCTCCGTCGGCTACAACAACGTGGCGTACGGCCTCGATGGCCACACGTGCGGCGTGCTCGTGGCAATCCAGGGCCAATCGCCTGATATCGCAAAGGGCGTGGACACGGGCGGCGCTGGCGACCAGGGCATGATGTTCGGCTACGCTACGAACGAGACGCCTGAGATGCTTCCGCTTCCGCTTGCGATTTCGCACGCGCTCATGCGCAAGCAGGCCGAGGTCAAGCGCGAGAAGGCTTCGCTGGGGCTTCGCCCCGATGCCAAATCGCAGGTGACCATCGGCTATGAGGGCAACAAGCCGAAGCTGATCACCGACGTGGTCTGCTCCTGCCAGCACGACCCGGGCATCGAGCAGAACGAGGTCCGCGCGAGGGTGACTGAGCACATCATCGAACCCGTGCTTGCCGAATACCGCGAAATCGTAGACGTTGCCGACAACATCCGGTACCACATCAACCCGACCGGCATTTTCACGAAGGGCGGCCCCGATGCCGACAGCGGCCTCACCGGCCGAAAGATCATCGTGGACACCTACGGTGGCTTCGCCCCCCACGGCGGCGGCGCTTTCAGCGGTAAAGACCCCTCGAAGGTCGACCGAAGCGCAGCCTACATGGCGCGCCATGCTGCAAAGTGCATCGTCGCTGCGGGCCTGGCGGAGAGGGCGCTAGTCAGCTTGGCGTACGCGATCGGCGAACCGGATCCGGTTCAGATCGCCGTGGACGCCTATGGCACCGAGACGATCGACCTCGAAGAGATCGAGTGCCGCCTAAAGGAATTCAACTTCACCCCGCGGGGCATCAGCGATTACCTTGGCCTTCGCGGCGGCTTCAAGTATTTGCAGACAGCCAAGAATGGCCACTTCGGCAACCCGGCTTTCCCGTGGGAAAGCACGGACGCAGCCGAACGGTTGAAGGCGTGAGCCTCATCGAAGCCAGCATGGACGCGAGCGGCAAGCGCTTCGCGGTTGTGGCTTCGAGATGGAATGAGTTTGTTACGGAACGCCTTGTCGAAGGGGCTCTTCGCGCTTTTCGGATGCACGGCGAACCGGAAGTCGACGTCGTCTGGGTGTCCGGATCTTGGGAGATCCCTATCGCAGGACTCGCTGCTGCACAGTCGGGCGTCGACGGAGTTGTCTGCATCGGCTGCATCCTTCAGGGGGCGACGACGCACGCCCAGCAGCTTTCCAACGGCGTGTCGGCTGCACTCTGTGATTTGACCATTCGAACGGGCGTACCGATGACCTGGGGCGTGCTGACTTGCGCGACGCAAGAAGAGGCGATCGAGCGGGCAGGCATGAAGCTTGGCAACAAGGGCGAGGAAGCCGCGTTGGCAGCCATCGAAGCAGCTTCCGTTAGGCAAAAGCTGCTGCCCAAGTAAACTCCCAGCATGGAACGCCTGCCGGCAGTCGCCGGCCTAGACCGCACCGAGATGGCAAGCCTCTTCGAGGGCGATGCCTTGGCGCGTGTTCGAGGGGTGCAGTTGGCGGACTGGGTCTACAAGCGGGGAGCCGTCGACTTCGACGATATGACCGACTTGCCCGCCGCTGTTCGAACGTCACTCGCGGAGAACTTCCGCATCTGCCCCGGCCGCGTGGTGTTAGAGCAGCGGTCGACAGACGGGGTCGTCAAACTGTTGATGGATTCTTTCGACGGGCAGGCATACGAGTGTGTTTTGCTGCCGTTCCAGGAGCGTGTTTCGTGCTGCATCAGCACACAGGTGGGCTGTGCCATGGGGTGCGAGTTTTGCGCAACGGGATTGAGCGGGTTCGACCGGAACCTCTCAGCAGGGGAAATTGTTGCACAGGTGTTGGAGCTTCAGCGAGAAAGTGTGCGTCGGATATCTCACGTGGTCTTTATGGGGATGGGCGAGCCGCTACTGAATTTCGAAGAATTGGTTAAATCACTGCGGCTGCTCAACGAAGAAGTCGGTATCGGTTTTCGGCATATGACCGTTTCTACTGTCGGAATCGTCCCGGAGATTTATCGGCTGGCAAAGGAGCAGATGCCCATTCACTTGGCTATCTCGCTGCATTCTCCGCTCGACGATGTGCGATCTAGCTTCATGCCGGTTAATAAGAAATGGCCAGTCTCCGAACTAATGCAGGCCGCGCGCGACTATGAGCGGGATACCCGAAGAAAAGTCACTTTCGAGTATCTGCTCATCGAAAATGTGACAGATACGCCGGAGCAGGCGCACGCGTTGGCAGCGCTGGTGAAAGGATTTCCAACATTAGTGAACTTAATTCCATTTAATTATGTGGATACGGAGCGTGGGTTTAGTCGTCCTTCGAACAATCGAGTGCGCAACTTTCGATCGATTTTAGAGGGTGCAGGAGTCAACGTCACACAACGCGTAGAGCGAGGCCATGATATCGCCGCCGCCTGCGGCCAGCTAAAGGGTCAGCATGAGGGGAGATTCGCCAAAAGGAGGCCTCGCTTATCAGAGCTGCCGCTTACATCGTAGCGTTTGTCGCCTTGGCGGGATGCGCCGGCAAGCAACCGGATGCCGCGCCGGTGACAGAAGACAACAAGGTGGAAACTCCAGCCGCGGAGGTGGACACTAAGCGCGTCGCAATGCGGAAGTACGACCCGAAGGGCAAGATCCTCTGGGAAGTAAAAGCCGACAGGGCGTCGGGCGAATTGAGCCCACAAGGCGACTACACAGAAGTGGACGGAGTCAGCGCGATGCTCTACGACGAAGGCAAACCCGCGTTCGAACTCACAGCCAAAAAGGGCAACGTCAGCAAGTCCACGGGCAAGCTCGATCTCCATGGCGACGTCGAGGGTAAGTCTGTTGACGGTCGCACGTCTTTAGGCTGTGACAGAATCAGATGGAACAACAAAGACGAACTCCTCCTTGCCACGGGAAACGTGTCCGCCGAGTCGGCAGGGATGCGGCTGAGTGGTGCCTCTGAGGCACGGGTTAAATTTAAGAATATTCGAGAAAAGATGAACACATCCACCGCGACCGCACTGATATTTACTAGCCTGATCGTTCAGGGCCCACGAATCCATTATAGAGATCTGGGTGGCAACATGGATGTCGGAGCCGACACTTTTAAAGTGACCTTCGATCAGGGTGCAAACCTCTATCGATTTGTTGGAACCGGCTCGCCGTTCACCGCCAAGTGGCTGAAGCAGGGCATTACGATAACGGGACGCCAACTCACTGGCGCGTTTGCGCCTGTGAAGGATGGCAGTTCGACCCGGTACGAACTTCAGCGGGGCAAATTCACCGGCAACATCACCGCAAAACTCGACGGCGACCGCGGCAACATGGACATTTCGGGAGTCGACGAATTGAACCTTGACTTCGTGGCGGATTCCAAGAGGTGGAAGTTCGGTGGGTCAGGCGGCCCTTTCAAGGTGGTGCTGCCGGACAGCGGCACCATGATTACCGGGAACCAATTTGAGGGCTTTGCGGCCGTGGTAGCAGGTAAACCGGAGTGGCAATCGGCAGTCTTCACAGGTGGCGTGACCGCCGTGGTCACGCAAATTGATAAGAAAACTGGCAAATCCTTCACAATAACCGCAAGCTGTCCGAGGGTGGACTTCAACCGCGCGGAGCGGTCAGCGACGCTTTCTGGTGGTGCCCGGGCGGTAGGCAATCATCCGGCGATGGGTCCGGATGGGGCGGAGATTACTGCACCAACGATCATTCTGAGATTCAATGAAGCGATGACCTCGGTTGAAGAGGTCGAGATGAAGTGAAAATCGCCGCCGACGGACTCTCCAAGCGATACCGCGGCCGCAAGGTTGTCGACGGCGTTTCCATCAGCATCGAGACGGGACGCGTTATCGGCCTGCTCGGGCCAAACGGTGCCGGAAAAACGACCACTTTTTACATGATCACGGGCTTGGTTAAGCCGCAAACCGGGCGAGTTTTGCTGGACGATACGGACGTCACAAAGTGGCCCATGTACCGCAGGGCAAGAGCCGGCGTCGGCTACTTGCCACAGGAGGCCTCGGTGTTCAGACGGCTCACGGTCGAAGACAACCTGCGCCTGGTCTTGGAACTGCATGGCGTGCGCGGCAAGGAGCAAAAGCAGCAGATCGAGGAATTGCTCGGAGAATTGCATATGCTGGATCGGCGAAAGAGCATCGGCGCCACACTTTCGGGTGGCGAGCGCAGGCGCGTAGAGATCGCGCGCGCACTTGCGACGCACCCAAAATTTATTTTATTGGACGAGCCATTTACCGGGATCGACCCGCGCACAATCGAAGAGCTGCAAGAGATTATTCATACGTTGCGCGACCGTGGTATCGGAATACTAATTACCGACCACAACGTGGGCGCCACTCTCAATATTACGGACTGGAATTACATCCTTGTCGCCGGGAAAATTGTCGCGGAAGGGGACCGGGACGCGATCGTGTCGGACCCGGACGTGCGGAAGTTTTATCTCGGAGAGCGCTTCGACGACTGATGTTCAAACTTCTCGATCGTTTGGTGTGGAAAGAAATGCTCGGACCGTGGCTTTTCGGCGTGGCCATGTTTTCTGTCGTCCTGATGGCGGGCACGTATTTGTTTCGCCTGACTGATTATCTCGTTAAAGGCGTTCCTCCAATGGAATTGGCTCGTTTGACCGCGCTTTATATGCCGGGCTTGGTAGCAAAGACGTTCCCAATGGCGGTTCTGCTGAGCTCACTTTTGGCATTCGCTCGCCTGTCCAACGACTCGGAAATTATCGCTGCTCAAACCGGCGGTGCGAGCTTGTTTCGGATTGTCTTTCCCGTGGCCACGTTCGGACTTTCCGTTAGTATGCTCGCCTTCATTTTTGGAGAGGTCGTTGTTCCGCAAGCGAGTTTTGCCGCGCGGGCGCTAACGGAGGATATTATGCAAAACCTTCGAAAGGACGCCCCGCAGCCCTTCAGCCAGACCCTATATATCGACGGTAAATTCGCGGGGCAGTTGATGGCCAAGGATATCGACTTGGGCTCTGGACAGATGCATGATGCAGTAGTCGTCTGGTGGGGAAACACCGATAGGCCCGAGACTTATTTCTTCATAGAACAGTTAGAGTATGTGCCGGGCGAGCCCTGGAAGGCCACGGGCATTTACGCAATTGCCAGAGATGCCGACGGCGGACTTTTTGAAACAACCGTTGGAGAGGCGCGGCCGCCCTTCGGCCGAGCCCTGGATTTCACTCCACGGAGCATCCTTTCATCGTCGATCTCCGATAACGACGCTTTCTCGATGGCCGATATTCGAAAGGAGATCGACAAGCTTCAAGCCAAACCGAATAAAGAAGTCGACGAGATCCGCGAAATGCGAGATAAAGAAGTCGGTTACTGGACGAAATTGTCCCTACCCCTCAGCAGCATCGTTTTTGCGCTGGTCGGGGCGCCGGTCAGCATACGCCGCGTGCGGCAAAGCGTCGGCATTGGCGTAGGGATCAGCATAGCAATCATCTTTGCGTACTACTTGCTGCACAACTACATGAGCGTACTCGCCAAGGCGGGAGTCACCAACCCGGCATTTTCAGCATTCTTGCCGGTTGCTGTTGGCCTCGCCGCCGCGATCATGCTCCTCATCCAAAAAAATAGATGAGACGAAAATGACATCACCGCAAATACTTCTTCTTTATATCGCCATGGGCGGCTTGATCGCTTATCTTGGCGATTGGCTCGGGCGAAAAATGGGAAAGAAGCGCCTAAGAATTGGGAAGCTTCGACCCCGGCATACCGCCACATTTTTCACCGTTCTGATGGGCATGTTGATCCCGCTTGCCACGACGTATGGCCTTGTGACGCAAAGCTCGGCTGTTCGTCAGTGGATCGTGGAGGGCCCGGATCTCGCGCGTCAAAAACAGCACCTTGAAACGGAGATTGAAGAAAATCAAGTATCAGTTGCTAAACTGAAAAATGAGGCGGCGACGCGGCAATCTCAGCTCGCGAGCGTTGAGTCGATGCGCAACAGTGCCGCCGCCGCGCGCGACAAGGCGGTCAATGAGCGCAACGAGGAACGCGGACGCCTCGCCGAAGCTCGGATGGAAATAGCAGCCGCTGAACGTCGCGAACAACAGGTCAGTGCGCGAGTCGAAACACTTCGAAGGAATGAAACATCTCTCCAGAGCAGCGTCACCAAGCTGGTAGGCGAGCTCGATGCCAGCCACGCGGATTTGGAGGTATCTAAAACTGAGGCGAAAAGGCTCTACGAAGAAATCGAGGGATTCAACCAAAACTCGATCAAGCTTGCACAAGAGATTCGCGTTCTGGAGGGTGAGAGGGACAGGCAGGCTCGCAGGGCCGAAGATGCGCGCAAGGACGCTGATGCTGCGGAGGCAGATGTGGAGCGGTACTTCTCTCAAATCATCGACCTGCGAGGCACGATCGCGGAGATTGAGGGCAGCCTCGCTGGTGCAGCTCAGGGTATCGAAGCCGTTCGTACCAGCAGTGTCGTGTTTCGGAAAAATGAGGAGCTTGCACGACTTGCGGTGCCAGCTGGATTAACGCGAGAGCAGGCGCGCGCTAAAATCGACGAAGTTACCAAAATCGCAGATGTTGCCGCAAAGGAGCGGGGTGTAAGGCCGAATGCTTCGGGCCGCGCGGCCGCGCTGGATGTTAGATTGCGGCGACTCCCTGACGGGAATTTTATGACGATCACCGTCGAAGACCAGATGAATGCGTTCATTAATGAAATTGCGGGTAATACTCAGGACTTACTTCTACTCGCAACATCGTTTTACAATTTCTTCGCGAGTGATCAAACGTTCGTTCCAATAAACTTCAATATTTATCCCAATCGCGTGGTGTTCGATGAAGGTGAAATGGTAGCAGAAACGATTATTGACGGGACCAAAACCGAAGAGGAGATTCTTGATGCAGTAATCTTCTTCCTGCGCACCGCCGTACGTAGTTCCGCCGAAGGCGCAGGAATGATTCCCGTTCAGGGCCAAGATGTTTCGATCGGCGAGATCACTTATGGCCAAATGACAAATTTAGTGCGCCGCATCAGGCAACGAGCTGGCCCTGCCAAAGTGGTTGCAGAAGCCGATCGTAGGACCAAGTCTGCAGAACCGCTGACCCTGCGCTTCAAGGTTCAGTCGCCTTGAGGCGAGTCTTGGCGGTCGACCCAGGCAGCGCGAAATGCGGCATCGCCGTGGTTCAAGGATGGGACGGCGCAACCGAGATTCTGTATCGCGAAGTTGTTTCAACGGATCTTTTGCAAAGTGCGGTGGTGGCCGCCAATGAACGGCACGGCCCCACCCTAGTCGTCATCGGCGACGGCACCAAATCTAAGGACGTTCAATCCAAAGTGCGCGAGTGTTTACCCGGAAAGGCGATCCTTATATTGGACGAGCAAGAAACCTCGCTGCGCGCTCGTGAGCGCTATTGGGAGGAGACGCCTAGGCGCGGTTGGCGTCGTCTGTTGCCAAGCACCCTGCAAATACCACCGGTGCCCATTGACGACTTTGTTGCAGTCATTTTGGCGGAGCGCGCGCTTAGCGTCGATTCTTAGCTTGGTTGGTGAAAGCAGCAAACAGTGCCTTCGAATCACTCGACTCCGCTGTCCTCTCGGGGTGCCACTGCACGCCAAAAGCCCACTGACTGGAGTGCTCGATCCCTTCGATAATGCCATCTGAGGACGTGGCAGCGATGTTCCATCCCTCGCCTGGTGCCGCAATTGATTGGTGGTGAAAACACGCGACCTCAAACGGGTCGGTTCCGACAATTCCTGCAAGTTTTCCGGTCGGTGTAACCATTGATTTTCCTTCCGTATGGTTTTCATGGCCGACGATGTCCGGAACGTGCTGCTGCAAGCTTCCGCCGAATGCCACGGCAAGAAACTGCGAGCCGAAGCAAATACCCAAGATCGGCTTCCCGGAAGGAAAGAACCAGGATAAAAGGCTTTTCTCGAACGGATAGCGCAGCGGGTGAGCAAGCCTAGCAGCATGGTGAGTCTCCTGTCCATAGATTTCTCCAGGAATGTCGTCCCCTCCCGTTATCAGCCAACCGTCGGCCAACTCGGCCAGCTGATCAACCTCCGCAAAAGGAGATGCGACAATGGGTTGGCCACCTGCCGCGGCGATGGCTTCTTGGTATTCGAGCGTCACCGTAGTTCGGTCACGCGGTACCGTCCCGGGTCTTGTAAAGTCCGGAGAGATCAAGATGATCGGCCTAGCCATTCTAAGCTCTGCACCGCACCAGATTAAGAATCTGCGACGAGACGCCGTCTGAAAAATGTGCCATAGGGTCACCCTCCACGTGAACGCCGAGGCAACTGCATAAGCTTTCCTCCACACCGACGTTCGTAACGGTTTGCAACGGGTATGGCACGTGCCGTACCTGCAGCGTGAGCAAATCTCCCCGATCCCCACTGAAGAGCCTATATCGCTCGATCAGAAAATGGTCCAATGACTCGGGTTCGGCATGCCAAACAGGACCACCGAACTTGGCCGCGCTGTCAACGGTGGCAAGGGTATCAACGCGCTCTGAACGATAGGTGGCGGCCCCATCGGTCCGATCGACTGACATCTTCGAGTAGTGGTAAGGAAGTTTGTAATGGCGACGCGCGGCACAGACCGCCGCACGACTGGCCGCATCTAAACTAAGGAACCAAACTCCCACTTGATCACCGCACCGGACGTAGGTCCTGACGTTGAATTCATGGAATGCGGAGATTCCAGGTAGGGGCGGCGTAAACCGATGACGAACGCCTGTCATGGTAAACAAGACGAGTCCAATGTAAGACTGTCCATCGAATGAATCGATCTCCAGAGTATCCGGAATGAGCGGTCTAATGGATTTCGCGTCGACGGGCCAATGCAGAAACAACAGGTGATGCCATTGCTGGTACATCACAACTCGTTCGCTCAACCGACCCACTTCTCCTTAGCATAAAGATAGGGGGCGAACTTATCTCTGTTGTTGGAAACGATCCAATATGAAAGATCGACTAAGGACTTGAAGGGTTGAATTCCCATGATTCCCCCAAGGGGTTTTTGCAGCGCCCTGCGTATAAAAACGAAAGCGTCGCCGCCTCGATAAACCCTGCCCTCTTCGTCGACGACGTGCATGGCGGACTCGCATCGCTTCCGCAACGCCGCGTTCACGGGGGGATCTGGCGCAGTCTGAAACGGGACGACGGTAAACCTGCCGGGCCGGTCCATTCGGCGCACCCAGGCGCCGAAGTGTTTACATAGTCCGCAGTCACCATCAATCAGCACCCAGGCTCGTTGTGCCACGCCTTGAGTCTACATTCTTAATACATATTTGCTATACTGCACGCGCGTCTACAGGTAGGCGCAAGGAGAAACTTGTATGAGATTGCAAGATTACATCGTCGACGCCACCCGATCCGCAGCCAGGGAAGCGTTCAAGTACGCCAAGGCGGTGTCGGCGGAAAGGCTCGAATGGAAACCGCTCGATGAAGGCCGCAGCACGCTCGATATTTGCCGAGAGCTGGCGATGTGTCCCGAGTGGGCGGAGAGCATCATCAGCGGCCAGGAGATGCCG
Organism: Armatimonadota bacterium; assembly: GCA_030854945.1. Classification (GTDB taxonomy): domain Bacteria; phylum Armatimonadota; class Fimbriimonadia; order Fimbriimonadales; family ATM1; genus JACDEQ01. Next base: position 94,677 of record JALYSG010000002.1, read on the forward strand.
GAGTGGAACGAAGAAACGATAGCCGCCGTGAAAACCCAGCAGGAACAATGGAAGACTGTTGAGGACTGCGAAACCGAATGCAACAGGCGTATGGAGTCTCTGTTCGCCATGTATCGCGACATGCCCGATGAGCGCCTGACGGAGACAAAATGGCTTCCTTATGACGGCGGGCGCGATTTCACTATGCCTGAGATGATGGAATACCCTCGCTGGAACTTCAACTACCACCTGGGGCAGATCGCGTACTTGCAAACCCTGTACGGCGATAGGGAAATGCACTAACCCTAAACAAAACGAAGTCCCACCCAAGAACTGGGTGGGACTTCGAGTCCTTCTACAGCTGACCGTAAAAAGCTATGCCTTGCGGCGTCGAGCAACAAGAGCGCCGAGGCCAAGCGCCAGAACGGCGATGGTAGCGGGCTCGGGAACCGGGTTGTAATCGAACGTGTCGATACCGATATAGTCGCCGTTGAATCCAGACGGGCCACTGTCAGGCACATCGTAGTGGAAGGCCAAGCGTCCCTGAGTGGGACCGCCGAGGCCGGAGATGACTCCGGAGAACTCCGTCCAAACGTCGGGGTAAGCGCCTGCTGAGCCTGCCGGAGAGAGCAGGTCGGGGTTGATCGTGAGCAGCACAGTCGTGAAGTCGGCAACGTTTACACTTGCGCCGTTGGTGCTCATTTTGAAATGAAGGCGATCTGGGAATGTAGTTGCGGTCGCGGATCGTGACCAAAAGCTCCAAACAGCACCGTTGTTGAGAGTTTGTTCCGGGGTGATCAGCCAGTTGCTGATGTCGCCCACACCGGCGGTGTTCTGGAAGTTAGCGGCGATGTATGCCTCGGGAAGTCCCTGATGGGACGGGAAGGAGGCAGGATTGCCTTGGAACCATTCGGTGGCTCCGACCGGATTGCTCAAGTTCTGTCGGCTCCAGCCAGCAGGCACGAGGGTGGTGATGTCATCAAAGACTTCGGAGATCTGCGCGAAAGCGCCGGTGGCAACGCTAAGGGCCGCCATTCCAACGAGAATTCGTTTCATATTGTTCTCTTTCCTCCTAGAGTTAGGTTGTCAGACCGCTAAAACTGTTTTGCGATACTGCTGTTATTTATAATACTCGGTTACACTCTCAAAAGTTCGTAGATTCTTGGGCTTGTCGCGCGGCAACCTTATCGGTTGGTGGGCGGTACTGGACTTGAACCAGTGACCCCTTCGGTGTGAACGAAGTGCTCTACCACTGAGCTAACCGCCCCAGAAGTAAAAAGTATACACCGAAATAGTAGTATACTATTGTCTACTTATGGGCGTTGTGGCGTACGTCAGTTTCGCCGGCTTCTATGCTGCGACTCAGGTTCGAAATGGGGCTGGGGAAGCTGTCGCAGTGCTGCGAAGTCGTGCCGTATTGGATTCGAACGCCAAGGCGCGCGCGATAGGGATCGTGCCTGGCATTGCGGCATCCGAAGCACGCTATGCAGCGCGAGGAGAGCACGTTCGATTCATCGACTACCGAAGCGAAGACTACGCCGAAGACGCCCGTCGCTGGCTCGACGTCTGTGCTGAGTACACGAGCGTGATCGAGCCGATGGACCCGCATTGCGCCTACTTAGACTTAGATGCGCTTCCAGCGCCGCACGAGGTAGCCGAGCCGTTGGCGGCGGACTTGTACCACGTGATACGGCTTTGTCCGCAAATCGGGATTGCCGGCAGCAGGTTGGTGGCACGCTTGGCGGTAGGGGCGCTTTTGCCTGGGGAAGATGCTGCTTTTCTATCTGCTCTGCCCATCGAAGCTCTTTGGCCGGTGGCCAAAGAGCTTCGGAAAAGGCTGCGGTTCTTGGGATATCGCACCATCGGCGAAGTTGCGAACTTGCCCTCTGCCTTACTCAAAAAGCAGTTCGGTGAGCAGGGCACCTCGATTTTGCGGTGTGCGATGGGTATCGACGAATCGCGCGTGCGTGCTCTGTATCCTCCGGAAGAAATCGCCGCGAAGTTCTATTTTCCTCAACCTGCAAAAAACGACGCCGAAATCGAAACTGCGCTCCTAGCAATGGCCGGCGACCTAGCGTCGAAGCTGGCATCTCGCGATGCTCAAACACGCAAAATTGCCCTTCGAGTGATGTTCGAGCGCCGCGAAGATTGTGCGGTGCGCACTTTCAACCGTCCGATGCGAAGTGCCGGCGCGCTGCTAACGGGGATTCGGTTAACTCTACGCCAGGTCGATATTAAAGAAGACGTGGCTGCGCTACTAGTGCAATCGATTCACGAGCCTACAACTGATTCTCAATACGCCATCGAAATCGATAAATCAGGCTCGGATGCGTCTCCCGCAATAGCGCGTTTGCAAGAAACTTTCGGCACAAACGCCATTTTTTCTGCGATGGAAATTGTTACCCCAAGGCGACGCATGCTGCTTCGCGCTCACGAAGGAGATAGCTAATGGAAATTCTTGCGCGTTGGCGAGAATCCGGCCGATGGTGGCAGGAGGAGCCCGAAACGGAATGGGTGCGTTTTCTGGATGAGCAAGGAATTTTGCGCGAGGAAACATTGGTATGCAGCGTCGGCGACTCACGCACATTGGTTGATGATTCCAACAACCAGCCTCGCGTAGCTGATGCCGGCCACACGGTCGATTATGATGTCGTGCGCTTAGAACAGCGTAATGCAATGCGCAATGTCGACCATTTGGCACGCCTGAAGGTACGGTCGCTTCCGATCGCCATGCTGCATGGGATTTCCGCGCTATCGTTCGGGCGAAGCACGATGATGCCCGAGCATCTGGCAGCGTACGCCAAGCTGCGCGGATATCGTGCGGCCGCAATTACAGATCGCTTCTCGCTTGCAGGTGTCGTGGATTTCTGTAAGATTGCAAAACAGATGGGTATCAAGCCCATTATCGGTGCGTCGCTTGAAATAACCGGCGGCGGAACCATCGTTGTTCTATCGAAAAGCAAAAGAGGATATTCTGAGTTATCGAGGCTAATCACAGATTGCCATCTGCAGAGTAAACGCCTGATGCCGATTTTCGATATCGACGGATACGAAGGTAGAACGCAGGATTTAGTTTGCCTAACTGGCGGATATTCGGGACCACTCGACCGAGCCTTGATACGAAAAGGCGATACCAAGCAAGAGCTGCGACGATTGCAGCGTGTCTTCGATGAAGTTTATATCGAATTGGAAAATAGCGCTGCCCCGTGGTCGATGTCTTTGGAACGCGCGTTGAGGGCGCTTGCTGAAGAAACGAACACGCCCGTCGCCGCCGCCGGCCCGATAACACATGCATCTCGCGAGGATTTCCCGGCGCAAGACGCGCTGGTATGCGCTGAAACTCTTTGCACTGTAGAGGAAATCGCAGGGAGAAAAGAGGCGAGCGATTCTGTTCCACTGCGATGGATTAATTCCGAACGTCATTTCCGTGAGGCATATGCAATGCCTGCGCACTTTGGCCAAGATGCAGTGGAGAATGGATGGAAAATCGCGGAGCAATGCGCCGATGACCCTTTGCCTGACGTGCCTGAGTTTCCACAATTCGACGATCATCCGGAACGCACCCTGAGAGATATTGTTCTGAGGAATTCTCTAAAACGATATAGAAATGTGACGGCCGAGCATAAATACCGTGTTAGCGGTGAGCTCGACCGTGTTTGTCGGTTAGGTTTTGCAAGTCACTTTCTTGCGATTTGGGAGGCGTGCGAATGGGCTCGAGGCGAAGGTATTTTATTTAGCGCGCGCGGCTCTGCTGTGGACAGTGCAATATCCTATTGCCTTGGTTTCTCGCGAATCGATGCCATTGAGCACAACCTGCATTTTGATCGGTTCCTGCCCGCAGACGGCAGCAAAAAACCAGATATCGACGTGGATTTTGAATCTGCGAGGCGAGATGATGTGCGACATTTCTTTGAACGGCGCTATGGAATCGACCACGTTGCAACGGTTTGCGCGGTCGCTACTTATCAAGGCAGAGGGATCGTACGCAACATCGGCAAAGCACTGATGATCCCCGAACCCACTCTCGACTTTTTAGCAAAGCGCTTGCATGGTTCCATTTCCGGGAAGCACATCGAGGATGGCATCGAAAACCGCCCGGAATTGCGTGACAGCGGCATTCCCGCAGAGAGGCTTAAATTGCTCTTCGAACTTGCAAAACGCATTGATGGATTGCCCCGTCAGGTCGCTGCGCACTCTTCAGGGGTCGTGCTTTCGGCCACCCCAATTTGTGAGACAGTCCCTGTCATGGAGTCAGGCCGTATGGGCGTGCGTATTATTCAGTGGGACAAATACAGCAGCAAGAAGTTCTTTAATAAATTTGACGTTCTTTGCCTGCGAGGGCAGGACGTACTGGCGGGAACCGAGCAAAGGGTGGCGCATGGTGTGCTCGACACGTCTCAAATTCCGTGGGACGATCCGGAAGTCTTTGAGGATTTCCGCAAAGGCAACCTGATCGGAACGCCGCAAAGCGCTTCGCCGGCAATGCGCCAGGCGCACATGAGGCTGCGTTCTAATGACCTGCACGACGTTAGCCTTGTACAAGCAGGTATTCGCCCTGGTGTTGGCGGCGCTGTTAAGATAAACGAATTAATAAAACGACGTCGTAGTGCGGTTCCGCATCAGTACTCGCATCCACTTTTCGAGGCTATCCTGGGATTAAGCTACGGCATCATTGTCTTTCAAGAGCAGGTCGATCAACTCCTCCAGGCATTTTGCGGGTTCACCTCCGGCGAGGCAGAGGAAATCCGCGAGGGGATTCATAAGCGAAGAGCGGAATCGTGGGACGAAACGATACGCGATGAAGTTATCGGAAAATGTCTATCTAACGGATTCAGCCCGCAAACTGCCGCAGAAGTATTCGATTTAGTATCGGGATTCAAAGGATACGGGTTCGCGCAAGGGCACGCGCTGGCGTTTGCCGACATATCGATTCGCTGCGTGTACTGCCAGCAACACTATCCGGCGGAATATTTTGCGTCCCTGCTTTCCGCGCAGCCTGCAGGCTATTACGGCCCAGGCACCATTGCTAACGAGGCGCGCATCCGAAATGTTCCGATACTGCCTCTCGACGTTAACCAGTCTGAAGATAAGTTCTCAGTAGAAGATAACAGTATCAGAGTGGGCTTAATGCAGCAATTCTCACTTTCAGATAAGACTAAACAATGCATCATCGAAAACGTCCCATATCGGTCGATATTCGATTTCGCGCGCAAAGTGCGACCGGATTCCAATGAGCTGGAATGTCTCATACTTGCCGGAGCATTCGAATCGATGCATCCGAACCGTAGAGCGTTGCTTTGGGCGTTGCCGGATGCCGTCACCGATGCAAAGGCGGCGCATGGTAGCCTGTTCGAGCCTCCCGAGCCCGCCATTGATAACAGAGTCGAGGATTTCACGGAATATGAGAAAGCCGTTTTGGAGCGCTCGATGCTCGGATTGGATATCGCAAAACACTTGATGAGTTTTGAACGTGACCATATTTCCCAAAAAAACGCGGTCACCGCAGCCCACGCGCGCGAAAAGCTAAAGAATCACGAAAAAGCCGTCGTCGTTGGCCATGCGATGCGGTTGCGATTCCCGCCCACGGCATCCGGAAAACGTGTTGTTTTCTTCGATCTCGAGGACGAAACTGGCCTGCTAAATGTTACGTGCTTCGACGAAACGTACAAGCGAGACGGCAAGGCAATTATCTGCTCTCCGTTCGTAACACTTCGCGGCGAAGCACAAGATCGCGACGGAAGCATGGCTTTTTTGGCGCACCGAGTTTTTCCGTACACCCTCGGCTCGGATCGTGCCGGCCTCGCGCTGGAGCGAAAGGCAGTGCATGCAGAAGACTTCATTCACAGGGGCGGCAGGTAGAATCTCGCTTAGCGAATGACAACCGAGCCGCAAGCAGGAATTCACTACCTCACAGTGCAAGACATCCTCTGGATCAACCACGAGGTGACGCACGAGGTCCTGCCCTACAAGTTCGCCCAACTCGAAGAAGCCACCTTTGGCCAGTACGGATACGTCGGCAGCCAGGACGTGTTCCAGCAAGCTGCAGGATTCCTCTCATCGTTCGCCAAGCTGCGCCCCTTTGCAGCCGGCAACCGAGCCACCGCATTCATCGGCGTTCTCGCCTTCCTCTCGCTCAATGGCTACACCCTCGTGCTCAGCCCCGAGCAGGCCCTGCCTTGGTACGAGAAAGCCTCTGGCCGCAAAAGCGACGCCCTCGCGGCGCTCCGCAATGCGATCGCAGAAGGTGACCCGCAACCTGCAGACCTAAAGCCCGCAGTTCGCACCACCGTGCGAGACGTGCTGAAAGCGTACGCCGCGGCAGTCGAAGCCTTAGCCGATTAGCGCATCGGGCTAAATTGCGGCACGCTGAAGCGGCCCTTGCCGTTAGTTAAATTTTTCTCGTTTTGACCATCCACGCCAACGGTGTAAACATCTCCGCCCTTTGTAAAAACCAAACTCTGGCCATCAGGATTCCAGGCTGGTGTGGAAATTTCGCCGCGTGCAATAATTCGCGCTTTCTGAACGCCCCCCTCCTCGATTGGGGCAACCAGCAACCCTGTGACGCGCTTCACGCCTTCCACCTTTTCCATGATTACGAACGCTACTTGATTGCCATCCGGTGAAATCGCCGGAGACATTAGCGTCTGCGTATCGTCCGGCGCCAGAAAAATGGGTATTACTGATTGATCACGCAATCCGATCGCCCACAGCGCATTGACAAATGGTAATTTCGCCCTGCCATCGGGCCCGATCTGTTCACGTGGAATTTCATTCAAGTTGGGAAACTTGAATCCTACAATTGCAACGACAGCCCGCCCCGTACCGGCATGGAAGGATACATCTACGGCATCACCGGCGAACGGAGCGGACGGGACGGCCTCCTGTTCGTTCGCAGGATTTAAGTTTTGGATAATGATCGTCTGCCCTCGCGAGATAGTGTATTCGCCGAGCAACACATCGCCGTCGACATAACCTTTTCGAAATGCTTCTCCTTCCAGAGCGGTTGAGTACTGTGCCCATAGCGTCGAAACAAGGTCGTTGTCATGCGTCTCGCCGGGCGCGTGCACGTGCTCGCCACCCTCCACCTGTTGGCCGTCCGGGTCGTCTGAGGGAGGCATCACTCTACGCGACCGCAGCTGAGGATAGGTCGTAGCCAACACGTCACCGCCGCTCGCATAGAGAAATTCGCTCCCGTCGGCGCGGAACCATGGGTTCTGCCGGCTGGCGCCGCTGGGCGTTAACTGAACGGGGTCACTGTCCCTGTCCGGGGTCCACTCAAATACCTGGATGGAGCCGCCGCTGGTGCGACTCGAAGTAAAAACAATCCTCTTGCCGTCGGGCTTCCAAGTAGGTTCACGGTCCGCGATCTCGCCTTCGCCGGGAGCCTCCCGAACAGTCCCATCCGGAAGGATCACCACCAAGCGGTCTCCACCTTTTTCCTCCACAAGCGCGGCGATGTACCCTTTGCTGTCGACCGCTGGAATATCGACAATCGGCAATCCCTGCGGCCTGTTGCGTATATAAACGGCGCCCCCGATCAGCGCAGCAAGTACCGCCCCGAGAATTGCTGTGCGGACCCAAACGCGGCTCATGGAGTAAAGGTACCACGCGCGCTCTGGTAAATTGGTCGCATGAGCCTCTTCGAGGAAGGTGCGCCCGAACCGGGGCCAGAAGCGCCGCTCCCGGCGAGGCTGCGGCCCAAATCGCTTTCCGAGTTTGTCGGCCAGGAGCATCTGCTCGGTGAATCATCTGATATCAGGGCGGCAATCGAGCGGGGCGCACTCGGCTCCGTGATGCTCTGGGGACCGGCAGGCACCGGAAAAACCACACTCGCTCGGTTGATCGCCGGGCAAGGTGATGCCCATTTTATATCGCGTAGCGCGGTTACGACAGGTGTTGCAGACATTCGAAGAATTGCTGACGAGGCTCGATTGCGGCCAAGAAAAACCCTGCTCTTTCTCGACGAGATCCATCACTTCTCGCGCACGCAACAGGATGCGTTGTTGGGTTTTATGGAGGATGGCACGGTAACGCTGATCGGCGCCACTACAGAAAATCCAACATTCAGCCTCGCAACGCCGATTTTATCGCGCTGCAGGGTTTTGATACTAAAACCGCTCAGCGATGATAACGTTGCAACCTTGATAGCCCGTGGCTTGGAGGATGTGAAGGCAACAGCAAACGGTGACGCGACTGAACAAATTATTCGCTGGGCCAACGGTGACGCGCGCACGGCACTGAACGCAGTCGAGTTTTCCGCCATGCTCGCACAGCCCTCAAACAAAATTACGGCAGAGCACGTTTCGCAGGCAATGGATCGCCCGCTTACGCGTTACGACCGAAAAGGTGACCAACATTACGACATTATTTCTGCATTTATCAAATCCGTGCGTGGCTCAGATCCCGACGCTGCGCTGCATTATTTGGCGAGGATGATTCGCGCAGGCGAAGACCCGCGGTTCATCGCCCGAAGGCTCGTTATTCTTGCAAGTGAAGACATCGGTAACGCACAGCCAATGGCGCTGCTGGTCGCGTCCGCAGCTTTCGACGTTGTAGAGCGAATAGGAATGCCAGAAGCACGAATTCCGCTGGCCCAGGCTACTATTTTCCTAGCAGGGTCACCCAAGTCGAACAGTGCCTACGTGGCGATCGACGCTGCTCTTGCAGACCTGGACCGCGTAGCAGCGCCGAGGGTGCCAGATTTTTTGCGCGACGCTAACACCAAACGCTTCGAGCCTGCATCCGGTGGTCCCAGTTACAAATATCCACACGACGTCGGCGGCTATGCAAATCAAGCCTACTTGGCCGATGATCATCACCTGAACCTGCCTTACTATGCGCCCGTTTCAAGAGGCTACGAAACTAAGATCGCAGAATTCCTGGCAGCGCTGGAGACACAGTCAGGATGATGATTCTCATAACGGTTCTTGTAGTTTATTTCGCCGTGCTGCTCGGCGCGGTTATGCTTTCGATCCGTCCGGTTCGCACGCCGCTCTTTTTCTCACCGTCTTCGATTGGAATTTCGCAGGAGGACGTGGAATTCGAATCACCGAACGCTACTCTAAGGGGCTGGTGGCTTCCGCATCTTTATCCGCGAGGTGTTGTCATTTTTGCGCACGGCTATTTGATGAATCGATCCGAATGGGCAGCGCTCGCGGCAGCAGCACATCGAGCAGGATACGCATGCCTCATTTTCGATTTTCACGGCCACGGAAAAAGTGGAAGCGGAGGGATCGTCACGGTCGGCCCACGTGAGTCGAAGGACGTGGCTGCCGCCGTCGCATTCGCAAAAACTCGATTGCCTCGGGCAAAGGTCGCGATCGTGGGATCGAGCATGGGAGCGGCGGCAACCGTCCTGGCGGTCACGAGCCACACGGCGGACGTAGACGCGCTCGTGCTGGATAGCTGCTACAGTTCGCTCGCGTCGGCCATTACGGGGTGGTGGCACTTTATCGGCGGCAAACCGCTTGCGCTTTTGCTTGCTCCCTCTGTGATCATCGCTTGGGCAGTAACGCGTGTAAACCCGTTCGGAGTTAATATCACGCAAGAGCTGGAATCTGTCGATATGCCAGTTCTCGTAGTTCACGGCGAAGAGGACCGGCTTCAGGGTCCTGATTCCGCAAGGCGTAATTTCAAGGCGCTTTCGATCGACCACGATTCGCAGATTGTTATTTTCCACGGCGCTAACCATGGAGAAGCCAAGTGGTCGAACAGCCAAGATTACGAAAAACTAATTATTGAATTTCTTGATGCGACGATCGGGAAATGAGCCGCGTGTATTCCGGGCGAAGGAACTCGTAATTCTCAACAAACGTCTCTTTCGGCCCACCACGCAATAGGTGAGCAATCAGGTCCAGCGCTGCATGCCATGCCGCACCATATTCGGCGCGTTCGGCGATTCCACTGTGTTCCAATACGAGTGCGCTCTCCGCGACAGCAAAGGAAATCTTCGATGTATCGTTCCAACTCATCGTCAACATGTTTGGAGGCGCGAATACTTCAACCTTACAGTCAATGAGGTCACTCTGATCGTCGTTGATCCAAAGGCCAAATGCTTCGCCCTGAGCAATTTCGCCATGAATCGTTCCCAGCCACATGCTGACGCAATCTTTAGTTCCAACCATTGTCCAGATGGCAGAAGTGTCGGCATCGAAGCTTCGCTCAAACACCACGCTACTGTTGCCGACTTTTGCGAAACAAGAGGATCTCCCGAGCTCCCGCAATCGCGAAAGTCTTTCCTCTTGCACCTGACCTTCCAATAGGCGTGCTGCTTGAGCGAAGTAGGGACGCGCGGCCTCCAAATTGCCTTGGTCGTTTAAACACTCACCGACTTCTTCCCACGCGAATCCGTCGCCATCAAGCAAAGCGTATTGAATGTCCAACGCTTCGTCAACGCGAGTTAATGCACGAAGTGTGCGGCCCACGCACCACTTTGCGATTAGAAGTCGTTTCGCATCGCCGACCTTTTGACGGGCGACAACCGCCGCCTCGAAAGCAGGTAGGGCAGCAGAGTAATCGCCTTCTTCAAAGTGCGCCCACCCGAGGTTGTTCAATAGGGATCCTTGCCAACCGCGTGTGCGCTCGTCATTCGACGCAGCCGCCATCTGTATGGCAGTCAAATTTGCTTGAATTGCATCTGCCCCTGTCGCACAAACCGCAATCATGTGGGCCGCGTCGACCGCATAGTAATCTGCACCGGACGCCTCGGCTGCGGCGAGCGCACGATGGAAATGGTCAAGCGCTCTTTCGGAATCTCCGATGTCGTTGAACAGGCGGCCTCGCTCTAACAGCGCTCTGGCTGCGGCGATGCCTGTCGAATCGGCTATGGAATCCAATGTGGCATGGGCTTGATCATATTTCCTTTGCAAGCCCAGTGCGCGTGCGACCTGAGTCATCGCTTCGGAGATGTGCTCCCCTGAGGCTGCCCTCCTGAACCTATGCTCCGACGCATTGGGCTCTCCGAAGTCCCACAAAGCATCAATGTCTGCCGAAACGCTACGCATTGCTGCTCATTATGAGGGTAAAAATCGCGAATGGTACGCGTCGGCCTCTCCGGATTCTCGTATAAGCCCTGGCAGGGCGACGGCAGGTTTTATCCGGCTGACCTAAAGCAGAAAGAATTTCTTAGCTATTATTCGGAACGTTACGATGCCGTTGAGATGGACGGCACGTGGTATCGAATGCCTACGGAGGCGGGAGTAAAGGGGTGGATAGATTCGACTCCGGGAAAGTTTGCATTTTGCTGCAAGGTTCACCGTGACATCTCGCATATGCGCCGGCTAAAACCGGAAGCGCAAGAGAGCCTAAAGTTCATGCAAGAGAGATTAGCACCAATGGCCAAAGTAGAAAAGCTTGGCCCGTTCTTGGTGCAGCTGCCGCCGAACATGAAGCGCAACGACGAGCGCCTTGCTGATTTCCTCGCAGCATCGCCGAAGACATTCCGCTACGCGGTGGAATTTCGAAACGAAACCTGGATCGCGCCAGACGTTGAGGCAATACTTCGAGAACACAACGCAGCCTGGGTTGCAGCCGAAACCGACGAAGGGGCAGCAACGAAGCGCGACACGGCTGATTTCGCCTACGTCCGCCTCCGAAAGTGCGAATACGAAGCGGGCGAGCTGGCTGACTGGGCCGCTTACTTCACGAGCCTGAACAAGCCGACCTACGTTTTTCTGAAGCATGAAGATGAAGGCTCGCCGTGGATATTCGCCGACGAATTACTTGCGAACTTGCGGTAGAGCGGGAGCCTACGGATAGATCCCACGTGTCACGGTTGCGTCTGCAACGCGTTTCACCCCAATGATGTAGGCGGCCGTTCGCATTGTGGTCTTATGCTGCTGCTGCACGCCCAAGACATTGTGGAAAGAATTCTTGATAATCTTCTCAAGCTTTGTGTTGACTTCGTTTTCTTCCCAGAAGAAGGCCTGCAAGTCCTGCACCCACTCGAAATAACTAACCACAACTCCGCCCGCATTTGCCAAAACATCAGGCACAACAAAAACCCCACGGTCGGCGAGAATCTCATCGGCTTTCGGCGTGGTCGGCCCGTTGGCTCCTTCGACAATCAACTTCGCTTTAATGTCGTTCGCATTTCCGGCGTGTAATTGCTCAGTGGTCGCAGCCGGAATAAGAATGTCGCAATCAAGAACAAGCAGTTCCTCATTTGAAACAGCATCAGCATCCTTGAAATCGGTGATCCCGCCTTCAACCTCTGCGTATTGCTCAATTAGCTCTCGAATCGGCAGGCCGTTCGCGTTATGAATTCCGCCGACGCGATCCGAAATCCCCACAACTTTCGCGCCTCGCTCTTCGGCCAGCATCGCGGCAACGCTCCCCACGTTCCCGAACCCCTGCACCACAACCCGCGCGCCTTCGAGCTGCATGTTCATCACGTTGCACGCTTCCGCCGCTGCAGTAATGACACCGCGTCCCGTCGCTTCGACACGGCCCTCGGAACCACCCAATGGCACCGGCTTGCCGGTGACAACGCCAGTCACCGTCGACCCGTGGCCGACCGAATAGGTATCCATGATCCAAGCCATCACCTGGGCATTCGTGCCCATGTCGGGCGCAGGGATATCGACATCCGGGCCGATAATCATGCTGATCTCCGAAATGAACCGCCGAGTTAGTTTTTCTAGCTCGCGCTTGCTAAGTTTCTTGGTGTCGACGCGCACGCCGCCTTTCGCGCCACCGTATGGGATGTTGACGATCGCGCACTTCCACGTCATCCACATTGCCAGCGCTGTCGTCTCATCGAGATCGACCTCCGGGTGGAAGCGGATCCCGCCCTTTGTCGGGCCCCGGCTAACGTTGTGCTGAACACGGAATCCCTCAAAAACCTCGACCCGGCCGTTGTCGAGTACGACAGGGAAGTTGACGATCATCTGCCGCTTTGGCGTCGCGAGCACTCGATGGAGGCCATCGTCGAGAGATAGGTGCTCGGCTGCTACTGCGAGTTGCTCTCGGGCCATGTCTAGAACGTTTGGTTTGGCCTGTGCGGCTTGATCGGACATCGTCGTCTACTTTACTCCTGAAAAACGCCCCTAGGGGCGCTCCCCATTTTAGCCGAACTCGTCCGGTCCTTACGTACGAAAGCGGGCTCGGCCCAAGATTGCAAAGACGATCCCAACTAGCGCCGCATTGTAAACGATGGTGCCAAGCGTTGCGAGAACCCATCCGAGCAAGTCTTTCGGTACTCCGAGCAGCATGAATGCGAGAGATGCGATGCCGGTTGAGACAAGCGACGCCACAGTGACGGTGATCGCTGTCGCCGCAACTGTGGATCTGCTGACGACGGAGGCGCCGATTGCGCCAAGCACACGGCTGATGACGTATGCTGCCATGTTTGCGTTGGTCATGCCTCCATGCAACAGCCCCGCAAGAAAACCAACGCTTGCCGCGGCATCAGTTCCGCGCTTCATCGCAAGCACGGTGACCGCAACCAGCAAAAGGTCGGGCTTCGCCCCGAAGACTGCCATCCTCGGAGCAAGTGCCATTTGGCAGGCGGCTGCGAGGATCAGGGTAGCGGCTGCGGCCAACACATTCTTCAACGGACAAGCACCACGGCGTGCCGAATTTTCCGAATTTCGACTACCGGACTAATGAGAGCTTCCTGGATTCCAAGGTTCTTGTTATGCCAAACCTTCGTAGCGTGGCCGATTGCTATGCCTTCGGGGTAAATCGTGCTGAGCCCAGAGGTCGTAATCAGGTCGCCGGGTTGAACCGCGGTCGTCTCGGTGTAGACACCGAGAAGGAGTTGAGCCGACGCCTGGCCGCTCGCGATCCCTGCTTCCTGCGAAGTTTGGCGCACAACTCTTGCGCCAACGCTGAAGTCCGAGTGAGTCAACAGGTTCACGTAGGCAGAGTCAGGTGAGACCTCTACCACCTGGCCTACGAGTCCGCCAGCACAAATGACGGGCGCACCCGGCTTTACCATACGGTTCGAACCTGCGGTAATCAGTATCCGATGTCCTTCCGGAAAGTAGCCTAGAATGTCGACCGGCACTTTCTTGTAGGTCGCCCGCTCGGGCAGTTTCGCCAAGGTGCGAGCCTCAGCAAGGTCGTTCCTTAGTGTTTCGATTTGAACGCGGTCTGCGCTGTACATTGCGTTCGCCTCCTCAAGGAATTTCGCACGACGCGACAGGGAAGGTGCCGTGCGGATGCCTCTCCCGAGGTCGGCAACCCAATCTGCGGAGGCAGAGAGCGCTCGAGCAGGGTAGCGCACAAGAAGCTGCGCCGACCAAGAGACCAGATCGACCCTCGTATTTGCATTTCGGGCAGATTCGTTGCCCGTCGGTCGAGTCACGTTCTTAGCCGAGCTCTGATACAACCCGAGGACGATCCCGACCACGCACAGCGCGAGTGGGACAACATAGGGCGAGCGCTTGCTTAGTCTCGGGATGCCTGCACCAGCACCTTCCTGAGCCTCGGGTTGGTACGGATTTCTTCCATAACTCGGCCCGTGCCGATCACGACGCAGCTCAGGGGGTCGTTCGCCACGAACACGGGGATTCCGGTTTCTTCTTGGATCAACCGGTCGAGTCCGCGCAACAGCGCACCCCCGCCGGCAAGGTAGATGCCACGATGGATGATATCTGCGGAGAGTTCGGGCGGTGCGGTTTCCAAGGTTAACTTAACCGCTTCGACGATGGCGGTCAATTGTTCTTGAATCGCAAGACGCACGTCTTCGCTGCTTAGGAGGGCAGCCCTGGGCAGGCCCGATACAAGGTCGCGCCCACGCACTTCAAAGGTCATCTCCTGCTCCAGCGGATAAGCGGAGCCAATTTCGAGCTTCGCCTTCTCAGCAGTACGATCACCAATGAATAAATTGTATGCCCGCCTCACATAGTTTGCAATCGACTCGTCGATCTCATCGCCGGCAACGCGGATCGATCGACAGTTCACAATGCCCGCCAAAGAAATGATCGCGACCTCGGTTGTGCCTCCCCCGATGTCCACGATCATCGATCCCGTCGCGTCTGTGATCGGCAACCCCGCGCCTATTGCGGCCGCCATCGGCTCTTCAATGATGTACGCCTCGTTCGCGCCCGCTCGCCGAGAGGCCTCGATGACTGCGCGGCGCTCGACCTCGGTGATTCCACTTGGAATTCCCACGACAACCCGCTTCCAGGCAAACCGCCTTCTCGTTCCACCCTTGATAAAATGCCGGAGCATGGCCTCGGTCTGGTCGTAATCGGCGATTACTCCATCTTTGAGGGGCCTTATCGCTTGAATCGTTGTGGGCGTACGGCCGAGCATCCGCTTGGCATCCTCACCGACAGCCAGGACGGCGCCCGTTTCCGAGTCCACAGCCACAACGCTCGGCTCACGAATAACTATGCCTTTGCCTTGGACAAAAACCAGCGTATTTGCCGTTCCCAAGTCGATGCCGAGATCCTCTGTGAAGCTCGACGTCAATGCTGTCACGATTCGCGAGAAGGTGCTCACGCAGCGCCTCGGAGGCGGAAAACGGCGACAGGACGGATGGACATCGGCGACTGCGGCCAGACCGGACGGAGGGACGAGCCGAGCCGTTATTATGACCGTTCCCGGCTCCATAACACCGCCATAACCGAACGGAAACAGAACCACAACGTTTACACTTGCACAATGCGCCAGAGGTTATGCAAAACGCAACAAATAACGCATCGCTTAGAGCCGACTGGATCATACGCGCTAAGGGCACACGCAGAGCCTGACTCACCGCATGATCCTTGGGACGACCTGGACTTACAAACCTGGCACGACCGAGCCCGTGGGTTAGCACGGGCCTGTACCTCAGACAAAACGGCCCTCCGCCCTTGGGGGGCCGTAATTATTTGCGCTTTGCCAGGGTCATTTTCAAGAACTCCACCGGACCCTGATTCGGGACGTTGTATTTGCCCGTCTCGATCCACTTCCCGTCGGTCAAGGCCATTTCGTAGTCCACTTTCGGCCCGTTCGGGATATTCAATTTCCAAGCAAAGCCATTGGCTCGGACATCGAGATCGAAGGTGCCTCCCGGGCGATTGAAGAGATACGTCTGGAACACGTACTTTTTGGTGCCCTCATCGTAGGTGATGACCGCTAAGGTCTCGTGAATGACCTTCTGATTCTTGTCTTCAAACTTTCCTTCGACCAACAGCGCCTTGCCTTGAAGCTTCTTCTGAACGGTCTCCGTTCCCTTGAACGTCTCCCTGCCACCACCGGGCATCATCATCGAGCCCTCGCCCTCCCAAGTGCCGACAAGAAAATCTAGCTTCTTCAAAGCTTCGAGCTCACCCGCCGTCGGGCCCTGAGGCATTTGCGACGCAATCAATGCAATCGAAATCAACATACCAACCATGAGGGCATTATGCTTTCTCGGGTCGGTTCCTCTGCAAGTTCAGTCCTTCACTTGCGGTGTCTGCTACCATATTTGCGAATGCCGTCCGCAGAAATCATCGCCGTGGGCACCGAAATCCTGCTTGGAGACATCGTGGACACCAACTCGCAGGCGCTTGGGCGTGTGTTTGCGGAATGCGGTATTAGCCACAAACGGCGCACGACAATCGGCGACCATCCGGAACGTTGCGCGAATGCGATCCAAGAAGCGATGGCGCGAGCCGATGTCGTGGTGACGATAGGCGGACTGGGACCAACCGGCGATGACATCACCCGCGAAGCGATCGGCTTGGCCGTACGCGAGGAAATGGTGTCCGACAAGGGCGCGTTGGAGAACCTCCGCACCTATGTCTCTAGCCGGGGCCGGGAATGGCGTGAAGCATATGCGCGTCAGTCGATGCGGCCCACATCCGCACGGTGCCTTCCGAACGAGGAGGGCACAGCTCCAGGTATCCACTGGTCACGCGAAGGCAAACAGGTTATCGCAATGCCCGGGCCGCGCAACGAGTTTCTGGGAATGCTCGAAAAATCCGTCCGGCCAATTCTAGAGAGCATGTCGAACTCGGTCATTCGCTCGCGAACGCTTCGAATTTTGGGAGCGCCGGAGGCAGCCCTCGAAGAGACGTTCGCTTTGGAAATGCAATCCGAAAATCCTACCCTTCCACCGTACGCGAAAGTAGGTGAAGTGCATTTGCGAATTACGGCGCGCGCTCAAAACCAAGAGGATGCGGAAGCAATGATCTCGCCGCTGCTCCTTTCGATTTCGTCGCGCCTTGGTAAAGCCGTATACTCGGATCGAAATGAAGACTTGGCGGAAGTAATTATTAGTCAGCTTGCTTCACAAAACCATTCGGTCGCTGTCGCCGAAAGCTGCACCGGAGGAATGCTCGGCGCGCGAATTACATCGGTTCCCGGCGCGAGTTCAGTTTTTGCCGGCGGAATCATTGGCTACTCAGACATGGTGAAAGCCGACGTCCTCCACGTCGCTCCTGAAGACCTGGAAAAATTCGGTGCAGTCAGCGAAGAAATAGCGTGTCAAATGGCGACGAACGTCCGCAGCCGCATCGGAAGCACGTACGGCTTGTCGATAACGGGCGTCGCGGGGCCTGGAGGCGGCAGCGAGGCAAAACCCGTCGGGCTGGTTTTTCTCGGCATCTCCACTCCAACCGGAACTCGCGCCGAGGAGTGTCGATTCAGAGGCAGCCGCGACCATATTCGCGAGATAAGTGTACAGCGTTCTCTCGCCCTCCTATGGGAGGTGATTCGCGATTGATGAGGCTCTTTGCGGGCATTTACCCGCCCCTGTCTATGGTCGAAGATCTGGCAAAGCTTGCTGGGCGCCTGAAGCAGATTTATCCGACTGCTGCGTTTGTAAAGCCGGACCGAATGCACGTCACCTTGCGGTTTTTCGGAGATGCCGAAGCAGCTGATGCAGCGAGGAGCATTGAAACGGCGATTGCAGACACCGCCGCTTTCGATCTCGAACTGGATCATATCGACTCGTTTCCGAACCGAGAGTCGGCACGCGTGCTGCACTGCGGCTTGAAAGAACCAGAATTCGTTGAAAGAATGATTTCCGCCATGGCTAGGCCCGACGACCGAGAACCGCATGCGCACATGACCTTGGCAAGATTCAGGCCAAAGCAGAGCGTCGAACTTGCCGCAATTGAACCCCTCGTCTTTCGCGCGGCCAAAGTGACGTTGGTCAACTCGGTTCTCGGCGCAAATTCGCGCTACGAAGTCGTTCGAGAGTGGACTTTGCGGTGACCGCGTTCGACCTTGGCGTTAGGCGATGGCTCTTTTGTTTCACGCACCCGGACGACGAGATATCGATCGTAGCTTGGATTAAGCGCTTATGCGACGCGGGCGCCGATGTTTATTGCACCTGGAGCGTCAGCAACTCCGTGCGAGAAGCCGAAGCGCGGGCGATCGTAGGCTCGCTTGGTGTGCCGCAAGCCAACATGTTTTTCTTGGATGCGCCCGACGGCGACGCCTGCGAACATATTCCGGAAATTATAGAATTCGAACGCTGCGTTATCGACGCATGCGGGCCGGAACGAATTGCTTTAGGCGCCTTCGAATGTGGACACATCGACCATGACACCACGAACCTTGCGGTCGCTTACGCCAATACAGAGAGCGTTCCGATGTTCGATCTCCCGTTTTATCACACTTACTTAACTCGAATTCCGGTAATAAACCGCTTCGCCGAACCGTCCGGCGAGGAGGTCATCCAACTGACCCAGGAGGAACAAGCGCTAAAAGGACGCGCTTCACGGGCATATAAAAGCCAAAACATCGGCTCATTGCTCTTCTGGTACACGGTCCTCAACTGGGCGAAACTAAAACCTGCCGCCCTATGCAAATCCGAGCGAATGCGGCTGCAAACGCATTTTGATTATTCATCCCCGAATCTCCCAGAACCGTTGCGATCACGCGTAGTGGGATCGCAAAAATTCGAACGCTTTGCCAGAGCTGCCGAAGTCGCTACACGTATAGTCTCTTCCTACTAGCCCGATTTCCGAATGTAATTCAGACGTAAATCGCTAAGCAGCGACTGCACCCGTCGCCTGTCCTCGTCTTCCAAATGCGGATCGAGTGTCTCCGCGAACCGGCTCGCAACATCGATCGCAACTTTCGCCTCGCTCATGTCGATCGACTCCGTTCGTGTCAAGGGATCGGCACGCAAGCCCATCTTCACCCACGCGACTTCAACGAATTGATCCAGCGATACCGCCATCAAGTCGTAAACACTTATGCCTTTTTGTTCTTCGCTCATTCTTTCACCATCGATCTTAGCCGCTGCAAATTGACGGGATGCATTTCTTCCGGTTCGTTAGTTTCCAAAATCAGAGGGGCGTGCGCCAGCCTCGGGTCGTTCACGAACCACGAGAACGGCCCGCTGCCGATCAGCCCTTCGCCGATGTGCTGGTGCCTGTCCAGCCGCGACGCAAACGGCTTCAAGGAGTCGTTCGCGTGGATGATCCGCAGCCGCTCGAGTCCGATCAACTTATGAAAACCCTCCACCGTCTCCTCGAAGCCTTCTCGCTGATGCACGGCATACCCTGCGGCAAACAAGTGGCACGTGTCCCAACAGATCACCAGCCGTGGGTCGCCACCCAGGGCTTCGATCACCATCGCCCAATGCTCGAACTGCCAGCCAAGCGCACTGCCCTGCCCCGCCGTTGTCTCCATTGCCAGGCAAACGTCTTTCGGCGTGGAATCCAGAATCTGAGCAGTCGCCGCGACCAGCTTTTGCATCCCTTCCTCGAACGTCTGCCCTTGCAGCGATCCCATGTGCGACACCACGTACCGGATGCCGAGCTGCGAGCAGCGCGTAAGTTCGTCGGTGAGGGTCTTGATCGACTTCTGTCGGATGTCGTCCGTCGGTGCGCACAGATTAACGAGGTAGGTGTCGTGAGCAACCACGAAGTCGATGCCGGTGTCCTTCATCGCCTTTCGGCTTTCGGCGATCAATGCCGCGTCCGGCATTTTTGATGCCCATTGCCGCGGGCTGCTGGTGAAGACCTGGACCGCTCCGCAGCCGATCGCCGCGCCGTCGAGAATCGCTTTTGGAACGCCCCCGCCGGACGTCGGCATATGCGCGCCGATTAGTCTTGGCATGCTGTAACGTTACCCAAACGCCCTCGGCGGGGTAGAACTGAACCAGATGCCAGCTCGCCTGCCGTGTTTTAAAGTTTACGATGTTAGGGGAAAAGTGCCTGGCGAACTCAATGCTGAGATTGCCTACAGCGTGGGTCGAGCCCTGGCCGACGAAACCGGCTGCAAAACCTGCGTGATCGGCCATGACATCCGGTTGAGTAGCGCGGAGATTTCGCACGGCCTTGCCGAGGGACTGCGAGCCGCCGGGGTGGATGTGATCGATATCGGTTTGTGCGGAACGGAAATGATCTATTTCGCCACTGCGAATTACGATTACGGCGCCGGTGTCATGATTACGGCTAGCCACAATCCGCCGGAATACAACGGCATGAAAATCGTGCGAGAAGGTAGTCGCCCAATTAGCGGCGACAGCGGACTTTGGGAAATTGAACGCAGAGTTCGCGAGCAGGACTTTAGCCGCGCCGGCAGCGGATCGTTTACGCAGCGCGACGTGTATGAAGAATTCACAAAACACTTACTCTCAGTCGTTAACCCATCGGACCTAAAACCCCTAAGTGTTCTCTCGAATCCCGGCAACGGGTGCGCGGGCATAGCACTTCGCGCTCTTGCGCTAAAGGTTCCGCTCAGAATTCGAGAATTGGACTACGAACCAGATGGAACGTTCCCCAAAGGCGTCCCAAACCCGATCTTAGAAGAGAGCCATGTGGAGACCGGCACTATCATGAGAGCCGAGCAATTCGATTTCGGCGCTGCGTGGGACGGCGATTACGACCGATGCTTCTTCTTCGATGAAACCGGCGCATTCGTCGACGGCTATTACATGGTCGGCTTGCTGGTGCAAGACACTTTGGAGAATCATCCCGGTGCAACGATTATTCACGACCCACGCTGCATTTGGAACACCCTTGATATCTGCGAACGCCTCGGCGGCAGACCGGTGATGTGCAAAACGGGCCACGCATTTATTAAAGAGAGGATGCGCGCCGAAGACGCGACTTATGGCGGCGAAATGAGCGCGCACCATTATTTCAAAGAGCACTGGTTCTGCGATAGCGGCATGATCCCGTTCCTAATGGTCGCCCGGTTAATAGGCCGAAGCGGGCGAACGCTCAGCGACCATGTCGGAGAAATGATGGAGCGCTTCCCCGTGAGCGGCGAGATCAACAGTGTTGTCGATGACGCCCCCTCCGCCATTGCGCGGGTCCGGGCAGCATACCCTGGCGGTGTAGAAGACCAGACGGACGGCTTATCCTTGGCATTCGACACATGGCGTTTCAACGTGCGCAGCAGCAACACCGAGCCAATCGTTCGCCTCAACGTAGAGTCGCGCGGCGACAAAACGCTGGTCGAAGAAAAGTCCGCGGAAATTCTGCGCGTGCTTAGATACCCGTAGGGGCGGGCAATGCCCCTCACGAGCCGTTGTTGGCTAAGCAGAACCCCTGTTGTGTTCGGCATGCTGCCTCAGCGGGGTATCTTCTGACCTCCCATGTCCTCCCGCTATGAACCCGAAGCCATCGAAGCGAAATGGCGCGATCGCTGGGCAGAGGCCGACCTGTTCCGGACTCAAGAGGAGCCCGACCGGCCGAAGTTCTACGGCCTGCCGTTCTTTCCTTATCCGAGCGGCGCCGGCCTCAGCGTCGGACACCTTCGGAACTACATCCCCACCGACGTCATCTGCCGCGCCAAGCGCATGCAGGGATTCAATGTGTTGCACGCAATGGGTTGGGACGCTTTCGGCCTTCCGGCAGAAATGGAGGCGATCAGCAAAAAACGCAATCCTCGCCCGATGGTTCAGGAATACGCAGAAACCTACAAGCGTCAGCTGAGCTATGTCGGCGTCTCTTACGATTGGTCGCGCGAAATTAATAGTAGTGATCCGGAATTCTACAAATGGACGCAGTGGATTTTTCTGCTGCTTTTCAAGAACGGATTGGCGTACCAGGGCGACTATCCTGCCAATTGGTGCCCCAAAGACAAGACCGTTTTAGCGAACGAAGAAGTCGAGGGCGGCCTCTGCTGGCGCTGTGGCACGCCGGTCGAGAAGAAGATTCTCAAGCAATGGTTCTTCAAAATCACCGACTACGCCCAGCGCTTGATCGATGACCTCGAAACCGTAGACTGGCCGGAGGGAATAAAAACCCAGCAGAGGAACTGGATCGGCAGATCCGAGGGCGCGGAGTTCGATTGGCAGATCGAGGGTCACGACGAATCGCTAACCGTTTTCACCACTCGAATGGACACGGTTTACGGCAGTACGTTCTGCGTTCTCTCCCCGGAACATCCGATTGTCGGGAAAATTGCTTCGGACGACAATCGCGCTGCAATCAAAGCATACGTTGCAAAAGCGTCTTCGCTTTCAGACCAAAATAGGCTAGCGACGGGCCGCGAGAAAACCGGGGTCTACACCGGAGCCAACGCCGTCCACCCATTCAGCGGCGAGAGCGTCCCCATTTACATCGCTGATTACGTGCTTATGGGATACGGTACGGGCGCGATCATGGCTGTGCCAGCACATGATACGCGTGATTTCGAATTCGCTCAACAATTCGGCATCGAGATTAAGCAGGTTATCGAGCCGCTAGATGGTTCGGTCCAGGAACTGCCATTCGTTTCTGAAGAAGGCAGGGTGATAAACTCTGCGGAGTTTTCGGGATTAACGTGTGAAGATGCGCAGGGCCAAATGGCACAGTGGGTCGAGGCGCGTGGTGCCGGCAAGAAGAAAGTCAACTACCGGCTGCGCGATTGGCTCATTAGCCGCCAACGGTATTGGGGCGAACCGATACCCATTATTC
>JALYSG010000052.1 GCA_030854945.1 Armatimonadota bacterium
CCACAGATCGGCAAGGCGAGGGCCTGTCGATGGTCCTGCTCATTCAAGTGCCGTTGAAGCAAAAGGAGCAGTCGCGCGATTATTCCATCACGAACATGCCTGCAGCGGGAGCGAACATGGAATCGGCAAAAATGAAAAGTAGCGACGTCGAAACGGCCGTCATCGGTCATGGAGACCTCGAGGGTCCATTTACCGAAGTTGACAACCTCGCGATCGAACGCGATACCCGCTTCCCGATCCGTGTTACTGTTCAATTCTACAAGGCGACCGCGACGGGCGACGTGTCTGAACAAGACCTGCGTGTGATAAAGGATCAGATTGACCGCGTTTATGAGAACGGCAGCACAATTGGCAGCCTTGTTGTCGACGGAGAAACCGGCAGGATCACCGAGTACGACGGCCCGAAAGTCCAGCCTTCGAACTGGTGGGAAGACTTTTGGACACGGTACGAAGCCAACACCGGCATAGGCCGCGAGGAAGCACGCCGACGGTTACGGCAGATACTAGGGCAGGAGTATTATCGAAAGCCGGTAACCGACCTCTATTTGCACGATTGCCTTCGGGTTAAGTAACGGTAGGGGCAGCCCTTGTGGCTGCCCAAACTACATTCTAAAGACGGGCCATTTCGTTTCCGGAATGGGTGCGTGCATTGCGGCGGTCAAGGCAATGCCAACTGTGGCACGTGTCTCCGAAGGGAGAATAATTCCGTCGTCCCACAACCTTGCGGTCGCGTAATAGGGGCTGCCTTCGCGTTCGTATTGCTCACGGACAGGATCGCCGATAGCTTGGCGCTCTTCTTCAGTAATTGCGCCCTTCATTTCTTTGATAGTGATCAACACCTGCGCCGCCTGTTCCGCGCCCATAACGCTAATCCGCGAATTGGGCCAACTGAACAGGAAGCGCGGCGAATAAGCACGGCCGCACATCGCGTAATTACCGGCGCCGTGTGAGCCTCCGATGATAACTGTAATTTTCGGCACTTTCGTCGCGCTCACGGCTTGAACTATCTTTGCGCCGTGTTTGGTGATGCCGCCTTCCTCATATCGCTTACCCACCATAAATCCCGTAATGTTCTGGAGAAAGACGAGAGGGATTTTGCGCTGAGAGCAAAGCTCGATAAAGTGCGCTCCCTTAATGGCACTTTCGCTGAACAACACGCCGTTGTTAGCGATGATCCCTACGGGTATGCCCATCCACCGTGCGAAGCCGGTGACAAGCGTCGAGCCGTATTCCTTTTTGAATTCGTGGAATCGAGACCCGTCAACCAATCGGGCGATTACGTCGCGAACATCGTAGGGTTGACGCGGATCTGGGGGGATGATGCCGCCAATTTGGTCGGCGCCCCACAGCGGTTCGTCGATCGGGCTCTCGTCATACGGAGTCATTTCGCGAATTCCTAAATTTGCGACAATGTCTCGGCAGATAGTCAATGCGTGCTCGTCGTCCTCGGCCAGATGATCGGTCACACCGCTAATGCGAGAATGCATCGCGCCACCTCCCAGATCTTCTGCTGAAACCTCCTCGCCCGTGGCCGCTTTAACAAGCGGCGGACCCGCTAAATAAATCGTGCCAGTGCCTTTAACAATCACATTTTCATCGCTCATTGCCGGCACATACGCCCCGCCCGCCGTGCACATTCCCATCACAACTGCAATTTGAGGAACACCCTCTGCAGACATTACGGCTTGATTGTAAAAAATGCGTCCGAAGTGCTCTTTATCCGGAAACACCTCGCTTTGCATCGGTAGAAATACCCCACCCGAGTCCACCAAGTAAACAATTGGCAGTCTATTTTCGAGCGCAATTTCCTGCGCTCGAAGGTGCTTCTTAATGGTCAGTGGGTAATAAGTGCCCCCCTTAACTGTGGCGTCGTTTGCAGCGATCACGCAGACCTTTCCAGCGATGCATCCTAAGCCGGCGACGATGCCGGCGGAGGGAACTTCATCGTCATACATGCCGTTGGCGGCAAGCATTCCGATCTCAAGAAAGGGCGTTCCACCGTCTACTAGGGCTTCGATTCGCTCACGTGCCGTGAGCTTTCCTCTATCATGGTGCAGTTGCTGGGCCTTAGCAGAGCCGCCGGCTCGAGCGCGTTCGCGTGCCTTGAGCAACTCACTTTCCGTCAACGAATATTGGCTCGAGTTTTCGGCGAACACTGCCGAGCGAAGGTCGATCCGACTCCTGATGGGCTCCACGGGGAGATTCTACACCGCCGCCTCGTTCCGCGGGGCAGCCAACCAGTTGTCCGAACTCGGTTGCTCGATGAGGACGGACTGCGCGGTGTACGCAAGTTCGTCCTTGGAGCGCAATTTACGCGCGTAGTCTCCGCCGGGCCGGAGCATCCACGTGTTGGTATTGTCGCGCAAATACACTTCAAGGATACAAAGCAGATGCTCTGCCATATCAGCGTCCTTGATTGTCAGAAGCGTTTCGATCCGCCGGTCAAAGTTCCTCCTCATGATGTCCGCGCTGCCAACTAGCGCTTCCGGCTTGCCTCCGTTTGCAAAGTAATAGATTCGGCTATGCTCCAGGAATCGACCGACCACGCTATAAACGCGAATGTTTTCGCTGAGCCCGACAACGCCGGGCCGTAAGCAGCAGATGCCTCGGATAATCAGGTCGACTGGAATCCCCGCATCGCTCGCGTCGTAAAGGGCATCGATCACTTCCGGATCGACAAGCGAGTTCGCCTTGAACAATATCCTGCCGGCCCCGGACTTCTTATGAGTGGCGATCTCCCTTTCGATCCGTTCGACAATTCCATCTCTTGCCCCGCCTGGAGCAACGAGCACCCGGCGATATTCGTTTTGCGCAGAGAACCCGGTCAAAACATTGAAAATCTCTGCGACGTCCTGGGTTACATCCTTATCGCATGTAAACACTCCGACGTCTGTATAAAGGCGCGCAGTTGATGGATTGTAGTTGCCCGTTGCGAGGTGCGCGTACCGCCTAATTCCGGAATTCTCACGCCTAACGACGAGGCACATTTTGCAGTGCGTTTTCATTTCCGCAAATCCGTATGTAACGTGTACGCCCGCTCTTTCCAACGCGCGTGCCCAAACCAAGTTGTTGCTCTCGTCGAAACGCGCCTTCAGCTCGACCAGCACTGCAACCTGCTTGCCGTTCGCCGCCGCCTCGAGAAGCGATTCCACGATAGGGGATTGCGAACCGACTCGGTAAAGGGTTTGCTTAATGCCGATCACGTGAGGATCGACGGCTGCCGATGCAACAAATTGCTCGACCGGCTCAAAGCTGTCAAATGGATGGTGGAGCAGCACGTCGTGCTTCTTGATTGCGTCGAACAGCGATGACGCTTTTGCAAGCAAGGGATGAGTATAGGGGCGAAATTTCGGCCAACGAAGTGTAGCATTGTCGATTTCTGCTAATTCGTCGAATACGTCCATACCGATGATGCCGTCGACGGCAAAGACTTCGCTCGCATCCAATGACAGAATCGACATGAGGAACTTCTTAATCCTCGCGGGCATTTTTGTCTCGACTTCCAAAAGTACCGGTTCTCCGAACCGACGCAGACGCAGAGACCGCTCCACCATCGCAACAAGGTCCGCAGCTTCAAGTTCTTGAATTTCAACATCTGCATCGCGAATAACTCGAAAAACATAAGAGTCCACAACTTCTATCCCGGGGAAAAAGCGATCCAAGTTTTGTGATATCAGGTCGTCGAGCAGGATAAACTCGTTTTTCCTTGGTGTAATCCGAATAGCTCTAGGAACAACAGTCGGGACCTTGATTCTCGCAAGAGATCTGCCCCTCCCAGGCACTTTCAAATCCACGCATAGATTGAGGCTGCGGTTCGAAATAAACGGGATGGTGTGGGAGGGCTTGAGAGCAAGCGGGGTACAGAGCGCAAAAATCTCCTTCTCGAAATAGCCATCCATTTTTGCCTTCTGAGCACGAGATAGCTGAGAATATCTTCGGATGACGATTCCTGCTTTCCTGAGGGCGGGGCGTAGTTGCTTCTCGAAAACTTGAGCAGTCTTGCGACGAAGTTGAAGGGCGTCCTTTGAGATCACTTCCAACTGCTCGGCCGGAGTCTTTCCGTCCGGCGTTACCTCCTGGATGCCGCTCTCCATCAATTCGATAAGACCGGAAACGCGGACCATATAAAACTCATCCAAGTTAGATTCGACAATCGATAAGAACCTGAGTCGCTCCAAGAGTGGATTGTCGTTTCTCGCGGCCTCTTCCAAGACGCGCGCATTAAACTGAATCCAGCTTGTTTCGCGGTTAATGTAGGCATCGATGCTGCGCCTCATGGGCTCGCCGCCTTGATTTTTCCTTCCGCCATTTCTAGAACGGCTCCTTCACGAATTCCAAACTCGCTCACTAACATGCTTTCCAGCCCAACGATCGCAAGCAGTCGATTTATCACAACGACGCCCGGCAGCAGGGTGCGGCTGCGGGTAGTGCTAATGCCGAATCGGCGAGAAGCGGCGCGCGCCGTTAATCTGATGAGCGATCGCTCTAGATACTCAGTTTCGAACCTGTCTATGTTTCGGTCCCTGTCCGGATGCAGCGCGCGGAGTACGCCCCGGGCCACGCCACCGCCTCCGACCAGGCGCCTCGATTTGCCGTGCCCGCGCACGGTCTCAAGGGTTTCATCTACGTGGGAATAGAGCCGCTTCAGGTCGTCGGGCGTTACCACATCACCTAGCTTCGTTGCGGACCTCAGGGTGCCCGTGCCAAGTGGAAGGGAGTGAAAGTCCGTCAATTCGAACGAGTCCATGCGCACGATTTGAGCGCTTCCTCCGCCAACGTCGAAGAACGTCGTCGGCATTTCGCCAAATGAATCGAGCATCGCCCCCCGGATTGCAAGTTCAGCTTCTCTCTGTGGCGAGATGATTTGCACATCAATCTTCGATTTTTCGCTGATCGATGTTAAGATATCTTTATGGTTGCTCGCTTTTCGCACCGCTTCCGTGGCAAACACGTACAACATCGAGGCGCAGCGCTCGCCGGCTAACTTCTTGAACGAAGTGAGAGCGAGCACCAACTCGCGAAGCTTTTCCTTGTCGATCGCCCCAGTCTCGGCAACGGCCTCGCCAAGACCCAGCCAGTGGCTCTGGTTGTCCAGCCGAATCACCGCCTTACCGTCGGTTTGCGCGATTAACAGGTGTACTGTGTTGCTGCCGATGTCGGCTGTTGCGAACGTCTGCGGCATAGGTGTAAACGAGTATGACCCTTGAAGATGCCCTGTTGTATGCCGTAAATGCCCACCGCGGACAGTTGCGCGATGGCGCCTCGCCCCTGCCCTACGTTACGCATCCGGTCGAGGTCGTCGCGAATCTGCGGTACGTCGGCCGCATCACGGACGAGGACGTTCTTGCCGCGGGCTTCCTGCACGACGTGCTTGAAGAGACGTCCGCTTCTCCGCCAGACATCGAATCAAAGTTCGGGCGTCGTGTGCGCGACCTTGTCGAGTCTGTAACCCGACGAGAACCCACCACGCAGGAAACCGCGAGGCTGAATGCGGACGAAATCTACGCACTGCGAAGCAAGATGCTACTGGATGAAATCGCAGCGATGTCGCCCGAGTCGCAGGTCATTAAACTCGCGGACCGCCTTTCCAACGTCGTTGGGATGCACGCCGCCCGCGATGGAAACAAGCTTGCGAGGTACGTAGAGCAGACTCGAACCATGCTGGGCATCATTCCGGAAGAATTGAATCCTAGCCTGTGGAACGCGGTGAGAAGGGCCGCCGGGCTCAAGAAAAGGGAAATCTGAACGCGGGTATCGTCGTGTCGATGGTTTCGCTCATAGTCGCTGTCGTGCTTGGTGGTGTCCCCATCCAAGACTTCCAGTTCCGAGAGGGGCTGATCGCGTCGCCGCGCCCAGCCCCAGGGCGACGTCCGGTGCACACCGACCCGGTCGAGAAGTCGATCGTCTTGGGTCTATTTCAGAAACCGATTGCCGGCACGGAGTGGCGTCCCATCACAGCCGACGCCGAGGGCCGTTTCCGTGGTATCGGTTACGTCTTTGCCGAGTATGAAGCCCCAGAGGACTCCGTCATGCTGCTGCAAGCCGAGGGCAATTCTTTGGTTTACGTCAACGGTGTCATCCGGCCCGGCGACGTCTACGGCTATGGTTATCTCCGCCTGCCCGTCGAAATCAAAAAGGGTGCCAACAGCTTCTTGTTTTTATCGTCACGAGGCTCGGTGAGAGCCAAGCTCGTCCCGGTTGCAAAGCCGATTTCATTCGACCTATCCGACCCGACTCTCCCAGACTTTGTTATGGGAGACCGAAATGCCATGCACGCAGGTCTCGTGCTGACCAATGCAGGCAAACGAGTGGACGCCCTTACTTTGACCGCAACCGTCGATGGCGCGATGCGCAAGACCTGGCTGCCCGGCATTCCTTCGATGACCGTCCGCAAAGTTGGTTTTCAGATACCGCTACCTACGAGATCGGACAAGGATCAGATCGAGTGCATGGTTCGCCTGATGTCCGGCGAGATTATTCTGGATGAGAAAACCGTTACGCTGAGGCTCAGTGCGCCCAGCCAGCCTCATAAGCGAACCTTCCTGAGCGTAATCGACGGCAGCGTCCAGTATTACGGAGTCCGGCCTGCCAGCCCGATCGCCGGGGATCACGAACGCGCCGGTATCGTGCTGACGCTGCACGGTGCGAGTGTTGAAGGCATCGGCCAGGCCGAAGCCTACGCTTCCAAATCCTGGGCACACGTCGTCGCCCCGACCAACCGACGCCCCTACGGGTTCGATTGGGAGGACTGGGGCCGCATCGATGCTATGGAAGTGCTGGCCGACGCCGAGAAAACTTATCGAACCGACCCTGCCCGGACTTACTTGACGGGACATTCGATGGGTGGTCACGGGGCGTGGCAGGTGGGTGTCCACTTTCCTGGCCGGTTCGCGGGGGTCGCGCCGAGCGCTGGCTGGTCCACCTTCTGGTCCTACACGGACGGAGGGAAGAAGCCCTTCGACGAATCGGACCCCATTCAAGAAGTGCTTTCGCGCGCCGCCAACCCAAGCGACACCATGCTCCTGCTGCCGAACCTCGAACCCTTGCCGGTTTACATCTTGCATGGCGACGCGGACGACAACGTGCCGCCCACCGAAGCTCGCCTTATGGCTACTGCTCTAGCGAAGTTTCACAAAAAGTGGACGCTCTTCGAAGAGAAGGGCGCCGGACACTGGTGGGATAACTCCGACGAGCCAGGGGCAGCCTGTGTCGATTGGCCGCCGATTTTCGATATGTTCGCGGCGGCGCGGGTGGCAGCCGATAAGGAAACCCGCCGAGTGCGATTTGTAACCGTGAATCCAGAAAACTCTGCAGGCATGCATTGGGCGACCGTTGTTGCCCAGCAAAAGCAGTTGGCCCCATCATCGATTGATCTGCTCTGCGACCCTCACCAGCGGAGGTTTTCAGGCACGACTGCCAACGTCTATCGGCTGGCAATCAGCGCAAGACACCTTGAGGCAGGGAAGCCCATTAGCGTCGCAATCGACGGCACGGTAGTCAAGGACATCCGTTGGCCATTGGGCGACACGCTGCTGCTTGAACGCAGAGCGGAGGTATGGGCAGTCGTCGACGGTTTCCCGCCCAACGAGAAGAGCCCCGCGAGGTCGAGCGGGTTCAAAAACGCGTTCGACCGCCGCATGATTTTCGTTTACGGCACAAAGGGCACGGTCGAGGAGAACGCTTGGTCTTATGCAAGGGCGCGCTTCGACTCGGAGGCGTTCTACTACCGGGGCAACGGCGCGGTGGACGTGATGCCTGACACGTCGTTCGGTTCGTCCGTCGATGTCGACCGCAGCGTCGTCCTTTACGGCAACGCGGACTCGAACGGAGCCTGGGCAGCGCTCTTGCCGAACAGCCCGATTTCTGTGAAGCGTAACCTCGTCCGCGTCGGCATGGCGGCGATGCCGGGGTTGGATTCTGCGGTCATTTTCACGCGTCCCCGGCCGGGCAGCCTAGTTGCGAGCGTCGCGGTTGTCTCAGGCTCGGGTATGCCGGGCATGCGGCTCACCGAGCGGCTCAATTACTTCTTGGCGGGGGTCCACTTCCCGGACTTCTTCGTGGCTGGGCCGGAAATGCTCGACACAGGCTATCCCGGCGTGCGCGCCGTAGGCTACTTCGACAATGAGTGGGAAATGGGAAGCGACGTCGTCATCAGATAGTTGGCGCGCCCGAAGGGATTCGAACCCCCGACTTCCTCCTCCGGAGGGAGGCGCTCTATCCGCTGAGCTACGGGCGCGTACGCCTGAGGATACCGCTCAATTCCCAGGGCGTGGAAAGGATATACCGTGGAGTCTTCTGTGGACGATTACCCCATACGGTGGGGAGTCCAGAGGTTCTGGACCATAGGGCCGAAGTCTTTTAGTGGCTGCCAAGATTTCCGCGCACGGCAAAGAAGCAGTAGGCCCTGCACGTACGCTACGGAGGCGTCTGCCAGATTGTCGACCGGAGTGTCGGGATGCAGGTCCATCTCGTCGACGGCTTCGTTGTACGCCTCCGCGAAGTGGCTGCGGAGGCGGTCCAAAAACTGTTCCGTGCGTAGGCGAATCGCCTCGCTTGTTGTGGAGTTTTCGGCGGCGCTGTTGCCACCCAGGCAGCCGAGAACCGGCTTGTCGTCGTGGCAGATCAGGCTCATCAGCCGCAGCGGCCGCTCTAGCGGGTCGACGCTGTCGGAGAACGCTTTTTCGAAGAGGTTGGCTTCCGAGCGATCGCTATAAGCATCGATCGCTGCGGCTCCGAGGGCCTCCTTGGACTTGAAGAAGTGATAGAAGCTGCTCTTGCCCACACCAGCCCGCAGCATGATGTCTTCGACGCCAATCGACGCGTACCCTCTCTCGTGCATGAGGGCGACCGCGCTGTCCAGAATCCTCTCTCTCGCATCGGATTTACGTCCCATGTTTGTACCTGTCACTACAGTATAAGCAGAGACGCAGCAGATTGCCAACAAAAACCCAGAATTCCAGACCGGCTCCGGAAAAAGTAACGGCGCACCGGGGTTAGCTCGCGCCCGAGGCGTAGGCTGCGAGGAGGATCAAAGTCGTGTTGTGGCAGGTGTGCATCACGATCGCAGGCACGAGGCTCTTGCGCTGGTAGGTGAGATATGCCGCCATGCCTCCCACCCACGCGAGCGCGAGCCAGAGCGCGCCACCCTGTGGATGGATCATCGCAAATGCCAGCGAAGAAAGAGTGATCGCCGACCAAACCCGCAGCCGCAATGCGAGCCCCTGAAAGAGCATTCCTCGGAAGGTCAATTCTTCGAGGATCGCGGTCAATGGACCTGCCGTGAGAATGAGGAGCGGAAGGTTGTTAAGATCGAGTAGCTCACTTTCGATGGGATGACCGCCGGAAGGTATCCATCTCAGGAAAAACATTCCGAATGCCGCAAGGAGCACAACCACGGGAATGTTGGCGAGATAGCCCATGAAGCCGTAGAGGCAATCTTTGCCGAAGTTCTCGGATCGAAGTCCTATGTCCCGGAGCGAAAATGACCTGCCTCCGATCGGCAGCTTGAGTAGCACAAGGACCACCGCGATGAGGACGACCTCCGTAAGCAAGAGCGTATAGCCGTCGTCGATCACTCCGGTCCCGAGCATCGCGAACGTGGCGATGACGACGCCTGCGAAGAGAAACGAACCCAGAAACAACAGGAAGCGCAAACCGAGTGCGTCGCCTGTGCCTCGCGTGCCGTGAACCGGTATGCCGAGTGGCTTAGGCTTGAAAGCGATGGCGGCCAAGCAGACAACTCCGAGCGAAAGCAGGACCAAGAAGGCCGTTACGACGACGCCCTCTCGCTCGGAGAGTTGGCTTGATTCGCCCGAGAGCTCCGCGGCGCGCATCGCGGCTAAGTCCATTGGCCAGCGCGCACCATTGTCTGAGAGCTGTTTTGCGAGCCGTTCCGCGTCGGGAGGCGATAGCGTCTCGGCGGTGTAAAGCTCGCGGAGGGCGTCGTTCGTCTCTGCAATGTCCTTAGCGGATTCGGCCTTCGGAGTCAACGCGTCGTGGCTATCCCCCAAATAATCAGAGAGCCCCCTGAAGGAGGGGACGCGGTTTGGGTCAGCCGACTGCTTCAGCACAAGAACCGCCCGCGCCATCGTGCCCCTTGCTGTGTCGGTTTGCAGGTCAACGCTCTCCAGGCGGCTGATGATTTCCCGCTTGGATTCTGCAGACGGGCCGGCGGGCAGCAGCCCCCAATCTGACTCTGCGTTTGAGAGCGCGTTGTGGATTTTCTTCTGCTCGCCGACGATGCCCGGCGGACTGACGATCGCCCAAAGCGCAGCGAAGGTAACGAACAGTATGAGGCCGGCGATAGCGAACCACACGAAGGGCATACGTCCCTCGGGCGTGGCGGGCGGAGCCGTCCAGGTTGGATCCTCGTCTGGTAGCTGAAAGGGTGGCTGAATCAAATCGGGTGGGTCCTTGCGATAGATAAGCTTACAGCCAAAGTTTGTTTAACGAAGACGAAGGGCTGCAGCACTGTTGTGCTGCAGCCCTCGCGGGTTGCGATTAAATTGGGGTTACCAGTCTCTACCGCCGCCGCCGCCGCCACGGCTTCCGCCGCCACTGCGACCACCGCCGCCGCCACTGCGTCCGCCGCCACCGCCACCGCCGCTGCCGCCGCGGTAGCCACCGCCACCGCCGCCGCCGCCACTGCTGCTGCGGAACCCACCACCGCCGCCGCCGCCGCCACCCTCGCCGCGCGGGCGAGCGTCATTGACTACGAGTCGG
>JALYSG010000025.1:0-6051 GCA_030854945.1 Armatimonadota bacterium
CGCTTCCTATTCAGTAGATGGCAATGATGTCCTTTCACGACGAACGCTTGCCCACCCGGGACCGTTACTCAATGTCTTCCGAGCCTTTACCGATAATGATATTTGGTTCCAGAAAAGGTACTGGGATAGTGGCATCGGATCGCTCGAACACCGGCCCGTTAGCGTAAATCTTGAGCGCCTCGGTAGTTCAGCGGCACGCGTCTCAGTCAACATGCAGGTTCGGGGTTTCAAAGGCACGGGGTTCGACCAACTTGCGCAATACACCGTGTTGGCAGACGGCAGCGTCGTGATCGACAATTCAATTACTCCTTTTGGCAATTTACCACCGTTACCGAAGATGGGCCTCATTCTAAGCTTAGGGGACGAATTCGACGATTTTTCTTGGTTTGGCCGCGGGCCAATTGAAAGTTATCCTGATCGAAAGAGCGCAGTAGATGTTGGGCTTTACAAAGGCAAAGTTGCTGCCCAGTTTCAGGAATACGTGCGGCCCCAAGAGAACGGAAACAAAGAAGACGTGCGTTGGGGAGCGCTCACAAATGCGCAAGGAATCGGAATTCTATTCCAAGCGTCGGGGCACTTAGCTATGACCGTTTCGCGCTTTAGACCCGAGGAAATCGACAATGCGCGGCACGAAAACGGCGAGCCTAGGAAATACAATCGCTTGTCACCTCGGCCGGATGTAACGGTTTCTCTCGATGCCCAGCAAATGGGTCTGGGTGGCGCAAGCTGCGGGCCGGGACCGATGGAGCAATATCTTTGCATGCCGAAACCCGTGCAGTTCCGTGTGACAATGAGGCCGGTGCGCAGTGGTGACGACCTGCGCGCCCTTGGCAGGCTGCAGACGCCGGTACCACTCGCGCCCGTGATGGTGCGCGGCGATGATGGTGTTGTCACCGTCTCTGCTTCGGGCGCGCTCGTCATCGAGATCGATGGCAACCGAGTAGACGGATCGAAGCCGATTCCGCTAGCGGGAGGAGGAACGGTTCGGGCGTATACCGAGGGTAATGTCTCCGGACCTGCGGTGCAGCGCCGTTTCGATAAGGTCGTACCCGTAGCTAGAATCCCTGTGGACGCAGTCGAAACCAGCAGTTTCGAAGGGGGCGAAGGTGAGGCGGAGAATGCATTCGACGACGATCCGTCGACGTACTGGCACACCGAGTACTCGGGGTCCACGCCGAAGCATCCGCACTCTCTGACCGTGCGGTTCGAACGTATGCAAACCGTCGTGGGGTTCGATTATCTGGCACGCCAAGCCAACGGTAATGGGCGGGTTGGAAAGTTCCGACTGGAATACTCGCTGGACGGCGCTGCCTTTACTCAAGCACTGGCCGGTGAGTTTTCTACTTCATTAGAGCGGCAGCGAATCTTTCTACCAAAACCTATCGAGAGTGTTATTGCAGTGCGTTTTGTCGCGCTCTCTGAGGTCAACGGAGGCCCCTGGGCCAGTGTCGCGGAAGTTGCTTTCCTTAACTCTCCCTAAGCTTTGGAAACTCATCTTCGAGCAACGACTTCACCTCTGAATAAAGGTCTTTGTTTAGTATCTTTTTACAATGGACATTGTTTATTACCCTGTAGCCAGCATCGCGTAAGTCGCAGCTTAGCTTTTCCTCAATCGCTGCAATATCATCGCGCCGACTCTTGTGCTCTCCCCACTCCTCAATCTCAGTGTGTATTGGTCCCACACACGTCATGTGGAAATCGCAAGACTCTGGTTGCAGGCCGTTTGTTTTCAGGTGACGCCTCAATGTGTTGGAATTCTCGTTGAACCCGAGATGTGCACTAACTCTATTAAACGGAGATTGCGCATTTGCGGAACTAGAGTCACCAGTTCGCCCAACATAGAAATGGTGTCCGCGATTTGGGCCAGTTATTTTCCAGACATAGATCCAGAAGCCTCGCTCAAGAACTTTGCCATGAAATTGAAGGGTGTGCTTTCGCATGAGAACCCTAAATAAACGAAACTTCACGATTGCCTTTTACGACCTCGCCGATGACGTAGGCCGTTTCGCCGGAATCGTTCAATCGCTGCACCACCGCAGATGCGACCTCGCTTCTGCAAATCAGGCAGATGCCGATGCCCATATTGAACACGCGGAACATTTCTTCATCGGCAATGCTGCCGTCTTCTTGAATCATCTGGAAAATCGGCAACGGCGTCCAGGCCCGGCGCTCGATCATAACGCTGCAATCCGGTGGTAGAGCCCGTGGCAGGTTCTCGATGAGACCGCCGCCGGTGATGTGTGCCATACCGCGAATCAAATCCTCGGAAAGCATGGGCTCGACCGCTCGGTAGTAACTACGATGCGGTCGCAGAAGTTCTTCGCCAAGAGACCTCCCGAGGACAGGGATTGTTTCATCGTGGCGACGGCCGGCGCGTTCGAAAAGCGCCCGCCGCGCCAAAGCAAAGCCGTTTGTGTGCAAGCCGTCGGAAGCAATGCCGACAACAAGGTCGCCCGTGCCGATGTTCGGCTGGGGCAGCATGTTTTTGCGGTCGACCACGCCGACGATGGACCCGACTACGTCAATCTCACCTTGCAGGTAGACGCCAGGCATCTCCGCGGTTTCTCCCCCCAGCAGCGCGACGCCGTTTTCACGGCAGGCCCCCGCCGCGCCAGCGACGACAGCGGTGAGCACATCGGAAGTTAGCCTGCCCGCGCCAAAGTAGTCTAGGAAGAACAGTGGTTTCGCGCCCTGCACGAGAATGTCGTCGATGCAATGGCATACGATGTCTCGGCCAAGACCCGCGAATTGGCCGGTCATCGCTGCGACCATGGACTTCGTGCCGACCCCGTCGATGCTGCTGACCAGCATCGGCTCATCCATACCGGGGAAGCTGCCGGCGAAAACGCCGCCGAACGAGCCGATGTCGCTCGCGACGTCAGGCGTAAACGTGGACCGCACAGACTCCGTGATAGAGTCCAAAGAACGGCGCGCCTCATCGAGGTCGACGCCCGATTCTCGGTAGTCGAGGCCTCCGGACATGACCGGAGGTTACCTTAGCCGGTGGCTCACCCTAGAACCATTGCTTCTTGCCGACGATGTATTCGGACACGAACTGGTCGTCGGTCTTCGTCAGGTACATGATCCCCTCGATCAGGCCGACGATACCGAAGGCACCGCACGTCACTACGCCAAGGACAAGTTGGATGATCGCCGTTTGTGTAAATCCCAAATAGAATTTGTGGATGCCAAGGTGCCTAACAAAATGCCCAAAATGCCCGCCGGAACCTTTTTCTCAGAACCATTCATATGTCTCACTCCCGAATCGAAATTCGATACTAAGACGTTCAGGGTTGACCGTTTGCACTTCATGACGTTCGAACCCACCTAGCCGCGCAGTTTGGTCGCTCTAAGGCCGCCGCCGCCGCGATATCTCCAGCGCCGGTACACTCGCCTGATGTCGTTGTGGCCGTTCAAGAAGAAAGACCCTGAGGCACCTCTGGAAATCAATAAGAACGCGTACCTCTCCGTTTTGATGGGGCCGGGAGGGCGGCCACCGGTACTCTCCTGGATGAATCCGGATGGGTGCAATGGTGCGGTCAAGGGGTTCGCTGCGCCACTCGACCAGGGAGCGTCGGCGGAATTGCTGACGCTGCCGATCGCCAACGGCAGCCACGCCTTGGCGACGCCGGATCGGAAGACATTGATTCAGGCGGATCTGTTCGATCTCGTGGATGTGCCGGAGTTTCGCCTGCCGACCGACACGCTGGCCCGGGCAATGGTGGACCTCGTTGATGAAAGGCTGCAGAGGGCCGAACGGGCTACTGGGCTAGCAACGCTGGTGATGAAGGGCTACAGCCCGAATGTGTACGACTCGGTACGGTTTATGTTGGATTCGGCGGCTCGCCTTGCTGACCAGACGGAGGGAGTCGTCGCTGACCCGCTTGCGGAAACCTATAGGCTTCCCAACGAACTCCGGCAGGAGGCTCCCCTGGATTCGAGAATCGACTTTAGAGACATCGGCAAATAAAGGCAGTTCGTGACATTGGCGACATATGGGTGAGCACCCGCGGCATGTCGAAGTTCAATCTCCCGGAGTACGAAATTTACGGAGTCGACGCAAGCGACGTCACTCGCATGGGCGAGATGTTGATAGTCACTGCGCAAGAGGCGCTGCTTGGCTCGGCAGTCCCAGTTGGCCGAACCGTGGACACACCCTTCGGGCGCCTGACGACGATGCCCGGAACGCGAAACCGGGCGCAGTGGGGAGAGCGTCCGACCGTCGAACTCTCGCTGGCTTAGCAGTACGTCAGCAACCGAGACGTTTCGTGGCGTGGAATAGATCATGGAATATCTGCCAAAGAGGGCCGCATTCTATGCAAATTCGAAGTCACGTCGCGGGGCGGATTGGTTTGCACCGGCATGCGTGCGTTTAAGAGCAGGCGGACTCGAACTCACCGATACAAAACTCTTCGATTCTAATGCCGAAGTCGTCGATGCAGCTTCAAAGGCAATCGCGGAAGGAGAGGCGATGGTTATTGTCGGTGGTGGCGACGGGACGATCAGCTCTGCGGCGCACCTTTTCGAAAGGTCTAATGCAATTTTGGGCGTGCTGCCATTCGGTACTGGTAATGCTTTTGCAAAGGACATTGGAATACCGCCTGAGATGGAAAAAGCCTGCGACGTTCTAATCGATGGGCGAGTTGCTGAAGTGGATGTCGGAGTCGCGAACAGGCGACTATTCTTGAACGTTGCAACGTTGGGCATTTCGACATTGATTGCTCAAGATTTAAGTTCTGGAATTAAAAAAGTAGCGGCTTCTGCTGCCTATCTGATTGCCTTGGTTCGAGCACTTAACCAGGTTAAGCCGTTTCGGGCAACTTTGATAGCCGATGGCGAAGAACATGTGTTCGACACATTACAGATCGTAGTTGGGAACGGCCGGTTTCATGCGGGACCGTTTTTGATTGCCGAAGACGCATCGATCGAAGCAGGAACGTTATCTATTTATGCACTTGCGACGAAAAACAAATTCGATTTTATAAAGCTTGCCCTCCGCCTGCGCAGCGGCAAACAGGGCGGACTGAGAGAGGCGAAGACTTTTCGCGCGAAGCGAGTGCATTTGGAAACGCAGCCGAGCAGAAAAATCACACTCGATGGCGAGGTTCTGCTCGAAACGCCCGTAGAGTTCTCTGTGCTGCCGGGCGCAATTCGCGTGGCTGTTCCAAAAGATTGGAACAGCCACGCGATCAATCCGCCTTAGTACGCGCTGATGTTGGTCGCGCCGTACTTGTCGAGCAAGTCTTCTGCTGTTGCCACACCGACGTCGTTCGAGGGGGCCGTGACGGCGAGAACCGCACCGCCGCGCTCGAAGTCTTCCTTGTAGGCTTCGGCCGCGTGCTCCGGCATACCCTGGTCTTTCAGGTATCCCGTCACGCCACCGGCGACGGCGCCGGCAGCAGTTGCTCCCGCCGCGCCTGCGAGTGCGGTTGCCAGCGCACCGCCGCCCAACACGAGGCCGAATCCCGGAATTGCGAGGGACGCGAGGCCTGCGAGCACCCCGACACCTAAGCCGACGCCGGCACCTTTTGCAGCACCAACGCCGGCGTCTGCTCCGGTTGTTGTGGAAATGCCGGCTTTTGCACCGAGATCTTCACGTTCGTAAACGGGGGCATTTCGGTCGACCGCTATCGTGTTGTAGTCGTCGTTGACGGCGACCTCGCTGACAGCCGGCACACGGTTCAGATGCTTCTCGTTGGCGACCAAGCTGATATCTTCGTCTCGCATTCCGAAATCAAGCAGGGCGCCGGTAGCCTTTTCGGCCATTTCGATATCTGCAAACGATGCATAAATTGTTTGTTTCATGGGTTTCTCCTAAGGGCCTACGCCTAATGACGATTCGGCCACGGCTTACTACGCCGTCTACGACAGTTGTCGTCGCAGAGGCGGAAGGCCGTCCAGTCGCTGTGTGTGGCAAAATCAATTTGTCGCGCAGCCCGATGAGCCGACAACTTCGGAGACTTCATGCGAACTCGTTTATTATTGCTTTCTGTAATTTTGCCTGTAGGCGCAGCCGCCGAGACCATTCACCTAAGAAACGTCGCCTTCGAT
>JALYSG010000025.1:6061-41061 GCA_030854945.1 Armatimonadota bacterium
CACCTCGAGTCGGCCCCCACCCAATCATTGGCCCATTACATCGTCCAGCTAACCGGCGACTCGACGCCAGGGTTACGCAGGACGATTGAGTCGGATACCGGTTCCGAGATGGTCGCTTACGTTCCAGAGAACGCTTTCGTCGTTCGTGCGGACGGTGCCGGGCTGGCACGCCTTCGCTTGCATCGATCCGTGGCTTGGGTGGGCAGGTTCGAGCCGGCGTTCAAGCTCTCGTCGGATATTGGTATGCGGATGCTATTTTCGAATGACCGGCGGATGGAGCGTTCACTCGGCTTCGTCAGAACCACCGTTACCCTTTTTGACGGGAATGAGCCGGACGAGGCGTTTCGCCTCGGTGCCCAGGCGGGCTTCGATATCCTGGACGCCGGGCTGGTCGGGCCACGCTGGATCATTGAATTTCGCGGGCCTCGGTCGTCAATTCAGAGGCTGGCGCATATCGAATCGATTGGCTACATTGAGGAAAGCTCTGACAGGAGATTTCGGAATGATCTCACTAAGTGGGTCGTACAATCGAACCAGACCGGCGTGACCTCAATTTGGGACAGGGGGCTGCATGGCGAGGGCCAAGTCGCCGGTCTCATCGACGGCGGAGTCTATCGTGGCCACGATATGTTCCGCGACCCGGTGAACAACACTCCCGGCACGAACCACCGAAAGTTGGTTTACTACAGCTCGTCCCAGGGAATCAACTCGAGTGACTCGCATGGAACCCACACCGGAAACACCATGTCGGGCGACCAGTTCCCGATTACTGGGGGCACTTTTCGAAACGGCATAGCCTATGGGTCAAGGCTGGCGTTCACCGAGTTGGGCGACGTTTGGGGTGGCGGACTCTATGCCGCGTTAATCGCTCACCACGGAGCGGGAGCGAGAGTACACAGTAATTCATGGGGCGATGACGGCACGACACAATACACCAGCGACTGCCAACAGATCGATCAGTATTCGTGGGATCACGAAACAGGAATGGTGGCGTTCGCCGTGACGAACCAATCAATATTGAAAACTCCGGAGAACGCGAAGAGCGTACTTGCGGTAGGGGCGACGAATCAGGCGCCTGGCCAGGCGACGATTGGTAGCGGAGGCCGCGGCCCAACCTCCGACGGCCGTCGTAAGCCCGAAATCTTTGCGCCGGGTATTGGGATCATTTCAGCGCGCAACGGCACTACCAACCAATGGCGAACCATGTCCGGAACGTCTATGGCGTGTCCGGCGGTGACGGGCTCAGCGGCACTGGTCCGGCAGTACGTTGCGTCCGGGCTTCTGAACAACGGCGTTCCAGGCTCGAGAGTACAGCCCACCGGCGCTCTTGTTCGTGCGATGCTGATGAACTCCAGCGTCGATATGACCGGCGCAGCCGGCTATCCGTCGAACGAGGAAGGCTGGGGTAGGCTGCTGCTGCAAAACGCGCTTACGTTCGCAGGCGATCCGCGACGCACATTGGCAATCGATGTGACGAACGCGCTGGGTCTTCTGCCAAACAACTCAACCGAGTTTCAAGCCCAAGTAACAGATTCGAGTTCGCCTTTGCGAGTTACTCTGACGTTTACCGATTACCCCGCTCAGGTGTTTGCGGCTCAGGCCGCCGTAAACGACGTCGATCTCGAAGTGATCGCGCCGACCGGTGCGATTTACAAGGGCAATGTCATTACCAATGGACAATCCACCGAAGGTGGCGCTTTCGATCCTCGCAATAGTACGGAGATGGTCATTCTTAACCAGCCTCCAGTGGGCAGATACCGCATACGCGGGCATGTCCGCGCGGTTAACCAGGGGACGCGACAAGGGATGGCGATTGTTGTCAACGGTCGAATCCGCGCCGACTTTTCGCGTGGGTAGATTCGCCTCATGATGGCGCGCTTCGGCACCGCTGTGGTCGGTATCCCGGTCATCCTATACGCGGTTTGCGCGGGGAATATCTGGCCATTGCGGGTGCTCCTTGCTGTGGTTGGAGTCATATCCTGCATCGAATTTCTCAGAACCGAGGGCGTCGCTAAACCTCCGTTTTGGATGACCCTGCTCCTTGCTGGCTTCTTAACTGCTTTGACGCTGTGGACGCCGCCACACGCGGCATACGTTTGGTTCTTGGCGATCTATGCAATGCCGACAATCGAGTGGTTTACGCGTGACAGTCCGAGGCCGCTACTCGCTGCGGGATGGATTCTGATTCCGCTGCTCTCCGCAATCTCGCTGCGGAGCGGGTCCTTGCCGTCTCCGCCGCACTGGGCGCCCAGCTTTGAAGGGAACGCACTGCTCTTGCTCTTCCTGTGCCTGTGGGCTGGCGATACCATGGCGTACTTCGTCGGACGGTCTTACGGTAAGCACAAGCTCGCGCCCGCCATATCGCCGTCAAAGACTTGGGAGGGCGCGCTAGCAAACTTCGCGGCGTGCGTGGTTATCGGCTGGGCGTTTTCGACCGCGTTGACCTTGCCCACGGAGTTCGGCGTTGTCGTGGGAGTCGTTGCCGGTGTTCTGGGTCAACTCGGCGACCTTTTTCAGAGCGCTTGGAAGCGCCGCCACTCGGCCAAAGACTCGGGCAGCCTGCTTCCCGGACACGGTGGAGCGCTCGACCGTTTCGACTCGCTTCTGTTCACCCTGCCTGCCGTGAACGTCCTGGCGTTCTATTGGGCCGTGTGATTAATTCTGGGAAAGGGCAATTTGGACTCGGTTTTCGAGGTTTAGCTTCTTGAGAACTCTACTCACGAGGTTCTTCACGCTTTGCTCACTTAGTCCGAGGACTTCTGCGATCGACCTATTCGTCAGGCCCTTAGAAACAAGGCGTGTGATGTCCTGCTCGCGACGCGACAATTTGGTGCGGCTCGATGGCACCTTCGGAAGGTCGTAGGTCTCCCCGCGGGCGACGCGGCGAATTGCATTCTGCAACTCCTTGGCGCCTGAGGTGCGGCGTAAGATACCTTTCGTATTTGGCGTCGTGCGAACAGCGGTGTCATCATCGGCGATCTGGATGACCCTGGACGTCCCGTTGATGCTGCTTTTCATTCGCAAGAGCATGTGCGCGTCAACGACCACGACGTCGGGCGCGCGCTTTTTCACGGCTTCTGCGAGGTCTTTCGGCTCGTCCGCCGCCGCGACGACGGACATCATTTTGTTTGACTTAAGGACGGCGCTCATCCCGTCGAGATTGAGCGTGTGGAGGTCGCCTAAAACGACCCGTATTTTCTTAACTGCCACTGTGGCACCTCGGTGATCTAAGTATTTTTGGACTTACTGTCCCAATTCCTAACGTCTGTTAAGCTTCGGTTTGCTTCAAGCGAGCTCTAATCGTCGAGCATTCGCTTGATTTTTCTCTTCGCCCTTTGGAGAGCGTTGTCCACGGTCTTCCTTCCGCAGATCAGTTCCGTGGCGATTTCCCCATAGGACTTCGAATCGAGGTAGAGGCGAACGACCAACATTTCCAATGGGGTCAGCTGTTCGTTCAACTGTTCGGGCATGTTCTTCGGTACTTTCGGCTTCAATGCGAGTTCTTCAGGGTTGACGCCGCGCGGGTCAGCGACATAGTCGAGCAGGTTTCCACTGACCTCATCGTCGCAGTTTCGATTTAGGGATACGTAACTATTAAGGGGCGAGTGCTTCTGGCGCGTTGCGGCTTTCACCGCCGTAATGATCTGTCGCGTCACGCATAGCTCGGCAAAGGGCGCAAATCTGGGCAGCCTGTCGCTGTTGAAGTCCCGGATGGCTTTCCAGAGCCCCATCATTCCTTCCTGAACAACGTCCTCATGGTCCGCACCAACGACGAAGTAAGTCCGCGCTTGCTTCTCGATGAGGCTGCGATAGCGAATGAACAGGGCTTCGGCGGCGTGAGTATCGCCCAGGCGAACGCGAACTAGGACGTCCTCATCAGAGAGGCCCGGGTACATGTTGTATGCCGGAACGGAACCAAAAAAAGCCATAGAGCTGTCTGCGTTCTCGGCTTGCGGTTGCCGAGTTCCTGCCCATTGCCTCTTCACTATGGAGGATGTTTTGGGGTTGTGTCAACGGTTTCTTAGCAGAATCTTGAGAATCTTGCCGAACGAAATCTTCAGGGAACCTTAGAATGGGACTTGTCGTCCGAACTAACGACCGAGTACAATCGGTCATTAATGCGCGAACCCATGAGTGGGCTCGCCCGTGTG
This sequence comes from Armatimonadota bacterium, assembly GCA_030854945.1. Classification (GTDB taxonomy): domain Bacteria; phylum Armatimonadota; class Fimbriimonadia; order Fimbriimonadales; family ATM1; genus JACDEQ01. Next base: position 10,213 of record JALYSG010000025.1, read on the forward strand.
ACTTTCTTAACCAAGAAGTTCACGTACGCAATAATCTCAAAATCTATAATAGAGGTGTCTAACCTATGAATGCCCGCAGGCATGCCTTCACGCTCATTGAGCTGCTCGTTGTGATCGCGATCATCGCGATCCTTGCAGCCATTTTGTTCCCTGTCTTCGCCCAAGCCAAAGAGGCTGCGAAGCGCACCGCGTGTGTTGCCAACTCTAACCAGATTGGCAAGGCCATGTTAATGTACATGGGCGATAACGACGATCGAGTCGTCCTAACGTTTTATAGCGCTGGCCCGCTCATCGCCACACCCAACACCCAAGACCAGGCTTATCCGATGAACCAGATGGCTGGCTACCTCGGCGACAAGACGATTTATCGCTGCCCGACCGACAGCAACGCTACGGACCAGGTCCTTAGCCTGCACCCCACGACGAACCAGACGATTCCGCAGGGCTACCCGCGAGACACCGCATGGGCACTCAAGGCCAACTACGGCCTCAACATGCAGTTCCTCAGCCCGGTCGCCACTGGCCCCGGATTCACAAATATGCCGACCCCCATCATCGCATCGCAGGCTGCTTCCCCCGCCCGAACGATCTCCTACACGGAATCGATCTGGGATCGAAACGCCAGCGGCGTTCCGCAGGGCGGCGGCAACTGGGCGCTCGATGCCCCTTGCACCCGAGACATCAATAACAACCTGATGCAGCCGTTCCCCCCGGGAACGACAACCTACGCTTGGTTCGAAGGCTGGACGATGAACTCGGCTCCGATGGCTTGGAACGTGTTCGGCGGCAACTGGCCTTGGCACATGGGCAAAAACCGTGGCGCCGAGACCTGGAACCGACGCAACGAAGGCATCGTGGTTGCCAACTACATGGACGGCCACACACGCCCCCAGAAAATTGACGCTCTCACTGCCGGCTGCAACGTGCTGCCTGCTCACACGGGTCGAGTTTTCGATCTCGATGCGTACCAGTGGGACCTTCAGTAAAGTAATATTTGCGCTATGGGATATAGGCAAGGACAAGTTGCGTCCAAACCTCTGCTGGCGATCTTGCTGATCGTGGCAGTGGTCGGCGCAATCGTCTGGGCCCGTCGACTGAGTGATTCAGGCGACGGCCCCGTGGACGGCGCCATGAAGGTGCCTGATAGCGTGAAGGCCCTCGGGCCTGCGCTGCCTAAACCGGGAGAACCCAGCCCCGTGGGAATGGGCGGACGGTAAGTAGCGCGCAGATTCGGGCGAAGCCCGAATAGCAATGTAGGCCGAGCGAGTTACTCGCTCGGCCTTTCTCTTTTTCACCCGCGCGGGCAAAAAGGCAGTAATATAGTCGCATGGCTTACCGACAGCAGCAGGCAGTGTCCAAGCCCTTGCTCATTGTTCTCGTAGTGGTGGTGCTCGTAGGAGCAATCTTATTCGCGAGGAACATGGCATCGGGTAATCCGGAGAACGAGAAATTTGAAGGCGTTCCGGAGGTTCCAAAGGATCTCCAGCCCCCAGTTCTTCCCCCCGGTGGCCCACAGCCCACCACTGGTGGCGACTAAGTCAAGGAAGCTCTCGGAAGTCTTGCAGGAGTCCGAAAGACTTTGGCGAACGTAAACGAGAAGCGAGCGGTTTCCGTTCGCAGGAATAATAAAATCTAACTACACTGAGGTGACTCAAATGAGCAAGCGTGCGTTCACGCTTATCGAACTTTTGGTGGTGATTGCGATTATCGCAATCCTCGCCGCGATTCTTTTCCCCGTTTTCGCGCAAGCTAAGGAAGCCGCAAAGCGAACGGCTTGTTTGGCAAACGCAAACCAGATGGGCAAAGCTGTGATCATGTACATGGGCGATTCGGATGACCGCGTCCCGCCAATGATGTTCCGGTTCGGCACGGGCAACAACACTTACTCGCCAACAAATAGTGTTTGGACGTTGTCGATCAAGCCATACCGGGCAGACAACGTCATTATGCGGTGCCCATCGGATTCAAACGCGACCGACCAAGGGCTAAGAACTGACCCGGAGACCGGAAACGCGCTTCCGCCGAATGCCCCCCAGGCGCAGATCGAATGGTCCTACGCCATGTACTCGAACTACGCGTATAACTATCAGATGCTGAGCCCGCAAACGGTACGTCCGGGCGCGCCATACGGGCAGCCCAGCCCCCAAAACTCGTCCGCGATAGCTTCGCCGGCAAGGACCATTCTCATGGCCGAGTCGGTTTGGCTGCGAAGTCCTACGGGGTCGCCAATTCGTGGCGGTAGCAGGTCGGCAGATCCACCGTGCTTCCTCGGCCCAGCTGGCTGGCTACCTCCCTTCCCACCGGGAACGACAACGTTCTGGTGGCATGGCGGGTGGACGCCCACCCAGCCGCTGTCGCACCTCGTGTTCGGCAGATTGTGGCCGTGGCATATGGGCAAGAACCGCGGCAACGACACATGGAACCGTCGCAACGAAGGGATTGTCGTCCATTCGTTCATTGATGGTCACTCGAAGGCCCTCAGAATCGACCAAACCACGGCAGGCTGCGCGCTCGGCGTCGGAACGTACGGCACCGCGTTCGACCTGTCCGCCTACTTGTGGGATATCGTCGACTAATCTGTACGGCGATTGAGAAATGCCGACCCGTTGTTGAAGGGTCGCGATAAGTAAAGGCCGGGTGAGATTCTTCACTCGGCCTTCATTTTTGTCGTTAACGCGTAAGAGTTAGTAAACTGGTCACCATGGCTAATCGACAGCAGCAGGCAGTCTCCAAGCCCTTGCTCATAGTTCTTGTCGTCGTCGCCCTCATCGGGCTCGCCTACTTCGTCTATACCAGGTCTGGAGGGTCCGCGGCGGACGAAACAGTCGAAGGACTTCCCACCATGCCGGAAGGCTTCAACCCGAAACCGCCGGCGAACGAGCCCGGGGCAGTAGGCGGAGGCGGAGGCGGAGGCGGAGGATAATAGCCGCCGTAAGAACTTGCAGGAGTCCACGGATCACTGCCGAACGTAACCGGAACAGCGTGCGGATTTCCGCTCGCAGGCATACATAAATCTAACAATACTGAGGTGACTCAAATGCGCAGGCGTGCATTTACGCTGATCGAACTCTTGGTGGTGATTGCGATTATCGCAATCCTCGCCGCAATTCTCTTCCCGGTGTTCGCCCAGGCCAAAGAGGCCGCAAAGCGAACCGCGTGTCTTTCCAATGCCAACCAAATGGGCAAGGCCGTGATCATGTACATGGGGGACAGCGACGATCGCCTCCCGCAGCAAATGTACTGGTTCGGAGGCCCCTATAACGACATCGAACAGTTTCCGACCAATAGCGTTTGGTCCCTTTTGATCAAGCCCTATCGCGCGGACAACAACATCATGCGCTGCCCCTCGGATTCGAACGCGACCGATCAAGGGCTGCGAACGAACCCCGGCACAGGCAACGCGTTGCCTCCGAACGCGCCGCAGACCACCGTGGACTTTGCATACGCGATGTACACAAACTACGGGTACAACTACCAGATGTTGAGCCCCGCGGCGGTGGTGACAGGCCAACCCCCGTTGCAAGGAAACGCGGGTCGATGCTGGCCGATTATCGCCTCGTCCGTTGCGTCACCAGCGCGAACGGTGCTGATGGCGGAGTCCGTCTGGCAGCGTAATGCAACCGGCGTCCCCATTAATGGTGGAAGTCGGTCAGCAGATGCCCCTTGCTTCCGCAATCCGGCGGGCGCGCTCATGCAGCCGTTCCCTCCGGGAACGACGCTGTACTGGTGGCACGGCGGCTGGACGCCTAACGAGCCCCTCAGGAACATCGTGTTCGGTAGGTTGTGGCCCTGGCATATGGGCAAGAACCGTGGCTTGGAAACCTGGAACCGTCGCAACGAAGGGATTGTCGTCCACTCGTTCATTGATGGCCATACCAAAGCGCTAAAGATCGACCAGACACTGGCGGGATGCGCTCCCACAGTAAACCAAGGTGGAACGGCATTTGACCTTACCGCCTATCAATGGGACACCATCGAGTAATCTAGCTCGTACCGAAGCCCGCCCCGTGCCAACGGAGCGGGCTTTTCTCTATAGGTAGAATCGCATAGCGCCTATGGACAAGGTCACTCTCAACATCACCGCTGGTAAGGAGCAAGTGGGCGAAGCCTGGATTTGGCGCGTGTCACGCGAGTTCAGCGTGAAAGTGACGATCCGTAAAGCCAACATCGACGAGGACTTTGGCTGGATGCAGGTGGACCTGGAAGGCCCCCTCGAAGAAGTCCAACGGGCCACAGCTTGGCTGCACACCACCGGGCTCCACGTCGACCCACTCCAGCGATCCGTCGGCGCGTAATGGCCTACGAGATACCGAACGACTTCGACGCCTTCTGGAACCAGACGAAGGCCGAAGCAGACGGCGTCACATTGAACTTCGACCGGCGCCCCACCGCATTCCAGCCGCTCGACAGCCATCGCATCGAGCTGCTTGAGTTCCAGGGCGCCAACGCCCTGCTGCAAGGATGGATCGCTCTGCCGCACGGTGCAGACGCCAAGGCCCCCGGCTTTCTGTGGATCCCGGCCTACGGTCGCGAATCGCACCTGCCCGACGCCTACAGCACGCGCGAAGGATTCGCGTCGATCTCCTTCAACTTCCACGGCCACGCGGCCTTTCACAAAGAGGAATACAAACGGGAGCGAGGCTACTTTGCCGAAGGCGTCACCGATCCGGGCACTTGGATTTTCCGCCGAATGGCGCAGGACTGTTTCATAGCCATGCGTGTTCTTCAGGCACAGTTCGAAGTAGATGAAGATGATCTGTCCGTTGCCGGCCTCAGTCAAGGCGGCGGCATCGCGATATGGACAGGGTCGCGTTCGGCGATTCCAAAGAAAGTCGTTGCCGACCTGCCATTTCTCTCGGACATGGGCTCGACGCTTGGCAAGGACGTCTACCGCTACCCGCTCAAGGAGTTGACCGACTACGCGGCGACCATCCCCCTCGGCATGGAGCGCGTTATGCACACGGTCTCATACTTTGATACGGCGCACCACGCTGCTCGACTTAGGTTGCCGACCCTTATAAGCCTTGGCGAGAAAGACCCCGCGGTTCGCCCGGAAACAGTGCGCAAAGTGTTTGCGAACCTCGCCGCAAAAGACAAGCGCCTTATCGAATACCCCGCCGGTCACGACTGGCACCCCGACATGATCAAGGCGAATCGGGATTTTCTTTTAACAGAGGTGGACAAACCGGCAATTTATTAGTATAATCATGTCTACGTACGGGTAAACGCCCATTGGAGGATATGATGAGAGCCAACAAGAACGGAAACGTTTTGACGATCGACATGGAAGAGAAGACGAAACCAACGCAGGGAGACAAGGATCGCGCACTGAGCATGGCGCTCAGCCAGGTGGAGAAAAGCTTCGGCAAAGGGGCGATCATGCGCCTCGGTGAGACGGCCGCCGAAAAGGTGGACGCCATCCCTACGGGCTCCATCAGCCTCGATCTCGCGCTCGGTGTGGGAGGGATTCCCCGCGCACGCATGACAGAGATCTACGGCACCGAAAGCTCAGGAAAGACGACTCTCGCGCTACACGTCGTCGCCGAAGCGCAAAAACGCGGCGGCCTCGCGCTATTCGTGGACGCCGAGCATGCCCTGGATGTCGACTACGCGCGCGCCCTCGGTGTGGACGTGGACAAACTCTACATATCTCAACCCGCGACCGGCGAAGAGGCGCTCGAGATCATGGACGCAGTGATTCGATCCGGTGCCGTGGATGTCGTTGTGCTCGACTCGGTCGCTGCACTGGTTCCTAAAGCCGAAATCGAGGGCGAAATGGGCGATGCCTTTGTGGGCATCCAAGCGCGCATGATGTCGCAGGCCCTCCGAAAGCTCGGCGGCCACGTAAGCAAAACGAAAACCGCTGTCATTTTTATCAACCAGCTTCGCGAAAAGATCGGCGTAATATACGGCAACCCGGAGGTCACTCCTGGAGGTAGGTCGCTGAAATTCTGGGCGTCGGTTCGTTTGGAAGTCCGTCGCGCCGAGACCATCAAAGACGGCACAGACCCGATCGGCGCGCGCACGAAAGTGAAGGTCGTCAAGAACAAGGTGGCACCTCCTTTCAAGGCCGTCGAATTCGACATCTTGTTCGGCAGAGGCATCAGCAGGGCGGGCGACCTGATCGACGTCGCGAACCAGCTTGGAATCGTCGGTCGCAGCGGCACTTACTACAGCTTTGGTGAGCTGCGTCTAGGGCAGGGCCGCGACAACGCTCGCAAGTTTCTCGAAGACAACCCACAGATTCTCGAGGAAATCGACCAAAAGGTTCGCGCGGATATGGTCGCCAAACGCGCGGCGGCCAACTACACCGCTCCGGCCGCCGACGTTGACGACGAAGAACCCGAAGACGAAATAAACACCTGACGGGCGAACCAATGCAACCGCAGAGCAAAACGTTCGCCCTCGCTTTGAAACTCCTAAGAGCGCGGGATCGCTTCGAATCGGAAATCCGTGGCTACCTGGTTGCCAACTCCTCCCCTGAGTCCGAAATCGACGAGGCGATCTCCGCGCTCCGTGACTTGAAATTCGTCGACGACGACCGCCTTGCTGCAACAGAAGCTGAACGCCTGTCGCGTGAGAAGCTATGGAGCCGAAGACGCATTCGAACGCACCTGGAAGCCAGGGGCGCAGAGCTTGCCGACAGCGCATTGGCCCTCCTGCCGGATGACGAAGCAGTAGCCTCAAAGCTTGCAGCAAAGACCAGAAGACATGGCCCCGCCCTTGCTCGAAGCTTGGCGGCAGCGGGATTCGACGAGCACATCGTGCGGTCACTTTGCGACAGCGAAAACGGCTAACCGCCTAAGCGGCAGGTACTCTAATTCGCGAGGATGCGGATACTCTTCTTGGGAGACATCGTCGGCAGGGTCGGGCGTGATTGCGTCGAGGCCGTACTACCGACGCTCGTAGAAAACCACACGCCCGATTTCGTACTCGTGAACGGAGAGAACTCCGCCGCGGGCCTCGGTATCACTCCGAAAATCGCCGACGACCTCTTTAACCTCGGGGTCGACGGCATTACGCTTGGCAACCACGCCTTCCACAAACGAGAAATCGAGTCGTACCTCGAAAACGAACCACGAATCATCCGGCCGGCAAATCTGCCGCCCGGTCTACCTGGCCGTGGCTGGATGACGCTCACGAAGGCCGAACTATCGATGTCCGTCGCCAACATCTGTGGACGAACCTTTATGGCCGAGTACGACAATCCATTCACCGTCACCGACCAGTTCCTCGCGGCAACCGCGACAACGCCGGTGCGCCTCATCGATTTTCACGCCGAAGCTACCAGCGAGAAAATGGCGTTCGCTTTCTTTGTGGAGGGCCGCGTCAGCGCGGTCCTGGGCACCCACACCCATGTGCAAACCGCCGACGAGCGAATCCTCGGTGAACACACTGCCTTCATAAGCGATGTAGGAATGTGCGGCCCGTCAAACTCGGTAATTGGAATGGATCGCGAAATCGTGCTTAAGAGATTCTTGACACTAATGCCGGTAAGATTTGAGGTCGCAACCGGTCCTGGTGTAATCTCAGGGGTAGTCATAGACGTCCAACCAGATACAGGCGCCGCGACTTCGATCGAGCGCATACAAATGAGGGATATCCGATAATGGTCACAACATTCTTAGCATTGGCAGTTCTCGCTCAAGGCCCAAGCCTTTACAACGGCCAGCCCCTTGCAAATTCAGGCGGCAGCGTGGTGTCGTGGGGCGGCGGCAAAATCGAAGAGACAGCCGAAACCTCGCTCGCAGGCGGCAGGTCGCTAAAGGTGGAGACCAGCAACCTATTTCAGGGTGGCGTACTCAAGCTCGGCGCGCCCGCTGATCTTTCCGTATTCGCATCCGGCAATAAAGACTTCCTCACCATCGGCCTTTTTGTCGTCGACTTCTCCGGCGCGAGCGGCGGAGGCGGAGGCGAGACTCCGAATCCGGGTGGCGCTATGGGCGGTGGACGCGGAGGAGGAGGACGGATGGGTGGAGCCCCTGCGGGGGGCGGCGGGGCACCCGTGGGCGGTGGAGCCGCGCCGACGGCCGTTACCGTGGCCAGAATGGAAAACCTGCGCCTCGTGATCACGACCACCGACGGCAAGCTTTCCGAAGCCATGCTCCCAATTCGATCGGTTGGCAAGTGGATTCAGGCGGGCATCCCGGTTTCGATGATCCCCGGCTTCGCAAAAACCAATAAAACGATCCAATCAATTGCGGTTTCCGGCGACGCGCCGACATATTTCTATCTTGGCGAAATCAAAGTCTCCCAAGACGTCTCGCCAATACAAGGCCAGATCCACAACACCGCGCTCAACGTGGGCCGAGGAACCGAGGTCGTTCTTCAGGCAACGGCAGATGGCGGCACCACCCCCCTGGTGTTCAGCTGGGATTTCAACAGCACCGATGGCGTCCAAGACGAGGCAACGGGCCAAGCCGTTCGCCACAAGTTCCGGCTCCCAGGCACGTTCAAAGTGACCCTAACGGTCAAGGATATCTACGGCGTAAAGACACCGTGGGTCGGCACGCTCGACGTAACCGTCAACCCCTAGGCTGGCATTAGGGAACCAAAACCGCTATAATCTACGAACTCTTCGGAGGGAACAATACGGCTTATATGAGAGTGTTTAGGATTTGCGCCGTCATCTTGGTCTGCCTTACGGTATCTGCGACCACTTTTGCGCAAAGGGATTCCACAAGGAACCCCGAGCGTGCCGCTATCGGCAAATTAGGGCAAGTCAAAGAGGGCGGAGTTATTTATAGCAAACCGGATACGAAGTCGCGGAAGCTGAATTCGAATCTAAAGACCGACACATACGTCGTGATTCGCAAGATCAGCGGCGACTGGGTTACCCTGGTCATGTCCGATGGAACCGATGGCTTTATGCTGCTTACTCAAATCGAGAAGCTGCCCTACGAAGTCAACATCCGCAAACCGGAGCCGGTCCCAGCCGCCACGCGGGGGAGCGTCGGTAGGTTCGCGCGAAACTACGCGCCCAAGATCACCGGCACCGATGTTGGAAGCAACATCGTTCGGTACGGCACAGAGTTCATAGGCACGCCTTACGTCTGGGGCGGCAATAGCCTCACCGGAGGAATCGATTGCTCAGGATACGTACAGCAGCTCTTCCGTCGTCACGGGCTTTCCTTACCGCGCACCGCGCAGGAGCAAAGCTACGTCGGCCAAGCTGTCGACGATCTCACAACGCTACAAGCTGGCGATCGCCTTTATTTCACTGACTCGAAGCGCGTTAGGATCACGCACACTGGCCTCTACATGGGTAACGGATACTTTATCCATTCCAGCAGCGGAAGGAACGGTGTGTACATTGATCCGCTCAACGAAAGGTGGGTACAGATTCTGATCAACGTCCGGCGCTAGCCGCCGAGGCGCGCGAGCAGCCGAAGCCCGTCGATTGCGCCGAGGATCGACGACGAAGCCCTCTCCGGGTGCGGCATCATGCCAAGCACGTTGCCTGACTCATTCAAAATTCCCGCGATTCCGGACGTGGATCCGTTGGGAGCGCCGGCGGCGGAAACTGACCCGTCGGCCCCGCAATAAACGAATGCAACGCGGTCGTCCCCTTCCAGCATCGCCAGCGTGTCTTCGTCGGCAATGTACCGGCCCTCGTTGTGCGCGATCGGGATGAAGATCGGATCGGCGATTCCGCTCGTCCAGTAGCTCGTAGTGTTCACGGCCTTTAGGTGAACGTCCTCACATAGGAAGCGCCGTCCCGAATTGCGCACCAACGCCCCAGGCAGAATGCCGGCTTCTGTGAGAATCTGGAAACCGTTGCAAATTCCGATTACCGGCTTACCTTCGGCGGCAAACCGCCTGACTTCAGAGACAATCGGTGAAAGGGCGGCAATCGCCCCACCACGGAGGTAGTCGCCATACGTGAATCCCCCCGGGATGACCACCGCGTCAAAACCGTCCAACGAAGACTCCCGGTGCCACACGTATTCGGTCTCTGCAGAAACGAAGTCCCGCAATGTATGGAACGCGTCTTGGTCACAATTGCTGCCCGGCGCGCGGATGACCGCGACCTTCAAGCCGGATCCTCGATCTCGTAGGTTTCGATCACCGGGTTCGCAAGCAGCCTGCGGCACATCTCTTCGACCTCTGCGCGGCCACCCTTGGATACCTCGACTTCGACCAGCTTGCCGATGCGAACGTCCTCGACACCATCGAACCCCAAAGAATGCAAGGCATCGTGAACGGCGCGCCCTGCCGAATCGAGCAAGGCAGGCTTGAGGGTTACGAGAACTCGAAATCGGCTCACGTGAGCAATTTTGGCAGGTTAAACCCGTCCAAAATTCGCAGCCGACGATTATAATTTGTTCGGGAGCCCACAATGACCGTAACAGCAATTACCGCCGCCGCCGTGTTGATCGGTGGTGCCAAACTGCCCGACGGCAGCGATCCTTCGTTTGAGACCTACTTTACGCAGGCTCTCTCTTACTCTACGCCGGAACCACACCGAGCCATGGCAATGCTTGAGCTGTTGCTCGTGCCGATGGGCACCGAGGTTAGGATCGACTTGTCAGCCGCCCCGGATTCCCTCCAGCCACGCTTCGCGCAAGGCATCCAGCGAGGCTTCGATCTTTGGGAGGCAGCCCTGGGAGATGACTTTCCGTTCAGAGTCAGATTCGACGGAGGAGGCGACCCATCGGTCGAACTGCGCCTCGTCGATAAAATCGATGACGAATACCACCAAATGGGCGAGCTCTTCGTTACGCGCCGTGTTTCCTGGAGCAAGCGCTCTCATCATGGCGAGCTCACTGGCACGCTCAAGATTTCTCGGTTCTCGCGGCCCGGCCGCCACCTAACCTCGGACGAAGTCACGCACATCGTTGCTCACGAACTCGGTCATGCGTTCGGCCTCGGAGACTGCGACAGCGTGCGCGAAATCATGGGCCCCGTGCTGATAGGTCGCCCGTTCGCAAGGCTCACCTCGGACGAAGTCAGGCGAGTAAAGGCCACTCGTGAGCGCATCCGCGAGGAGTATCGCGGCGCTTCACTCGCTTCTCGCTAACCAGCTTCTTCGAAACTGACCTTCGCCCTCGCAGCTATTTCGTCGGCGAGCAGGTGAAATGCCACGTCCATCCGGTTGCGTTTCCAGCCCAACGGCACCTTCACGCTTGATACCAACAGGTGCGCATACGGCTTGATGGTGAACGACTGAGAGCCGGCCTCGACCCGATAACCACGGCCGTGAACTTCGATACGCCTGATTGCGGAGTACGGAACGGATTTCGTGGGACCGACGCCGACCACCTCAATGTGGTCGGTATGCAACCGATACTCGATGCGATCGATGGCCAGGCCGCCCATGTCTGCCAGGGCGCCCTTGCCGAAATCAAATGCCTTTCCGACGGCTCCCGTAACCTTCCTTCTGAGGTCGTCGCTAGATTGCATCGGCGCTTTCCGAAGCGAGTCGGAGCCTAACTTTAGCCAAGCGTGGACATCGACCGGGCGATAGATGATGATTTCGGCCACTGGGTTGTTACGCGTCTTCGTCCAATGCCGTTGCGGCAAGGTCAGCCAGCTTGAGGACGGTGTTCCAGTTTCGTGCCGTGGCCCGCGTTTTCACGATGCGCTCAATTACGGTGCCCGTTAATTTTGACTGCCCCATTCCCGTCGGATAGTAAACATACAGCTGCCTGCCTCTGGACCTGATCTCTTCCGCGCCAGAGCGAGATTCTCGAAGTCGCTCGATGTCCTTTGCTGTCGCCGCGTCCCGAGTAAAAAAGACGAACACTCGACTCGGTTCTTTCCCGGCTTCTACATCGAACGGATTCTCGTCGATAATCTGCCTCAATTGGGCAGGACTCCGTACAATGACTTCTGTTTTGACCCCAAGTTCCCGTTCAACAATCGTTGCAAGTTCCTCGGCCAAGTTGAAACCGCTCCGTTGCGTCGTGACCAGCAACAAATTGCCGCTCTGTAGAAGCGTCTTCACCCGGCTATATCCTGCACGCGCCAGCGCCTCGCGCAATTGCGACATGGAAACCTTGTTCTTTCCGCCAACGTTAACTGCCCGCAGCAGTCCGATAAAAACCGGCATTTACTTCCGCATCTTTGCGGGCCGGGACGCTTCGTAACACTTGATAAAGTCGACGGCAGAAGTGCTCGAGACAGCCTCCGCGACAACGTCTAATGATAGGTCCTCTGGAAGGCTGTCGAGAAATTCGTTAACGGTTTCTGGTGATTTCATCGATTGCTCGCTAGAAGCGATTTCGCCGCCTCGATGAACGCCGAGACAGTCAAGCCAGCTTCCCGCAGCAAGTCGCTTTGAGAACCGTGCTCGATAAACCGGTCGGGAAGTGCGTGCAAGGAAATCTTCACGTCTGAAAGCCCGTTATCGTGCAGCAACCTCAAAATAGCCTCGCCAAAACCTCCAGGCGCAACGTTCTCTTCAGCAACGATAAGCCTTCGGGTCTTCCTTGCCAGTGCAAGAATCGCGTTAGCGTCTAACGGCTTTGCGAACCTGGCGTTAATCACCTCCGCAGAAATCCCTTCCTGCTCAAGTGAGTCCGCCGCCCGATTCAACAGTGAAGTAGTGCTGCCGTATCCGATCAATCCGACTTCGTCGCCAACTCGAAGCGTTTCTGATTTTCCGAAAGAAATAGGCGTGCGCGCCTCCGATAAGGTGTCGTCCGCAGAGCCTCGCGGGTACCTCACCGCAATCGGTCCCTTGTCGTAGTCCATGGCAAAACGCACCATCTCAGCAAGCTCAGTTGTGTCGCGCGGCGCCATCAATACCATGTTCGGAAGAGGCATCAAGTAACTGATGTCGAACGCTCCGTGATGCGTCGCGCCGTCTGCGCCAACAAGCCCACCGCGGTCCATAAAAAATCGGACCGGCAAATTCTGAATGGCCACGTCGTGTACCACCTGGTCGTATCCGCGCTGCAAAAATGTCGAATAAATCGTGCACGCCGGCTTCAATCCGCCCGCCGCCAATCCGGCGGCGAAAGTCACTGCATGTTGCTCAGCAATTCCGACGTCGTAATACTGCTCAGGCAGTTCCTTTGAAAATTTTGTCAATCCGGTTCCATCGGGCATCGCCGCTGTAATCGCCATAATTGTCGGGTCTTCTTTGGCAAGCGCCAATATCGTCTCACCGAACATGCTCGTATATGAAATCGGCCCGCCCGACGAAGGCATCTCGCATTTCTCGGCGTCAAAAGGCACAACTCCGTGCCATTTTCTTGCGTCGCCTTCTGCGACGTCATAGCCCTTTCCTTTCACTGTAATCGCGTGTACAAAAACCGGGCCCTTCAAATCGCGAACATTTGCAAAAACGTCCAGCAAAACGTCCAAGTTGTGGCCATCGATCGGACCGATGTAATCGAAGCCAAGCTCCTCGAAAATCGCACCCGTGTCTTCCGGTGCAAAATAATGCGCGACGCCGTGCTTTAATCCTGCAGCCGCTTTCACCATTGGCCTTGGCAATCTCTCCACGGCCGCTTTTACTTTCCTCTCGGTTTCCTGGAACCACGGTCGGCTCCGTAATTTCGCAAAGTGATTCGAAAGCGACCCCACGCTGTTCGCGATCGACATATTGTTGTCATTCAACACAAGCGTCAAATCGGTGTCAAGAGATGCCGCGTTGTTAAGCGCTTCCCAAGCCATACCGCCTGTCATGGCGGCGTCGCCGGTAATCGCAACAACACGCCCTTCGCCGCCTAATTTGTCACGAGCTACTGCGTAGCCCAGCCCCGCTGAGATAGCCGTCGAAGCGTGTCCCGCGCCCCAATGGTCGTGCTCGCTTTCGGTCAGCCGCAGGAATCCACTGATCCCACCGGTCTGTCGCAGGCTGCCAAATTGTGAGAGCCTTCCGGTCAGCAGTTTGTGCGGATACGCCTGGTGTCCGGTATCCCAACAAATCTTATCGGGCGGCAATCTATAGGTGGCAAAGAGCGCAACCGTCATTTCGACTGTGCCGAGGTTGCTCGCGAAGTGGCCGCCTGTCACGCTCACCTTATCGATGATCGCCAGGCGCACTTCGTGCGCAAGTTGGTGAAGCTCGGCGCGTGTTAAGTCGTGGATATCCGCCGGTGTAGTCAGTGCGGTCAGTAAGGGGTATCGGCTCTCGTCAGTCATAGGTTTTCGTCGTGGAACGCTTGCGCGAGGTCGGCTATGGCTTTAGCGTACCGCGCAGATGCACCCGTGTTCTCATTAACGAGCGAGCGGCCCGCTTCGGCCATCTTTTGGCGAAGATTCTCATTATCCAGAATTTTCAAAACAGCCACGCGTAGCTCATCCGCGGTCGCGGCCGTCATGACGGCTCCCGCCTCAACGCCCTGCTCATAGGGCTCGCGAAAGTTCTTCATATTCGGCCCGCAAATCACGGGCGCGCCTGCCGCCATAGGTTGGATCAGGTTCTGCCCGCCGAGTCTATCAAACCCGCCACCGATAATCGCCACGTCCGCATAGGGATAAAGCGATGCCAACTCACCCATCGTGTCCAAAATCAAAAACTGCGCTCTATTGTCGCCAGACGAGCGCAGCCCAACCTCGAACCCCGCTGCCCGGGCGCGAAGAGCGACCGCCTCCGCCCGCTCGGGATGACGCGGCGCAAACACAACGCGCCCACCACTAATGCCGTCGCCGTCTTTCCGGCCAAGAGCCTCGATAATCAGATCCTCCTCCATTTCGCCGCGGGCGCTGCCGACGACGATCAGCTTGTCATCTCCGAGGTTGAGGATCGTGGGCCAATCCATCGGCTGCGGCTCACTCGCCTCGTCGTACTTGCTGTTCCCCATGACGCGCACGTTTTTTGCTCCCAGAAACCGCGCCCGCTCCGCGTCGGCCTCGGTTTGCATCAGCGCCTCGTCGACTTTCGCAAACACTGCCCTATACAGCCATCGCAGATTCTTTGCCCGGGCAAAGCTTCTTTCGGAGATCCGACCATTCACAAGGCACGTCTTCGCATTCGTCATCTTCGCCGCAGTCAAGAAATTCAGCCAAAGCTCGGTCTCCATGATCACGACAACCGCCGGCTCGACCCTCGTCATCGCGCTCACGCAAAACCGAACTACATCGATCGGAAAGTAAAAAGCGTATGCAGCGAGCTTCCCAACTAAGCTGTTGGCAATCCCTTGCCCCGTGGACGTCGTCGTAGTCAAGACCACTTCGTGCTCCGGTAGCAGAGCCTTCAGTTCCTGCAGAACCGGCCGCGCGGCGATCGTCTCACCAACGCTAACCGCGTGTACCCAAATTCGCTTCCGATCCTTGCGCCGCGGAATCTCGTAATTCCCCGTTCGCTCCTGCCAATTCGGCTTCTCCGCCCTCCTATTCGCCCGCCACCACATCCACGGCACCCAGATCGGCGATGTCAGTGTGAGAAAAACGTTGTAGAGAAACCAGGTCATTAACCCTTGGTTTCCAGCCAGTTCGGGCCAATGCCGACATCCACTTCGACAGGCACACTCAGCGGCATCGCCTCGCTCATCGCGACCTGCAGCGACGGCAGAATCCCCTCCTCGCCCTCAGGCACTTCGAACAGCAGTTCATCATGCACCTGCAGCACCATGCGCGTGCCCTTCCCGCGCAACAGCTCCGCGATCGAAATCATCGCAAGCTTGATCATGTCTGCGCTACCTCCCTGCAAGGGCGCGTTCATTGCCTGCCTTTCGGCGTACGACCTGGCAACGCGGTTGCCCGCATGAATATCCGGAAAATACCGGCGACGTCCGGTGAGCGTCGTTGTGAAGCCCTTCGACCGCGCCTCTGCCTTGGTGCTGTCGATGTACCCTCGCACTTGCGGAAACCGCTCGAAATACGAGTCGATCAGCACGCGCGCCTCCTTTACGCTGAACTCCCCACCGAGTTGGTTCGCCAGCCCGAAGTCTGTCACGCCGTACAAAACCGCGTAATTCAGCATCTTCGCATACCTACGGTGCGCTGAGCCAACCTGGTCGACGGGCTCGTTCCACATCAGTGAAGCGGTCGCCGCGTGCACGTCCTCGCCAGTTCGAAAAGCCTCGACCAGCGCAGGCTCGCCGCAGTAATGCGCCAGAAATCGCAGCTCGATCTGCGAATAATCCAAAGAAGCGAACTTGTATCCCGGCGCGGGAACGAAAGCCTTTCGGATCTCTCGACCCATTTCTGTACGAATCGGTACATTTTGGAGGTTCGGGTCGTTGCTGCTAAGCCTCCCCGTGGCCGCAATATGCTGCGCATACGTCGTGTGTATCCGTTCGTCAGCATCCACATAGCCGGGCAGCGAGTCGGCGTAGGTGCTTCGCAACTTGCTCAACTCACGCCAAGCCAGCACGTCGCGCACAACCTCATTCTCCGGCGCCAGCTGCTGAAGAACCTCGACCCCGGTCGCAAACCCGGTCTTCGTTTTCTTACCCGACTGCAAGCCCAGCTTCTCGTACAAAATCTTGCCGAGCTGCTGAGGCGATCCGATGTTGAACTCCTCTCCCGCTGCGCCGTGAATGCGCTGCTCCAACTGGCCGATCTGCACCGTCAGGCTCTTGCTGAACTCGCGCAACCGAGCGCAGTCCACGCCGATTCCCAAATTCTCCATCTCTGCCAAAATCGGCACGAGCGTCATCTCGATATCGTCATAAACCGAATGCTGCCCTTCAGCGCGAAGCCGCTCTGTCATCGGTTCGACCAACCGCGAAATGGCCGACGCCCTCTCCGGAATCGTCTGGGGAGGAGATTCATCCAGATAGCCCTGCGCAAGGTCCGCAAGCTCATAACCCGACCGCCCGCTCTGCAGCACATAAGCCGCAAGCAGCGTATCGAAAACCGGCCGAACGCCTAGCGCCAACTTGCGCACAAGCCGCTTCGAATGGTGCGCGGCCATCGTCGCCAGGTGGTCCTGCACCACGTCGATTCCGGTCGCAGCGTCGGCGGTCCAGACCTCCGTGCCGATCGCCAGAGCGAAAAACTCCTGATCGTAGTCAACGGCCGCCCCCCGACGCGCCGCCCGAACCAAGTCGTCAGCAGACGCCGCGAAAATCGTTAGTTCCGGTCGCTCGCTCAGCACCTCCGCGGCCGAATCACCGAAAAGGTCCGCCTGGTCCGGCGAAGCCGGTCCACCTTCCATGTAGGGAGCCAGCACCAGCGGTAGCCGCTTGGAGTGGTTGCGAAACTCCACAGACTCGAGCCATCGCTGCACCGCCCCGTATCGCTCCGACGACACCGCATAAGGCGCAAAATCGAACGACACCGGGGCGTCACGGGCAATCGTCGCAAGCCACTTCGACTTTGGCATCTGTTCCAAAAAACCGTCCAGCTTCTTCCGAAACTTTGGCTCTACCTCTTCGATCCGCTCGATAATCCCCTCGATTGAGCCGAACTGCGTCAGGAGGATCGTCGCAGTCTTCGGGCCGACACCAGGCACGCCTGGAATATTGTCGCTGCTGTCGCCCACCAGCGCCTTGTAATCCGGCACAAGCTCCGGCCCGAAACCGTAGCGCTCAAGTACTTCCGCAGGTCCGTACTTGACCACGTCGGTGACGCCGGTGCGAGTTGTCATTACGCTCACGCATTCGTCCACCAACTGCAGCGAGTCCAGGTCGCCGGTCACGATAATCGCGTCGTAGCCGTTCTTCTCGGCATCGAGCGTAATCGTGCCGATCACGTCATCGGCCTCGTAACCCGTCATCTCGATGCTAGTAATGCCGAACGCCGCTATCAAGTCGCGCGACTGCTTCAGCTGCGTCTTTAACTCATCAGGCGTTTCGCTCCTGCCGGCCTTGTACTCCGCGTACTCAGCGTCGCGAAATGTCTTGCCCGGCGCATCCAACGCAACGACAACGCTGTCCGGTCGCTCCTTCTCGAGGAGGTAGTAGAGCATGCTGACGAAGCCGAAAAGCGCATTCGTGGGCCGGCCGTCGGTGGTGCTCATGTACCGCGCGCCGAAAAACGCCCGAAACAGCAGGCTGTAGCCATCGATGACAACGAGTTTCTTTCGGGCGGGCACGTGCGGATGTTACTCGCCTACGCGAAAACGGAACCCGTCTCCGCATCGAAGAAGTGAACCTGCTCCGGCCGAACGAATAGCGTGATCGGCTCCCCGTCAACGGCCTTCACGTCCGCATCCACAGACGCGGTCAACATCACCCCCGCCACATTGATCAACACTGTCTTCGTCGCGCCCAACGGCTCGACGACGTCCACAACGCCCTTCACCGCAACGCCCTTCATCTCGGGACGGAGCCGCTCGGGCCGAATGCCGATCGTCACGGTAGACGCCGACGCGCCGGAAGGCACAGGAAAGGAGGACTCGCCCAACTTGGCGGCGCCGCCCTCGACCGGCACCGTCACCAGGTTCATCGGAGGCGATCCGATAAACGACGCCACAAACGAATTCGCAGGATGGTCGTAAACCTGCCGCGGCGTATCGACCTGCTGCAGTTCGCCGTCTTTCAGCACGGCGATCCGGTCGCCCATCGTCATGGCCTCCACCTGGTCGTGAGTCACGTAAATCGTCGTGATGCCCAGCCGCCGATGCAGCCGAATCAGCTCCGCCCGCGTTTGAACCCGCAGCTTCGCGTCGAGGTTCGAAAGCGGCTCGTCCATCAAAAACACTTTCGGCTCCCGAACAATCGCACGCGCAAGGGCAACGCGCTGCCGCTGCCCGCCGCTCAATTCGCGCGGCCGTCTCTCCAGCAAGCCCTCGATGCCCAACAGCTGCGCAGCGTCGCCGACGCGCTTTGCAATCTCTGCCTTAGCGGCTTTGGCTTCCGCTCCGTGCGCCAGCCGCCACCAAAACGATTTGAGCATCCGAATGTTCAGTCCGAAAGAGATGTTCTCGCGCACGGTCATGTGAGGGTACAGCGCGTACGCCTGAAACACCATGGCGATGTCGCGGTCTTTGCTGGGAACGTCGTCAACCTGCCGGTCGCCGATCTTCACGTGGCCGCTCGTCGCTTCTTCCAGGCCGGCGATAATGCGCAGCGCGGTGGTTTTGCCGCAGCCGCTCGGCCCCACGAACACCATGAACTCCCCGTCGGCGATATCGAGCGTGAACTCGTCGAGCGCGACCACTTTGCCGAACTTCTTGGTGACCCCTTCGAGCGTTACTCCCGCCATCGTCGCAAGGTTACCCGCGCCGCCGCCGAATGGCAAAAGTCTCTGGGAACAACTCCGCCGATGAACCTCTCGTCCTTCACAAGGCGACAATATCGACATCAGCTAAAACAAGAACGGGCCGCTTCTCGGCCCGTTCTTGTTTTGGCGCTTCGACGTTAGCGTCGTCGGCGCGCCAGGGCCAAGGCGGCGAGGCCGCCGAGGACAATCAGCGTGCTGGGCTCAGGAACCGCGTACAGTTCGAACGCGTGCTCATTGCCATTGTTGAACCAGTTATTCATGGTGCCGCCATCGCTCTCCATGCCTGTCGGCGCTGCGCCGCCGGCGCCGGTTTCCCAGTAGATGTCATCGCGAATGTAGTCGCTATTGACGTGCAGGCCGAGCCAATACATCGTACCGCCCGTCACGGCGGTGCCGGTGATGTTGAAGTCCCACACATGCTCGTCCAAGATGCCTCCGCCCCATACGTTGCCGGTCGCCACGCGCGAAAACGTATTCTGCGTGCCCGAAGCTACAATACTTCCTGGGGCGCCTGCAGCGTCGTTGAATATCCACCAGTCGATGTTGCCGTCGATCACGACTCCAGGAGCATCGATGCTCCAGAAGCGAACTGCGCCGACGGTATTGTTCGCGCCGAGAGTGAAGTTCTCGGCTTGAAGCCACTGGGTCATCTCGTTACCGCCGGCCAGATCAGGCGTGCCGTTCACGTAGATCTGTGCGCTAGCGAACGGTGCCAATGACGCTACAGCGAGCGATAGTACAAGTTTAGTTGATTTCATCTTTCTCCTTGATAATGGTATGCCTTTGCCACCGGAACCTTCCGTGACGTTTCTGTAAAGGGCATAACTCCTCTATCATTGACTCGTGTGCCCGAAACTGTGACAACGAAATCGGCGCTCCTGTTTGGGTCCGCAAGCGGCTATTGGCGTAGCGTCCCCAAACAGCCGTTTACCCAAACTCGATAATTTGTATAATCCGAAAATGCTGCGTACGCACACCGTCGAGGACTTCGCGCGAGGAGTGAGCGCGGCCATGATGAACTCGAGACCCAACCCCGCACCACATGTAAATGTGATCGCGGACGTTCTCGCTGGCACCGCCCTTACGGTGGTGGCTCGGTCCTTTTCGATATTGTCTAGATTACGTTAAGAAACGGCGATTTGAGCGGGAGAGATACTAGGTTTTTGCGAGTTTGCGCAGGACGGGTTCTCACGTTAATAATCATCACAATCTAATTACTCGCATTTTTTCAGATACACCTCGCTCATTTTCTGAAGGGTCTGCTACGCTGCCTCCGACCCTTAAGGCTTCGAACGGGGCAAGGGTCAACCACGTCCTTTCAACCTGTACCTTGCTGAGACTGCCTGGACCGTCGCACGGCAGCCGTAAGCGCCGTCGCGCTAGACTCAAAGCCCCCACATGGAGCGAAACCGTTGATCATCAGCATTAGAACGACGCATAAACCAGCGACCGACTTGGGCTTCCTTCTACACAAGAATCCTGGTCGAGTGCATGAGGTCGAGCTGGCGTTCGGAAAGGCGACGGTGTTCTATCCCGAAGCCAACGACGACGGTTGCACGGCGGCTCTGCTAGTAGACGTCGATCCAGTCGGCTTGGTCAGAGGACGTCGAAGCGCACCCGGTGAAGGTGGATTACTCCGGCAATACGTTAACGACAGGCCCTATGTAGCATCCTCACTCTTGGGAACCGCCCTCGCTCGAGTGTTCGGAACTGCGATGTCCGGCAAGTGCAAAGATAAGCCGGAGCTTGTGGAACAGCCGTTGCCGTTTGTAATTGAAATCGGAGCGGTTTCGTGCAGAGGAGGCGCGGACACAATTTCGAATTTCTTCGAGCCGCTCGGTTACGAAGTTAGGAGTACGAACATTCCGATAGATCCGAAATTTCCGAAATGGGGCGAGCAAAGCCTCTTCACCGTGCGCTTAACTGGCGAATTTCGCATGGCCGAAATGCTGGGTCACCTCTATGTTTTGCTGCCCGCCTTGGATC
Organism: Armatimonadota bacterium; assembly: GCA_030854945.1. Classification (GTDB taxonomy): domain Bacteria; phylum Armatimonadota; class Fimbriimonadia; order Fimbriimonadales; family ATM1; genus JACDEQ01. The sequence continues at coordinate 31,264 of JALYSG010000025.1, forward strand.
GTTCGAAACACTATTGGATCGGTGATGATGAGGTTGAAAAATTAATTCGCAAGGGCAAGGGTTGGCTCGAATCGCATCCTCAAAGAAATGCGATCGTGCGGCGCTACTTAAAGCATCAAGAGCGATTGGCGCGTACCGCAATCGCGAGGCTCGCCGAGGACGAAGGCGCCGCAGACCCAGAGGAGGCGGTAATCGAATCGGAAGAAATCAGAGAGAAAACCGTGCGGCTCCACGATGCCCGACTCAATGCAGTGCTCGCCGTGATAAGGGATTCTGGGAGTCGACGAGCGTTGGACCTAGGATGCGGCGAGGGACGCCTCTTGGCACGACTCCTTAGCGAAGGTCAACTCGACGAAATCGTGGGAATGGATGTTAGCGTTTTCGAACTCGATCGAGCACGCGCGCGATTGAGGTACGACAGTCTGTCCCCGAAAGCCGCCGAAAGAATCAAACTGATCCATGGCTCGCTTCTTTACGAGGACGCTCGCTTGCAAGGCTTCGACGCCGCCGCTGTAGTTGAAGTGATCGAGCATCTCGACCCTCCCAGATTGCGAGCATTCGAACAATGCGTTTTCGGTTTTGCAAAACCGCAGACCGTCATCATAACAACGCCGAATAAAGAATACAACGCGCTCTACGAAGGGATGGAAGCGGAAGCAATGCGGCATATCGACCACCGCTTCGAATGGAGCAGGTCAGAGTTCGAGGAGTGGGGACGTCGCGTTTGCGCCGAGAATGGATATTCAGCAAAATTCTCGCCCATCGGTCCGGTCGATCCGACTCATGGCGCGCCTTCGCAAATGGGGGTTTTCGCGCGTGGAAATTAAGATTCCAGATTTTGCGACGGTGCTCTTAATCGGCGCATCCGGTTCCGGCAAATCAACGTTTGCGAAGAAACATTTCCTTCCCACGGAGATCCTTTCTTCAGACGAATGCCGCGGCTGGGTGTGCGACGACGAATCGAGCCTGGAAGCGACTACCGACGCATTTGACGTCTTGAACTACGTGCTTGGTAAGCGACTGGCTCGCCGCAGGTTAACTGTGGTCGACGCTACAAATGTTCAAGACACAGCGCGGCGCGGACACCTTGTGCGCGCAAAGCAGTATCACTCCGTAGCGGTTGCAATAGTAATGGATGTGCCGGAGAGCGTTTGCCTCCAGCGAAACGAACCTAGGCCGGATCGCAATTTCGGCCCGCACGTCGTTCGCCGTCAATCGCGCGATCTGAAGCGGTCACTGCGCAACCTAAAGCGTGAGGGATTTCGATACATTCATGTACTCAGCCCCGACACTATTGAAGATGTCCAGATCGTTCGCGAGCCCCTGTGGACGGACAGGCGATTCGAACATGGCCCATTCGACATTATCGGTGACGTGCATGGTTGCCGCCAAGAATTAGAAGACCTGCTTGCAAAGCTGGGCTATGGTGAAGCGCACACTCCGCCCGCCGGCCGCAAAGCAGTGTTCTTGGGCGACCTTGTAGACCGTGGGCCGGACACGCCAGGCGTGCTGAAGATCGTGATGGCGATGGTAGCACGAGGTGATGCCCTGTGCGTTCCGGGAAACCACGATATTAAATTGCTGCGAAAGTTGCGCGGAGCCAACGTGCAACTTACGCACGGACTCGACAAGTCGTTAGAGCAACTCGCAAGCGAAAGCGAAGAGCTGTCAATCAAGGTGGCAGAATTTATTGATTCGCTTATTAGCCACTACGTTCTGGACGACGGCAAACTGATCGTTGCGCATGCCGGAATGCGCGAGGATATGCAGGGACGCGCCTCGGGTGCAGTGCGACAATTTGCCCTGTTCGGAGAAACGACCGGCGAGACCGACGAGCTCGGTCTGCCGGTGCGCTTCGACTGGGCGCGCGAGTACAAAGGCGAAGCTTCGGTGATTTTTGGTCATACGCCGATCGAGGTGCCTGAGTGGTTCAATAGGACGCTGAATATAGACACCGGCTGCGTTTTTGGAGGCAAGCTGACTGCGCTCCGATATCCGGAAATGGAACTTGTCCAGGTACCGGCTAAGGCGGAATATGCCGAAGGGAAACGCACGGCCCCCATGTCGAACGAAGAAACGACATCGGATAACTTGCAGATTTCAGACGTGCTCGGAAGGATGAACATCCATGCGAGGCTGCGAGGCAACATCACGATTCATGAAGACAATTCCGCTGCTGCCTTAGAGATTATGAGTCGGTTTGCTACCGATCCAAAGGGGCTCATCTATTTGCCGCCGACGATGTCGCCGACTGAGTCCTCCACGAGGAGCGATTATCTTGAGTATCCAGATCAAGCATTCGAACATTATCATTCCAGAGGAATTTCACGGACAGTCTGTCAGCGAAAACATATGGGCTCGCGTGCAGTTATTATCGTTTGCCGTTCGAAGGAAGTGGCTATGTCGCGGTTCGGAGTCGCAAATGAATCCGGTGTCATCTATACGCGTACCGGCCGACGGTTTTTTGATGACTTAGCCATTGAAGATGCGCTCATCGATCGAGTTCGAAAGGCAGCAGACGCCACCGGCTTTTGGGACGCTCACAATACGAGCTGGGTTGCGTTGGACTGCGAATTGATGCCCTGGTCGGCAAAAGCCAAGGAGTTGCTTGTGCGGCAATATGCCCCGGTGGGCGCATCTGGGATCGCTACTCTGGAGCTAGAATCGCAATTATTGGAACAAGCTGCATCGAGACTAGAGTCGGAAGAGCTCACGTCCGCAGCGAGTCACACGAAAAACCGCCTCCAGATGCTGATGAAGTATCGTGACGCTTATCGCCACTACTGCTGGGAGGTAGAGAAAACAGAGGACTTTCGGATTGCACCCTTTCACGTTCTGGCAACAGAGGGGGCCGTCCATTTTGATAAGGATCATTTATGGCACATGTCGGAGATAGCAAAACTTTGCGAAGCAGAAGGCGAGATTCTAATGAAGACGGACGCGATGGTAGTCGACCTTGCGGACGACGAGAGTAGACAATCCGCGACAGAATGGTGGGTGAACATGACAAGCGAAGGTGGAGAGGGAATGGTTGTCAAGCCTATCGACTTTATTGCAAAAGGCGCTAAGGGCTTGGTGCAACCAGCCGTCAAGTGCAGAGGGCGCGAGTACCTCCGGATCATTTACGGCCCTGAATACACATCCGACGAAAACTTGCCGCGACTCCGGGCTCGCCGATTGGCTCGTAAGCGGGATTTAGCTATGAGAGAGTTCGCCTTAGGGCATGAAGGGTTGGCTAGGTTTGTTGCCCGAGACGGCATTTCACGGGTGCATGAGTGCGCGTTCGCTGTGCTCGCGTTAGAGAGCGAGCCTGTCGATCCGCGGCTGTAACAGCCTGGCGCAAACTCCGTCTACAGTTCCATCTGTAATCGCGTTAGAGAATCAAATCACACGGTCGCGCGGCCCCGATTCCTCGTCTCGAATCGGCTTCACAGAACCCACGTTCTCTTCCGGAACGTCGAGCAGCTTCAACCAATCCTCCGCCGCGTCGGATTTCGGGAAAATCTCGTTCTCCGAATACTCTGCCTTAACGGCCGCACGCAGATCATCGATCCGAACGCCATGATTAATCTTCGGCTCCGCAATGGACCGCTTGATCGCAAAATCCTTCGCTCGTTCCACAACGCTCTTGATCAGGGCCCCGCTCACGAGGTCGCGCCAGTGAAGCGTCTCCGATCCACCGTTCCGATAGAAGATCCGCAGGAACTCCGTCTCGGGCACGCTTCGCCACAAATAGCTGGTTATTGTGTCGACCATGCATTGCCGCAATTCGGCCGCGTCTCCGCCCTCTGCCGCCAACGCTTCGGGATCAAGTGGAGTATTCGCGTGAAAGTGAATCCCGAAAATCTCGCGCACGGCTTCTTGATCGGGTCGGGCGATTTTCACTTTTCGGTCGATGCGCTCGGGCCGCAAGACCGCCGGATCGATATAATCCGGTCGATTGCTCGTAAGGATAACTACGACGTTCTCCAGCGAAACAAGCCCGTCCAATTCGGCGCAAAACTGTGGGACAATCGTGTTGGAGATATTGAGCCAGCGCCCGCTCGACCGCGTTCGCAACAGGCTTTCAGCCTCGTCGAAGAAAATAAATACGAGCCGACCCTCTTTCGCTTTCTCCCGAGCAATTTGGAAAATCTCACGCACCATGCGCTCGCTTTCTCCGAGCCACATATTAAGGATTTTCGGCCCGCTGATCGACATGAAGTATTCCTTAACTTCGCTGCCGACAGTCTTGCTGTACTCCTGCGTCAGGTTGTACGCGGTCGCTTTTCCGATTAGCGTTTTTCCGCAACCTGGAGGACCATAGAGCAAAATCCCCTTCACTGGCTTCTTCCCGAATTTCTCGTAAATCTCAGGGTAAAGCAGCGGCCCCTCTATGGTGTCGCGAATCACCTGGATTGCGTGGTCCTGACCACCGATCTCGTCCCATCCGATCGGCGGCGTTTCCTCGACGTAATAATCCTGCGTTTCCTTTTGTTTGTACACCGCGGTCGCCACTTTGAAATTCGGCTCGATGCGAACTTCGTCGCCCACATCGATTTTGTCGTCTCTGATGGCCGCAGCACGCAGCACAATCCGGCCGATCGTCCCCTGCGCGTCTTGCGAGACACGGAGGTTATCACCGACAACTTCGGCGACCTTCATCACCTGGCCGCCTGCGTGTGGCGGCAACGCGCCCACGATCGCGTAAGCGTCGTTCACCTTCACCCGATTCCCGGTCTGAAGCGTTTCCCCATCGACCTTCGGGTCGACCGAAACCACGAACTCCGTATCTCCAACGGCAATCAGCGCAATCCCGTCTTCCATGCTTTCAAGATAAACCCCCGTGCGGTTAGCGGGCGACGTCAGCTTTTCGTAGGCTTCTTCGTATTCCGCGATCATCTTCGCAGCGTGCTCCGCTTTGCGCGCGTCTTCGCGCAAAGCCTTCTCGAGCGTCGACAAATAGTTGCGAAGGCGCTGATTCTCCTCCGGCACCATCTCCACGACTTCTCGCAGTAATTTCAGAGTTCCTTCTTCGGCTTCCATTCCTGTTTACTTTAACGTTTGTGGCTTGCCCTAGGTGCCGTACCCTAACCCAGCCAGGTTTGCCAATACGTATCGTCCTCGATCTCAAGCGCTTCGCGCGTGAGCTTTAGCGGGTGGAATGTGTCCACCATCACCGCCAACTCCTCCGTGCGCTTCGCGCCCAGCGACGCTTCAGCGATCCCTGGCTGAGGGCCGTGCGGAATGCCCAAAGGGTGCAGCGTGATCGAACCCTCCTCGATCCCCTTTCGAGAACCGAAGTTTCCGTTCACGTAATAAAGCACTTCGTCGCTATCTACATTGGAATGTGCATACGGCACCGGCACCGCTTCCGGATGGAAGTCTAATGCCCTTGGGCAGAAGCTGCAAATAACGAAATTTTGAGCTTGGAAAGTCTGGTGGATCGGCGGCGGCATGTGCAGCATGCCTGTAATCGGCTGGAAATCGTTAATATTGAATGTGTACGGATAAACGTATCCGTCCCAACCCACCATATCGAACGGGTGAAAGTCGTACGTCATCTCCGTTAATTCATTTCTTGCTCGAACCAACACTTTGAAAGAACCCTTCTCATCGTGCGTAACAAGCTCTACCGGAGGGTGAAAATCGCGTTCGCTATAAGGTGCATGCTCGAGCATTTGCCCGTAATCGTTGCGGTACCTTTTCGGCGTTTCAATGTGCGAGTAAGCATGGATTACAAGCATTCTTTGTGGAGTCGAGTCCATTCGAATCTTGTAAATGGTGCCTCGTGGAACAACAACATAATCTCCGGGCTTGTATGGAACATTCCCGAACATCGTTTCGACGGTGCCGCTGCCGTCGTGCATAAAAATCGCCTCGTCGCCGTCGGCGTTCTTAAAGAAATAATCCATTTGTTCGGAAGCCACGACGTTGCTCCAGATCACGTCGTTGTTGCCAAGCAGAGGGATCCGTCCAGAAACCGGGTCGCCACAAGGCTCCATTCGTGCCGACTTCAGGTGCCTGTGGTGCAGCGGCTCGTGCTCCACGTACTCTGGCTTGAGGCTGCCCTTGTACTCGAACTTTGCGACCCTTGGCGGCAGATTGATATGGTAGGCAACGCTCATGATGCCGCTAAATCCGTGAATCCCGATAAGCTGCTCTGTATAGAGGCCGCCTTCAGGTTTATGAAACGCAATATGGCGCTTGCGAGGAATCTTTCCGAGTTGTACGTAGCGTGGCATGGTTCGCCTTTTGATTATGAACGTCCGCGCAGCTTGGTGTCACAGTTCGTCCGGCTCCGGCGGTCGATGCTGCCGGCTCAGCGCAAACAGCAGGATGTAAATGCACACGATCGCCCAAGCCGGTAGGAAGAAACCTTCGACACTGGCTCCGGGCCAGGCTGCGAGCGAATGATTCGTTCGAATGATCGCTGCTGAAAACGGCCCGGTCACGGCAAGATCGGCACCACGCGCAATCGAGCGCGAGAACAGGTCGCCTATCGACCCGAGCGCAACCCCGAGGTAGACGAACGGCACAGCGGCAGCCGTGATCAAGTTGGAAAGCGGCGCCACGATGCTGAAAGTGCCGAACCGATTCGACAAGATCGGCGACGCAAAGACCATCGCGATCAACGTAGTCGAGATCGTGCTTCCGACACCAATGGACAACAGACGAATAGGATTGGGCCACGTCCGCTTCTCTACCCACCCGCGAATCCGTCGAAAGGCAGCGGGTGCGAATAGCACAAGCCCGAACACAACCATGAAACTCAGTTGAAACCCAGCGTCGAGAACGGTCCACGGCTCGGCGAGCACACAAACGATCGCTGCGAAAGCGACGGCGCTGAGTGCGTCCGAAGTCCGGCGGAAGAAGAAAGCCGAGAAGAACACAACGGCCATCACCGTTGCTCGGACGACCGGTGGTCGCCCACCAACAGCGTCAGCGTAAACCGTAAGGAGCGCAATAATCAACAGAACCTGCAGCCATCTCGGTATCGGAAGATGCGCCGCAGCAAAGAGCAGCGCACCCGCCAAAAGCAGTACGTTGAACCCGCTCGTTGCCAACAAATGCAACGTGCCTGCTCGTTCCATGTCGTTTATGATCCAATCCGGCACGATGTTCTGCTGGCCGCCCACTACACCCATTGCGACGCTCGCCACATCGTGGGGCAGATGGGTCTCAAGCCGTGTGAGAAGATCCCGCCTCCAGGCCGATCCAAAAGACTTCAATCCGACGCCCGGCTCTAGAATCTCGATTGCGCCGTCGAATGGAAGCGTTACAGACTGCCGGATTCCGCGGCGGTACCAGTACGCTGCGCTCTCTCCCTTGAACGTGCGCACCTTCCCATCGAATCGAATGACATCGCCGGCACGTAGGTCGCGATCCGGTCGAGTGTAAACAAGCAAGTACCGGTCGTCTGTTTCGACCAGCGCTCGCTGCCACTTCTCCGAAAGGTTTGGTGTGGAAACAATCCGTCCGGTGATCAGAGTGTCTACCTCCGGAAGAGCGGCAGGCACCGGTGGCGAAAGCGTGAGCCGCAGAAATCCAGCCGTAAAGACAACTGCGCCAAGGACAAGGAATCGACGAGCCAACACAAATCCAGGGCCGATGAGTAATAGGAACGCAGGGTTCATCGTGCAAAGAAGGCCGGCGAAAAATAGCGGCAAGACCGCCACCAGCGGTCTCCGCGTGAAATGCCGATACCGTTCTTCGAATCGCTCGTACAAGGCTACGACAGGTTATTGTCTTAGGTGGTCGGTTCTGTGCCTACTTCTTGCGCTTCGCTGCTGCGCGTAGACGACCAATTGCGCGTTGCACAACCTCGGCAATTTCAGGAATCGTAATCTCGACGCCGGCTTCTTCCGGCTCGAAAGTGCTCTTCGATTCTGAGGTGCGGGGCCGCGTCTTCGGGTTCTTAACCAGGAATTTTAGCTCTGTAAACAGCATGCGGCCTGCAACCTCGTTGAGCCTCGTCAGCAGATCGGATTTGCGCAGCCGCAGCTCTTGCGCCCAGGGCGCGCTTGTAACGGCGACAGTCAACATGCCGTGATCGAATCCCTCCGGAGACGATTTCGAGGCCAGGGGCTCCCCCACCGCGTCGGCCCACTGCCGGGTGATGCGGTTTGCCTCCAAGCGCTCGAAAATCTCTTTGCGGCCAAGCGCCTTGCCGAGCAACGACGACATGTCGGCAAGTTCCTCTTTGCGAGCTCGGCCATGCCGGCTCATTGCTCGCTCACTGTTCCATCGCGCACTTCAAACACCTTCGCATCTGAGCCTACCTCGGGCCGAAGCGCATCGAGGTCAGTCGTTGTGATAACGACCTGCCCAAGCGATCCGGAGACAGCCATCACGGCATTTCGTCGATCGGAGTCGAGGTCGCTCATGATGTCGTCCAAGAGAATCATCGGAAGCACATGCATCCTTTCGCGCCAATAATGCGCGACGCCGAGTTTCAGCGCCAGGGCAATCGTGCGGCGCTGGCCCTGGCTGGCGAACGCCCGGGCTTCCTGACCGTCGAGGAGAATGAGAAGGTCGTCCCTATGCGGTCCTACCGTTGTGTGACCTATTGCGAGATCACTCTGGCGGCGTTCCACCAGCAGGTTTTGAAGTTGCTCTGCGCCCAGGCCTTCGTCTGCGTGAACAGTTTCGATGGCAAGCTGCTCAGTCGCACCGCTAAGGCTCGCGTGCTCTCGCGCAGCAAATGGAAGCAAAGAAACGAGCCAATCTGCCCGCGCTTGGCGAACCAAGGCGCCGCGCTCAGCAACGGCGACGTCCCATGGTGAGACCGAAGCGATGTCCGCTCTGCCCTCACGCACAGAGCGCAAAGCTGCGTTGCGGTGTTCCACGGCCTTGCGATAACCGGTGAACGCATTTAGATACGACGGCGAGAGCAGCGACAACTCAGCATCTAGGAAACCCCGCCGATCCGCCGGCCCACCATCGATGATCGCAAGGTCGGCCGTCGAGAAGACCACCGCCGGCAACCTGCCAACGAGGTCGAGCACGCGCGGCAAGCGCTGCTCGTATAAAAAGGCCTTGCGTCCTCCGGTCCGCTGGTACTCGAGTGATATCTCCGAATCGTCTGGACCGACTACACCGCGAACCATGGCGCGGTCTTGATTGTGCCTGATGACGTCTTTATCCCTGGCCCCGCGAAACGAGCGCGTGCTTGAAAGGGCATAGAGCGCTTCGAGAATGTTCGATTTGCCCTGACCGTTTTGGCCCACGAAGACGTTCCTGCCGACGGCCAATAGAACATCGACCCTTCGGTAGTTCCGAAAGTCTTCCAACAAAATTCTTTGGGCGAACGCGTGTCCGGCAGTTAACTCTAAATTCAAGTCTTCTATTAAAGAACTCTTTTGTTGTTGTTAAGCGGCTCGAAAGTGTGGGAATCTCCCGATTCACTCCTGCGTACACGCTACGAAACGACGTGTGCAAAAGGGCGGGAGATCGCACGTTCCTAAAGCCGATCTCCCAACATGTCGGCTTTACTGACAATCGATCCACAATCAACTGTCCGCACTATGGGGAAAGGTCCACCATTGTGGATAACTTTCGAAAAGCTGGTACCGGCCGAATGAGCCAAAAGAGGATATCCAATCAAAACCCTTGGGACTAACCTAGAAAACAGATAGCCTTTAATAGTAAGAGAATGAGTTGTTGTTCCAATAAACCTGCCAGTCTCGGACCTTTCTCTCGTCACGTCTATATAAGGGCAGGGCGCAGATTTTCCTGTGGACACGGAAATCGGATGACTTGCATGACGACCGTAGGATTGTAGACACCATGTTGTCAAACTGTTAAGCGTCGCTTGGG
>JALYSG010000068.1 GCA_030854945.1 Armatimonadota bacterium
ATGCGACAGAGAGTAGAAGGCAGCCGTAAAGCAACCAAAGCCCTTGGTTATTGGTTTGCTGTCCGGCAGAGGCTCGCACGGTTTGATCAAAGGTGTTCATTACAAAGGACATCGGATTAGAGGGAGCATTCACGTGGTGCCCGGTAAGCCGACCCCTTCTGTCGGCGTTTCCGAGCGCCAGATGAAATTTGCAGCACGCCAGATCATCGCTGTCCGAGGCACTCAGTGACGACCCTCGGCGAACAAAGTTAACCAGCATAGGTGAAATCCCGTTTTTCCGCGAGACGCGCAAAACCGCGGAGTCAGCCTGACATTCGCAAGCAACTCGTGTATAGTCGTTTGTGAAAAGTACACCACTTCTCAGATCTGCGAGCGCCACCAACTCCGATCGCGCTCTACATCCGAGAGCATACCTGTCGGCGTATCAGTCGCACAGATGCAATTGACGACGATCTCTCGGCGCGATTTAGGTCGCGGTGGACGACAGCAGCCTTCGACTCCGATCCTGCTGCAACGGAGTGGTTCAACCTTCCCGATCATCGTGCACTCGCACCTCGGTTGGGACTGGGTTTGGCAACGGCCGCAGCAATTCCATTCCCGTCTTTCGAAGACGCACCCGATCCTTTTCGTGGAAAGCCCGCTTGTCTCGGATCAGCTGAAAACATCGCGTTTTACGCTTCGCGAAATTTCCGATTACCCGAACATTATCGTGCTCCAGATGGAGATGCCTGCCTCCCGGTTTTGGGCTGACGGAGCATGGGTTGATGTCGAGCGCCGCCGGCTTGTGCAGTCTGTTCTGGAAGGGCCTCTCGGCCGCTCGTTCGAGAATCCGGTCCAATGGTTCTACGATCCGATGGCTGTGACGGCATTTCTCGGTCAGATGGATGAACAAGCCGTCGTCTATGATTGCATGGACGAGCTGTCGAAGTTCAAAGGGGCGCCACCCGAGCTGGTGCGGCGCGAACGCGAGCTTCTAAACGCCGCCGATGTTGTTTTCGCAGGCGGCCCCAAGATGGCCAGGTCGAAGAGCCGCTATAACAAGAACTGCCATTCCTACGGCTGCGGCGTCGACATCAGGCATTTCGGCAAAGCGCGGCACGCCGCGACGAAAGTTCCGCAGGACGTGGCACGCTTCTCCGGGCCGGTGCTCGGTTACATCGGCGTGGTTGACGAACGGCTTGATTATGAGTTGCTCGCGAAGCTCGCAGACCACAACCCTCAGTGGAACGTCGCGATTGTCGGCCCGCACACCAAAGTCGACCCCGCGGATTTCCCGCAACGCGAAAACCTCCACTTCCTGGGCGGGCGTGATTATTCAAAGCTGCCAGCCTACGCAAAGGCTTTCGACGTTTGCATAATGCCGTTCGCCAGGAACGAGGCGACGGAATTCATTAACCCCACGAAGGCGCTTGAATACATGGCGACGGGAACTCCGATCGTGTCCAGCGACATCGAAGACGTTGTGCTGCAATTCAGCGGCGAAGTGAGCATTGCGACGAGTCACGAGGAGTTCGTGGCGGCATGCGATCAGAGCATCGAGCAGCCGAACGCCATTCAAATCGCGGCCGGATTGAAGAAGGCGAAAGCGAACTCGTGGGAATCCATTGTCACGCAGCTTGAGAAACACGTGGAAGACGTTTTGACCAGCCGCGAGACGGTCGCGAGCAGCAGCAGCGCCGCTTAGCCACCGCCGCTGACCCGGCTGCGCCGGTAGTTACACCGTTCTCCTCGGGCGCCATGCGCGCGAGTTCCTCATTGCAGCAGCCAAAGCTTCTCCAGTTGCCTTGACGGATGCCGATCCGTGCCTATCTCGACGCATGGTCGTGGACAATGCAGCGGACAAGGCGGTGGCGCCAACCACGCCGCTCTTTCGGAGCTTCTTCATGGGCGGCTTCGAATGTTCCACGCATCGTCTCGCCTCGGGAAAACGGCTTGATTTAGTCCGCGCGACCCGGCACGACGAGTTCGCCTTGAGCGACTATCGCCTGCTGCAGGAGGTGGGGATACGAACCGTGCGGGAAGGGCTCCGCTGGCACTTGATAGAAGCCGCTCCGCGCCGGTTCGACTTTTCTTCCGCGCTCCCAATGGTGCAAGCCGCCCGTGCCACCGGCACGCAGGTGATCTGGGATCTCTGGCACTACGGTTGGCCCGATGATATTGACATCTTTTCCGCCGCATTTATCCGGCGCTTCACGGCGTATGCCCGCGCCGCTGCCACTCTGCTAAGCGAGGAACTCGAGGACGTTCCGTTTATCTCGCCAATCAACGAGATTTCTTTTTTCTCCTGGGCCGGTGGCGACGGAGCGGCTTTCAACCCTTTTGCCAGAAATCGCGGCGGAGAGTTGAAACGACAGCTCGTCCGCGCGTCCGTCGAAGCGATCTACGCCATGCGCGAGGTCAATCCCGCGATCCGCATCTGCCAGATCGATCCTATCATTAACGTGACGAGCGGAACCGGCCGGACGCAGGATGGGCTCACGGCCGAGCAATACCGCCAGACGCAATTCACGGCCTGGGACATGATTGCCGGACGGACCGCTCCGGAGCTTGGAGGCGAGGACAGCTTCCTCGATATCATCGGCGTCAATTACTACATTCATAATCAGTGGGCGCATCCGGGCGGTCACGGATCGATGCTTGTTCCCTCAGACCCGCGCTACCGTCACGTGCGCGATATGCTGGCGGAACTTTATGCGCGCTATCGCAAGCCACTCTTCATCGCTGAGACAGGGATCGAAGATGAAACCCGTCCCATTTGGCTGCGCTACATTTCGAATGAAGTGGTCGGCGCAATGATCAGCGGTGTTCCGGTTGAAGGGTTGTGTCTCTACCCCATTCTCAATCATCCGGGCTGGGATGATGACCGGCATTGCTACAACGGACTGTTCGACTATGCCGACGATGCCGGCCGGCGGGAGATTTTCCATCCGCTGGCGGAGGAACTCGTTAGGCAACACGAAATCGTCGCCTCGGTCCGAAGCGGCGGACGGGATCAAACGCGGCGATTCGAATTCAACACATCCGAACTCGACTGGGCGGCGCACGTGATGGAGAAACGCACCGAGGATTCCCGCGTCGCGCACGATAATGTTCAACCCAGC
>JALYSG010000069.1 GCA_030854945.1 Armatimonadota bacterium
GAGGGCATTGAGGAAACCTGAGCTTCTCCAAGACTCTTCACCATAACGAAAAGAGATGACTCCTGAGCAGAAAGCCGGTGGGCCGCAAAGCCGCAAGCGTCTCGTAATCAGTTTCGAGCAGCCGCGCGGTGCGAAGGGTCCGACCAGACGCCGCGGCAGAGGTTGGCCAAAGCTGGTGGCTGCGCTGGGAATCATTATTGTCCTAGTGGCTGTCTTAGCCGCGGCCGGTGGCTATCTATGGTGGCGGCATTACAGGACGACGCCCGCTTACTCACTCGCATTACTCGTTGATGCGGTGCAGCGAAATGACGTGACGGTGGTTAACGAAATCGTCGATATTGACAAGATAGTCGATAGTCTCGCGTCCGAGGTTACTGAGAAATCAGTCGCACCCTACGGTGGTACGCTGAGCCCTCCGCAGCGCAGGCGCATCGACGCGCTGGTGCCAGGTCTGCTGCCTAGTGTGAAGCAAAGCGTTCGCGATTCCTTACTGAAACGATTGCAGGAGATTTCGGAGGAGTCGGAACCGAAGCCGTTCGTTATCCTCGCCATCGGGCTGCCTTATCTTGTTAAGATTACTACCGACGGCGATACCGCCAGGGCCATCGCGCCCGTGCAAGACCGTGAGATCGAGCTTACCCTCCAGCGCAACGGCGAGCGTTGGAGAGTTGCGGCGATGAAAGATGATAATGTCGTACCACGAATCGTGGACGATATTATGAAAGATTTTCCCGCGCTTGGACCGCTGAGATAGCGGGCGGAAACCAGCGCCCCGGACATGAATGACCGGGTTCCAAAGCGAGACCCTTAATGACGAATAACGAGCAGCCGACCAGAACTTTCGAAGCGTCGCTCGAGGCGCTGGAACAAATTGTCCGTGAACTCGAGCAGGGCGACTTGCCGCTGGAAAAGAGTATGGAGCTGTTCGAGCAAGGCATTCGCCTTTCGCGAGAGTGCCAGGAACGACTCAGTCAAGCCGAGCGTCGCATCGAGGTACTGCTGCGCGATAACCAGGGACGCACCGTGGTAACTCCCTTTGAAGATTCCAGCGCGATACCTCAGGAAAGCCCGGGCGGAGAATGAAAACGTCTTCCGAGCTTTCCCTTACGCTTGCCTTTGACCTCGAAGGTTTCTTTAACGAACGCCAAGCGTTAATCGACGGCGAACTCGATCGCCTTCTTCCCGGGGAATCCGTAGAGCCGGTTTCGGTGCACAAGGCGATTCGCTGGAGCGTCTTCGCCGGCGGCAAGCGCTTTCGGCCTATCCTGATGCTCACAACCGGCGAAGCCTTCGGAGCTTCACCGGGGGTGCTCCTGGCCACCGCCTGTGCTCTGGAAATGATTCACACCTATTCGCTGATCCACGACGACTTGCCGTCGATGGATGATGACGAACTGCGTCGTGGCCGGCCCACTTGTCACATACGATTTGACGAAGCTACTGCGATTCTCGCAGGCGATGCGTTGCAAACTCTTGCTTTCCAGACCATCGCCGAAGAATCGTTGCTCTCGGCCGAGAAACGAGTTCTTTTGGTTAGCGAGTTAGGTCACGCTGCCGGCACGCCCGGGGGAATGGTGGCGGGGCAAGCCCGTGATCTCGAAGCGGAATCGCGCGCGGTGACGAGCAGAGAGTTGGAGGGGATTCACCGTTTGAAGACTGCGGCGCTGATAATTGCTGCCGCCCGTTGCGGCGCTATCATTGCCGAGGCAACCGACCCGGAACTTGAAGCTGTTGGTAGGTATGCGGCGCAGCTCGGTCTTCTTTTTCAAATCACCGACGATCTTCTCGACATTACTGCAACAGTGGAGACTCTAGGCAAGACCCCGGGCAAAGACGCACGCGCGCAAAAAGCTACCTACCCATCGCTCTATGGAATAGAGACCGCACGGCAGCGCGCGGATTTGGTTCACCAGGAAGCGTGCGCTGTGCTTAAGCAGATCGACAGACCCACCAAGCGTCTACGCGCGATTGCTGACTTCATTCTTAGGCGAAAAGCCTGAGTTAGTGGCCGTTAGGGGTAATTGGCTTTGGCAACTCTGCATAAGGCTGGGCGAAGGTTTTCGACGCGTAGCGGCGGCTTGAATTTAACCCAGCTTTTCAAAGCTGGGGCACGTTAACTAGATTTGTCCGCGTCGCGTTAGCGACGCCTGAATTGCGTCCCTTTTCAGCCGTCGCTGACGCGACGAGGCGGAGTCTACTCGAACCCGGCGTTGAAACGCCGGGCTAAATTCACACCGCCGCTACGCGTCGAGAACTAAGCCAGTCCTGTTTTTCCATGTCTCACACACTCATAGACCTCAGCCACACCATCGAACACGGCATGATCACCTACAAAGGACTGCCGGCGCCGGTTATCTCGGATCATCTGACCCGCGAAGCATCTCGAGCGTTGTACGCCCCGGGCACCGAGTTTCACATCGGAAACATTGAAATGGTCGCCAACACAGGCACGTATCTTGACAGTCCCTTTCATCGCTATGAGGAAGGAAAAGATCTTGCAGGTCTGCCGTTGGATTCACTCGCGTATCTGGAAGGTATCGTAGTGCGGCATGTTGGCGGCGCGGAACGTGAGCTTGAGCGCTCAAGGTCCCCAAACATAGAAACGAGTGCGGGGAACTTATCCGGCCCAGAGGATCGGGCCATCACCGCAGCCGCCTTGGAACACCTGGACGTAAAGGCTAAAGCCGTCCTATTTCACACCGCCTGGGACATGCGTTGGAGAACTGAAGACTATTCAAACGGCAAGCATCCCTTCCTCAGTGCGGACGCTGCGGAATTTCTCGCGAACGCGGGAGCCGCACTTGTGGGTATTGACTCTTACAACATTGACGATACGGCTGATGGTCGCCGGCCGGCCCACTCAATTCTCCTGGCTGCGGGCATACCCATCGTTGAGCATTTATGCGGTTTGCGCGAACTCCCGATTACCGGCTTCCGGTTTTGTGCAGTTCCGGTAAAAGTGAAAGGCTTCGGCACCTTTCCCGTACGCGCGTTCGCTATTGTGCTGAACGACTGATTTCCCTTAACGGGCTAAGAATTCGGCAGCGGTTCACCGACCACTAGTTCGCGGTTCTTTGGCTTACGTCTTCAC
>JALYSG010000026.1:0-10854 GCA_030854945.1 Armatimonadota bacterium
AACTTGAGGAGGCGGCAGTTGTCAAGGATTACTTGACAACTGCCGCGGACGGAAAAGGCTACCGGGTTAGTTACTACAACTTGGACGTGATCATTTCGGTTGGCTACCGGGTTCGTTCTCATGTGGGCACGCAGTTCCGCATTTGGGCAACGCAGCGCCTTCGCGACTACATTGTAAAGGGATTCGCGCTCGACGTCCAGCGATTGAAAGAGCAGGCAACCATCGGCGATTACTTCGACGAACTGCTCGAGCAGATTCGAGACATTCGCAGTTCCGAGAAGCTGCTTTATAAGAGGGTGCGCGAAATTTGCGCATTGAGCATCGACTATGTTTCGGGATCCGAGCATTCGCAGGTTTTCTTCGCGACTGTTCAAAACAAGCTTCATTTCGCGGTCACGGGCATGACTGCTGCCGAGATTGTAAAGTCACGCGCCAATGCAAGGCAGCCGAATATGGGCCTAACGGCCTTTAGTGGTGAAGTTGTCCGCAAGAAAGATGTTACTGTAGCCAAGAACTACTTAGGCAAGGATGAAATCGAGACGCTAAACCTCCTTGTTTCGCAATTCCTCGATTTTGCAGAACTCCAAGCTAAGCAGCAGCGGGAAGTGCGGATGGCCGATTGGCTATCGAAGCTGGATGAGATTCTTCGACTGAATGGTTTTGACGTGTTGAGTGATTTAGGCAGAGTGTCGGCCAGAGTTTCGGAAGAGCACGCTCATGCTGAGTATTTGGCCTTCCAAGAAGTCCGGCAGGAGTTGAAGCGGCGCGAACTTGAGGCTGAGCCTGACGTGGTAGCTGAGTTGGAAGGTGAACTGAAGTCGCTGGAAGGGAAACGCAAGAAAAGGAAGAAGGACTGACGAAGGTGCCATAATGGGGACCCCGCGACGCCTTAGGCTCGGGGGTGTTTAACCTATGAAAGTCAGCATCATTGGCGGCGGTGGCCGCGTTGGGAGTAATGCCGCGTTTGCCTTGCAGCTCGGCGGGATTGTTAGGGAGATCGTTATCAACGATATGAACGCGGAGCTTGCGGAGGGCGAGGCGTTGGACTTGCGGCATGGCTCGGCTCTTACGAGCAGCCAGATCATCCGCTCGGGCGATTACAGCGCGATCGACGGCAGCGACTGCGTGGTGATCACTGCGGGGCTGCGTCGGAAGCCGGACGAGAGTCGGCTGGAGCTGATCAACCGGAACGTTACGCTTTTCAAGGACATTATCGCCAACGTCAAGAACCTGCGGCTGCCGGAGACGGCGACGATTTTGGTGGTGAGCAACCCGGTGGACATTCTGACGCAGCTTGCTGTGGAAGAGGCCGGGCTGCCGGAGAGCCAGGTGTTGGGGCTTGGGACGGTTTTGGACACTTGCCGGTTTAGGTCGCTGCTGGCGGACCATTTTGCGGTTGGCGCGACGGACATCGACGCGGTGATTTTGGGCGAGCACGGGGACAGCATGGTTCCGATTTGGAGCAGCGCGACGATCGGCGGCGTGCATCTTAGCAGTCTGCCGGGTTGGTCGCAGGCTGTGGGGGACGGGATTTTCGACGCTACTAAGAAGAGCGGCGCGAGCGTGATTTCGCTAAAGGGCGGCGCGGGCTGGGCCGTTGGGGTTTCGATCAAGGAAGTGGTCGAGGCGATCGCTCTGGACAGCGAGCGGATTTTGCCGGTTTCCTCGATGCAGAAGGGCGCGATGGGGATCAGCGGGGTTTGCCTTTCGCTGCCGACTCGTGTTGGTCGTCGCGGGGTTGTATCGGTTTTGGAGCCGGCTGTTTCTGATGGGGAGAAGGCGGGTTTGTTGGCTTCGGCGGATGCGTTGAAGGCGGTTTGGGACCAGGTTTCGGCTCCGGCTTAGGCACCTTTTGGCTCCGGTGGGGCTGAGTCGCCGGGTTGGCGTCCAAAGACTATTGTCGCGGACTGTATGATAATCAGGTGCTGATTACTCGAACCATCTCGGAAGTGCGCGAGGCCCTGCGCGACAGACAGGTCGCGTTCGTGCCGACAATGGGGTCGCTTCACGAGGGCCACGCTTCGCTGCTTCGCACAGCGGCGGAAACGGGGTTGACCCCGGTGGTGTCGATTTTCGTAAACCCGACGCAATTCAACGACCCAAACGACTTCGAAAAATATCCGCGGGATCTGGATGCAGATGCGTCAATAGCGGAAGATTGCGGCTGCGAAGTCGTGTTTGCACCTTCAGCATCCGAGGTCTACGAAGAGGGCGACTCGACGACCGTGCGTGTCACAGGACTTACCGAAAGGTGGGAAGGCGAGCATCGACCCGGGCACTTCGATGGAGTGGCGACCGTTGTCGCGAAACTGTTTTTGATTGTTCAGCCTAACATCGCGATTTTCGGGGAAAAGGATTGGCAGCAGTGTGCAACGATTACTCGAATGGTACAGGATTTTCATATGCCAATCGAATTGAAGTTCTGCCCAACCGTGCGCGAATCCGATGGCTTGGCGATGTCGTCGCGAAATGCGCGTCTGAGTCCGGACGCGAGAGTAGCGGCGGCGGGACTTTACCGATCGCTTCGGCTTGTTGCGGAAGGCAGGCCCAAGGATTTCCGGGAAATGGAGGCGCAGACGAAGGAGAATCTATTAGATCACGGATTTGCGTCCGTGGATTATCTCGCCGTTGTCGACGAAAATTCATTGGAACTAACGTCGTCATCTGCAAATGCGCGAGTCATCGCAGCGGCGTGGATCGACGGCGTCCGCCTAATTGATAATATCGCCGTCTGATTTCTTGCGAAGCTGCAGGCCCATTTCATGCCACTGCTCATCGTCGATCGTGCCAGGAGCGTCCATCATGGGATCGTAGCCGCCTCCGATTTTCGGGAAAGCCATCACTTCTCGTATGTTGCTTTCACCGAGCAAAAGCATCACGAGCCGGTCTATCCCCGGCGCGATCCCGCCATGTGGCGGGGCGCCCAATTTGAAGGCATCGAGAATATGCCCGAACCTCTCTCGTTGGGTCTTCTCGTCGATTCCCAGAAGGCTAAACACCTTTGATTGCACTTCCGGACGGTGGATACGAATGCTGCCGCTTGCCCACTCGACTCCATTGCAGACGATATCGTAACAATCCGCCCTCACGCGGCCCGGATCACTTTCGAGAAATTCAATATCTGCGGCCTTTGGTCCGGTAAAAGGGTGATGTGCAGCATCCCAGCGCTTCTCTTCCTCGCTCCAAAATACCAATGGAAAGTCAAGTACCCAGCAAAACACGAGCCTGCGGGGATCGGCGAGATTCAGTTTGTCGCCGATTTCGTTCCTTAGCCGTGAAAGCACGCTGTATGCCGTGGTTTCGGTGTCCGCGACAAATAAGAGCATGTCGTCGATTTCTGCTTGTGCACGTTCTCTTATTGCCGTGATCGCTGTTTCGTCCAAGAATTTGGATATACCGCCGTAACCTTCCTTAATCGGCAATTGGGCAAGTCCCTTGGCGCCGAAGGTTTTTGCGAACTCCTCGAGTTCACTCACTTGCTTCCTTGAAAACGTTGCTCCGCCAGGCAAGCGGATGCCCTTAACCACACCGCCCTCGCTCACCGCATTGCGGAACACGGAAAACTCGGACCCGGCAACAATCTCGCTAACGTCGAAGAGTTCCAACCCGAACCTCAGGTCGGGCTTGTCCGTTCCGAACCTTCGCATGGACTCATCATAGGTCAAGCGTGGAAACTCTCCAATCGGTTCGAGGTCGAGGGCAAACTTTTCCTTCACAGAGTTGCAGAGGTTGCGCGTGAGGCCCTCTGCGAGCTCGAGCACGTCCTCCTGGTGAACGAAGCTCATTTCCAAGTCGAGCTGCGTAAATTCCGGCTGTCGATCAGCGCGCTGCGCTTCGTCGCGAAAACACTTAGCTATTTGATAGTAGCGCTCCATGCCGCCCACCATGAGCAGCTGCTTGTATTGTTGCGGACTTTGAGGCAATGCGTAGAACTTTCCAGGCTCAAGGCGGTAGGGCACCAAATAATCACGCGCCCCCTCGGGTGTTGTTTTCGTGAAAATCGGCGTTTCTATCTCAACGAATCCGCGTGTGTCCAAATACTCTCGAATCAATCGCACGCACTCTGCCCGTAGCATCAATTTCTTCTGCATCGAGGGTCGACGCAAGTCCAAATAGCGGTGCTTGATGCGGAGCTCTTCGTTGACTCCCGACATCTGCTCTTCGTCTGAAACTGGAAACGGCAACACCGCTGCTTCGTTCAACACGGTGATTTGGTCGACTACGATTTCAACATGCCCGGTAGGAACGTTCTGATTTATGGTGCCCACTTCGCGCATGCGCACTTCGCCCGACGCGGTTAGAACAAATTCGTTTCGTAGCGACCGAAGCTGCGGGAATTCTTCAACGTCGCAAAAGAGCTGGACGATGCCAGAGCGATCGCGGATATCCATGAAAAACAAGCCGCCAAGATCGCGAATTCGGTTGACCCAGCCGTTCACCGTAACGCGAGAACCGACGTGCTCAGGGCGTAATTCTCCGCAGAAATGGGTGCGCTTGGCAAAGCTCATGGAAGGGCGACATTCTACCTTGGGGTAGGTTAGAAGCATAGGTTACGATTGGGTACGCAAGGCAGCCTTTCGGTTCGACGCCGAGGACGTTCACGAGTTGGGGCTCCGGCTGATTGCCGGTGGTTTTGTTTCGGCGCGCGTTCCCGAATCGGATGAATTGCGTACCCGCGCGTTCGGCCTTGACCTGCCGCATCCTGTTGGGCTGGCTGCCGGGTTTGACAAGAACGGCATCGCATTGGAGGGGCTCTACGGTCTTGGGTTTTCGTTCGTCGAGATTGGCACCGTGACGCCACAGCCGCAGCCCGGCAACCCCAAGCCGAGGATGTTTAGGCTGCCGGAGGACGAAGCGATTATCAACCGGCTCGGCTTCAACAACGTCGGCGCCGAGGCAGTTGCTAAGAACCTCGAACGAGTGACCGTTCCGATTCCATACGGCGTGAATATCGGAAAGAACAAGTGGACTTCAAACGAAGCGGCTTGGATGGATTACAGGTCGGCCGCGATGACCTTGCGCGACTTTGGCAGCTACTTTGTTGTGAACGTCAGCAGCCCGAACACGCCCGGATTGCGCGCGCTGCAATCGCGCGACGACCTCGCCCGCATCCTAGACGCCGTTCGCACGACGGGCGTCGACAAACCCATCTATGTGAAAGTGAGCCCGGACCAATCCGACGACGAGATGATCGAAATTGCCCAGCTGGCGCTGGATTTCGACGTCGCGGGCATCGTCGCTACAAACACGACGGTTGCGAGACCGGGTTCGACCGGTGATGACGGCCAAGATGGCGGGCTGTCCGGCGTCCCGCTCAAGCCCCGCGCACAGAGAGCGTGTGAATTGCTGCGCGCAGCCTTGGACGGCCGCGCCGAACTGATTGGAGTGGGCGGGATTTCTAGTGGCGACGACCTGCGCGAAAGGCTCTGCGGCGGCGCCGCAGCGTGCCAGATATACACAAGCTTCGTTTACCGTGGCCCAAGAGTCGTCGATCTGATCTTGCGCGAATACTTGGCAGCGCGCCTCCTGTAGGTATGCTTCGGGCAATGGCATCGAAGGGCCCAACGATGATCGCGATTGCAGCCTCGCTGGGCATCTCAGCGGTAACGCTCGGCATTTTTAACGCGCGACAGTTGCGTGGGCCCGAAGGAACGCTTCATCGATTCATGATGGCGATAGGTGAACGAGATGCCGAGACCATCAATCGGTTAACGCTGGGGACGCCCGAGGAAAAACTTTACACGACTGCTTTTGCACAGCGGGTGCTGATGGGCGGAGCGAGGTACCAGGTGGTCGACGTCAATCAGGTTGAGGAGAAACACTCTCCCGTGAGGGCAGGCGTCGGCGTTCTGTTTCGATTTCCTAACGGAAGCGAATTACCATGGCTCGTATCGGTGCAGAGGGTTAACCGTGCATGGTACATCCACGCCGGAGAGTCTATGCGTCCGGGCCCAATGTTTTTGAAGCAACAATGAACAGACATAAACGAGGTGCAATCCGTTTTAATCCGATCATTGCGATCGGCCTACTTGGTTTAATTGCAATTCCGATCATTATGCTCCTGTTAGGCAAGTCTCCAGAAGCGGCTGCGCGCGAATTCATGGTTGCTCTCACAAAGGGGGACGTCGCCACACTGACAAGGATGACGTTTCTGCCCGATCCAATCGCCCCAATTGCAGAACAATGGGAAGAAACCTTCTCGAGCAAAGCCCGGAATTACATCTATGGATGGAAATTTGAATCGAGCCAAAAGTTAAGCGAGAACGAGGCAGTAGTGAGAGTTCTCATCGTAGAGTTTCGCGGGCCAGAGTTGCACGAGAAAGATGTGGCGAATCTCCCACTGGTTAGGAAGGACGGCGAATGGAAGGTTGACGTGCGTTCTCTGACACGAGGCTTTTTCCCAGGATTACCAAGATGAAATCATTTGACGTTGCATTGCAGTTGTATACCGTTAGAGAATCTCTCGAGGGCGACTTTTTGGGTGGCCTGCGCAAGGTCGCGGACATGGGATACAAATTTGTGGAATTTGCGGGATTCGGAGGACATACGGCTGCCGAAGTTGGCAGAGTCCTAAGCGAGTGTGGCCTGCGGGCTTCCGGCTCCCACGTGCCTACTTCGATTTTGGATGACCCGGGGCCGGTGATCGACGAGCTGCGAGAAATCGGATGCAGTCAGTTAACGATTCCATCGATTCCCGAAGAAATGCGCCCGGACTTGCAGGGCTGGATCGACGCCGCGAAACGAATCGATGAGTGCGCGGTCTCGCTCGCGACACAAGGACTTGCGCTGGGCTACCACAACCATGCGTTTGAATTCGGTGACACACACGGTTTCGAAACGATTGTGGAGAGGGCGCCCAACGCCAATTTGCAACTCGACGTTTTTTGGGCGACCGTGGCCGGTGAAGACCCGATCGCTTGGATCGGTCGACTTCACGGACGTCTGCCGTCGATTCATTGCAAGGACCTCGGGGCAGACGGTGTCGACATCGAGCTGGGCGACGGAGTTCTCGATTTCGCAGAAATCCTTCGAGCTGCCGAGCGAGCCGGAACGCGCACGCTCGTGGTTGAAATGGATACACCCAGATTAGAGCCGATGGAGAGCGCCCGTCGCTCGTTACTTGGATTGCAGGACGTTCTCAACGATTAGGAATCGCGTTGATTTCCCGATCGCATAGAGCGCGACCGTAGTCGCTTTCGTGCCCTTTGAAACCAGGTGCTTGCTCAACGAAGCACCGTCTACCCCTGGCGCCCGCGATTTTATGATCGGCACACCACCACCCATCTTCTTGAGAATCGTTCGCACGCGCTTCTCATCGAAAGAACCGTGTTCCAGAATGCGGTACGTACGCGCCCAGGATGATTCGAATTGCTTCGACCCCGTTAGGTAGCCGTTGGAATCTCCAAGTTCCACAGCGTTCAGTTCTTCGCAGAGTGCGCCAAGGCAGTGGGCGCGAATTGCCGCGGGGTCGGCCTCGAACAAATATTCAAGGGGCACGTCCGTACTGCTGTGCGTTTGGGAGTCAGCTCTCTTTAATCTCTCGCCCGATTCGATTCTACGAGCGTAAACTCCGGCCGTGGTTCCTTCACCGAACCAGGCAAGCGCTTCTCGGCATTCGCCTGCAAACGAGATAAATTCAATTTCCTCAGACATATCCGCTAGGTAGTCATCGCGCAGCATCGGCGAAAGTTTCATCCCAGCGAATCGGAGCTTGCTCAATCTGCTCGCAAGATCGTTTGGGCTCGGAGAGAATGTCGTTGGGTCGACGCTTCGCGTGCTACCGATTCTGCGCGACGGGTCCGCGAACGCATAATCGAATTTCCAATCGAAGGCCATCGCGTCACAATTTGTGACATTTCCGGCGAGGCCATGCACCTTTAGATTATGCGCGGCACAGCGCGCTGTCTCCGCGTCGGTGTCAAATCCGATAGCCGGTCCTCGTGACGCGAGGGCTATGAGGTCCGCCCCTATTCCACAGGTGAGATCGGCGACCACTTCGCCCTTTGGATACCGCGACGCATGGTATGCGGCAACAGTTTCGTGTGTAGATTGCTCTAGCCCCTCGCGGGTAAATAGCATCGCGTCTGCCTTAGCGAATTTCGCGCGCGCTCGTTTTCGCAACAACCACTGCGAAAATGCCCATGCGGCGGCGTCTGCCCCAAATTGCTGAGCAATCCGATCGATGTTTGCCGCGCTTGGCTTCAAATCCGCGCAGGCTGCCAGGACGGACTCGTTGCGCTCGGTTATTCTGCTTCCTTCTTTCTTTTGTATCGCCAGCGTCGCACGACGGGAACAAAAAAGAGGGTAACACCGGTTACACCCAGCCCGAATAAGAGAATGGCTACCGTCGGCGAGCCCAAGAGGTGGAGTTTATCGGAGAAATAGCGAAAGTCGTGAATGTCTTCCGCCATTTGGTCTATTCGTTTTGCGACGTTCAATACCGCGCCGGTTTTTCCATCCACCTGCACTTCGTGATATCCCTTGTGGGTCACGATTTTGAAGACATTCTTCTCCGGTCTGTAGTCGATTCTTTCAATGTCGTCTTTTGACTTGAGTTCAGGGATGCCCAGTGCGATTGCGGCCTGAGCCGCAGCGTCGAGCGTGACGACCTCCGATAAACTCTCGAAAGCTTCCCCTTCATGCGTCTTGGGTTTAACCCAGCCGAACGTGTCTTTCGTTGCCAGCAGAAACCCTGTCGAAGCGATCAGAATCAGGGCCAGCGCAGCGGTAAGGCCCAGCCACCGGTGAAGCGCGCGGAGACGATGGAACATTGTAGGTCTACCGTACCCCGGGCTTGTTGTAGTTCCTACCCCAATAACCGAAGGACGTTATCGCTCAAGCCGATAGCTCGAATCACGTACGGCGCCAATGCCATGACGATAAAGGAACCCAAGAGGATGAGAGGGAGGCCGCTTGCCAGAAGACGCGTTCCGATGCTCGGAACCCTACGGTCGCTCTGTTGAAAGCGGAGGATTAGTTCTTCAGCTGCGTAGATGGCCCCCCGGATGTCCTTCTCGCGTGGCTCTCGAGTTGTCACGTACTTCTGAGCAAAACTGCCGAGGGGTTTCCAAACAGAGAGGGTGAGTACAAGCGCAATAAGAGCGCCGGCCTCCTGGAAGGACGCCCACGTGACCTGGACAACCCCGGAGAATATGAGCGCGCCGATTGCGAGATTTGTACCGCAACGGGGATGCACACGGGGCATGCGGCGGACGACGTCCGGTCGGAGAGGCTCGCCCCTTTCGATGGCGTGGACGACCATGTGCTCGGCTCCGTGCGTGGCCGCAATGGGTGAAAGCCTAACCTGCAGGAAGAAGAGTGTGACCGGCAAAAGGTTCACGACCGCCGAGACGAACCAGTTGGGGGTTCCGGAGGGCAACGCAGTCTCAACGATCGCAGTGATTACTACCCCCACGAACAACATCGCCGTCATGGCCATGCCGGTTAGGACCAGTGCCCAACCTCTGGCACCGGCGGCAAGGCTGCCGGTTGTCAGATAGACTCCGAGGGGGGTGGCCATCCCGCCGACCATCGGCGGCCGGACAGCGCGATCCGCCAAGTGATACAGGTCGAATACGCGAAGGACTCCGAGATAACGTCCATCGGGATCGACGACGATCACTGCCGGCCTGCCCGAAGCGGTGAGGATTGCCCTCGCCTCTTCGCGCCCAGTCGAGGAGTTGAGTATCGGTGGCGTCTTGTCGACAAATCGATCAACCGCTATCGACAGCTGTTCGCCGGACAGGATCGCTGATCTTGCATCGTCGGCCCAAACGGCGCCAACCAGGAGCGAGCCGTCGACGACCGGCACAACCTCGGCCCCCGTTGAGCGCAAGCTATCCAGCGCTGCTGCCAACGAGGACTCACGGTAGAGCGGCGTTGCCTGACGAACGAGGTCGATAATGCGGTCGTCCTGCTTCGTTAGGCGTTCAACTTGCATGAGCTACAAAAGTATGACACTCGAAGTGCGCACGCAAGTTTCACACCGGCTGGGACAGGGAGAGCAGTTCACGAGACATCCAGTGCAAAATTTGCTCATGCGTTGCATCGGGTTCGAAGCGCTTGGGCTGCCCAAAAT
The DNA here is from genome assembly GCA_030854945.1 of Armatimonadota bacterium. Taxonomy (GTDB): domain Bacteria; phylum Armatimonadota; class Fimbriimonadia; order Fimbriimonadales; family ATM1; genus JACDEQ01. Next base: position 10,079 of record JALYSG010000026.1, read on the forward strand.
TCAATCCGACGCCGCCAAAGGCGGGTCGTGGCCAAACGCTCCCGAAAGGAATGATTCTCGCCGTACCAGTCAACCCGACGCATACCACCGGGGCGCCACTTCGCACGACGATCATGGCAACCCCTGGCAAGAGCGGCTGCAGAGTTCCGGTTTCCGACAGCTGACCCTCAGGGAAAACAACGACGGCCTCACCCGCCTTTAGTAAGTCGACGGTCTTTCTTATAGCTGCGCGGTCCGGAGAGCCTCGGTCGACTGGAAATGCGTTGAGAACCCGGATGATAATTGATAGAATCGGTATCGAGAATAGCTCGCGCTTCGCCATGTAATGGGCTCCCCTCGGCAGCGCATACCCTAAAACTGCCGGGTCGCAATCGCTTAAGTGATTGGCAACAATGAGCACACCGCCGCTTCTCGAAACGTTGCACTTTCCGCGAACGCGTACGGGGCCCAACAGAAATAGACCGATAGTCAAGATAATTTTGGTAATCGGATATGCGAAATATTTGTAGAACATCTACGCGCGGCGGCGGAGGCCGACAATAGAGAGTATCCCACCCAGTGTCATGACGCCCGCACCTAACCATACAAGCCCGGTCAGCGGCTTGAAGAACAACTGTACTGGGAAAATCAACTCCGGCGAAACAATAGAGAATGTGGCGGCGCCGGTGTCCGCCATGAGACGCTTTAGTTCGACCGTCACTCCCAACTCTTTGATCTCGAAGGGGTGCATCTCCGGGCCCGATGTGCCTATCTCCATTTCGGGATGGGCCTCGTAG
>JALYSG010000026.1:10864-40571 GCA_030854945.1 Armatimonadota bacterium
GCCGAACCTTGTGCCCACTTGCCCCGCTTCGCCAACTCTCGTCCTCTCTAAGTACCTGATTTTGAATTGGCCGACGGTTTTCTCTTCCCCCTCGTTCAAAGTGATGCCTGACTCCAATTCGGTTTCGGGGGCTCCCACGACAAAATAGAGGTCGTACAGCGGAGTGCGCACAATATCGGGACGCGAGATTGGCATGGGCTTGCCGCCCTGCATCTCGTAATAAAAATTCGGACGAAATGTTATTTCGGACGAGGTCGCAATATTTCTGACCAAGAACTCGAGTCGGTTATTTGGATCGGATAGCTGTTCAGGTGCAGGTAAGGATTCTATCGACGCTAAGTAAGTACGATCCGGCAGCAGCGCTAAGCGACCGGGTTGCGTGAGTGTTACGCCGTCGAAGTCCGTTTTTTCAAAGGCCCTCGAAACGATCAGCCCAAGCAGCAATAAAGAAACCCCCATGTGGGTGACAAACGCCCCGATCCCGGAGCTTCTCGTGCGCATCCGTTCAATCGTTCGAAACGCGTTTGCGATAATGGCGAACAAGCAAACGAACACCAAAGCGTAAAAGACAATCAGCTGCTTCGATGGCATGCGCTCAAAGCCGTCTAGCGTCAACCCGCTTTTAACAAGCACGAGAGTTGCGATGCCAAATACAAGGACAGCGGCAAAAAAGACGTTTCCGATCGTCTTTATCCGTTCGGGTGCGGTTCTCGTCCAACCCAAAAAAGGCACGAAGGCCATTAGGAGAAGCACTGGGACAAAGGGAAACGCAACTACGAAATTATAATCCCCCTCAGCCACGACCTCTTTTTGCCTGCCCAGCATCGCCCCAAAAAACGGAAGGGACATGCCGTACGCGGCCATAACTCCTATTCCATAAAGGAGCGAAAGGCCGATCGACATGCCAAGCGTGCGATGTCCCGAAATTTTCGGCTCACCGACATCATCGCGCTGCCGAAATGCGCGGACGACAAAGTAAATCGTCGCGAGAACCGTTGCGATGACCAAGCCCAGCAAAACACCGTGCGCGCCGGCGTTCATCTCTGCAAAGCTGTGAACGCTTACCGCGGTCAAAGCGCCGCTTCGCGTCAAGTAAGTGCCATAAACAAACCAAACGAACGGCATCAGCCCTAACAAGATATTCAGCCGATGCCAACGCTTTCTGTTCTTCTGAACGAAAAGGCCATGCACCATCACCGCGGTTGCAATGAACGGCACGAGGCTCACGTTTTCCACCGGATCCCATGCCCAGAAGCCGCCCCAGCCGAGCGTTTCGTAGGCCCAGAGCCCCCCCATAGTGAGGCCGACGCCCAAAACGATCATCGAGAAAATCGTGAATGGGCGAACCTTATCGATCCAGCTTGTGTGATCTTTCGTAAGCGACGCCGACGCCGCAAACGCGAACAGCGAAAGCAAGCTGCCAAACCCGATAAAAATTACCCACGGATGAATCACCATCCAATAATTCATCAGTGTTGGATTGAGCCCACGACCGTCCGGGGGCATGATCATCGCCTGCCCAGGGGCCAATAACTGACGGTCCTCTGGGCTCAATTGAATCAGTTGAAACGGCGATTCGTACGCCAGAATTCCTACCATCGCGATCAGCGCAATCGAACAAATTGTAGTAAACGTCGCTCGATATGAGCCGGTCTTCCGTGCAACAATTGCCGCGAAGACAGCGCTCGTTAGCGTCCAAAGCAGGAATGATCCCTCTTGCGCCGCCCATGCTGCGCTGAAGCGATATACCTCCGCCATTGCATCGCTGGTATTTTCCCAAACGTAAGAGTATTCATACTGCCGCGTCATCAGCACCAGCACGTGCGTGGCAAATGCGCCGAGAACAGAAGCAACACCTACGACAAATGTCTTCGAACTGACATCGGCTCGCTTCCGAATCGCGAATATTGCGGTGATCAGGAAAAAGAGAATCGCGACAAAAACAAAGCCTTTGCCCACAAGCCCTGCGAAGAGACCCCACGCAGGCGGATCAGGGAATCGCGTCATTTCTTAGGCGAAACGTAGCTGGGCGATTCCGATTCGTACTTGCTCGGGCACTGTGTCGAGACTCGCGACGCGACAAACTTGCCATTCTCGTAGGCGCCCTCGACCGACGCGCTGGGCGCCGATTCGAAGTTCCCAGGCTTCATTCCGTAATAAACAACCGGAAGCACATCGCCCGCCTCGTCCACAAGATGAAACGAAAACGTGCCGTCGCTGCTCTTTGCCGAATCGTGATCGATTTCGCCTGCCACGTGCACATTTAGGCCCGGCGTGGCCGCTGCCTCTCGCGCAGTCACGTATGGGCTGGCGTTGACCATAAATGCATAAACGCCTAAGCCAAGGCCGGTAACGGCCAGGAGTGCGGCAATAATTGCGCCGGGTTTCACGTCGGGCTTATTCTATACGAAAAGAGGCCGTTGGTGCCGCTAACCTAAGGGGTCCAACGTGCAGACTCCATTTCAACAACGCCCCGGTCCGAGAAAGGAACGCCTTCTTCTCGAAGCCTCTCTTCCTGTTCGCTCATCAGCCTCGGATGCCGCTTGCCAACGGGGAGCGTCCCTCCTTTGGCGACGACACGCCACCACGGGACATCTGCGGGAGCCGAAGCCATTCGTCTTCCCACGAGGAACCCGCTCATTGGATTGCGCAGGGCCGCCCCGACATCACCGTAGGAGCACACCCGTCCTCGCGGAATCGACGTGACAATGTCCCAAAGTTCTTGCATGTGCGCAACAATCGTAGCCTATGGAATGGGTAGAAGTGCCGATACGCGTGCGCTACGGAGAGACGGATCAGATGGGGCACGCCTACTATGCCAACTACCTCTATTGGTTCGAGGTGGCACGCGGCGAGTGGTGCCGTGCTCGCGGCTTTACTTACAAGAGTCTCGAAGCCGAGGGCTACTTCCTGCCGGTCGTCGAGGTTTGGGTTCGCTATCGAGGCGAGATCAAGTACGACGAGGACGTAATTATCAGGATCAAGCTTACTCATGCCAAGCGCGCGGCCCTGCGGTTCGACTACGAAGTTGTCAAGGACGGCAACAAGGTTACGGACGGCTACACATGGCACGTCTTGATGGGCGCAGAGCGCAAGGCCGTAACGATCCCGAAGAGCCTTCGAGAGAAGATGGGCATTTAGGGGTCGGTCTTGCCGACGTGGACGTCGGCGCTACCTTGCGATGGGCGTAAACTGGCACCGATGAAAGTTCTCGTTGCGGACAAATTCGAGGAAAGCGGGCTCGACGGCATAAAAGCCCTTGGTGTGGACCTAGCATACGAGCCCGATCTGAAGGACCAGTCACTAGGTGATTCTCTCAAAGCAACGCACGCGGAAATCCTTGTTGTTCGCTCCACCAAAGTCCCTGCCGACGCGATTGACGATAGCAGCCTGCGACTGATTGTCCGCGCAGGCGCGGGGTACAACACGATCGACGTGGACGCTGCAACGGCGAATGGAGTCTATGTCGCCAACTGCCCTGGCAAGAACGCAGCAGCAGTCGCCGAACTTGCGTTCGGCCTGATGCTATCGGTAGACCGGCATATCCCGGACAATGTCAACGAATTCAGGGCGGGCAGGTGGAACAAGAAGGGTTTCGGCAAAGCCTCTGGGTTAGCAGGGCGAACGCTCGGCCTGGTCGGCATGGGCATGATCGGCAAAGAGATGGTCACACGCGCAAAAGCGTTCGGCATGGAAGTCGTAGCCTTCAGCCGCTGGATGACTTCTGAGGACGCCAGGGCCGGCGGCGTTTCACTCGCTTCATCCCTGGAGGACCTTGCCGCGAGGTCCGACTTTGTCTCCGTGCATGCTTCGCTAAATCCGAATACGAAGGGTTGCCTCGGTGAATCTTTTTTTGCCGCAATGAAGTCGGGCTCGGTTTTCATTAATACAAGCCGCGCAGAGGTGGTCGATCAGGATGCGCTTGAAACGGTCTTGAACGAAGGGAAAGTTCGCGCGGGGCTCGATGTCTTCGAAGACGAGCCTGCGACCGCAGAAGACGAATACTCTGGGTCTCTAAAAAATCAGAAGGCAGCCTATTGCACCCATCACATCGGCGCGAGCACGGACCAGGCACAAGAGGCCGTTGCCGAAGAGACCGTTCGCATCATCGATGAATTCATAAAAACTGGCGTTCCGCCCAACGCTGTCAACTCGCCGACCTAAAGCGCCGGCGAGGCCGATTTTTCGACCTTTCGAGCGGCAGGGTACATGGCATCGGTGTAAACGTTACTTCCGCAGAACGTCAGCATCGTTTTGCCCTTGAATTCCATACCGTGACATGGGGTGTTCCTCCCCTTGCTGAACGTGCGGGTAACGTCGAAAGTCCACTCAATGTTCGGATCGATTACTGCGACCTGGGCAATCGGCGTTCGTCCCGGCTCCAGCGATCCTGCGTCCAATCTGAATATTTCTGCGGGTCTTGTCGACAAAGCGCGAATCGTTTCGAGAGGCTTCAAATTCCGCTTATGGGTCAGGTAAGTCAACGTAAATCCTACGGCCGTTTCCAATCCGACAATTCCGAATGGCGCTTGCTCGAACGGCATATCTTTTTCGTAGCTTGCATGCGGCGCGTGGTCACTGGCAATACAGTCGATTACCCCTTCCCTTAGCGCCTTAATAAGTGCGTCAACGTCTCTCCGTGTGCGCAGCGGGGGGCTCATTTTGTAATTGGTGTCGAATGGCACCATGTCGTCTTCCGTCAGAGAAAAGTGGTGCGGGGACACTTCAGCGGTCACTGGAGCGCCGAGGGCTTTCGCCTGGCGAATAATCTCAACAGATCCCCACGTGCTCACGTGCAAAATGTGCAGCGGACATTGCGTTTCAAGGCTGAGCATACAATTGCGGGCGACCTGGATTTCTTCCGCTGAGTGCGGCATCCCTCGCAGGCCAAGCATCGAGCTAACGGCACCCTCGCTCATGCTGGCGAGCTCGGTGAGTGACGTATCCTCGCAATGCACGGCTACGGGCAGGCCGACCTGTTTGCAAATCTCCATACACCGCTTCATCACGAAGCTGGATTGAATCGGAAAAGCGTCATCGCTTGCCGCCACAACCCCTGCTCGCTTCAGCGAAGCTAAATCGGCGGGCGTCTCACCATCCATGCCCTTCGTCAGCGCGCAAATCGGTGAAACGAAAATCCCGCCCGATGCGGGCGACGATGCCCTGTCCATAATAAAGTCGACTAACGCAGGGTTGTCGAGCGCCGGCCTCGTATTCGGCATGCAGCAGATATTTGTAAACCCGCCTGCGGCTGCAGATTGCGTTCCCGACAAAATGGTTTCCTTGTAAGAGTATCCCGGCTCGCGGAGGTGAACATGGATGTCGACGAGGCCGGGTGTTATCCACATTCCCTTGCAGTCGTAAACATCTACTGCGCCCTTTTCATCGACCTTCTTCCCTACCTCTTCGATCTGCTCGTCCACAATCGACACGCTGCCGATCGTATCGAGGTCTTGCGACGGGTCTAGTATTCTTCCGTTCTTTAATACGATTTTCATTTCTTCTTCTTTGCTGCGACTTTTTTTGCAAATACCGCATCAAAAACGGCCATGCGCACATAAACACCATTCTCGACTTGGCTGTTAATCACCGATTGCTTTCCATCGACCGTCAAATCGTCCAATTCCAACCCGCGATTTACCGGGCCCGGATGCATCACGAGTGCTTCCGCCTTCGCATATCGCAACGTGCTGCCGTTTACTTGGTACATGCTTGCGTATTCGCCGAGACTGCTTATTAGCCCGCTTTCCATACGTTCCATTTGCATGCGAAGACACATCACCACGTCAGCGCCGTCCAGACCCGTCTTTAACCCGTAGTGAAATTCCGCTGGAATCAATTCTTTATAAGGCGGCATCAGCGTACGCGGCGCAACCAAGCGTACTTGTGCGCCCATTTTTGAAAGTAACCAGATATTGCTTCTCGCGACGCGGCTGTGCATCACGTCTCCAACGATGGAAACAACCAATCCTTCCAGCTTCTTTCGATGCTCCAAGATGGTCATAGCATCGGCCAACGCTTGCGTCGGGTGTTCGTGCATGCCGTCACCGGCATTAATCACTGGGCCGTCAAAGAAACGGGCGGCAACATTGGGCGCTCCAGCTGCTTCGTGGCGAATGACCAAACCATCGACGCCCTCATTCTTTAGGGTTAGAACGGTGTCCTTTAGCGATTCACCCTTCGACATGCTCGATCCCTTGACGCCGAACGAGGTGAACCCCATTCCGAGCTTGCGGGCTGCCATTTCGAACCCGACACGTGTCCGGGTGCTATCTTCGAAAAAAAGTAAACCGACCGTCTTATCGGTATAGGATGGCTGGCGATCACCGGCCAGCGAGGCTTTTTTCATGGAGGCAGCGGATTTCAACAGCCTGTCGATATCGCCTTTCTCCATTTCTCTAATGCTCAGCAAATTCATATGGAACTCCCTTTTACAACTCTCACAACTTCCTCGCCCTCGGCATCGAGCCGAACTTCGATAACTTCATCAGGAGATACTTCCATTTTCCGCCCCACATAATTCGGCTCGATCGGCAGTTCGCGTCCACCTCGATCGATCAAAACGGCAAGCTCTATTTTCGCCGGCCTGCCGTGACGCATGAGTGAGTCCATCGCTGCGCGAATCGTTCGCCCTGTTTGGATGACCTCGTCCACCAAAATCACACGTTTGCCATTTACCGCAAATGGGATTTCGCTCTTATCTCCTTCGTCGGAGGACCGCCTGTCGTCGCGGAAGCCTTCGATGTCAAGACTGCCGCATGGGACACCAACACCCTCGATGTTCGCCATCGCGAATGCCAGCCGTTGGGCAACGGGATAACCCATTTGCAGCACGCCGACCACGACCAACTCATCGGCCCCGCCACTTTTTTCGAGTATCTCATGCGCCATCCTGCCGAGAGTTCGCTTGACGTCGTGGGCATCCAGCCCGCCTGTCCCCATAGGTCCCTATTATGACCCTACGCGGTAGGGCCGAAAGTCCCGAAAATTGTCACGATTTCAATTGCTTCAGACAAACTTATGACATGCCAGTTTCACAATGGATCATCACAGTGCAGGCTCCGATCGGCACTCCTTCGCCAACCGTCGCAGCGGTGACAAACGCGCTGAAACCGGTGTACGGGGTCCCGTTGACCCTCGTGACCCTCGCCGGCCCCCAATCCGTCGACGACGAACCGATGGAGCCGATGGAATCGCCTACGGAGGCCGCTCAGTAGCGTAGGCATAATATTTCTACAAGCGGCCTGGCCGCCTCTGGGCGCAGAATGGTCCGTAGATTGAGCGCCAAGCCGTTTGCCCTTTTAGTCGCGCTGCTCGCTGTCTTTTGGGTGGCGTGGGTGGCGAACGCGTACGTGCGCGTTCCGTTAGGCTCGCTCAACGTCGCTAACGTGATCGTCACGATCATCTTTGTCGCCCTCCCGATCGTGATCATCGCGGCAGCCGCGCGGCTTCATTGGAGGCCGCTGGCAGCCATCGGCGTCGTGATGACCTGCCTAGCAGTCGTCACCTTTGCTCGCGGTGGCGGCCCCGGCCTCGACGGCATCGTGCAAATCAGCCGCTTCGGTTGGCCGGCAGCGCTTGGGTTTGTGATCAGCGGGCTGATCAAGGACAGGAACCTCTTGCTGCCCATCGCCATGGTGCTCGCAACTGTGGATTTACTCGCCGTCTTCGCACCTGCGGGCACCGTAAATCAGGGCCTACAGAGCCCTACGATACGCCCGATCTTCGATGCTTTGGCTTACCAGGTGCCGGAAGCCGGCACCGCTCAGCCTCTTGCTCAGATGGGGCCGGCGGATCCCCTCTTTATCGCGATGTTCCTATACGCGATTCGGAAGTTTGGGATGAAATTCAGGCGAACCTTGCTCTGGCTGATTCCGGCGTTAGCCGCTTACCTCGGGATCGTGCTGATCTTCGGCTCGGCCACGATTTTCGGGTTTTCACTTGGCGCATTGCCAGCGCTGGTTCCGGTCGCGTTCGTTGTTGCGATCGTGAATGCGCGTGAGTTTCGCATGTCGAAACAAGAGATCGCCATGACAGTCGTGGTCGCTGCGGTCTGTGTCGGTTTGGTGGCGGCCATGCTTACCGTCTGGAGAGCCGAGCCCGGATCTCCCCCGGTGCCAACGGCCCTTCAACTCGGCCCAACTGTGCCAGATACAAGCCTGGTTTCCTAAACCTGCCCGTGGGCGCATTGAAGGCCGGGACGCCGAAGTCTTCCTCTATCGAGAAGCCCTGAACGAGCACGGTTGGGCCGTAGATTCGCCGTCCTGCCAGCACAAAGCCTGCCGGAGCAAGATTTGTCGAGTAGCGCCCGGCGAAGGCGCGCAATATCTCAACGGCCCGCTCACGAAACTCTGCTTTACCTGTGACAGCGGAAATATCCGCCAGATTGGTTGCAGCCACCGCATTGACTCCTCGTAGCTCGGTATCGCCATCTAAGCAGACCGGGAAGTCATAGCCGATGAAATCCAAGAGCGAAGGTAGATACGAAGCCATTGCGCCGCTCTCGGTGAGGAAAACCTCGATCATCCTTTCCGTGATCCGCTCTGCGGCAAGCAGCAAAGCCGCATCGCCCGTAGCGGCATACCCGTCGATTGCGGCCCGCGCCATCCACGCATAATCGCCGCAGTACCCCGTGGTTCGGCCACCAACCATCGTTGCGTGAAGCACGTCGCCAATGGGCTGCACGAACATTGCCGCCGCCGCCAAGAAAGCTGACTTTGCCTCAGAAACAAGATCTTTGTCACCCAGCGCCTTGCCTATACGAAATAGGCCCGATATCGACTGACCATTCAAATTTGCGTAGGTTGTGGCATCGGTTCGCGGTGCGCGTCTTGCTACACGTAGGCGTCTAAGCTCCGTTGCGGCCTTGGCAACAGATTCTGTGTAGTCTGCGGCCACGCTGCTAGGAAAACTCGACCTGGTGCTCATACTCGCGAGGGCGTAGTCGTCGAGATGCAGCGGTTTGCCCTCTAGTTCCACCCTATCGAAGCTGTAATACGGACTCACGTCCGACTGGTCCTGATCGGAACTAGAGCCCGTGATAAAGAGCCCGCCCGCCCGCATTTTCAGCGACCAACGCGCGGTCTCCGCCGCTAGCCAGCGAAAGAGGGGCAGGTCGAACCGCACAGCGGCCTCGGCATAGAAAGCTGCGACCTGCAGGGAGTGCCCCGTCAGCTTGGCAGTCGTCGGACTGCCCCACTGCCCCGCACCGGCCGAAACAAAGAACCCCCCTTGCACCACGTCATAGCAAGGTGACTCCGCCATGCCAAGCATGAGGGATAGGCCTTGCCCCCAAACTCGCGTATCCGTCGATCCGAGTAGGACTTCGAACGGCAGCGTTGAGACTGAGAGCCGGGCGTTAGCGAACGTTCTCTGGATTGCGAGCCGCTCCCAATTTCGCGACCAATCGGCGATATCATCTATCCCTGCAGGTCCACGACTTAGGAGAGAGGCGGCCGTCGCTTCCCGGTTTGCAAGGCTCGCATCCGCTTGAGCTTCGAGGCGGGACCGATTCGAGTAGCGAAGCTTCGCAATGCGTTCCAGCCAAACGAGTAAGGACTCGTCGCCAGCTCTTGGGCGAAGGGCCGTCACCTCTATAACCCCGCCGGCGGGGTTCATGGCTGCGAGGATGAATCCCTCTGATTGTCCAAGGGGAGGGGTCTCAAGGCTCAGAGCGTCCACGAGCCATGGCATTTCCAAAGCATCGACCTTTACGGCGACGAAGTGGTCGTGCAGCAGCCTTTCATACTCGTCGTCCGTTGCGTAATCTTCGCTGAACCGCTTGGCAGACAGCGACATGGTTGAGCCAATATCAAGCAGAACGGTTTTGTCTTGCTCCCCCGCCCTGTCGAAGGATGTTCGCTCGAGTAGCGTCCAATCCACGTCTTGGCGACTTGACCGCAGCAAGTACTCCCCATAGCCGCCGGCAAGGTCATTCGGCCGTCTATCCGGCAGGAACTTTGCGGCAAACTTCAGGCCAAACGCGGCAACCGCGATCACAACCAAAGCGAACGTTGTTACTGCATATTTGGGTGACCGCCAAAACATCGGCGTCACGATTATGGCCGCGGGGTGCTAAAATACGGTGAGATGTCGATTTCGCTTGACGAACTAAAGCACTTGGCCGATCTTGCTCGGCTCCGCCTGTCCGACGGAGAATTCGACGCGATGCAGTCCGATCTCAACAGAGTGCTCGATCACTTCGAGCAGTTGAGGTCGCTTGACCTCACTGGTATCGAATTCGCAACCCACGCAACGGGTTTGCGAAGCATATGGCGAGACGATATACCGATTTTGGGAATCGAACGCGCTGCGGCGCTATTCGGCGCTCCAGAAGTCCAGGCGGGACTTTTCCTCGTTCCGACGATCATCGACGACTAAATGGATCTGTGCAGCCTGACGGCGGCAGATTTGCGAAGTTTGTTGGATTCGCGCAAAGTCAGCGCGAAGGAACTCGTAAGCGCGCACCTGACTCGAATTGCCGAGCGCAACGACGAGCTGAACGCGTTCCTCACGGTCTCAGAAGAACGCGCCCTTGCGGATGCGGACCGCGCCCAGGGGATGATCGATGCCGACACGGCAAAACCCCTCACCGGCATTCCGTACGCATTGAAAGACAACATCGTAACATCCGGAATCCGAACCACCTGCTCTTCGCGCATTTTAGAGAATTACATTCCGCCTTACGATTCGACCCTTGTAACTCGGGCTAACGAACAAGGCATGTGCCTTCTCGGCAAAACCAACCTGGATGAATTCGCCATGGGATCGAGCACCGAACACAGCGCGTTCGGACCAACAAGAAACCCCTGCGACTTGAGCCGAGTGCCAGGCGGAAGCAGCGGCGGAAGCGCAGCGGCGGCAGCGGCGAGACTTGCGGTCATCACCTTTGGATCCGATACGGGGGGCAGCGTCAGGCAGCCTGCCTCACTTTGCGGAATCGTGGGCTTTAAGCCGACTTACGGAAGGGTGAGCCGTTTTGGCCTGGTTGCATTCTGTAGCTCCCTCGACCAAATCGGGCCGTTCGGCCGTTCAGTCGCAGACGTGACCAATGCGTTCGAGTTCTCGATGGGCGCAGACGGCAAAGATTCGACGGTTTCCGATCAACCGTATTCGAGCGAAACGGCACGGTCCTTCGAGTTGAAGGGCGCGCGAATCGGAGTCGCGAAAGAATTGATCGGCGCATTGACCGAACCGGGCGTGATGGGAGCGTTTACAAGTGGCTTGGATAAATTGTCGGACGCTGGAGCGGCAGTCGAGGAATTCTCCGTGCCCATCGTAGAACACGGAGTCTCGACGTATTACATCATCGCCCCTGCCGAAGCGAGCAGCAACTTAGCACGCTTCGACGGAGTTCGTTACGGGTTGCGAGTCGAAGGCGATTCGCACATCGACATGATGAAGGCGACCCGTGCAGCCGGCTTTGGAAACGAAGTGAAGGAGCGCATTATGATTGGCACCTACGTGCTTTCGTCCGGCTATTACGACGCATTTTATGCTAAGGCTCAGAAGGCGCGTGCAGTCATGAAATTGGAGTTTCAAAAGGCATTTGAAAAGTACGATTTTATCGTTTCACCTACCAGCCCTACGGTTGCATTCAAAATCGGCGATAAAACCGGCGATCCGCTCGCTCTTAAGCTTGCCGACTATTGCACGATTCCCGCAAATATGGGCGGATTTCCGGCAATAAGTATTAATTGCGGTTTTGTCGAAGGGTTGCCTGTCGGATTTCAAATAATCGGCAACTCGTTCGAGGACGACCGCGTGCTGGGCGCGGCGCGTTCGATAGAAGCGCTTTTGGCGTGAGTGGTATCCTTAAATTGCCGTGCCCCCGTAGCTCAGCGGAATAGAGCAACCGCCTTCTAAGCGGTAGGCCGCAGGTTCGATTCCTGCCGGGGGCGCCACAAAGAATCGTGGTTTACTATGCAGCCACTCTGCGTTTCCCGACGGAGCTCGCCAAACGGTCCAGAATCGGTCGCGTTTGGTCCAACGAAATGCATCCGTCGGTAATGCTCTGGCCATATGCGAGGGGCTGTCCGGGGCTGTAATTCTGCCGTCCTTCTGTAATGTGGCTTTCGATCATTACTCCTAGGATTGAGCTCGATCCGGCAGCGATTTGCTCGGCCACATTTTGTGCCACCTTCGATTGGTTCGTGTGGTCCTTGCCGCTATTGCCGTGGCTACAATCGATCATTAATCTTCCGCGCAAACCGCGCGACTGCAACAACGAAACAGCGTTCGCCACATGCTCAGATCCGTAATTCGGTCCCATTTTAGTTCCGCCCCGCAAAATTAAATGGCACGTATCGTTGCCTTCTGATTCAAAAATCGCGGCGACGCCTTCCTTTGTAATCGAGGGAAACCAGTGTGGCGAACGGGCCGCCAGAACGGCATCTACGGCAATTTGCGCGTCACCGTCCGTTGCATTTTTGAATCCCATCGGCATCGACATTCCCGATGCTAACTCGCGGTGAACCTGGCTTTCCGTCGTGCGTGCACCGATCGCTCCCCACGAAATAAGGTCAGAGATATGCTGGGGCAGGTTGGTATCGAGAAACTCGGTTCCCACTGGAATACCTAACTCGGCAATGTCCAGAAGCAGCTTGCGTGCCTTGCGGAGACCTTTATTGATCTTATAAGTACCGTCCAAATCGGGGTCATTGATAAATCCCTTCCAGCCGATTACTGTTCGCGGTTTCTCGAAATAGCAGCGCATGGCAACCACGAGCTCATCGTCGAATTCGACCACCGTTTCCTTCAACTTGGCCGCGTACTCTAGCGCCGACACAGTGTCATGAATGGAGCAGGGGCCGACCACAACGAGCAATTTGTCGGAATCACCGCAAACGACATCTGCGATTCTCTGCCGGGCTGCGAAAACAATCGCGTCGCTGGCCTCTGTCGGTGGAAATTCTTCGATTAAAATCGCCGGCGGTATCAGCGCGCGTTGGCCGCTAATGCGGACGTCATCGATTGGCGGTCTCATGAACCCCCTTCGATAGTTCGGACATTGCCGACTTTGCATATTCCAATTCATCGTCGCCGATTTCACGGTGGAATACGAAGCGCAACCGTTGCTTTGCCACGGGCATGCATCGCACACTGACTTCGCCAAGTCGCGCGCTATAGTCCGCGGCGTTTGTCGGCGTATTCACCATGACCATGTTGGTCTGCACGCCTTCCATGTCGACCTCGAATCCATCGAGTTGTGTGACATGCTCGGCGAACTCTTTGGCCCTCCGATGGTCATCGGCGAGCCGGTCGACCATATTATCGAGCGCATAAATTCCGCATGCTGCGAGAATGCCGGATTGGCGCATCGCGCCACCCAGTCTCTTGCGCACGTAACGCGCTTTCGATATGAAATCGCGGTCGCCGCATAGTACGGAGCCCACGGGACAACTAAGGCCCTTGCTTAGGCAAAATGTTACAGAATCCGAATACTTTGCTACATCTTTAGCATCGACGCCCAAAGCGATCGACGCATTGAATAACCGAGCTCCATCGATGTGCAGTTTCATGCCGGTTTCGTCGCAAACGCGTCGATACTCGCGCATCGTCTCCATCGGAACAATTGAACCGCCCGCTCGGTTGTGGGTGTTTTCGACGCAAAGCAACTTCGTTGTAGGCGAATGGATGCTTCCTGGCAAATAACGGTCCGCAACGCGTTGCGGGTCCATGACGCCGCGTGTCGACGGAAGTGTCCAGCTCAGCGCGCCTGCATGCGCAGCAATGGAGCCGGATTCATAAAACTGGATGTGGCATTCTTCTTCCAAGATCACTGCATCGCCTGGCGAGATCCAGGTTTTAACTGCGATTTGATTTGCCATCGTGCCGCTTGGAACAAAGACCGCAGCCTCCTTTCCCATTTTCTCGGCGGATATTTCTTCGAGACGCGTCACCGATGGCTCGTCTCCCAAAACGTCGTCTCCCAGCGGCGCCGTCATCATCGCCTCATACATTTCGGGAGTTGGGCGAGTAATGGTGTCGCTTCGGAGATCGGCGATCATACGGCAACTCCCAACTTCGCGCGAAAGAAATCGGTTGACTTTTCAAGGATTCTTGTGAAGGCAGGCATGGTGAAGGAGTGCCCTTCTCCCTGCAGTTTCTCGAACTCCACCGATACGCCGGCTTGCTTCAGAGCTTCGAACAGCCGTTCGCTTTGTTCGATGTAGACAACGTCGTCTTCATCGCCATGAAAAATCAAAAATGGCGGCGCATCTGCATTCACGCGGAAGATGGGTGAGGCCTCGATCCACTTCGGATCATCCGCCGTTGCGCCTGCCATATATTGAACAAGAAAATCCCACGAAATTGGCGGGTGCGATTCTCGGTAGTTCGTCAAATCCGTTAATCCGCAGATATCGACGACGGCATTCGCCCTTGACTCTTCATTATTAGTGAGCCCGGTCATCGTGGCGAGATAGCCCCCTGCGCTATTACCGATGACCCCCACGGATTCCGGAAGAATTCCAAGTTTCTCCGAATTGTCCCGCAGATATTTCATAAACGCTTCGATGTCTTCGATGGGCGCGGGATAGCCGTACAGGGGTGCCAGACGGTATTGCGGGCAAAAGGCGGCAAAGCCGCGTGCTGAAAAATACTGCGCCACTTCGTGCATATCGGTGCGGTCGCCGCTAACCCAACCGCCGCCGTGAATGCAAACGATCGCTGGGACAGGTGATCCATCTTGCACGAGCGCGTCGACGCGGAGTTCGGTGCTGCCGACGTTCGCGTAAACTTCGTCGGCCAACATCATGATCCCATGACCGCCGATAGAAGGGTCTGCGTTTCTTCAACGGATTCTTCAAAAACAGTTACAGCGGTGTCTGCCTGCTCTCTCGTCATGATAAGCGGTGGCTCGAAGCGAATGACACGCGGGTTGTTGAGCGTGTAAGCAGCGACGACGCCGCGCTTGACCATCGCCGCGATGGTCAATTCGCCGACATCGTCCATTGCGAATTCGACTCCGATCATCAAGCCGACCCCTCGAACTTCGGCGAAGATGTCGGGGAATCCCGAAGCCACTTCGCGCAGGCGGCCGATCATGTAATCGCCGACCACACGCGAGTTCTCGACAAGTCCTTCTTCCTCGATGACCTCGATCGCGGCGAGTGCAACCGAGCAAGCCAGCGGATTTCCACCGAACGTGCTGGTGTGTAGCAGCGGGTTTTCGCCGAAAGCCGGCCCCCAGACATTCTCTGTGCCCATGAACGCGCCGACAGGAACGACCCCGCCGCTGAGCCCCTTCGCAAGCGTCATGATGTCGGGTGTCACGCCTGTGTGCTCGGCGCCGAACATCTTGCCGGTTCGGCCGAAGCCGGTCTGAACTTCGTCGAGGATCAGCAGCGCGTCCTGCTTGTCGCAGATCTCGCGGACAGCAGGCAGGTAGCCGGCGTCAGGCACGTGAATGCCGCCTTCGCCCTGAACCGTCTCGACGATGACCGCCGCGGTGTGATCGTCGACCGCTTCGCGCATAGCGTCTACGTCGTTGTAGCGTACGTGCATGAACTCGGGAATCAGCGGATAGAACGGTTCGCGGAACTTATCTCGACCCGTTGCGCTGAGCGCTCCCATGCTCTTTCCATGAAACCCGCCGACGGTCGAAACGACCTTCGGCCGATGCGCGTACATCTTCGCGACTTTCAGGGCGCCTTCCACGGCTTCGGTGCCGCTGTTGCACATGAAGGTGAACTGGAGGTCGCCCGGGGCGATCGACGCCAGTTTTTCGGCGAGGTCGGCGTAGGGTTTGCTGAAGAACACCTTGGCCGAGAGCGGCATCGTGTCCAGGGCTCTCTTGGCGGCTTCGACGACCTTGGGGTGCCGGTGGCCGGGCGAGAAGACGCCGTATCCGCCGAGGCAATCGAGGTATCGCTTGCCCGTGTCGTCGGTGATGTAGCAGCCTTCGGCATGCATCTCGACGCTGTACCCGGCGAAATCGAGCAGCTTGGCGAGGCCGGGGTTCACGTATTGCGCGTACTTGCGCTTGGTGGCCTCGGCGACCGTTTCGTGCATGGCCAGATTATGACCGTAAAGGTATCCTCTCGGGCTGCATGGAACAGACGCTCATTATCATCAAGCCCGACGGTGTTGCACGGGGCCTTATCGGCGAAGTTATCAAGCGATTCGAGTCGCGCGGACTGCGCATCGCCAAGCTTTCCTTGATGGAAGCGCAGAAGGCAACCGTTGAATCGCACTACGCCGAGCATCGCGAGAGGCCGTTTTTTCCGGATGTGGTCGCTTACCTCACCTCCGGGCCGATCGTGGTTATGGCGATCGAGGGGCCGAACGCCGTGGTGGCTTGCCGCTCGATGATGGGGGCGACGAACCCTGCGGAAGCCGCGCCGGGCACGATTCGTGGCGATTTTGCAGTCTCACTCGAGGAGAACGTGGTGCACGGCAGCGCGGACCCGGAATCGGCACACCGCGAGTTGGGCATCTGGTTCCCGCAGTAAATGAAACTTCTTACAATCCTTAAATCCAAGATTCACCACGCTCGCGTGACGTATGCGAATGCCGACTACGTCGGCTCCGTGGAAATGGACAAGGATATCATGGCGGAAGTCGGTCTGATTGATGGCGAATTTATCTATGTATGGAACGTTGAGAACGGAGAGCGATTTACGACGTATGCTTTCTCCGGCAACAAAGGGATTTTCGGAGTCAACGGCGCGGCGGCGCATCGTGTGAAAGTTGGCGACCGACTTATTATCGCGGCCTTCGCTTTTACGGATGAGGAAATCGTTCCGAAAATCGTACTTCTTGATGAGAAGAACGAAATACAGCGGGAGCTGAAACCCTTTAGCGTAACAGGCGACTAAAATGGCAGACCTTTTGAAATTGCTGGAAGAATCCGGCGCGATTTTGAAAGGACATTTTCTACTGACGAGCGGCAGGCACAGCGACACGTATTTCGAGAAATTCCGCGTTCTGGAGCAGCCCGCTGTTTTGTCGGAAGTTTGCGGTGAGTTGGCGTCTCGGTTTAATGCCGACGATATCGACGTCGTTGCGGGGCCGACTACCGGGGGGATTATTATTGCGTTCGAGGTTGGGCGGCGGCTCGGGAAGCCTGCGCTGTATGTGGAGCGTGAGGATGGGAAGCGCGCACTTCGACGTGGGGCGGTCTTGCAGCCCGGTGCGCGGGTTTTGGTTGTGGACGATGTGTTCACGACGGGCACGAGCGTCGTCGAAGTCGTGGACTTGTTGCGGTCGCTGGGCGGGGTTATTGTCGGCGTCGGCGTATTGGTGGATCGGAGCGAAAGTTGGCCCGATTTCGGCGCGCCGTTCGAATCGGCTGTGCGGGTTTCGGCGACTTCGTATGCCGCCGAGGAAGTGCCGGCGGAAATGGCGGCCGTGCCGATTTCGAAGCCGGGGAGTCGATAGTGTCTATCGCACGGCAGCTACAGATTTTCGATGCTATCGGTGCGCGGATCCCGCCATCCCCAGCGATTTCCATGCCGCTGCGACTTAATTCCGTGGCTTGCCTTCAGCCCTCGCAGCACGGCCCCGAGACTCGTTGGTGCGCAGCCTGTCGCTTGCGCTATCTCCGCAATCGTACAATTGGGATTCCTTCGGACATAACGAAGGGCAGCTGAAGCATCCCCGGATGGTCGACTATTGTGAGGCGACACATCGGAATCAGTTTGCAGACTTTTCTTCATTAGCAGTTGGTGCACATCGTCGAACGACTTCAGACCATAGGCCTCTTCGTCCTCTATCTGGATACCGAATGCGTCCTCGATTTCCAAGACGGTGTACTGCAACGTTAATGAATCGAGTTCTACGTCTTTGAACTGAAACTGTCCAGTCCTGACAATATCATGATAGGTTGCCTTGGTTGCATCGATTAACATCTCGATCAGTAACTCTCGAGGTCCCTCAGTCATTTGGTTGTCCGAATTCTTGCGCCAGAATTGAAACAACCTCAGACTTGTCGAATGGCTCAAGCACATCTCGAGACAGAACCCATCCACTCAAGAGATGCTCAGGCAGCGGGCTAATTTCAAACGGGTCATCGGGAATAACCACCCACGCGTTGAACTCCTCATCACTCGAAGTAGCAACCACGGGAATTACAGCACTACCTTCATAAACAACAAACTGAAGACGGCCGTCACTTATCAAAGCCTCCAGACGACTATACGCATCTTTGTAGATCAGCGGCTTGCCCAGCATCCGCGGCAGCATTGACCCGCTAAGCATTATTTTCAGTGTTTCGGCAACCGCGAAACGATTGCCGCAGATAACTCTAAGATGGAATTGATCGTCCTTGCTCAAGTTCTCCAAGAAAACTCCGTTCTGAACTAACGCCATCGGCATGGGCGCATCGAGTTCTCGCAGGCCAAGTCGCACCAAGCTTAAAATGTGCACCCATTTTGTATAGCGACTCGTGAACCACGACACAGGTACCTCAAGAGTTACGCGGCGGGCAACTGAAACAGCGCTGAACATTCGAGAGCAGTTCGGCGACACATCGGGCGATGATGGTCTGCCGCGCTTTGGTCGCAGCAACTCAACGACTTCGTCTGTCAAGACCTGATTCCCTCGCTCTTCGAAGTGCTTGACGATCGCCCTGCGCACAGGGTCGCCGAGCCGACCGTCACGCAACAGGAATTCCCGAAGCTGCCGCTCGATCGTGCGATCACTCAAGCGAATATGTTTGCTTAGTTCTCTTGCGAATGGCCTGATGCCGGTCGCAGATTGATCGGCGTCCCGACCAAGCAACTCTAAGAAGCGGGACTTGTTCTCTGTTTTCATCCTGATTTGGGGTCTTGCCCTGTCGCTTGCCATTCCTTGACAACGATATTATAGACGTTTCAAGTCAGCGATTCAACGCTCAGCGTCCCGAATGCCAAAATTGCAGGCGAGATTCGCAAGAGAGTGTTTAAAGTTGAGCCCGCATTAATACTTGTTTTTACACGTCCAGTCGATTCAAAAGTGATAAGCTGTGTTTTATTAGTGAACTAAAGTCGTTTTAAACCGTACTCGTTGTAAGCATCGCCAACGGGCGAAGGAGGCATTATGAAACCGCATGGCCCAGATCAAGTGAGGGCAAGAGAAATCACAGGAGTCGCGGAGGTTCCGGACAGCGTTCGTGCTTTTTTTCAGGATGAGGTCGTCATTCTGCCCTGTTACTTGGAGTGCGAGCAGGGAACCTTCATCGCTGTGCAGCTCAGATACGGCAAGGTCGTTCTTGACTACATTGGTGCTCATCGGGGCGGGAGCGATCAATGAGAGCCCTTTCGATTGGCTTCGCGGCGATCACCGCTGTGGCAGCAGCAGCCGCACTCATCGACTATTACGGTGCGCTAGGCTGGTTGGCTTCGGTGCTCCTTATGGTCGCCCTCGTTACCCTCTTGGAACGGGTAGCCGAAGGCCGACCCTATGGATTGCCGGCTTTCCTAGTTCTATTCGTCATTGTTGTTTTTTCCGCTTCATACGCCTCGCAGAATCTCTATCGAGTTTTGCGGGAGCATGAGGCCCCTCTCGAACACCGAGACGAGCTTGAGTCGGCGCGCAGGCTGCTTGCGGAGGATGTTGAGGCAGCGAAGGCCATCGCACTTCCTGCGCTTGCGAGCAACAAAGAGTATCAATTAGGCTTGGCCACGACTGCGCGGGAGAGGCAGGCCAGGGGCGAGTACAAAAACCCCATCAGCGGCGACATCGCCGTTGCCGCGGCTGAGGCCCGTGTGCAGGCGATCGAACAGCAGGTTCACGAATGGTCCGAACTCTTCATTGATCCGAAACAGGCGGTCGGACCCGGCAAGGACGAAGGCTTCGCCTACCTAGCGCGGCAAACGGCCCGCCTCGGCCAACTCGCTAGATCGCTGCGAGCGGAAGTGGCAAGTCGTATTAAGGTGCCCGAACCGCCCTTGCCGCCGAACGCAATTGCCGGTAACCGCAACTACATCCCGCCGGGCCTCGGCGGCTTACCGGGACGCCTTCAAGCCATCGGATTCCTGCCGGCACTCGGTGCCGTGGGGACGCCGCTTTTGCTCGATCTGATTCCGTTCATGCTCGCGCTGGCGCGACGTAGGGAACTGGGACTTGATCGCGAGGACGACGATGACGACGAAGACGCTCACCCTCCACCTCGGTCTGGCATGTTTCCGGGGCTGAGCGTCGCCCTAAGTCGTCACTACGCAGTCGATAGCCGAGAGGCCGGACTAACTATTGTCGGCCTCCTCGGGAGGTACGGCGGACCAAACAAGCGACTCGTTGAGCGGACGAAGCGCCTCCTTGCCGAGGCCGACAACGCCGTGGCGCGCGATTTGACCGAACTGTTCGGCTACCAGGACCAATCGCAGGAAATACCGGCCAAGCTTCGAGACGCTCTCGTGCTCGCTGAGGAAAACAAAGCGGACGCGCGGTACGCGGCAGAGCAAGTCAGGCGGCTACGGATGAAGAAGCGGGTGTGCCGCAAAATCTACGGATCGACACATAGGGCCGACCAACTCATAGAGAAGGAGTGCGATGCTGCCTGGAGTGCCATAGTTGCCTATGACGGGCGAGAAGTCAGAAGGGCCAGACCCAAGGAAGTGCTCGGCAACTCTAACTGAGTCATTCGTGAACCGGGGTCGCTTGAAGGTTCCTCCCTTACCGAATCAAGCGACCCTTCTCCATTCGCTGCGTTTCCTCATACTGAGTCACTCGAGCCGCCCAACGGCCACAGGCTCGCAAATCGTCATTCGAACATCGAGAGAGTTGTTTGACTTTCGCCCATTCAAACGCAGTATAGGTGTCAGGGCAACGTTCCGACCGCAGCCTTAGCAGGCCGATCAGAACACTGGAAGAATGAGCCGCGTGAATCCCCAAAAAAATGAGAGTAATAAAGAAATGAATCGTGAATCGTGAGGACGCTGGTGCCCCCGAGGACCGTGCGGAGGAACCTGTTGAGCCCGCAGACGAGGTGAGGGGGCCAAAAGATACTCATAACATTAACCCTGCAAAAAGTGAGCATGTTTAAACAAGCGATGAATGAGTGAATATAAACCGCGGCAAAGGCAGGTTTGCACTGGCCGATGTCCCTGGGCTTGCTATCCTCTCCGGAGATTGGTCACAAAGATCGCTTCGCCGATACAATCATAGGCATGAGAACGATCGTTCTGCTTACGGTGATGTCTATAGGGTCGTTTGCGGTTGCCGAGATCGTGGAAGTGGACGTTTTCCAGACCGGTGGGTTCTACGACGGGGGCTTCGTGGACAACTCTCCGACGTTTCAGAACTATTTCGTCGGCTATGGGACGTCGCCCGGGACTGCGCGAACGCCGCAGCGGCGCAGTTTCTTCTGGTTCAAGTTGGACACCATCCCTGACGGGGGGATTGTTAGCGCGACCCTTTCCCTTGAACTTCCCTTCGGCGGCCTCATTTTCGGACTTGGGCCAGGCACGCCTCCGCCGCCACCACCGCCAGACCCTTTCGAAGAGTTCTCGCTGTGCGCGGTTCCATTTTCAGGCGAGGCGGTTACGGATCCGACGCTTACCTTGGCAGAGGCGGACGCAATGTTCGAAGCGTTCAACGACGTTCCGATCGCGGACCCCGCAGTGTTCATTTTGGACGGACCGCCGCCTCCGCCGGTGATCGAGATTTCGATTGGAGCTCTCGGGCTGTCGTTCCTGAACGCGCGGCCATTGCCAGAATTTGTGCTAACGGGCTGGATGCCTACGTGGAGCGAAGACCTTCGTCCAGGGGTCGGCGGCGCCCCGTTCCTGGAGGCAAGTGAGCTCATTTTCGGACTCACAGACGTTCACACGGGAGCTGTTGCGAAGCCGAAGCTGACCCTCGACATTACTCCGGTGCCCGAACCGGCAACGATCATCTCGGTTGCAGCTTTGATAGGATTAGGGCTGCCTCGACGTCGGCGGTAGGCTCGGTTCGGAAGACTCTGAGTAGACGATGGTAGAGTAGGACACTCGGCCGCGCTCCGCGGCTGAGTAAGGATTGGAGGAAGATGTTGCTTGCTGCTTTTTTTATAGCCTCTCCTGCGTTGGCTCCTGCCGCGCCCCTGAAATTCGACGAAATTACAATCGGTTCGACGCCCTATTTACGCATCGTTTCTCGCGCAAGCGAGTTCGCGACCGGCGAGAAAATGGAGGCGAGCCTGGCGGTCGCACCCGATGGCCGGGTGGCTCTCGCTTGGCAGAGTAGGCGTCAATTGAACGGGCTATCCGGCGTTTTCATGCGAACCTTCGGCAAGGACGGCATGAGCCTCGGCGGCGAGCAGCACGCGAGCAGCCAGGAGCGTTTTCACGAGTCCAAACCGAGCGTTGTTTTTGGGGCCGAACCGATCAGCTTTTTCGAAAGCGCGTGGCGCGATGACAGCGGCGCAGGCATTTTCGCGGGCGATTCGCGAGTTACGGAGGCGGTGCGCGGCGATCAGGCAGACGTCGTTACGGCTCGCCTGAGCGACGGACGGGTTTTGGCCGTGTGGTCGTCTCAGATCACGCGTGATAAACGACGACTTTTTGGCCGAGTCTTTCGTGATAAGGGCGTGCCGGAAGGCGGCGAGTTTCGTGTCACGAGTTCCATCTCAGGCAGCGAGGTGTTGCCGTCGATCGCGGTGAAGGAGAGCACGATTGCGGTCGCTTGGCAGCGGCTTGGCCAAGACGGGCAACCTGAGGGCGTCTGGGTGGCTCGCGTCGCTCCTGGGACTACGCGGGAGCTGCCCTCAGCTGTCGCGGGTAAGGCAGCGATCGAGCCTTCGATCACCGCCGCTGGCAGCGGATTTGCTGTCGCCTGGACCGAACCGACCGACGCTGGGCGGCACCGAGTGCGTGCACGCCTGTTGACTTCGTCGCTTTCTCATGGCAAAGAATTGGCAGTTCCTGCCCAAGACGGATACCAGAACGCGGCGGCGATTGCAGGGCGTGGGGACGGAACCGTTGCGGTCTCTTGGAATCGAACGGGCTCTGTTGGGGGCAAGGAGATTTATTACCGACTTTTCAATGCGGCCGGCAAACCGGTAGCCGCGGCTCCGCTGCTTCACCCCGGCGCGCTCGCTGAAGCGACGGGCAGGACGCGCATAGCATGGTCAGACGGCGCGCTGTGCTTTGCATGGGCTGGCGACGCGGGTCTCGGCGACTCGAAAGCTGTTCACTTGACGCGGCTCGTTCCGAAGAAAACCATCACTTCGACAATGCAATCTGCGCTAAGAAAGGCGATGACGACTCCTCGGGCCACCGCAAAGGCGGCACCTCCCAGCGGCGGGACGCGCATCCAGTTTGTCGAGCAGGCCGGGCCGCACGAGCCCCCGACTTACAACCCCAAGACGCGGCTCGATCCGTGGGGAACTGGCCCGAACCAGACCGACGGCGAGGGAGACGGCTTCAACGCCGTGATCAGCACCGGCTGGACACCGCCGGACCCTCACATGGCTGTCGGCCCGAACCATGTCGGCGTGATGACGAACGGGCAAATCGCTTTCTTCTGGAAGAACGGACGAGTAGCCTTTCGCGACGAGATCGAGGACAGTTTCGGCTTCTGGGGGGCTCTCGGCGCCACGAACTTTGTGTTCGACCCGGAGATCGTTTACGACCGAGCTGCGGGCCGGTGGATGGCGATGTGCTGTGAGCGCTCTAACACTAATCGGTCCTATTTCTTGCTCGCGATTTCCGACGATGACGACCCGACAGGAACTTGGTTTAAGTACCGAATCGACGTGACGGGACTGGCCGGCAACGACATCGACTCGCCCAACATCTCCACTGATGAGAACGCGGTTTATCTGAGCGCGGACTTCTTCTCGCCAAGCCAGAAGTACCTGATTTACATCATTCGCAAGAGCGACCTGCTGGTTGGCAACCCCAGCCCGCTTACCCGCAGCCACCTCATTACCGGCACGCAAAGCCACGGCATGCCGATGATCATGGATCCGGCGACGCCCCAGTATCTGATCGAGCACTTCGAAGCATCGTCGAACACAACTGTTCGGTTGCACGCGATATCTGATCCACTCGGCACGCCGACTCGCTCCACGTTTAACCTGACTGTGCCTGCTTACGGCTTGCCGGAGAACCCGCCGCAGGCCGGTACGAGCGTTCGGCCGACGTCGTTCGACAGCCGCTTCTGGTCGTGTGTTTATCGTAACGGCTCGCTTTGGGCAACTCACCATATCAACAGCACACGTGTGTTGGCCCGCTGGTATGAGATCCGGATGAATGGCTGGCCCAATGGGGGCACTCCCGAGTTGGTGCAGAGCGGCAACGTCGATCCGGGAGGAACCGTGCGCACGCACTTCAGCAGCATTGCCGTCGACGCCGTCGGCAACGCGGCAGTTGTTTGCGCACGAAGCTCGCCGACGGAGTTCTTGTCGATGTTCAGGGCGGTGCGTAAGGCGTCGGATCCTCTTGGAGTGATGCCTGACCAAGCAATTATCAAGAGCTCGAACGGCCCGTACAACATCAGCCGTTGGGGCGATTACAGCGGCGCGGTGGTCGACCCGGCGGATGACCGCACTTTTTGGGGTCACCACGAGTATTCGCAGTCCGGTGATTGGCGGACGTGGGTCGAATCGTTCATGCCGGCGCTCACAACAGAGGAACGATTTGTCGAGCAGATCCTTCCGATTTTGGCAGGGCCGATAATGGGCGGTTTGGCCGAGATCGCCGAGGAGGACGGCGTCGCGATGACCGTCCAAAGTACTCCGAACCCGCCGGATCGGTCATTCGGGAGCAGCGTCGATTACGTTGCGACGTCTACGGGTGGGCACTTGGCTGGCTTGGACGTCCGAACCGTGGCACGTACCGGAGCCGGCCTGGGGCGGGCGAACATATTCCTGCTGAACCGCCAGACGGGCCTCTACGATGCCATCGGGAGCGGCAACTTGAACCCGACGACCTTTACATCGGTCACGGTGCCGGCTGGACCGAACGTCAATCGCTATGTAGATCCCGTAACAGATGAGATAAGGATGCGTATGGTTTTTAACCTCGGGATACAGTTTTCGACATCCCGGCCGCCGATACTCTTGGACGAAGTCAAGTTCGTTACTCGGTACTAATCGAGCAGGTTTTCGAGGCCGACGATTAGGCCTTTGCGACCGCGGATGCCACGGAGGGCGACGAGGACGCCGCTCATGAAGCTGCTGCGATCCATGCTGTCGTGGCGGAGCGTGAGCACCTCGCCTTGCCCGCCGAAGATCACCATCTGGTGAGCCAGGAGACCGGGCAGTCGCACGGAGTGAATCGGGGTTTCGCCAACCGACCCACCTCGCACGCCATCGATGCGAACGAGGTCTGTGCGTCCGCGATCCGGGCGGCGCAAACGGGCAGCAGCGATTAGTTCTGCCGTCCGGGTCGCGGTTCCGCTTGGCGCGTCGGCCTTTTTCTCATGGTGCATTTCGATGATCTCGCATTCGGGCATATGCTTAGCGGCTTCCATGGCGAATCGCATCAGAAGCACCGCTCCGATTGCAAAGTTGGGGACGTAAGCTGCCGCGACGCCTTTCTCGTCGGCAAGGGAGCGGATTTCCGCGAGATCGCTCACCGATAGACCGCTGGTGCCGACGATTGGGGCGACACCGTGCTTTAGGCTGACGAGTGCGTGGTGCGCTGCGACCTTCGGGTGCGTGAAGTCCACGACGGCGTCGACTTCCCCGACTTTGTCGAGGGTCTCACTAAGGCGATCTTCTATTCGTATGTCCGGGGCATGCTGGCTGGTGAACTCGCGGACTGGCGTCCCCACGCCTTCGCGATCGATCGCCATCACGAGGTCCATATCGGGTGCTGCATCTACCGTTCGGCAAACCTCGCGGCCCATTCGGCCGAACGCGCCGACGACGCCAACCTTCATGGTCGTATCGTTCATCGCGCGACCCGTTCAAAGCGGGTTTTGCCGTCGATGATCATGCGATACGGGTCGCCTCTGTCGTCAAGCC
The DNA here is from genome assembly GCA_030854945.1 of Armatimonadota bacterium. Classification (GTDB taxonomy): domain Bacteria; phylum Armatimonadota; class Fimbriimonadia; order Fimbriimonadales; family ATM1; genus JACDEQ01. The sequence goes on from JALYSG010000026.1 coordinate 36,738, forward strand.
AGGCGTCCGTTTTCGAATCGACCTTCACTCTGTTTGCGGAAGTCTTCTTTCCCAGGATTTCTATGGTTTCCCTCCCTACGTAAATCACTTTGCAGGGCACGAATGCTTTGGCGTACAGGTCGAACCGCTGGTATTCGACAATGTGATTCGCCTTGGGCTTCGTCTGCAAGAACCACAACTCGCTCAACGCCTTGAGGCTGCCGGCCTCAGGGTATGGCACGGTCGTCGTGGTGTCTCCACTCTTGAGGCTAACTTTGCCGTTGCTAAAGAGCGCTTCGAACCTCACCGTGTTTGCACCCAGCGTTCGCGTGCTGATCTTGAGCTTCGGAGTGCCGTCGAGGCCGTACTCGGCAGTTTCGACAATCTTGGTATCGCCCATGATGAGCTTGGCGTAGGTCTTCTTGCCGGTGGCGTCCAGCCGTTGGCTAAGCCAGGCTTTCCCGACTTCGCGACCGTCTGTCGAAATCGACATTTCGATTGTGGGCCCTTGGACTAGGATGGCGGCAGCGAGGATTGCTCCCAGTGTCATGCCTTAGTATAGGCGCGCCGAAGATCGGGAGTTCCTTCGTCTGTGAATCATGAACGCAATACTGGCAGGACTCGCAGTTTTCGGTCCTCCGGCACAGGTGATCGATTACGGCAATCACCTCATCAATCCGTCGCATGCGGGGGCTTACACACCTATCGGGTGGTCGAATGATGAGCAGTGGTGGGCTCGGGATACCGAATTGAACGGTGGCGGCGCGATGTCCAGGGCAGAGCGAGTTGTCGCTTCGGTTCTCGACAGTAGAATTAAGGCGTACTGGTACTGGGATGAGAACGATCCAGCCACCCAGCTGACGTGGCTCGATTCGGTTTCGGCAGACACCTTCACGTCTTTAGGTATCGCCGGAGGCACAACGGGTCACTTGATTTATCAGTTCCCAGTGTCGTTTTTTCAGAGCAATCAGAAGTTGAAGCCGTTTTCACAGCTGAAAATGCAGTACACGTTCACCCTCCAGGGGGTGAACCACACGGTCTCTCTGAGCCAAGAGTGGGAGCCGAATTGGACGACGGTGTCCCCGCCCGATCCGGGGCCGGTGCGATATCGCCGCGCGAAGGTCAGCGTGAGCGTCGACGGGGAGCATATCGGCGAAGCGCATTTCGATGACACGTTCGGCTATTCGATCGACCGGATCTACCTGAGTCCGGGAAGGGACACCATCGCCGTATCGCTGGCGCGCTTTACAGTGGTTTGGTTTGAGGGCGTCAATTTGGTTGCTGAGCGGAGGGCGCTGGTCGCGCGGTACCGGTAAATCATAATCGCTGTACATGTTCGACCGCGTAATCGTGATTGTCCTCGACGGGTGCGGCGCCGGGGCAGCCCCGGACGCGAAGGCATTTAACGATTTCGGTGAAAACGAGGGACATACGCTCGCGAATGTTTGGAAGCACGCCGGCGGAATAAACGCGCCAACGTTGATCGAATTGGGGTACTTCGCAGCGGCGGGCATCGATGCGCCGGCCGGGAAAGCTGCTTACGGACGGCTGCGGGAAGTCGGCATCGGCAAAGACACCGTCACCGGCCACTGGGAGATGATGGGGATCCACGTGGCGGAGGCGTTCCCGACCTATCCGAACGGGTTTCCGATTTCGTTGGTAAAACAGTTCGAGCACCGAATCGGCCTACAGACCATTGGCAACGAGGCGGCGAGCGGAACCGAGATCATCGAGCGGCTCGGACCGACGCACGTTGAAACGGGCTGCCCGATCTTGTACACGAGCGCAGATAGCGTCTTCCAATTAGCTTGCCACGAGGAAGTGATTCCTATTGAGAGGCAATATGAAATCTGCATGGCAGCCAGAGCGATGCTCGTGCCGCCAAACGGCGTGGGACGCGTCATCGCAAGGCCATTCGTGGGCAGCGTGGCGTCGGGCTTCACGAGGACCGAACGCCGGCGCGACTATCCCCTCGTGCCGCCGCCGAATTTGATTGATAGAATTGCAGAGACGACCGGTCCGGTGTTCGGCATAGGGGTCCTTCCGGAAGTGTTCGCCGGACGCGGGTTCCGGGAGGTGCGCCGCACGCAAGACAACGCGGAGCACTACGAAATGATGGCCGTGGCACTGGCAAGCGACGCAAAGTTCATCTGGGCGAATTTCGAGGACTTCGATATGCTGTACGGCCACCGCAACGACCCGGATGGATTCGCGCGAGCGCTCGAAGTGTTCGACGGGTATTTGAGCGACATCAGATCGAAGCTGTCAACCCGGGACCTTCTGATCGTCACTGCCGACCACGGTAACGACCCAACTACTCCGAGCACGGACCACAGCCGAGAGTACGTTCCCGTCTCAATTTGGTACTCGGGCGTCGAGGGAACGGTCGAATTGGGAGACAACGACGGCCTCTGGTGCATTGGGGCGACGATTGCCTCAGCTTTTGGCCTGGAATTCGAACGGGGCCGCTCTCTGATTGGAGGCACTTAACACAGGTGTGCCACAGTATTAGACAGGACGGCCTGCGGGCTCGTTTTTCTGAATGACACGACTTTTGATGACTGCAGCAGTTTTCGCAGCTGCCGCCCTGGGCGTTTGCCAGAGCTTGAGTTTGGAAGAAGCCATTCAGCACGCTAAGGCACACAACGGGATCATCGCCGCATCGAAATACGACGTCCTCATCGCTGACTCGGATGTGCGCGCTGCGCTCTCGCGGTTGTGGCCGAGGATTTCTCCCGAATATCGGTTTGTGGACCAACACAACACGATCGGCACTGGTGGTTCGGACAGCTTCCATGACATGCGGATCGCTTCCACGTGGCAGATTTTGGATGGTGGGCAAAGACAGTACGATGTAGCAGGGTCCAGGAATACCGCCCAGGCAACCGTTTACGAAGCGTCGAATACCGAACGACAAACGATTTTTTCCGTGACGCAACAATTTTTCGAAGTGCTCCGTTCGCGTGAACTCGTCCGCGTCTCGGATGCGCAGGTCGCGAGGGCACAGCAAACACTCGAAGCAACGCGTGTACAGGTGGAACTTGGCGCCACGCCGGCCAAAGACATTTTGCAGGCAGAGGCCGACCGCGCGAACGCGCAGGTCGGGCTGATCACGGCCCGCAATTCCATCAACTCGTCCGAGGCAAATCTTAAAGCTCTTATCGGCTGGGAAGAGCGCGTCCTTCCTCCGCTCGAGGAGCCTGCCGAGGAGTTTGTCGAAGTGCCGATATCTTCCTTGGATAACGCCATCGAGCGCGGACTTGCCAAGCGGCCGGACCTGCTTGCAACGAAGAAGCGACTGGACGCACAGCGCTACGGAGTGCTAACCGCTCAGCGGCAAGCCGGCTTGGATTGGACGCTGAACTTGAGCCACTCCTACAGCGTCGAGCCTGCTGAGGGCCAGAACCGATCACTGACATTCGCCCTAACGTATCCCCTATTCGATGCGGGTGAGTCTCGCGAGATTCTGAAACAGACTCGCTACGGGCTCGAAGCGTCTAAAGTTCTGCACGAGCAAGAGCTCCGTGACGCCGCAAGCGTGATAGAAACCGTTTATCGTTCTAGAGAACAGAACAGAGAGCGCTTGGCAGCAAGCCGGCTCGCCCTTGAAGCAGCGCGGAACAACTTCACGGCAGCAAGTGAAAGCCAGCGAGAAGGCGCATCGACTGTTTTTGATGTGACGAACGCGCAGATTACGCTTGTTGCTGCCGAAACAAATTATGTGGAAGCCCTCTACGATTACTACATCAGCGATGCCGAATTGCGGCTGGTGACAGGCGAACCGATGCTGGGAGATTAGCGTATGAAACGAACTCTTACGATTTTTGCGACCGTATTTGGCTTGCTGTTCCTTTC
>JALYSG010000053.1 GCA_030854945.1 Armatimonadota bacterium
GTCGGAAGTAAACTCAGTTTGCGTGTCCGTCCCCATTCCTTCGCCCTACTTTCCCGAGCCGATCACGGTTGCCGGCAACGTGGGCTCGGCGGGTTACGCGGCTGTTGTCCGCTACACGCGCTCGGTTGCGCTGGGTCATCTGCTCTCGCTCCTGGCGATCGTGGGGTTGACGGCCGCCTGGATGCGCCCTCAAGGAGTCGAACGGCTCCTCTCGTACGGCCCTGAGCCTTTCTGGGTCGCCACGCTTGCCGCTTTCGTCTTGCTTGCCATCGGAAGGCATGCACCTCTCGCTCTGCAGCTCGTAATCTTCAGCGTTTTTGCAGTGGGCGTGAGCGGGACGGCAGCGCTGTGGGCTCCGGTTGTCGTAGAGGATTTTCCTGACTTTGCGAAGGCAATCGCATGGACGTTTTCCTCGGGGTGGGTAGCGCTATTTCTCTATAACATCGCGGCGTCGAGAGATTACAGTTACCTCGGCCAGTACGTGCTGGTGTGGTTGGCGACCGGGCTATCAATAGTAGTTTACACATGGCTATCGGACATCGTTTTGAGCTTGGCTTTTGCGTCCTTTGTCGTTTTTTCAGCGGTGCTTTTTTACTACCTGTATGACCTGTCGATGATCTTGCGCCGCAGGCTCCCGCACCAGGTTGTGGCGGGCGCGCTGGATTTATACAGGGATGCGCTAAACTTCGTGGGCTTTCCGGTACGCGTGATGCGCATGCCGAGGGGGCTTAGGAGAAAGCGCGACTAATGGTTATCGTTATGCGCCAAGGCGCAACGGAGGAAGAAATCGCGGGCGTTCGCGAAACGATCGAGGCCAACGGCCTTGCCGTTTTGATGATGCCCGGCAGCGTCATGGCGATCGGAATTCCTTCTTCTATTCCCACGGATTTGCGCGAACCGCTGCAACAGCAGCTCGAGATCATGCCCGGAGTCAGCAGGGTTACGCAGGTCAGCCGCTCGTTTAAGCTCGCCTCCCGCGAGTTTCACCCGGAGAATACGCGGTTCAAAGTCAGAGACGCAAACTTCGGTGGTGACGAGCTCGTTATCATGGCCGGCCCGTGCAGCATTGAAAGCTACGACCAACTTTCACAGACCGCCCAGATCGTGAAGTCGATGGGGGCAAACGTGCTGCGAGGGGGCGCCTTCAAACCGCGGACTTCGCCTTATGCTTTCCAGGGCCTTGCAGATGAAGGGCTGAAGATCATGAAGACCGTCGGCAAAGAGGTCGGCATCGCCACGATCTCGGAGGTCATGTCTCCGGACATGGTCGGCCTGCTCGCGGGGCACGTGGACATCCTGCAGATTGGCGCCCGCAGCATGCAGAATTTTCCGCTGCTCATCGAAGCGGGCAAGAGCAAGCACCCGGTGATGCTCAAGCGAGGGCCCTCGGCAACAATAGACGAATTCCTACTAGCTTCCGAGTATTTGCTGGCACACGGAAACGAACGAGTGATCCTTTGCGAGCGCGGCGTTCATCCGCTCGACCGGACCTACACCCGCAACACGCTGGATTTGGCTGCGGTTCCTGTGCTCAAAGAAATCTCTCACCTGCCGATTATCGTCGACCCGAGCCACGGCGTCGGCGTTGCGAAGTGGGTGCCTGCGATGGCATGCGCTGCGATAGCCGCAGGTGCAGACGGCCTGATGGTGGAAGTCCACCCCGATCCTCGCAAGGCCCTCTCCGACGCTGCGCAGACACTCTCTCCCGAAGCCTTCGCTGCAATGATTGAACGCGTGGGCACGTTCGCCAAAGTCGCCGGCCGAAGTCTCCCAGGCCAGCGAGTAATCGCTTAGAGACCGAAATTGCGCTCATTCAGAAACTTTTTCAGCCGCTTGACGCGAACTTTAAGGGTGAGACGGAGTCTAACAGAGACGGACCCGATTCCTAAGGAGGTCGCAGTGGTTTCTGTGAATGTAGAACCCAAACCTGCCCTGACGCTCACCGAGGAAGAGGCCTTCGCACTCCTGTCGATGTGCATGCTAACGACAATGACGCTGGACAAGACGTCTGAAAGGGCGCTCAGAAAACTGGCGGACTATTGTAAGAATGAGCAATTATTTGAAAGTCAGGGGAACGGGGCAACTCCTCGTCTGTGACGTAAAAGTAAAGAGCCGGCTCGCCCAGCGAGCTGGCTTTTTCGCTTCCATGCGCTACTTTCGCCACCGCTATTCCGTCGTGTACACTTGATCGATCCAGTTATCGCAGAGGCGATAGCTGACCTAAGTAATGAACATTGGAGGTTCTATCGGTATGTATCGGAAATTGACTTTAGCAATCGCAGCTGCTGCGATGGCATTGCCGGTAATCGGTTCCGCCCAAGATTGGATGGGCCCGCACCAAGGCGCTGTCACCGCAAACGCCAACGGCAGCTGGACTGACTTCGGCTCCGTCGACGTCACGCAACTCAACGTCCAAATGACCTATTTCATGACCAACGTCATTGAGGTCGGTGGTGGCGTAACATTTATCGACACCCCTGGTGGCGATGACACGGCGTTCTTCCTGCTTGGCAATTATTACTTGTCGATGAGCAGAGATCCTCAACTGCATCCGTATGTCGGAATTCGATATTTCAACTTCGACGACGGAGGTGACGGGTTCGTAGGGGCAGTAGGGCTACATTACATGTTGCGCCCGAACGTCTCAATCACCCCCGAGCTTCAGATCGGCGAAATCGACAGCGAGAGCTTTACGCAGCTCGCCTTCGGTCTCACCATATGGTTCAAGTAACCTAATCCGGTAACGCGCTTAGCGGGTCTTTCGCACTTTGCGAATGACCCGCTATTTCATTCGAGAGTCTCACCTCGTTCTGAGCCAATCCATTCACCGGCTTCCTCAATGCCGATATCTTTCATATTCTCGGCGAAAGGACCGTCGTCGGCCATTAGTCGACCGTACGTTTCGGCATCGGTGTAGGTGTGAACTACGACGATTTCGTCGCCTGACCAAAACGCCTCGATCGACACAACGCCTTCGATGCCCCGCCCTCGGCGGCGGGCCTCGAGACCGTTCTTCTCGAACTCAGCTTGCTTGCCCGGAAGGGGCTTCCAATGGGATACCACCATATACATGGTGGTATCTTTCGTCGTCGCTCGAAAAAGTCCTGCAAGCGATACAATCTACAAATGGACGAGCGGACGATTCGCTACTCGAACGGTGAGATCACGGTGCTTTGGAAGCCCGATCGCTGCATCCACTCCGGCATTTGCGTGCGTGGGCTGCCTGGTGTGTTCAACGTCAAGAAGCGTCCATGGATCAACATGCTCGCTGCCACCACCTCAGACATAAGGGCACAGGTTGAGCGCTGCCCAAGCGGTGCGCTAAGTTGGGAACCGGACAAGCCTAAGACTTCTTGAACTTCAGCGATTCGCCGTTCATGCAAAAACGCATGCCCGAAGGCTTAGGCCCGTCGTTGAACAGGTGGCCGAGGTGGCCGTCGCATCGTGCGCAAAGGACTTCGGAACGCAACATGCCGTGGCTGCGGTCCTCATTCAGCCAGATCGATTCCCTCGTGACCGGCTGAAAGAACGAAGGCCAACCGGTGCCCGAGTCGAACTTCGCGTCCGTCGAGAAAAGCGGCAAATCACATCCGGCGCAGTGGAAAACCCCAACTTCGTGCGTGTCCAGCAGCGGGCTGCAGAAGGCGGCCTCGGTCCCTTTGTTTCGGAGAATCCGATACTGTTCCGGTGACAGGATTTTCTTCCATTCGGCGTCGGTTCGCACGACCTTGTCGTCGCGCTCCGGACTTGCGGTCGGGAAGCCAGGAAACTCGTCGATACCTTGTGCCATACAACTGGATACGCCGATGAGAGCGAGCAGCGGTAAGAACCTCATTTGGAGGTTTTAACGCAAAAAACACGCGGAGGGTTTCGACGATCTTTGCCGCGCTAACGCCAGCTGTCGAACAGGCTGCTGACGGACTCGTGCATGTGGATGCGGCGGATGGCTTCGGCGAGCAGGGGAGCTGCCGAGAGAATCGTCAGTTTCGGGAACTGCTTGGTCTTAGGCACCGGGATCGTGTCGGTGGTGATCACCCGGCTGATCGGGCCTTCTTGCATGCGCGCGCTGGCGTTTGCGCTGAACACCGCGTGGGTGCACGTGCAAACGATATCGGTCGCGCCGCGCTTCAGCAGCGCTTCGGCGCCCTGGACGACTGAGCCGCCGGTGTCGACGATGTCGTCGATCATGATGCAAACCTTGCCGTCCACGTCACCGATGATTTCGATGATGTCGACTTGGCCGGGTTCGGGGCGTCTTTTCGCGATAATCGCAAGAGGCTTGCCGAGCATCTCCGCGAGAGCCCTGGCGCGGCCCACGCCGCCCACGTCGGGCGAGACGACGACGGCGTCCTGGTCGCTGTAGCCCTGGTCGATCAGGTGCCTACCGATCACGGGGCCGAGGTAAAGGTGGTCCACCGGCAGATCGAAGAACCCTTGGATCTGGTCGGCGTGTAGATCGCAAGAGACGATGCGGTTGGCTCCGGCCTGCGTGATCAGGTCGGCGATGAGCCGAGCAGTGACCGGCTCGCGCGGCTTGATTTTCTTATCCTGCCGGGCATAGCCGTAGTACGGCATGACGACCGTCATCGAGTTCGCGCTCGCTCTGCGGAACGCGTCCATCATGATCAGCAGCTCCATGAGGTTGTCGTTCGCGGGCTGGCACGTGGATTGAACTATCACCACGTCGTGGCCGCGCGCGCTTTCGTCCACCTGCACGCGGATCTCGCCGTCGCTGAACTGCGTAGTGGTCGCTTTGCCCACTTCGATGCCGAGAATGTCCGCGATCTTGTGCGCCAAGTCGGGGTTGGCGTTGCCCGTGAAGAGCTTCAGAGAGTCGAGGCTTTTGTGGTTGGGCATCCGAGGGGATATTGTATCACGGTTAGCTGACCTCCCTCACCTCAGTCAGCGGCTTCGCCGGGGATTTGTGGTGGTTGACGGTTTTGGGTTCTTGGGCGAGAAAGCATTCACAGAACCGTTCACAATTGGGGATTGTGAATGGTTTAGCCTCGCGGGGCTTGGCGTCGCGTGGGTTTTCTTGTTTGCGACCTGCCCGCGGGGCGGGTGCGAGATGCAGCTTCGCCATTACTACATAGGGCCACGGGCGCGGGGTTTGTCAACCTTCGTCGCTATTAACCGTCATCCCGAGCGAAGTTGAGGGACCTATGAGCAAACGCGATAAACTCCTGCCTGATGCAGGAGTTCTGGGTGTACATAATGGCGAGCCACTCGCGAGTCCTTTACATTGGCTTCACGAACGACCTTTCTCGCCGAGTTTGGGAGCACAAACAGGGCACTCTCCCAGGATACGCCTCGCGTTACAACGTGCAGTACCTTATGTACTTCGAAAAGGCTAGCGCCGCCGTCGACGGCATCGCGCGCGAAAAGCAGCTCAAGAAGTGGCGACGTGACAAAAAGGTTAACCTCATCGAGTCAATGAATCCGAACTGGGATGATCTGGCCGAGGATTGGTACCGCTGACGATGCGTCAACTCTGAGGTCATCCCGAGAGAAGCCGAGGGATCCTTTTCTATCGCCGGACATAGGTCCCTCCACTCCGCTTCGCTCCGGTCGGGATGACAGGTGGGAGCGGCCGTCATCCGGGGCGAAATCGTGCGATCGGCTGTCATCCCGAGCGAAGCCGAGGGACCTATGCGAACACCATCGGGTAGGTTCGGCGTATGGGACTCCTTAGCGGAAAGGTGGCGGTGGTGACCGGAGCCGGCAGCGGTATCGGCGAGGCGACGGCGCGGCTGATGGCGCAAGAGGGCGCCTCGGTTGTAGTCGCAGACATCGATGGGCCGGCGGCCGAGCGGGTGGCGGGCGATCTGGAAAGGGCGGTTGCCGCGAAGATCGACGTCTCTGACGAAGCGCAAGTGATTCGGATGATCGGCGTTGCGGTCGAGACCTTCGGCGGAATCGACATCCTCCACAACAACGCTACCGACCCCAAGATCATCGAGCAGGACGACGATATCGCGACGCTCGATATGGACGTGTTCGACCGCATGGTCGCGGTCAATCTGAAAGCCGCGTTCATGGGCTGCAAGCACGCCATCCCGCACATGTTGGCGCGGGGCGGCGGGGCCATCGTGCACACCGCGTCCATCGAGGGCTTCGTGGGCCGAGGAGTGCGGCCGGCGTACGGAGCGTGCAAGGCGGCGCTGGTGCACCTGGCGAAATCCGTCGCGTCGCGATACGGCGCACAGGGCATCCGGTGCAACGCCGTCGCCCCCGGCGTGGTGCTAACCCCCTCGCTCGCCCCGCTTTACGAAGACCCCGCCCGCGTGCAATCCGATTTGAAGGATTACGCGATGCCCCGGCTGTGCACGCCGGAGGACGTGGCGAAGGCGGTGGTGTTTTTGGTTTCGGACCAGGCGTCTTACGTTAACGGGGCGACGCTGATGGTCGACGGCGGGGCGTCGGTCTATATGCCGGTCGACTGAAGGGACTTCGTGTTTGGTTGGGTCCCGTGGAACCCCCTCCTTAGAGGTTCCCCCTCCGCCAGTAAGGCCGCATCCTTCGGTAGTTTGGTGGGCGGAAGGGGAACCGTGTGCGAGCCGGAGGAGGTGGCGAGGGCCGTTCGTCTTCCTCGCCCCCGATCAAGCCTCCTACATCAACGGCGAGACGTTGATGGTCGACGGCGGTGCGTCCGGGTATATGCCGATTCAACCACCCATCGAAATAAATTCGGCGACGCTGTATCATTTACACAGCCTATCGGTGTAAAGGAGAGAGGATGAGAAAAAAATTGAAGGGAAGAAAGCCGTAGAAAAAGCCAAGGCCGCTTCGAAGAAAACCATCACGCACGCAGCGATAAAAGTCGTCGCAAATGGCGAGGGCAAGCCGATTCGAACCAGCTACCCAATGCCTCAGCCGCCTCCGATCGGGACCGTAACAGACAGGCACGCTATCGGCACCCAAATGCAGGCGAGTTTTCTGACCGAGAAGTGGTCGAAGGTGACGCTGCATGCACGCAAGACCTACTCAACGCGGGCGCAACTGTTATTGGGAGGTGGGGGTCATATGAACGCATCTACGCCGGCGATTCTTGTGGCCTGTGCAGGGGTGCCTGCGTATGCCGGTGTGAAATTCCATGCACCGAGAGCAGGTGATTTTTATTTGATCAATTTCGTCATAGGCGCGATTTACGACGACTTGACGCTTGAAGTGCGTTCCGCCGGAAAACTTGTGCAGACCACGACGGTTCAGTCGGGCAACCATGAATTGCCCGTTGTAGCGGTGCCCGCGGCGTCAGGGCATCAATCCGTGCTTCTGTGGGTAAACGAAGAGACACAGGCTTTCTATTTGCATCGGATAGAGATACAGCCCCTCGATTCGTAGCATCGTGCTCGAGTCCCGAACCTGTCCATTCAATAAAGTGAGCAATCGCTGAAGATGGAAATCCTTTTCGCAACCGCCGCATGGCTGCTTCCGGCATTGACAATGGTGCTTTTTCCGCCGCAAGCGGCTATCGCGCCACCCCTTGGGGTGGCGAGCCAATGCAGAACAGTCGACGACCCTTTGGCAAGGCCGGGCGATTCTAACTCACCAGTCCGCGCTCCAGAGTCTCGCGGCGCTCCGGCGCTTCGTGGATGCTAAGAGCACATAACATCGTTCTGCTAGATTGTAAACGGCAGCAACTCAGTTTCTGCCGGAGGGTCATACTGGGATCGCCACCCCAAGGGGTGGCGCGATAGCGGCTTCGCCGCGAAAAAATGCCCGTTGGGAAACGCTAGCCGAACCCATCGTATCAAAACACACCGTTCCAAAAATGATTAGACTTGACGATTGACACAGTTTTCGTACTCCGAGCTTCTTGCGGGGTCCTGAGACGATGCCATCAGATCCCTTCCGCCATCACATTTACGACTCGATTGCCGCCAGGCTTAATTGTCACTTCCTCGAATTTCGGCATCCGATTTCTTATCGACTCGACCATAAACGTGAAGTGCCTCTCTTCCAGCATCACATTCATGACTCGATACCAAGTCAGTTTGCCGGCGCGGGAATCGAGAGCAGCCAAGCCCTCGGCGGCCTCCGGCTCGCACAACCCGGAGAGAACTTCCTGCTCATCATTCTTGATCGCCTCGTAAAGGGCGGTAACAGTCTTCTTCGCGGCCCTTTCAAGAAAAAACTGCCGAATAAGAATTCCAATGACGACGGCCAACCAGGAGAGAAGGCCGATCAAGATTGCTAAAATCGGCACGAACCTAAGCGAGAACATTAACAAGAGATAGCAGCCGGCAACTGCGAATCCGCGCGCCATACCTTGGAACACAAAGACCGTTAGGCGCAGCGGTTTCGGCACCGTTTCAGGGACCGTGTAGTCGCTATCGACATACTTTATGGCAGCAAAGACGACGGGCGCGAAAAACAGCACGATCAGCAACCCTGCTGGAGACTGTTCCCATGGCTCGGTCGCCTTGCGCACGGCTTCTTCAAACCCTGTTTCTTTCAGTAAGTAGTAGAGAGCTACGTACCAGGGCGCGAAACCGAGGGCGATGATCCACCTCCGCTTTTGCAGGGCAATCTTCTCGGCTCCCTTTTTCTCTCTGCGCGACCGCTCCATTCCAATCAAATGATATCCGAGAAGCCGGGGCGAAGGATAGAATGGTGTTGGTATGGCTTTGCAGAACCCCGAGGAGCTGCGCGAAGCTAGGCGTGCAAATGGAACCGTTTGATTCTGTATCCCTTGCCGCACTTTGGATTGGTGGGGTCGCAGTCGGGGCGATCTTGGGGAAAGGCAAGGGCCGACTAGTCGAAGGGATCCTTTTGCCCCTGGTCCTGGGTCTTATCGGGATCATCATTGTGGTGATCCTTCCGGCGAAAGGGCAGCCGGCAAAGCCCGTCGGCACACATCAACCCTACTGGAAGAGCATGCCGGTAGCGCACGCATCTCCCTCGAAAGGAGCTGCCAGTTGCGGCTGTGCCGCCTTGTTTACCGTGGGTGTTCTTTTAGCCTTTATGGGCCTTGGCATGAGTTCGCCCTCTTCGGACATGGCGTCTTTTTTCAACGTCCTGTTCATAGGATTCGTGTCCGGGGCGCCGGGCGCAGTGTGCATCTATTCCGGCCTTGTTCATTTCTCCGTCTCGGAGACGATCGCCAAAGTGGCAGGCGGTGTGTACTTTGCGCTTATTTTTGCGATGTGCTGGATCTTGCTTGCGCAGTTCGCTGCCGACGCAATGCGCATTTATGGCCATTGACCGAACGGTGGAGCTAGACTGACGAAGCCATGGCTTTCTATCTAACTCGCTTCAGCTATACGCCCGAGACTTGGGCACGGATGATGAAGAACCCGGAGGACCGGCGCGAGGCTGCGCGCAAGTACATCGAGTCGGTCGGCGGCAAGCTGCACGGCTTCTGGTTCGCGTTCGGCGAGTACGACGCCTATAACCTCTGGGAAGCGCCCGACAACGTTTCGATGGCCGCGGTCGCCATTGCGATCACCGGCGGCGGCGCGCTCTCGAAACTGGAGACGACGCCGCTGATGACGATCGAGGAGACGCTGGACGCGCTCGGGCGCGCGAGCGAAATTGCGTATCGGCCGCCCGGGTCGTAGGCGGGTTTGTTTATCTCCCTCACCTCCGTCCACCCCGACGAGTCGGGGGGACGGTCCTCTCCCAGGGGGAGCGGGGACCTGCGCGAGAGAGCGCGTGGCGTGTCGGGCGGCATGGCGCGCAAGGGGAACCGATCATGCGCGATCACTCGCTGCCTTTGGCAACCCTCATAATTGATAGATGAACGGCGAGGACTGGACCATGGCGATCACCGGGCTGGCGCTTCTGGTCGGGATTGCCGCGTTCACGGCCTGGTTGCTTTGGAAAGCGTTTCGAGCGCAGGACTGGGCATGGCCGTGGAGAGCGCTTGCGGGGATGGTCGGCTTCGCTCTTCTGCTGTTCCTCACGATGGTTGGGCTACTGTGGCAGCACGCCCTCGAAGACGCGCGGGGCATGCGACTCCTCGGCTGCAGAATGAGCGTCATGGATCTGGGCAACGGCATGCTCATGTATGCGGGGGACAATAACGACCGCGGGCCGCTGGCAAATTGGACCGACGGCATGTCCGGCTACGTTGATTCGGAGAATCATAAGTGCACGGTGTCCAGTGCGCCCTATGCGTTTACGATGAACAAGGCTTTTGTCGGCGCGCTCTATCCCGATTTAGCGCGGGCGAAGGCACCGGTCATCTTCGACGGCCCGGGCGGCGAGAACTCCGTTGGAGGCGTCGACGCGGCGGTGTATCGGCACGAAGGGGAGCGGG
>JALYSG010000070.1 GCA_030854945.1 Armatimonadota bacterium
CGCTCCCAGTGCCCGCGCCCAAACTGGCTGTTGCGCCGCGACCGATAGCGCCGTGCATGCGCCCGCTGCTGCGCGCGCCGCGCGCGATACCAGCCGTCGTAGGGCGCGGCGTTGCGCTTCAGTTCTCGCGTCACCGTGCTGCGGTGGCGCCCAAGCTCCCGCGCGATCTCCGCCGGCTTGAGCCCCAACAAGCGCAACGCCGCCAGCACGCTCCGTTCTTCCCCACCCAGTTGCCGATACTTCATCCCCACCTTCCGGCCACTTTTCTCCCCCTTCCAAATCCTTCTTTTTCCCTTCCCTCCGCACGTCGTCCGTGTTGCACTTAGTTTGTGAATCCGCGAGGACTACCAATTCGAGGGACCGAACGGCAACGTCCGCCTTGCCGACTTTTTCGAGGGTCGCCGCCAGCTCTTGCTCTACCACTTCATGTTTGCACCTGATGTGGGCGGGTGGCCGAAGGCTGGCTGTCCCGGTTGTTCAATGTTCATCGATCAGGTCGGGCATTTCGCCCATCTGAACGCGCGCGACACTTCTTTCGTCCTCGTCTCGCGCGCGCCGCTGGCTCGACTGCAGGCTTACCAAAAGCGGATGGGCTGGACCTTGCCCTGGTATTCTTCCGCAGGGAGCGATTTCAACCGCGACTTCGGAGTGACCACCAAGGCAGGCGAGACTTTTGGCCTGAGTGCCTTCCTGCGCGAGAACGGAGAAGTGTTTCACACTTACTTCACCACGGAACGCGGAGTCGAAGCTCTGGGACCGGTCTGGACGTTGCTGGATCTCACTCCGCTCGGCCGGCAGGAAAAATGGGAAGATTCACCCGCGGGCTATCCGCAAACCGCTCCATACCAATGGTGGCGGCGACATGACGAATACAAACAAATGGAGACAAAATGAATACAGATCGCAATCCAGTGGGATGGTTCGAGATCTACGTCCAGGACATGGACCGGGCCAAGGCCTTTTATGAAACGACATTGCAGTTAACGCTCGATCATCTGGAGAGTAACGCTGATATCGAGTTATGGGCCTTCCCGATGCAGCTCGATAACCCCGGATGCGGCGGAGCACTGGCCAAAATGGGGGGCAAAGATTCAGGCATGGGCGGCACGATCATCTATTTCTCCTGCGCCGACTGCGCCGTCGAGGCGGCGCGCGCGGTGAAGAATGGCGGGCGGATCCAGAAAGAGAAACTATCCATCGGCCAGTATGGCTTTATCGCTCTGATTTATGATACCGAGGGAAACATGATCGGGCTGCACTCGATGGAGTAGAGAACTGTAACCCGAACGAAAACACCAAAACCAAAAATAATATGACGAAGAACGAAACTCTGGTGCCAGCCGATGAGCTGGCGAAAAAGAACGACGTCCGTTTCCCAAACGAGAGCGAAGAGTATCGCAAAGCGCGGAACGCCCTGCTGGCCGAGGAGATCGAGTTGCGCCGCCATATCTGGCGCATCGGCGAGATACGCCGGGCGTTGCCGCCGGGTGGCGAAGTCACGAAGGATTATCGCTTCGCCGGGAAGGATGGCGAGGTCGGCCTGGAAGATCTCTTCGGGGACAAGGATACGCTCGTCGTCTACAGCATGATGTATGGGCCGCAGCGGGAAGAAGGCTGCCCGATGTGCACCTCGCAGTTGAGTTCCTGGGACCCTGAGGTTCCGCATCTCGCGCAGCGGATCGCTCTGGTTGTCGTCGCGCGATCGACCTACGATCGCATCGCGAAATACGCCGAGAGTCGTGGCTGGAAAAACCTGAACCTCTATTCCGACTCGAACGGAGATTTCACCGAAGATTTTGTTGGGGAGCGTGACGCCGACATGCCTGCCTACACCGTGTTCCAGCGCCACGGCGACACGATCCGCCATTTTTATAGCGCCGAAGGCAATACGGAGATGGCCGATCCCGGCCAGGATCCCCACAACGCGCCCGACATGAACCCGCTCTGGATCATCCTGGACACAACACCCGAGGGCCGCGGGACCGACTGGTATCCCAAGCTCAAATACGACGAAACAGAACGGGCAGGTTGATCCGTCTCCGCCGGCAACACGCTCAGCAGGAGAACCGGTACGATGGCGAATGCCTGCGATCAAAACCCAAAGACCAATACCTTATGAAATACATCGATGGATATGTCCTGCCAGTGCCAAGGAAAAACTTGAAGGCTTACTTCCGAATCGCGACCAAAGCGGCAAAGATCTGGCGCGAGCATGGCGCACTCGAAGTGCGGGAATGCGCGGGCGAACAGCTCGAGCACCCTTACGGGACCTCCTTTCCCGACCTCGTGAAACCGAAGCGAGGTGAAACGGTCGTCTTCTCCTGGGTGGTCTTCAGATCCCGGGCGCACCGCGATGCCGTGAACAAGAAGGTCATGAATGACCCGCGCCTGGCGGAAATGATGAAAATGAAGAGCCTGCCTTTCGACCCCAAACGGATGGCCTACGGAGGATTTATAACGATGGTCGATCAATAAGTCGCGTAGGGCTGCTGGGAGTTGTAGCCGGGGACGTTATCCCCGGCACTTCGCGAAATATTTTGGAACTAACCGCATTTGTTTTGGCCCGCACCCCAATCCTCGACCGGGGACAGCGTCCCCGGCTACAACCGCACGCGCCAAATTCGATTGCCCACCCAGGAACGAAAACTTAAACATTCTAAGAGAAAGTAAACATGAGCGCAGTTCGATTACTCGTTGGCACGCGAAAAGGCGCTTTCGTTCTCACCTCCGATGGGATGCGGAAGGATTGGAAAATCACCGGCCCGCACTTTGCCGGCTGGGAAATTTATCACGCGAAAGGTTCGCCGGTGGATCCGAATCGCATCTATGTCTCCCAATCGACGAGCTGGTTTGGGCAACTGATCCAGCGCTCGGACGATGGTGGCGAGACTTGGGAGGCGGTCGGGAAGGATTTTGTCTACGACGGAACGCCGGGGACGCATCAGTGGTATGACGGCACGCAGCATCCGTGGGAGTTCAAGCGGGTCTGGCATCTCGAGCCATCGCTGAC
>JALYSG010000003.1:0-65378 GCA_030854945.1 Armatimonadota bacterium
GGAGAATATTGCCGATTCTCGATGAGAACATTCGCCGGAAACATGAGTCGAGCCGAACTTTACAAGATCGTGTTTTGTGGCAACGGAGCTTCCGCAGCATTGTCATCGACGCGGAGTGGGTCTTCAAGCAAAAACTCGAATATATACACAGCAATCCGGTAAAAAGGGGTTTGTGTGCGAGGAGCAACGACTACCGCTGGAGCAGTGCGCGATTATGGAGTGCTGGGCTGGCAAGCGAGGAAGGCTTAGATCTGGTGAAAGGCGTCCAACTATTCGACGTTGGCTCGCCACCCCAAGGGGTGGCGGGATAGCCGCTTGCGGCAGAAAGGGACCCATGGCCAGGCGGCTAGTGCCAATCGGCATCGCAGTCGGCACACTGGTGGTCTTAGGAGGGCTGGTAGAGTATCGCGCTCGAATTGCGGAGAACGACACGCGGACAGCTCTTGAAAGTGTGGTGAGAGCAGCCGTAGACGACCATCTTGCGCCAATGGATGCGATTCTGTTGATCGACCAGAGAATGGAGCAATCCGTAGACGTCAGCGTTATCTTCTCTGATCGAGAGCCAATCCTCCCAAAGACGCCTCAGAACGTGGAGGCGATTCGGTCGAACTCCGAGCTAGTTATTCAGGTCAACGCCGGCCTAACCTTGCCAACCGGGCTCCGGATCTACCCCCGCGTTGCAAATGCCAGCATATTTTTTGAGTCCGGGAAGGCTGCAAAATATGAACTGTCGCCGAGGATGGAATGATGGCGAAGCCTTGGTACGTTCGCGTGCGTCATGCGGCTTGCGATTCGCTCATCGACGCCGATGGCACCGCCCCCTCATGCAACTGAACGATCACTGACCTGCAGCCGATGGATAGACTTAGGCAATCTGCGACCAAATGCCGACTGTTTGGTCCGACCGAAACCAGTCGATACGCTCGCCCATCCATAGGCCTTGTTCGCGAAACTTAGGGTGTTGGCCAAATCGCGCCGTACATATGGTCGATGCGCCCTCGCCACGCACAGGAGAAGAGTGGCGATGGCTGAACTGACCCCCGCGCCGCGGCCGGCACCCCGCACCGCGGAACTTTGACCGATCGTTCAAGTAATCCTGCGTTTTTGGTTATTTCTGCGTTACCATTGCAACCATTCTTGCGCCGAACCTGGTATAACCGCTGACTGAGCGTTCAATGAGCATACCGGAGACGTCGAAACGGGAGCCCCAGGAGGGAAGGCGGCATCAGCTAATCGATGCGGCTCTGGCGCTGTTCGCGGAGAAGGGATACGAGAACGCCACGATCAAGGACCTCGCCGAGGCGTGCGGGGTGGCAACGGGGCTTGTGTATCACTACTTCGACAGCAAGGAAGACCTTCTGCTTGCCGTTTTCGAGAAGCACGGCTTTGTGGCGGAACTGGAGCGAGTGCTGCTGCCGTCCTTCGACCGTCCTGCCTCAGAGGTACTCTTGGAGGTCGTTCAGGGCTATCACGACTTGCTGGTGGAGCGGGAGAGTTTTGTGCGCATGATCGTTCGCGAATCGATGACCAACCCGCAGTTGGAGGCTCGATGGACGGCGATGTGCAAAACCGGAGTGCAGACGCTTGCCCGCTACCTTGCAGCGCGGGTCGCAGCCGGAGAGCTTCGCCCGCACGACACTGAAATTTCTGCCAGGATGCTGACGCACCCGATTGTGGTGCTTCGGCTGACCGGCGGCCCGTCTACGCAGCTTTCATCGATCGTAGAGTGCCTGCTCGATGGAATCAACAACCGAAATTGAAACAGGGATGAGTTTGAAATGAAGAAGACCTTCTGGGCTTTTATCGGCTTGCTTGCGCCGATATTGGCAATAGGACAGGAAGCCGCGCCATTGACATTGGAAGAGGCGGTGCGCATCGCCAAGCAGAACGCGTACGCCGTTCTTAGCGCAGAGCAAGACGTGGAGTTCGCGAAAGGCGGGGTTCAGCAGGCGCGTTCGGCGTTGCTGCCGAAATTAAATGCCAACGGCACTTACACTCGGTATACAAGCGAGATTTCGGCGGTGCTCGACCCGAAGCAGCCACCCATTATTATTCGCCCTCTCGACCAGAAAAGCATCGCTTTGCAACTTGTGCAGGCTGTGGACATTTGGGGCATTTCAGGGTTGGCCCTTGGTGGCGCAAGGGCCCTGGAAGCATCTGCCCTTGCGATGCTTTCGGCAACACTCAACGACGTTGCGCTGAAGGCGAAAACCACTTTTTTGGACGTACTGCGGACCGACGAATTGCTGCAGGTGGCGGAGGAAAGAGTCGTGAACGTTACGGAGCACCTGCGCGTCGCAAAGGTTCGCAATGAAGCTGGGCAAACGGCGAAGTTCGATGTGTTTCGCTTCGAGGCCGAGCTCGCGTCATCGGAGCAGGAACGGCTGCAAGCATTGAACAACGCGCTGCTTGCGGAGGCCTCCTTTAACGAGGCACTCTCGCGGGACGTTTCCACCCCGGTGGAATTGATCCCACCGACCGATATCATTCGGGTCGATAAGACAATCGAAGAGTTGACTGAAAAGGCGAAGGAAAGCCGGCCGGAATTAATTGCAGCGCAGCGCCGCTTCGATTTTCAGAACCGACTTCGACGAGCGCGAGAAAAAGGAAATCTTCCTGCGCTCAACTTGACCGGGAATTTCAGCTATGACCCGGAGGCAAGCGGACTGGGCGGCGCGTCGGATTCTATATCTGCGACCGCGGCACTGTCGTTTCCGATTTTCGACGGCGGGCTAAATCGATCACTCGTTCGACAGGCAAGGGCCGACGAGACGAAGGCGAAAATCGCTTTAGACCAAGCCACGTTGGGAGTGACGCTTGAAGTTAAGCAGGCTCACCTCAATTTGATTTCGGCTGAGAAGCAAGTCGAGACGGCGGAAAAGGGGTTGATATCCGCAAGGGAAGCGTTGCGGGTAGCCGAGTTGCGGTACCAGGAGGGCGTTGGAACTCCTTTGGAAGTTTCGGACGCAAACGCACAATTCGTCGCAGCGCGGACGGCGGTTGTAAATGCAGTTTTTCAATACCGCATCGCGGTATCAAACCTACAGCGGGCCGTTGGGTCCGAGGAGTTTTAGGAAGCACATGAAGCGAAATATCTTTCTTGCGACGATAGGCATCGCACTGCTTGCCTTGATGTTCTTTATGATCGGAAGGCCCAATAAGCAGGAGCAAAAGGAGGCGGCCGCCCAGCAAAAAGTCATTTCGGACACGACCGTTCCGGTTACGTTTGTTAGGCCGGTTGTAAAAACATTGAGCGCGGACCTAACTCTGAACGGGCCTATTCGAACGCTCGACGAAGTAGACCTCGGTTCGAAATTAGCCGGCAGAATCGTGGCGGTTTCTGTGACTGAGGGTTCGAGAGTTCGCGCGGGACAGGTGGTAGCGCGCGTCGATTCGGCTTCGCTCCAGCAGCAGATTCAGCAGGCTCGGGCCGGGGTGGCGGCTGCACAAAGCGCAAGGCAGCAGGCGTCGATTCAAGCCCAGATCAGTCCGCAGCAATCCATTTCCGCGATTCGCTCGGCCGAAGCTCAACTTGGCCAAGCCCGCGCACAATTGGACTTGGTTTTGGCCGGGGCGCGGTCGCAGGACAGGGCGCAGGCCCGAGAAAGGGTAACCGGCGCGAAGGCCGGACTCGACAAGGCGAAGGCCGACTTAGACAGGGCGAAGAAGCTTTTTGCCGGTGACGCGATTTCGCGAGCGGAGGTCGATGCTGCACAACTCGGATATGATTCCGCGCTTGCGACTTATCGCACCGCGGTGGAGGCCTATGACGCGGTTGTGGAAGGCGCCCGACCTCAGGAAATTCGACAGGCAGAGCAAGCCGTTCGCCAGGCGGAAGAGCAGGTAAGGATGGCGCGCTCGAATTCGGTAAATGACGACATTCGGCGACAGCAGGTACAGCAGGCGGACGCGCAATTGCAACAAGCGCAAGCTACGCTGCGGATTGCACAGCAACAGCTCGCCGAGGCGGCCATCGTCTCACCAATAGATGGGTTTGTGACAGGGAAGCCCGCAAAGGTCGGGCAGGTTGTTTCACCGGGGACGTCGGTGGCCTCGATTGTCAGCCTAGACGGAGTTTATTTCGAGGGGCAGGTACCGGAAACAGAAATTGCCAACGTTCAGATAGGTCAGACGGCGACTGTTAAATTGGATGCGCTTCCCGGGCGAACATTTACGGGCTCGATTGTTGCGATCGACCCGAAGGCAGAATCGCTGGGGCGTTTATTCGCGGCGCGAATTGCCATTCAGAACCCTGGAATGATTGTAAAGCCTGGGATGTTCGGCCAGGCTGTCCTTAAGCTAAGGGCGATACCTGGCGCCGTAACTTTGCCTATCGATGCGATTCGAAAAGACGGAGATAAAACCTATGTATTTACCAAGAATGGCGAAGTGGCACGGCGCGTGACGGTAAAGGTCGGGCATCAGCAGGGCAGCGTCGTTCAAGTTATCGGGCTTTCACCAAACGAAGACGTGATTCTTCGCGGTAAGGATCTGGTGGAAGACGGCTCTAAGATCCGAGAAGACAAAACTGATGCCAAAGACGTAGAGGCGCGCAATTGAATTTAACCCTCTCTGCAATTCGAAGGCCCATTTGGGTTTGGATGCTCGTTGTGGCCGCGCTCGTATTAGGGTGGCGCGCTCTCGGCAGCCTACCTGTCGAAGAGAACCCTGAGGTTTCGTTCCCGAATATTTCGGTGCAGACTGCATACTTCGGCGCAAACCCGGAGGAAATCGAAAATCAAATTACACGCGTAATCGAGGAAGCGGTTTCGAGCGTGAACGGCATCCAGACTCTCGAATCGACTTCGATCGAGGGCGTTTCGATTGTCAGTATTCAGTTCGAGCTGCAGATCAACCAGGATACGGCGCTATCGGACGTTAAGTCGAAGGTTGACGCGGTCATCGCTCGTCTGCCTGAAGATTCGGAACGGCCGGTTGTTTCTAAACTGGATTTTTCGGGGCAGCCTATTCTTTATGTAGCTGCCGAAAGCGACAAAATGACGCCGCTTGAGTTGCGCGACTTTTTAGACGACCGCGTTCAGGACAGGCTGGCCCGAATTCCGGGTGTTGCGCAGGTATCGGTGCAGGGTGGGCAAGCGCGCGAGCTTCGCGTAGCCGTTGACCGCGAACGCTTGTTGAGCTACGGTATCGGGATCCTCGACGTGACGAGTGCCATTAGCGAGGCGACCGTTAACGTGCCAGGTGGCCGCATTACAGAAGGAAACCGCGAAACGTCCATTCGTGTACAGGGCGAGTTTAAGTCGGTTGCCGATCTGGAGAACCTGGATATTGCGATCGCAAACCGCAACGATCCGAACGGCACTCCGGCGATTGTGCGGTTGAAAGACATTGCCGACATTACCGATGGCCCGGCGGAGCGTTCGGAGATCAGCCGAGTTAACGGCCGTGAGGCCGTGTTTATCGGGATTCAGAAGTCGCGGGAGGGCAACGCGGTTGCTATTACGGATGTCGCGAAGGCGGAGCTTGAAAAAGTTTCGGACGAAACGGGGATCAAATTTACGATTACCCAGGAATCAGCGGAGCAGATCAAGGAATCCATCGCCGACCTGAATGTCGCACTCGTTTTGGGTGTCGTGTTGGTCGTTGGGATTATCTATATGTTCCTCCACAATTTTAGAGGAACCCTCATTGTTGCGCTGGCGATTCCGACTTGTTTATTTGTTTCATTTGCCCTTATCCAGGCGTTTGGTTTTACACTGAACTCGATGACGATGCTTGGGTTATCGCTGGCTATCGGCATTTTGGTTGATGACGCGATCGTCGTCCTTGAGAATACATATCGCCATTTATTGAAAGGCGAAGACCCGAGGGACGCGGCACTCAACGGCCGAATGGAAATCGGGCTCGCTGCGCTGGCGATTACGATGGTCGACCTTGTCGTGTTTCTTCCCGTTGCGTTTATGGGTGGAATTATCGGACAGTTCTTCCGTCCGTTTGCGTTGACGGTTGCGGCCGCCACGCTCACATCGCTCCTCGTTTCCTTTACGCTTACGCCGATGCTGGCGAGCCGGTGGTATCGCAAGGGCGAAAACTTGGAGGAGAAGCACGGCTTTCCGAAGTGGTTCGACGAACGATTTAGCGCGTTTGCGAATGGTTATCGACAGCTGCTCGACAAGGCGCTTAAGCGTCGGTGGTTGGTGTTCATGGCCGGCTGGGCGTTTTTGTTCGGCGTTTTCATGATGATTGGTGGTGGGATGGGCGTTCCCACGCTGGCCCTGGCGCTCAAGGGTGCGATCGATGTTGGAATGATGGCCCTTGCTTTCGGGCTCGGGCTCACGCTTGGGAGCGCGCTCACCAAGAGCAGAGCAGGGAAGTGGATTGCTGTCGGAGCGGCTCTCTTTTGTTTTGCAGTTTTGCCTGGGATTCTAAAACAGATAGACCCCTTTTTGGAACCGTACGCTGCGACAATAGGCATGATTCCACTCGGAGCTTGGTTGGGCGGGTTTTTCAAGAAGCGAAATCTGATGCCGCTTTTTGGCGGGCTTGCTTTTGCCGGCGTAATGATAGCTTTCGGTGCGGTCGGCTTTTTCCTCGCGGGGAACAAGGGCGGCCCGATTTTCACCAACCGGTTTTTCGGCGGCGGCGACATGGGGCAAGTGCAGATTCAAATTACGATGCCGCCCGGCTCGTCGCTTGAAAGGACCACTGCCGTGGTCGAACGGGTTGAGGAAATTGCTATGGCGCGGCCGGAAACGGAATACGTGACGAGCAATATCGGCCAGCTCAGCGGGGGATTTGGCGTCGGGAACTCCGGCTCACAGTATGCGGGCATTACCGTCGCCCTCATACCGAAAGCGGCGATTTTGGATACGCTCATGTTTTGGAAGGAGCACGAGGAGTATCGGTCGAAGTCGTCGAACACGATCGTCAGTGAAATGCAGGCGCAGATCGGCAAGATCCCCGATGCGAAAATCGTTGTTACGACGGGTGGCGCTTTTGGTGGCGCACCTATCGATGTGCGCGTAATGAGCACCAACCCAGACTTAGTGCCGGCGGCGACCCAAAAGGCGATGGAAATCATGTCTGGAGTGAAGGGTCTTGTGAGTCTTGAACTGAGTTCCAAACCCGGAAAACCCGAGTTGCTGGTGCGACCGGATCGGGTGCGGATGGCCGATAGCGATTTAAGCGTGCGACAACTTGGCAGCGTTACGCGCACTTTGTTTGAGGGTGACACGTCCGCGCGCTATCGAGAAGCGGGTAGGGAATACGACATTCGCGTTAACTTGACAGACGACGTTCGACAGAATAGCGAATCCTTGGTAAGCGTCCCGATCACATTTAGGGACGGCAGCCCAATTTACTTGGGCGACGTTGCGAACGTTGAGCGAAGCGTTGGGCCGGACAAAGTGGAGCGGAGAGATCGGCAGCGACAAATTGCAGTGACCGCGCAATTGCTTCCGGGCTTTGTGCCGGGTACCGTCGGCCAGGAGATTACGAAAAAGCTCGAAGAAGCCAAAGCAGCCGGCGAAGTGCCCGATGAAGTTACATTTGGCCAGGGCGGTGAGAACGAAGTTCAGGCACAAGAAATGCCCTACATGTTCAGCGCCTTCGGACTCGGACTGGTTTTGGTATTCTTAGTTTTGGCGTCGCTGTTCGATAATATTCTTTATCCGTTTATTATTCAGCTTGCTCAGCCGCAGGCGTTTGTTGGTGCTCTGTTGGCACTCATGATGATGAATCAGCCGATGGACCTCGTGGGCATGATCGGATTTATTATGCTCATCGGCCTTGTGGGTAAGAACGCGATCCTGTTGGTGGACTACACGAACACGTTGCGCGAACAAGGCAGGAACAGGCACGAGGCGATCCTAGAGGCGGGGCCGGTGCGTTTGCGCCCGATTATGATGACGACCATCGCGATGATTCTCGCGATGCTGCCCGTTGCTGCCGCCATTGGCCGAGGGTCGGAATTCCGGGCTCCGTTGGGCATCGTCATTATCGGCGGCCTAACGCTTTCGACACTGCTGACTCTCTTCGTAATTCCGGCAAGCTACACACTGTTCGACGACCTCAGCAATGAAATTGCAGGATTAATGCGCCGCCGGAGAGAAAAGCTCGACGCAAGGAAAGGAATTAAGCCAGTTGCGGATGCAATGCCCACACATACTTCGGACTAGGTTTGGGGGTTGTAAGGCGGTTCCAAATCCGCTTGGATGCTATCGGCGCAATCAGGGCAAATGCTGTGGCTGAAGTCGGCATCGCTGAAGCGTTTAATGTAAGCCTCTAATTGCTCCCATCCGCCGCCGTCGTTGCGGATCTTTTTGCACCATGCACAAATTGGAATCAGTCCGCGCAGCGTCCGTATGTCACGTAGCGAGTGCTCCAATTGCGCATAAGCTTCGTCCTTTGCCAATTCTTCGCGACGCCGCTCATGCAGCACGGCTGCTAAGAGATGAGCCGTGATCGCCACGATGGCGACGAACGCTTGCAAGGCCAAAAGAGATTCTGCGCGATCTTGGAAGAAGAAGGGGCCGTGCCCTGTTGTTGTTCCCCAAATTGCAAAAACTGAAAACAGGGCAGGGCCGACTGTTGCACCGCGCCATCCGAAGCGAAAGGCGCCCCATACTACGAGGGGGATCACAAGAAACGCTGCCGCCATTGCCAAGGCCTGGATGGACGTCCAGCCAGCAAACGACAAGGAGCCGACCACCCAGATCAGCCCCAAAACGGCAGTCCCTTCCAAGATTCTCGCGGTGCGCCAGCGTGTGTCGTCGGGCTTCGACCAGGCGAGAATGAGCGGCGTCATCAAGATGATGCCAACGACATCGCCCAGCCACCAGGTAAGCCACGTCGACGGGAACGCAGCCCAACCGGCAAAACCCAATGCTACGATTGTAGGAATTGCAAGGGTCGGTGCAACAACGCAAGCGACCGGCACCAGCGCCAGGAATCGGGCAATGTCACGGGTTCTTTCAAGTAGTTTGTCCCCGCCGGTAAATCGGAGGATAAGGGCGAGGGCAAAAAGCGCCTGGAGTGTAGAAGCCGCAGCGATTCCCAGCGAAAGTCCGATATGCGATGCCAGCGGAAACGCATTGTCGGGCTCGAAGTAATCCAAGACGTTGCCCACAAATGCGCCGATAAGAACGCCGGGCCAAACGGACCGCCCCGCGAGCAACAGGGCGGCAATCGCAATACCAGACGGCGCCCATACGGCCGTCGCTTTGAATGCCGGGGGCATTGCGAGGAGCAGCCCCACTCGGGCCGACAGAGCATAGGCCGCCGCGGTTAAGACGACCCAGAGCAGAAGCCAGTGCACAGCCGCCGGACGTCGCGCCTCGACTTCCGGAAGCTCGCTCTCCAATGGTACAACCTCCATCCCTACGACTGCCAGTTCGACCGAGTGTAGCCCACTCAACGGTCGGCGAAAAGATTGTTTCGACGATGCGATAGGTCATTCCTGCGTGGCTGAGGGGCCTATCTTTGGATCTTTCCTTGCGCCGCCCGGTTTTGCGGATCGACGGTGCGATCGCCGGCGCTTCCGGGCTTGAAGGTTTGGATGTCTTTCTGGTCGGTGCTGGGCTTGGGATCGCCTTCGTTTTCGTGGCGTCGCTGGACGTCTTCGCGCATGCGCGCGTTTTTCTTGTCCTTGCGTTGCCCATCTTTCTTCTTGCGGTCGGAATGTGGCATGGCGTTTCCTACGCCAGGTGACTTAGCGGTGACTCAGGCAAGCTTCGCCGCTATGCATGGTCGTGCTCCGGAACCGCGTTTAAGCGAACGGGACAGTGGGTGTTGGGTTCGAAAGGATGGACAGACCGATGACCTCATGGAGGGGAATTACGATCACCCCGGGAGTGGAACGCTTATTCCCCTGGTTCGTTTGATAATCAATGGGTTCCTCAGCGCAAAAACTAATCAAGCAAATCTCAACAGGATTCTTTGTCTCTGCGTTGTATGTTTTCGCGCCTGCGCAAGGCGGATCGTATGCATTCCCGCCGGACCCGGTAGAGGAGGCGAAGAACGCTCGCGTGATTGAATTAATCGATCAGGCCAAACAACTCGTGCGGGTGAATAACGACCAAGGCGCCATCGCGAAGCTACTGGAAGCCGTCACAGTGGAAACGACGATGGCTGAATTTCACGCACGAGCGAAGTATGCGCTTGCCAGAATGTACGTGAAGCAGCATCGAACTACGGAGGCATTGGATGCTTATAGGGCGACCTTCGCCTGGAACTCGTCGCGTAGATATACCGGAAGCTCGCAGGCTGGCGACCTTGACGGAGCCAGCCATCGTTCCACCGACGCAGCCTTGGAGTACGCCATCCTTCTTGCCCAGCAGGGCCGTGGAGAAGACGCCAAAGCCATGTATTACTTTGGCCTGCGCTCGACAATGGCGCCCAGATCGAGGTCACAGGAGCCCGCTCCTTTTCTCGTGGTGTTCGACCCAGATCCCGAGGGAATCTATTGGGAGTACACTCCACAGCGACTTGAAGCTGCGGCCTGCATGCTGCAAGCGATGCTCAGCAGCGAAGTGACTGACTTCGCTACGAACCAGAGCACCACGAGCAGACAATTCGTCGAACGAGCGCGCGCGCTTGCCCCGGATTGGTTCTACCCAGCGTTATTCACTGCGAACCAGGCGGACTATGACTCTCCGGGAAGGCAGCAATACTTAGCAGAAGCCGACGCTCGCGCCCGGCCCGGGCTCGAACGGCAGCTTATGGAGCGGTTTCGTCGAGACTTCGCTGACCTCCTTGTAATCAATGAACGGAACGACACACCCGGCGCAAGCGACCAGCGCCCAATGACCGATGGCGCAGACCGCAGGAAACGAATGCAGTGCCTGCGGCCCAACGAACAGGTGCTCCGCCGGCTCTCGATCGAAAGACCACAATAGGCCAGTATGGTTGGGCTGTTCGGCCGCCCTTAGCGGTAGTTCGGTGGGTAGGAGGGTGGGCGGCGAGATAGCCACAGGTAGATCGTGAACATCACGATCAGGGCGACTCCGTACGTGCAGCACATCAAGATCACGGCGTCGAGGATGCCAACGACGACGTAGGCAAGAAGGCTGCGACGCTGCCAATGTGCGTAGTCGATAATCCACCACGAGCAGAGCAGCATCAGCCACACGAGCGCGCCAATCATGAGCGAGGCGTGGGTAGAGAAGAGTTCTGAGAAAATGGCGAGGGCCTGGGTTTCGGTCATCTTGGCCGAGTCGACGCCGTCCAACATCGAAGCGAATCGCAACAGCAGAATCGACCTTGTTGCCACGTATGCAGCCATGAAAAAGCACCCAAGCAGCGTCCAACTCCAGCCCAAACCTTGCACGAAGGCATACGGCTTCGGCGCCTCGGGCGCGGCGTAGGGCTCAAATGGCTGAGGCCCCTCTCCGGGACCGGGCTGCTCCCTCTCCCATGAAAGGCTGCGCAGAAGCGCAGCTGCCGCCTCGTGGGAGCCGTCGAGCGCTAAGGCGGTGCGGGCTTCTTCCTCCGCGCCGATTCGATCCCCCGCCGCAAACAGGTGCGCGGCAAGGTTGTAGTGGGCTTTCGCGTCAGGACGCTTCTGGATCACCTGCCGAAGCGCGTTCTCCGCAAGTTGAGGCTTGCCACTGCGCGAATAAGCGATGCCTAGAAGCGAATAGGCGTCCACACAGTCAGGATCAAGGCGCACCGCCTGTTCCGCAGCTTCGATGGCAGCCTCGAACGATCCGCTCTGGACCAACTCCGTGGCCTTACGGACGAGCTCAGCTACTTCCGGTGTCATTCTCTAAGAACGAGATGGTTTAGAACGGAGGAGGCGCTTCTTCGGCCTCTTCCTTCTTGTACTGGTAGGCGTTCCCGCGCGAGTCACCGAGTGATGTCTGGTAGGGAGCTACTTCGACGTGTGTCTCGCCCTCGAGCTTGCGCAACAGTTCGGCTGCGCCTCGGTGCTTACCGTTGCAGCGGATCGCTTCTTGGCACATCGAGATCGCGTCGGTTTTTTGACCCATGCCGTAGTAGTGCATGGCCAGGTTGTAATAATTGCGCGCTCCGTAGGGGCCGGTTTGAACGGCACGCTGGAAAGCCTCAGTGGCTTCTTCTACGCGGCCGGCCTTCGCGAGGGCAACGCCAAGGACGGAGTAGGCATCCGTGCTGCGCGAGTCGAGTTCGAGCGCCGTTCGCGCAATGTCGATCCCTTTCTCGAAGCTTTGCTCACGAACCGCGTTCGCAGCCTCTTCGATAAGGGTTTTCAGTTCTTCAGAAGCCATTTGGTTTAACAATACTCCCGTTGGCGCGAGCCGTCGACTTGCGCAACATAGGGATTTTACACGTTATCGCCTGCGTTGGGAGCGGTTTGCGATGGAGAATGGTGTTTTCCCGTATACTACGCGCTGATCAAGCAGCGAGTCTAACCGCTCGCACTTTCGTCAGGAGGAAGTAAATGAAACAGAGATTCCTGTTTGCCTGCATCGCAGGCATCCTCGCCGCAGGGCTCGTCACCGGCTGCAAACCGCCGGCTGACGGCGATGGCAAAACAGCGGGCGCGGCGCCCGCGTGGGTTCCCGTAGAACAGATCGAATGGTTCGACGCGGGCATCGGTGGCCCTTCGAACCGACCCGAGTCTTCGGGCGCCGGCAACGCCCAAGAGGGCGAAACC
Organism: Armatimonadota bacterium; assembly: GCA_030854945.1. Taxonomy (GTDB): domain Bacteria; phylum Armatimonadota; class Fimbriimonadia; order Fimbriimonadales; family ATM1; genus JACDEQ01. The sequence goes on from JALYSG010000003.1 coordinate 12,596, forward strand.
CTTAAGATCGGCATGATCGCCAGCCTCTCCGGCGCTGAAAAGCCATGGGGAGACGAATCTAAAAACGGCGCCCAACTTGCCGTAGACCAAGTCAACGCAGATGGCGGGATTAACGGAAAGCAAGTAGAACTGCTCGTCGAAGACACCGCAGGGCTGCCGGCGACTGGGAAGACCGCTACCGAGCGGCTTGTCAGTTCTAAGAAGGTCCTCGCGATGCTCGGCGAAGTTGCCAGCGGCGTGACCGGCCCATCGGCCCAAGTCTGCCAGGGCGCCGGCGTTCCGATTATTTCCGTCGGCTCGACTCGAACCGACCTCAGCAACACGGGAAACATGTTTTTCCGAGTGTGCTACACGGACGCGTTCCAGGGAGCGATGCTTGCGAAGTTTGCCTACGACAAGCTGGGGCTGAAGAAAGTTGCGATCCTAACCGACAAGCAACTGCCCTACAGCGTTGGCCTTTCGAACGACTTCCGTGAGTATTTTGAGAAGTTGGGCGGCACCATCGTCGTCGAGAATTCCTATCAAAAGGGCGACACGGATTTCAAGGGCCAGTTGACCAACCTCAAAGCGAAGAACCCCGACGGGCTCTTTTGCTCGGGATACTTCACCGAGATCGGCCCGATTGCGCGACAGCGCGCTGATGTTGGGCTCGACGTTCCCATGTTCGGGGGCGATGGTTGGGATTCCAGCGAGCTCCTGATTGCAGGCGGTGATGGAATCATGAACAGCTACTATAGCAACCATTACAGCAACCTCGAAGACCGACCGGAAGTCGCTGACTTCGTTGCCAAATTCAAAGAGAAATATGGCAAGGAGCCTGCGAACGCGATGGGCGCCCTCGGCTACGATGCGGCGTTAGTACTTCTCGATGCTATGAAGCGCGCAAGCGCCATGGACTCGAAGAGCATCCGCAACGCAATCGCCGAAACTTCGGGATTAAAGGCCGTGTCGGGGACAATCACGATGGGCCCGGACGGAAATGCACAGAAAGCTGGACTGATACTCCAGGCGAAGATGTATGATGCGTCCAATAAATGATCCTTGCTGAACTCAATTGGGGGCTGTTAGACCAACAGCTCATCAATGGAATCCAACTGGGGGCGATCTATGCGCTGATCGCCCTCGGTTACACTATGGTCTACGGAGTTCTGAAACTCATTAACTTCGCCCATGGCGAGGTTTACATGGTCGGCGCGTATGTCGCCTATTACATCGCCGAGCAGTGGTTGGACAAAAACGCTGTTTCTCCGTGGGTCATGCTCGCGCTCATGCTCTTTGGGGCGATGGTCGTGTGCGCGATTCTCGGCGTGACGATCGAACGGCTAGCGTATAGGCCTTTGCGTGGCGCTCCTCGAATTTCCGTATTAATTACGGCAATCGGCGTTTCGCTTTTGATTCAGCAAGGCGGCTTGTTGATTTTGCGCACGTCGCCTCAGCCTAGCATCTCGCAACAGGTCAACCCGTTCGGGGTCAGCAACTTCACCGGCATTCCGGTTTTGGGCGACCTTACGATCAGTTGGGCGCAAACGGCCATGTTTGGGGTGTCGATCGTCCTGATGCTTTTCCTTTGGTGGTTCGTTTCGGGATCAAAGACAGGGCGGGCAATGCGTGCCGTTTCGCACGATTTCAGCACTGCCTCTCTTATGGGGATCAACGTGAATCGCATCGTTTCGATCACGTTTATCATCGGCTCCGCCCTTGCGGGCGCCGGTGGCATGATGAATGCCACGGCTCTGGGCACGCCGCTAGATACGTTTTACGGCTTGATGCCGGGTGTTAAGGCGTTCGTCGCCGCCGTGCTTGGCGGTATCGGCAACATTCCCGGTGCGGTGGTCGGCGGGTTCTTGATGGGCATCGCCGAAACCCTCGTTATCTGGATGGGTTACAGCAACTATAAAGACGCGGTCGCGTTTGTTATTTTAATTGCGATTTTGCTCGTCAAGCCGAGCGGATTGCTGGGCAGCGTTGGCCAGGAGAAAGCGTAGGTGAGCAGAACCTGGTTGGTGCGGATCGGCAGCATCGTCGGCGTGGGGCTGCTGCTCTACGTGTTTCACACTTTCGTTGTCGGCAACCTCGAGCTGCTGGACAACAGGCTCATCGTGCTCTCGCTCTTGTATGCGATTCTCGCGGTCAGCTTAAACATTATCAATGGGATTACCGGCCAGTTTTCAATCGGCCATGCTGCTTTCTATCAAGTGGGCGCGTACGTAACCGGGTACGTCGCCGTGACCACTTACAACCCGACGGCCATGCCCGACTGGCTGTGGCTCATTGGCATGATGATTCTCGGCGGCATCGCTGCAGGAGTTGCCGGCTTGGTTGTGGGTCTCCCTTCTTTGCGATTGCGAGGCGACTATTTGGCGATCGTTACACTGGGTTTCGGCGAGATTATTCGCATTATCGTGCAGAACGTGGAAAAGGTGGGCGGTTCCTATGGAATGACCATTAAGCCGGCGAATGGCGAGGTCATACAAATCACGCCGGTGTGGATGGTTTTGCTTCTGCTCATTGTTGTGATTGCCGTCAGCAGAAACCTGCTGAAGACCGCCCATGGCTTGCAGTTCTTGTCCGTCCGCGAAGACGAGCTGGCCGCATCTGCGATGGGCGTGAACACCACCAAGACGAAAGTTACGGCATTTATTTTGGGCGCAGCGTTCGCCGGGATGGCGGGCGCGCTGTTCTCGCATTACGAAGGGTTCATCACGCCGAAAAATTTCTTTATGGATCAATCGTTCTTGATCCTCGCGATGGTGGTGATCGGCGGCACCGGCTCGATTACGGGTGCGGCTTTATCCGGCATCGTTTTAACGCTGCTGCCCGAGGCACTCCGCGACCTCCCTGCGATTCCCGCCATTTTGCTTCTGGCGTTTGTGATCGCGGCGATTATCGTTTTGATGATTAGCGGCAGATTGCGCCCGAAGCTGGTTTTGAAAGAGCCGTCGGGCACGCAGAAGGGGTTTGCGGTGATCGGCATGCTTGGCCTCGCGGCAGTCGCGTATGGATTGTATTGGATCGTGGGCCAGGATATTCCGATCGTTTCTAAGGCGGGCGTGATTCTCGCGGGCTTGGGCATTGTTGCGGCCATTGCCCTGTCGAAGGAACGGCTGACGAGCCTCGCTTCGTGGGGCTATTTTACGGCGCTGATGGGATTGATGGTCGCATTGACATTTCCGATTCGCATGGGGTTCGAGGCGTTGCCGTTTATCGCCGACAACCTTGCGACTACGGCCTACCAAGCCGGCAATCTACGCATGCCGTTTTTCGCGGTGATTCTGGTTTTAATCATGTTGAGCAGGCCGCAAGGTGTATTCGGCCATCGTGAATTTAGTTGGAGCTTCTTCGGCAAGAAGCAAAAAGAGGCTGTCGCGTGAGCCTGCTGCAGCTCAAAGATACGACGATTCGATTCGGCGGCTTGGTCGCCGTCAACGACGTTTCATTTGAAGTTCACGAGGGCGACCTGTTCGGATTAATCGGCCCGAACGGAGCAGGGAAGACGACGTGCTTCAACCTGATCACAGGAGTTTATGAGCCCACGTCGGGCGACATACTATTCGGTGGGAAAAGCATTTCCGGCAAGAAGCCCAATGAAATCGCCGAACTCGGCATTTGCAGGACTTTCCAAAACATTAGGCTGTTCCAGGCTTTGTCGGCATTAGAGAACGTTGTTGTCGGGGCTTTCCTTCGGCACAAATCCACACTCGCCGAAGCGCTCGCGTTGATGCCGCGGGCGATGAGCGAATCGCACGAGCTTCGGCAAAAGAGCCTGAGGCTGCTGGATGCATTCGAACTGGAGAACATGGCGAGTCACCGAGCCGCAGATTTGCCGTACGGAGTTCAGCGCCGGCTCGAGATCGCCCGAGCCATGGCGACCGAGCCGAAGCTGCTCCTGCTGGACGAGCCCGCCGCCGGCATGAACCCGCTGGAGACGGAAGACCTCATGGGCATGATCCGCCGTCTGCGGGACGAATTCGGCCAGACGATTTTGCTCATCGAGCACGACATGAAGGTTGTTATGGGAATCTGCGAAAAAATCGTTGTGCTGGATCACGGCGCTGAGATCGCGCAAGGACCGCCAGAACAAATTCAGCGTGACCCAAAGGTCATAGAGGCCTACCTCGGCGAGCCCGTTTGATTTGGTAGACTCACACTCGCAAACGAAATGAACCTCCTTGCGCTATCGATCCCAGAGACGTCCATTTTCTGGCCGATCTTGCGCGTGGCGATCATTCTCGGTTTTATCCTCGCCATCGTTCCCGGAATCATCTATTGGGAGCGAAAGCTGCTGGCGTGGTTTCAGGACCGCGTCGGCCCTAACCGAGTCGGCCCGTTCGGCTTGCTGCAAACCATCGCCGACGGAATCAAGCTGTTCCTAAAAGAGGACGTGAACCCGGCAAACGTGGACAAGTTCATTTACGTGATCGCGCCAGCGGTTGCGCTGCTGCCGGCGTTTGCGATTTGGGGGACGATCCCGTGGGGGCCGAACCCGCTGCTCACACCGATTGCGGATGTGGACATCGGCATCCTTTACGTGTTGGCGGTTTCGTCGATGGGCGTCTATGGCGTGTTTTTGGCTGGGTGGGCGTCGAACAACAAGTACTCGCTACTGGGCGGTTTGCGGAGCGCCGCGCAGATGATCAGCTATGAACTTGCGATGGGAGTCGCGCTTGGCTGCGTGATCCTTGCCACCGGCTCTCTGCGCATTACCGAAGTCGTAAAAGCGCAGCACGGACCGCTTTGGGGATCGGTGGATTGGCTGCAGAACTGGTTTATCCTGACTCCGTACGGGTTTGTCGCCGGGGTCATTTTCTTTATCTGCATGGTCGCGGAAACCAACCGCGCGCCGTTCGATTTGCCCGAGGCAGAGTCCGAGCTAATAGCCGGATTCCATACCGAGTATTCCTCCATGAAATTCGCGGTGTTCTTCATGGGAGAGTACGCGTCGATCATGGCGTTCTGCGGCCTGTTCGCCGCAATGTTTCTTGGCGGATGGAGCCCGCTGCCTCTCAATTGGGAATACCTTGCGCAGCAGAATATCCCGGTTCTGAGCGCCGTATCTGGTGTGATGGGGAGCGCATTGCTTGCGCCCGTTTGGTTTATCGGAAAGTTGGCGCTGGGTATTTCGGTGTTTATTTGGATACGTGCCACGCTGCCTCGACTGCGTTACGACCAGTTGATGACGCTCGGCTGGAAATACCTGCTGCCACTTGCTGCGGTTAATTTCGTGGTCGTGGCGATTTATATGCAGTTCGGATGGATTGCACTTGCCGGAGCGGTTGCTGTTTTAGCACTCCTCTATGTTGCGATTGTGGCAACGATGCGGCAAAAACCCGAAGACCGACGCCGCGCTATCGAATTGGTTAAGTAAGCCCGTCGCCCTGAGATGGGCCTCAGGGGCACCCGCAGCTCAAATCGCAACTGAACTTTGCAGAGTTTTCGACGTAGGAGGTGGCAGAGGTTGAAAATGTTTAAGAAACTTTGTTTGCTTTCCGTCGTTTGCTTGGCCGCCGTAGCGGCCGCTGACCATATTCTCGCCGTGGGCTCCAACGGGCACGGCACCGTCACAGCGCAGGACGGCCGCGTGGGCGCGTTCCACTACGCAGTAGTGAAGCGAACCGCCGAAGGGCATCATCCTCGGTTTGAAGGGTCTCTCCGATTCGAACAGAGGGACAACGAAGCGGGTGATTGGGCGGTTGTCCGCATGGGCACGCCGCGTGCCGTTCGAGTCGATCGCAATATGTGCGAATTCATGGGTCCTGGCGCGATGACCACCGTGGTCAAGGGACAGAACGTAACCGTCCATGGCCGCGTTTCGGGAGTGGTTGTGGATCGCCGCAACCCGCGTCATCCGCACGGCGAGCCGGACATTTTCCGCATACGCTTCGAGGACGAGCATCACAACGTGTTCATGTTTAACGGAATCGTGCACGACGGCGATCTCGTTGTCTTTACGCGCGTGCTGCACTAACGCAGTTTGCGGTCCGTGCCTTGTGTGGGGTGCGGGCCGCGCTGATTGAAATGGTTGCCCGGGAGCCGTTCTGCGGGTCGGCTCGCCGGGCTGGCTAAAAACAGGGGACCGAAACGTTCGCGTTGCTCCGTTCGCTATGGCCGTGCGCGGAGTGGTGGGGGGATAATGGCTCGGTTCCACCTCACGAAGTTCGGTCCCTTCTTCTCTTCCTCCCCGTTTCTTACGACGTCTTTGGCAAAGGTGTTGCATCGTTCCCAAAGGAGCGTGTCAACGCCCGCATTACAAATTACTGACTCTTGAAACGCTGCTGGCCGCGCCTGACGTATTAGCGACTTAGGAAACTCTTTCGGGGAACCGGGGGGTCGCCTTAACAGATGGTAATCGGGAAGCCTGGTGCGGGCATTAGCCTCGCTCCATACGGCCCGTATAGCCATCCATTTAATTGTCGAGTAGCCGGGAAACCGGTGACTTTTATTCCTTATGGGAGAAGTGTAATGATCAAAACCTTACTGGTTACCGGCGTCGCCGTCGCAGCGGCAGGCGCCAACGCAGCCCTCATCATCGAGCCGACACCGGGCAATTTGCCGGACACGGAGATCGTGCTGTTCAACGACCCCGGCCTGCTAGAGATGGGCCCAGTTGTCGAGGGCATTCTCAATCAATCAAGAGCCATTGTCGAGTTCCGAGATGCCGGTGAAGACCTTTTCACGGCCGCGGAGGGGCAGGCTCGGATCGAGGCCGTGGATGGTTCGTTTACTGCATTAACGACGAGAATGTCCGACCCGTCGCTCGGCATAGCCGCGTACCAGTTCAACATCAACGCCATCGAAGACGGCAGCGTGGAGATCAGTCTGTACGAAGCCGGTTCGGTCACGTTGACCGAGTCTTTTGCAGTAAAAGCCGCAGGAGAGAACTGGTTTAGGATCTACGGTACCGATGGCGAAGTCATGAGCCAGGTGTCGTTTTCGAGTTCAGCCGAAATCCTAGACGTTCGCCAAAACCGCATAGGCGCTGCGCCCGCGCCAGTCCCTGAGCCGGCTTCCATTGCCGCATTGGGAATAGGGCTAGCGATGCTGTTGCGACGCCGAACGAGAAAATAGTCTCAGGTGCCGCTCGGCAAGGAGGTCGTCCGTTGCGCAGACTGCGGACGGCGGCCTTCTTCATTCCTTACATACCCTACAGCGGCCTGATGCCCAGAATCCGATGGATGATAATGCCCTGTGTGTCGGCCGCCAGCGTGTCGACCATTAAGAGGACTTCGCCGCTATACGACGAGATCGCCTTCAGCTCTTCGTCTGTGACGTAGACTTCGCTACGGTGCCCGTTCACCGGGTGGAACCCGGGTGTTTTGGGGCCGTTCAAGTCTCGATGCCAGCGGAACTCCAATGCAAACCTCCCTGGGTGCTCTGAAAAGGTAAGCATTGGCCGGATCGCACAAACACACCAACACTTTGCGATCCTACGGGACTCTCTTGCTAGCACAAGCAGTATGGCACCTCGCGGTCCCACTCTCCTTTAAAGGTTGACCTTCGCCCTCAATCGTGCCTTACAGGGAGTGAAAACAGTATTTGATTGCAGCCTGCATCCGCGCGAACATAGAGTGCAGCTGCTGGAATGGGGCCGGAATTTAGCGCTCATCCCGCTAGGACCTTGTGCCCAAAAACATCCCATACGAAACTTAATGCTTGTGCAACATGGCAAAGTTTGTCGGAGTGTTGACAGACAGGTGAACAAACAATTCTTGGGAGCACCCCAATATTGGAGCTCACTGAGATCACGAAAACGCTATAAGGCCGAACACACCGATGGAGGTTTTACAGGTTTGAGCAAACCGAGTAAAGAACGAATCTGCCTATGGATGCAAGGGAGCTTTCGCAGCGCGAAGAGGAGGTAGTTGACCTATGCATCGAGGGGCTCACGAACGAAGCCATCGCCGGGCGAATGGGTGTCAGTGTAACTACGGTAAAGACCTATTGGCTGCGAATTAAATTCAAAGTCGGCGGACTAGGAAAAACCGACACGGTCATCAAGGTGCTCAAGGAGCGGTCACGGCGGGGCGCCAACGTGCAGAGCGACGAGCAGCCCGAAACAGTTGCCGAGAAAGGGCGCGTTATTGTTCAGTACCGTGCCGCGCTAGCCCTACTCCAACTTGCGATGGATCAGATTAGACGCACGGTTTGGGTGACGGATAAAGAGCTTTCCCTCCAAATCATCGCAAACAGTGAAGACCCATCTGCCCACTTCGGTGTTCCGTGGGAGGTAGGCAAAACCGTTTACGAGATTTTCAAGACGGATGATCCAGCGCACTCCGCAGTTGCTGCCCATCTCGCTGCGCTCGACGGTGGGAGTCCAACGTTCGACTAATCGGTGAATTCTCGAATCTGCTCCTGCGCGTGAGACCGCTTCTCGATGACGATGGCACGGAAGTAATGGGCTGCCTTAGTGTCATGGAAAGAGTCGAAGAGTAGGAAGCCAGGGCGAGGGGGTTCGCCCGGCTCCGATAAGAAACGCAGTCAGTACGTCCTAATGTATGTTATCAATCGACCGCACGCTTCAGTCTGCGTGCAAAAGCTACGGCGATACCTAGGCCGATAGCGACAAAGGTCGCCGGCTCCGGCACCGGATCACAAATCGCGATTGTATTTGTGTCCATTGTGACGGCGCCGTTGCGAGCGAGCGCATTGCCTTCCAAGATCGTCGCGCCGGTGTTCATCGTTATGCTCGTGAGCGCCATGATGTGGCCGAGAACGGCCGAAGTAGTTCCAAGCGTTGCCGAACTACCGACCTGCCAATATACGTTACATGCGTCTCCTGCGTTGATCATCACAACGGCGGAGTTGCTGCCCACCAGAAACGTGCTGCCAATTTGGAAATCAAACCTCGCGTTGGGATCGCCTAGCGCGTCCAAGATCAGTGTGCCATTTAGCGGAGCTGAGGCGCCGAAGCGGTACACGCCCGGCGTTAACGTTCGGTTCCCCAAATCTTGGCCACTTAGGTCCGCGTTAAACGCTTCTCCGGCGATGATGTTATAGGCGACGGTCAAGTCGACCTGTGCCTGCTGCGCTACACCATCACCTGGGTGGATGGTGCCCCCGACAACGATGCCGGGAGGAAAACCGGTGATAGCAGTCCCGGGCCAAACTCCCAGATTGCCTGTAAGCATAGTTGGGCCGGTGTTCGTAACGGTTGAGCCGCCAAGGGCAGCGAACGAGTCTGCCGTCCCGAGAATTTGGGCGAGTGCCCCCGAGGTGAGGGCGAATAAGACAATTGTGGAGAACGCAGCCGCACCCATTTTTTGATGCCCCCGCGTTGCTTTGCGACCATTCATTCAATTACTCCTTCCGGCTAAATCCCGAGGAGCGTTTTAGTGTACGGACCTCAGTGGCCGAAATTGCGACCCTCCTACATGGTGGGTCAACGAACACAGTATTGGTTGTTTTCACTTGTGAAACAAGTCGCAAAAGTCACCGTCAGCCGATTGGTGTCGTACAAAAGGGCAGCTCTCATCTGCGCGTAAGCGAGTTACGGCCGCGCCACGTACACCCACGGTCCCACTCTCTCTTTAGGTTGACCTTCCCCCCGATTCGTGCTTTATAAACAGTATTTGGCTACGTGGGTTTTCGGCGTCCTGGCCCCGATTAGAAGGGAGATGGCCGAGCTTCTGCCAACAGATGCCGAACTGGAGTTCGGCGCTACATGCGATCCGAAGGTATCTTCGCCGTCCCGGCGATTCTGGGAGAGCTTCCGGAATCGGCGAGACGCCAAAGATACCGTGCTCGGTGGATATACGAGAAGGATCAGTGCCCACCAAAATTGGTTGACTTAGCGGGCCAATACGGCCCTTACGTCCTGTATGGACCGATTTTTACAAGCGCTTGCTAACGCGAACTGGATGCCGCACGCCGGGCAGCTGGCTTACCTGAAATCCAAAGCGAGGTTTCGCGTGCTTGCGTGCGGGCGGCGGTGGGGGAAGACCGACGCTGCGGCCGCCGAAATTGCGGCGCGAATCTCAACACTCGACAATAGCCGACAAATTGCGATCGCGCCAACGGTGACGCAAGCGAAAATTGTTTTCGACCGCGTGAAGTGGATGCTCGGTGCGGCCGGGGTTTTGTTCTCGCAGAGCGTGACGCCATTTCCATCGCTTCGAGTGGTGGATAGCGACAAAGAAATAGTGTTGCACGTGCTCGATGCGCGTTCGGGACATGAAGCGAAAAACTTGCGCGGCCAGGGCGCCGACCACATCCTGATGGACGAAGCGGCGTTCATGCCCGAATCGCTGATTGCCGAGGTCGCCATGCCGATGCTCGCGGCGACGAACGGACGCATGACGCTGATTTCCACACCGTTCGGACGCAACCATTTTTATCGCTACTTCCAGATGGGAGAGCGAGACGAAAACGAATTCTGGAGCCGCAGCGGACCGAGCTCGGAAAACCCAATGGTGGACTGGGGGTTTCTAGCTGCGCAGAAATCCCTGCTAACCGAGGCCGCGTATAAGACCGAGTATGAATCCGAATTCCTGGATTCCAGCTGCGCGGTTTTCGCTTACGAGGCGATCCAAGCGGCGCTGTCGGCTCCTTCCGTAGATCGAGGTGCCACCTTTGTCGGTGTCGATTGGGCACGCTACCGTGACTTTACGGCGGTTGCGGCGGTTCGCGGCACACAGCTGCGCGCAGAAGTGATCGCGTGCGATGCATGGAACGGTTTGCGATGGTCGGCGACGATAAACCGCGCACTTGAATTTGCAAAGCTGCACGGAGCGGCAGTTATCAATTGCGACAAGACCGGGCTCGGCGACCCGGTGACAGACCAGCTTCGTGAGAATTCGCCGAAGATGGTTATCGGCGGAGAGGTCTTTACGAATCAGACCAAAGCGGCGATGGTGCAGAACCTGGTTTGGATGTTGGAAAACGAGCGGTTGCGCCTTCCGCCCGATGCAGATTTATTGCGCGAACTCGACTCTTTTGAAGCAACGGTGAACGCATCGACTATTCGGTATGCGGCCGGCATGGGGCACGACGACCGAGTCTGCGCCCTCGCCCTGGCGTGCATCGCTCTGCCCAACGGAAGGCCCGTGAAAATAATCGGAAAGGAAAGAAAATGATCAAGTTATTCTCGAGAAAAAAGACGAAGGAAATCGCGCCGTCGATCGCGCGGACCAACGCGCTTTCGTATCGCTACCCGGCCGACGGCACGCCAGGATTCAGGATTTACGAAGAAATGCTGAACGACCCTCTGGTGCGCAGCGCGATCACCGTAAAGAAGCTCGGCGCACTCGCCGTTCCGTGGCAATTGGAAAGCGGAGGGAATTCGCGAAACGATGAGTTTATCGCCGCGATGTTCGAGGAAATGGAAGGCAGTCCAGGCGGAGTTCTTTACGATGCGCTGGATGCCGTGGCGAAGGGTTACGCGGTGATGGAAAAAATCCTGGATATCGGCCTGCCGGGATTTGCGGACGGCGTCTGGATTCGCTGCGTAAAGCCCAAGGACCCGTCGATGTTCGGTTTCGACGTGGATGAGTTCTTGAACATTAAATCGCTGGTGCTGCATGTGCCCGGTGAAGGCGGGCAGGAGCTTCCGCCCGATAAGTTCGTGGTGTATGCGTATAACAGGCGCTACGCCCAGCCGCACGGCGAGTCGGACTTGAAATCGGCATATCGCCACTGGCGCATCAAGAGAGAATTGATCGAGCAATGGAACGCGCATTTGGAAAAATATGCGTCACCCGCGATTGTGGGGAAGTTTCCGCGCGGGCTTTCTGAGGAAGACCAAACGCAGTTGCTGGATGCGCTGGATAAAGTGCAGCGGCAGTCGGCGTTGGTGCATCCGGACGACGTGGAAGTGTCGCTACTCGATGGGCGGCGGTCGTCCGAAAGCGGCTATTTAGAGGCGATCGATTATCACAACCGCGAAATTGCGCGCTCCATTTTGGGGCAGACGCTGACCACCGAGGACTCGCGTAAGATCGGGTCGTTGGCTCTTGGCAAAGTTCATTTGCAGGTGTTGATCATGCAGCTGAACGGCTTGCGTCGCGATATCGCAGAGCGCGTGATGAACGAGCAGATCATCCGCCCGACGATCGATTTGAATTTCGGTCCGGGAGGCTATCCAAAGTTCGTGTTCGACGAGCCGGAACTGGACGTGTTTAGGACTGGGAATGTGGTTTAGGGAGTTAACGGTGTGTCATACCGGGCGCAGCCGAGGTATCTATGCGGCTGCTGGGCATGGGTTCCTCCACCCCGCTTCGCTCCGGTCGGAATGACTTTGGGTAACAGCGTGGGCCGGTTTCGGGCGTCCTGCGTCCGAAGCTGCGTTGAAGAGAGGGAACGACCACTCGTATAAGCAAGTATGCCTACCGGGTTGCTTTCTTTTTTTTTTGTGGGTAGGGTGTGGATTGTGGACGCTGCAGACGGGCGATCGAGGGAGACAGGCGCAATTATTGCGCTGGTTGCCGTAGCGGTCGTTTGTGCAACAGCGTTGTTCCTTAGCCGCGAGTTGGGCCTCTTCGCAGGTGCCCCGTCTTCACGAGAGAGTGATCCAGTGGACTTGAGCAACGACCCGCCGTCTGGGACTCGAGTGCTATTTCCGAACCAAGCCATCCTTGATGGGCCGCTCCTAGGTCGCCGGTCTCTCGTCATCGCCATGGGCGATTGCACGGGCTGCAGTTCCAAGCAGACGGATTTCGTCCAGATAAAGTCCCTCCATTGGCCGCAAGTAGTTTTCGTGTACGAATCCGCGCGCGAGGAGCTAGTAAAGAACGAGCATGTCCGCGTTGCGCTTGGGGTGGGCACCGTGGTTTCTGACGCTGAGCGCAAAATCTCAACGGAACTGAATGTTTTATGGACTCCGAGATGGTACGTCATCGATGAAGAACGAAGGATAGTTTCGGCACAGCGGGCAAGAGGCGCGGCTTTCCCAACCCCGGATCAAGCCTTTCCATCTGCTAACCGTGGCGCATCGCCGGTTAGTGCAGCGGGGGAGTCGGGGCGATGAGGCGCGTTGGTCGAGGAATTACCTATGTGGAGGTGCTCGTCGTTCTTGCAATTTTAATGACGCTATCTGCTATTGGCTTGGTGGTAGGCCGACACGCGAAGGAATCGATCGGCCGCGGCACTTGTGCTACCCACTTGCGTTCTTTGCACGGAGCAATCGAGATTTATAGGGCACATTGGGGAAATCCAAGCATAGCTGCAGGCGATATTGGGCTTATGGGCCTTCCGCATGACTGGATAGCGACGGCTGAAGCCGTGCGCACTAAGACGCCACTGTTTGGGACATGGGACGAGTGGAAGTGCCCAGCGCCGAAAGCTAAGCCAGGAGACTACATGCCGCATTATGCATACCTTGCCTGGCCCGGTTCTGATTACGCTCAGCACGTGTCGGTCTATCGCGGACGTACGCCAATTCTGCTGGACAGAAACCACAACGACCACGTCACCAACAGCGTTTACTCGCCGCGCGTCCCGAAGTTCATCATGTTCATTGACCTCGACGGCTCCTTCGTAAGCAAAACAGTACACAGCTCTTTCATCAGCGGGACAGATCTCAAGTTTTTCGAACTCGAATAGGTAACTCTCACAATAACTAACGAAAAGGAGAAAAAGAATGAAACTCAAAATTGATCGCAGAACGATTCTGATCAGTTCCATTGCCTTGGCCGGATTGGTCTTTGGCACCGGACTTGGCCTGACGCAAGAAGGTCCCGAGCCGGAATGCTTCGTCGCTTCCAACATGTATTCACCTTGCGCAGGCTTCCAAGAGTACAGCTGCCCGACCGGCTGCACCGAAGTCTTAACTGGAGTGGAGAGATCCAATTGCGGTGGTCCTACGATGTCAGGGCACTGTTGCCAATGGATCGAACGCACCCTCCAATGCGTTGGTGGTTCTTGTACCGGCTGCCCTGCCGAAGTCAAACCGGTCGAATACACGCTCGCACGTTACGGCTGGTCGTGCCTTCCATTTGGCGGCGGGACCGACAAGGTTTGCCAACCGCAAGATGGATAGTGCCTCGAAGAAGAGGCTAGCCGGCTACGTTTTTGCGGTGGTTGCTGTTGGAGCGATCGCCACCTACTTCATGTTCAAGCGGCCGACTCCGGAGTCGGCCGCGCTTGCCTACGCTGACCGAGTGATTGAGGGCGACGTCGAATGGATTTATGATCACTCGACGAACGAAGAGAAGGCAACGGCAGGATTTACCCCGGAACTGGTGAACTCGTTCTATTCCGAATTTCTGTCGACCGTCCTCGATGAGGCGGAGATCGTTGGCAAACCCGTGCTCACACCATTTTCAGGGACAATGTGCAGTGCGGAATTCAAGATTAAACTAAAGACCGGAGAGATCGTTCCGGTGGGCGTGTTTGCGTTTGTAGAAGAAGGTCAGGTTCGCGTCGGCGCTTGTGAAAGTCTTCTATATGTTGCGGCAAACGTGAATTTTAGAGATCTACCTGACTTGACGGATCGAATTCGAAAAGGTTGGCGCGTCTATGGCCCATGGTTTATTAAGCATGGAATGCCCGTGATGTATTCATCTCAGGACGGCGGAGTGATCCCACTAAAACCGTAGTAGAAATCCAAAAGGGAGATTCCATCTCACAACCTACGGTTTTGACTTCTTGGCGGGTTTTGAGCGCTGAATGGGCGGGATGTTGAAACGTGATTTCATGTATCCGGCGAGCGATTCTTTGTCCACTTCCTTTGGCGTGATGGGCAGAATGGGGCTCGCGATTGCTTTGTACACGAATTGCTCTCGTGCGATGCGCGATGCGCGAAAGCCGATGTCGAAATAATTCGATCCGATCACAATCGGCGCGCGGCCGTCCTTTAATAATGCGAATGCCTCATCCGTCGGGTCGGTAGGAATAATGTGCCTCGCGGGTGATTGGATGGCTTTCGCGAGCGCGTCCTCGCCCACGGGAATCACCACGTCGCACCACTCAAAGTCTTGCGGCGTAATTTCCGAAAGCGACTTCGTGCGCAGCCGGTAATGGTTCCAATTATCCGATTCGCGAAACGCCGCCGCTTCCAACGCTTGCCGGTCAACAGGCGCGCCACCGAATAGGTAGAGCAACTTCCGCGCCGGGGGCGTGATTTGTTTGCTGCGAGTTGCCACGAGCGATGCGAGCTTCTTTACGTTCGCACCCACGTGCCCCAGGCGAAAGGCGTTGGAGTCGTCCCGTCCAATGGTGATCGCTTTGATTTCCTTTAGACTGAGCGCGTCGAGTGTTTTTGAAATGCCGTCAGTTTGGTTGAAAACAATACAAGCGGGAGCACCTTTCGAATCACCCATTTCCGTGATCAACTTGGTTAGTTTCTGCGGATCGGCGTCGGTGTACTTCACGACCTCGAATGCCATGTCCATCTGCTTGCACCCGGCAGTGAAGCCCTTTTCTATATGCTCTGCCCAAATTGTTTTGGAATCGGGGATCACTAAAAAATACGTCGGTGGCGGCGGGATGTAAGTGTCGTCCTTTGCGCAGGCCAGCAGCAAGAGCACAGGTAGCAGGCATATAAAACGCATCACCCTACCAACTCCCTTGCAAAATCCTCCGCCCTGAACGGTATTAAGTCTTCGGGTTTTTCACCGAGCCCGATCAATTTAATCGGGATGCCGAGGCTTTGCGTTACTCCGATGATCGCGCCGCCTTTCGATGTGCCGTCGAGCTTCGTAATCACTGCGCCGGTGACGCCTGCGGCTTTAGAAAACTCTTGCGCTTGCCTGATCGCGTTCTGCCCGGTGTTGCCGTCGAGCACGAGCAATATTTCGTCGGGCTTGCGGCCAAGCGCTTTTTCTGCGACGCGCACGACTTTGGATAACTCTTGCATCAGGTTTGATTTCGTGTGCTGCCGGCCCGCCGTGTCGGCGAGCACGTAATCGAGACCTCGCGCTCGTGCCGCATGTATGGCGTCGAAAATCACGGCGCCGGCGTCGCCGCCGGGCTGACCCCGCACGATCGCAACGCCCACGCGCTCCGCCCATGCTTCGAGCTGCTCGATGGCAGCCGCGCGAAACGTGTCTCCCGCCGCAAGCATCACGCCTTTTCCCTGCATTCGCAGACTGTGAGCCAGCTTGGCGATGGTCGTGGTTTTGCCCGCACCGTTGACTCCCAAGAAAAGGTAGAGCGTTGGGGCTACATCGGCGACGGCGAGGCTGGATTCTTCCTCGCGCAGCTTGTCGGAGATGGAATCCTGCATTGCGACGCGTATTGCCTCCGGCTGTTCGATGCGTTCTTTGCGTGCGCGCTCCCGGACTTGCAGCATGATTTCGCCGGCGATGCTGACGTCGACGTCGGATTGAATGAGCGCTTCTTCGAGGTCTTCGAACAGTTCTTCGTCGATAACTCCGCGACCAAAGAGGCGGTCGATCCGGTTTCGCAGGCCCTTAAAGATGCCGAATCTCACCGCGAGAGGTTACCTAAGACTGCGGCGGCGGCCCTTGCGCAAGATAAAGCAGGGCCTCACCCAAGGGCTGACCGTCGCCGAGGATATCGAGCCGATACGACCCCGCCTTCGGAAACGACATGTTGTCGATGCGGAAGGCTTGCATTAGGGTTGCCGGCCGTGCATTGCCGCGTGGCGCGTCGAATGCGCCCTGCACGCCGAATAGCTCCTTGCCGTCTTCGTCGATGAGGACAAGTTTGATTTCGACCGGGCGCCCGCCTTCGAGGGGTTGAAACTCCAGTTCAACGCAGATGAAGAAGGTTGGGTGAACCAGGGGGAACGCGTTGCCGCCGATCGTATCGAACATGCCGATCAGGGTGGCTTTGCCGCCGTCGACATGGCAGGCGTAGTCGCAAAACTTGGCGAGGGTCACACGCATCGGGGTTAGGATACCAAGAGTGAAGGGTGCCGACTAACGCCGACACCCTGGTGGTAACCAACCACGCAAGTTTCCAACGGAGCGAACTTGCCGAGGATGCGACGGGCGTTTCGCCTCGCCAGTCACGATTCCTCAATAGAATGAACGGTTCTTCTTGCCCTTCTACTCGTCACCTTTTGGGTGATTTTGGTACTCAAGACTCCCAAAGCCTAACAAGCCTGCCTACAATTTACGCGTCTGATGCTCTCTGCGGCGCGTCAGGCGGTGCGTCTTGGATGGGGGAAGTCATCCACCCGAACTCACTGAGGCCGCCCACGTTCGCAACCGTAGGTTTGCGCCGTGTGCTTAACAACTTGATCCGCCGCTCTTGAAGGCGGCACGGAGGGAATTATAAATGAAGCCAATTTGTAGCCTGGCAATAAAGGCTCTCGCGGCGCTCGTGACGGTAGCCGGAATCGCTGTGCCGTCGCACGCCGATTTCACAATTTCAAACGCCAACATCGCAATAGGTATCGACGACTCTACGAACCCAGGAAACTTGATTTCCGTG
The DNA here is from genome assembly GCA_030854945.1 of Armatimonadota bacterium. GTDB lineage: Bacteria > Armatimonadota > Fimbriimonadia > Fimbriimonadales > ATM1 > JACDEQ01. Next base: position 29,930 of record JALYSG010000003.1, read on the forward strand.
TTCGAAGGTGTCGGCGGGCGTCTCGACACAGGCGGGCCTCATGATTTTTGGTACGACCCCATCTTGGAGACGGGTTTTGCCCGCACGTCCATCGCGGTGCGCGATTCCCTCGGAGTGAACCTGGGTATACGCACAAGCGGCTTGGGTTGGAGTGTGCCGCCCACCGTGACACGCCAGACCGACCCGGGAGTCTCCGACTCCGCGGTCATCGAAGGCGAGCCTATCGCAGACGTATTTTACAGGCGAACTGTCCGTATCGATGCCGGCACGAAATATGCTCGGGTGACGGATACTTTCCGGAACGACCGGGCGATTATCATTGTTCCCGGAGTTCTCGAGAACATGAATCCGCTCTCGCCTAGCTCGAATATCTCGACCTTTAATGACGTCTCGAGTGTTTTGCGACTCGGTGACTTTGCAAGTGCCTCGATTTTCCCGGATAACACCTTGACGGTCGGATTCGGCAGCGACAATTTGGCATACCTATTTAGCGCAGGCGGCGGCCAGGGCTCGCTGAACCCGTTCACGTTGACGGTATTTGATCCTAACGGAGCCCTAGGTGACAGCACCCTGCAAAGCGCATCCAATTTCGGCCTTCTGTTGCCTGGCCAGGAAGTCTCGCGCACCTGGTTCATCTCCTTTGGATCGACCAAGGCAGAAGCGATTGCAGTTTACGTTGCAGCCACGGGCGCAAGCGTTTTTGAAATTGGCCCTGTGGGCGACCAAGACGTAGACGAGCACGTTGAGATGGTCGTTTCGGTGCCCATCAACAACCCCGGTGGCAACCCTGTCACGTGGACGGTGGATGGCCCTGCAGGCATGACGATCGACAGCGTCGGTGTCGTGCGGTGGACGCCCGGCGAACTGGATGGCGGCAACGTTTACCCGGTCGAAGTACAAGCGGACAACGGATCAGGCACCGCAACAACTTCGTTCGACGTCACCGTTTTCGAGACGAATACGCCTCCGACAATTACAGATCGACCCGACCAGACGGTGGCCGAGGGCAGCATCGTATCTGTAGATTTCGATGCAACCGACCCCGACGTACCGGTGAATTCGCTGACATTCACGCTTGTCTCAGGTCCGGCCGGCGCCACAGTGAACATCAACACAGGGTTGTTCGAGTGGACGACAGATGAAGCCGACGGCCCCGGCGTTTACCCGGTGACAGTGCGCGTTCGAGACAACGGCAACGGCCTGCTGACCGACGAAACGACGTTCAGCATCACAGTCGAAGAGGTCAATTTGGCTCCGACCGTGGGCGCGATCGCCGACCAGACCGTCATGGCTGGAGCGACGCTTAGCCTGACCGCAACGGCCACCGACCCGGACCTCCCGGCGAACGGCCTCACTTTCAGCCTTGCCCTTGGAGCCCCTGCGGGTGCAACAATCGACGGGAATACAGGTGAGTTCAACTGGACGCCCGGAATCGGCGACGTAGGCGACCATACGATAACCGTACGAGTTACCGATGACGGTGACCCGGCAATGAGCGACACGGAAGATTTCACCGTTCACGTGGGCGCCGCAAGTCTGAATGTGCAATACACGGGAGCGCATTCGGGCGAGTACTCAGATCCGACCACGTTGTCGGCTCGAATCACAGATGACTTGGGCAACCCGATCCCGGGCCTTGACCTGTCGTTTACACTCGGCACGTTCATCGGAAGTGACACGACCGACGCGAACGGTGTCGCCTCGGTTAGCTCAATTCTCGACCAAGCAGCAGGCATGCCCGGTGTGACGATCGACTTCGCCGGCAACGGCACTTTCGAAGCGTTCACACATCACGAGGCGTACGAGATCCTGCGTGAGAAGGTCGTCGTTACGTACTACGGTGACCAGAATGTTGTCAACGGGTCAAACCAGGTCACGAAAGGTGCCGTTCGGTTCTTCGCCTCGGCACATCAGGAAGACGACGGCTACCCGGGCGATTTCTCGAACGTGACACTGCAATACGAAGGGTTCCTCGACGGCAACCCTGGGCCGACCCCCGACGTGTTCGCCGGGCCCGTTCCAATTGACGCAAATGGCCGCACAGCTATCTTCAAGTCCGTTTCCATCGGCTCCTATACGTTCTATATCGAGACGACGCCTAACGACTACTGGAGAGTTGTGCCCGACGTGGAGTTCACCCTGAATGTCGGTCTTAACGGCGGTCCCCGCGAGGCGAGCGGTTCCGGATGGATCCCGTTCGGCGCGGGCAACGGCCACGGTTCGTATAACTTCAAGGCCGCCTACACTCAAAGCAAAGAAGTAGGTCGGTCGTCGTTCGAATACATAGGGGCGGACGGGTTTACGTATCAAGTCACGTTAACTTCTTGGTTCCAGGGTGCTCTCATTTTCGGAGTCGGGCCCGAGAAATGGAAGTCCGCATTCACGGGCTTTGCAACGGTTCGCAAGACACAGGTGGCGACCGGGCAAACGACGGTCTTTGAGGATTGCCCAGTGACCTTCGCCGCCTGGGATGGCGGACGCGCACTACCGACCATGCCGGACGCCTACGGCATCATGGTTCTCGATCACCATGGCCTGATCTGGCTGGAAACTCCGGAAGTCCTGAACGTCGGCGGTGGCAACATCACGATCAAATAACCTCCCGGTACCCCCTGAACAGCCGCGGCCTCGCTCCTGACCGGGCGGGGCCGAGGCGTTTCTGAATCTACGACGATGATCGAGACGTCCATACGGTAACTGGAGGCGCCAAGACAACTCGAATGGACAGTGCACCTTGCAAGAGCGGAGCCTACAAAAGCGCTCGCGGTGTTCATTGTTGCGACGATCGCCGGAGTGGGATCGGCCCTTTTCATGCGCAACCCCTGGTTGTTCCCGTTCGGGGTTATAGTGATTCTTTTGGGCGCGGCGGACTTCATCTTGCCCAATCGGTTCAAAATCGGCGAGAACGGGGCGGAACGAAAGTGCGGACTGAGTTCGACCGTCCTTCCCTGGGATCGAGTGAAACGGGTCGTGACAGGTGACGATGGAGTAAAACTATCGCCACTCGCGGAATCAGGGCGGCTTGCCCCATTCCGCGGTGTGTACTTGCGTGCTAACGGAAACTTGCAGGAAATCGTATCTTGCGTCGAATATTGGAGAAAGCATTATGCTTCAGATGTGGGAACAGGAACTGACCGAGGATGATAAGGACGAGATCATCAAGAAGGCGGCTGCCTTCGTCCGAAAGCAAGGTGTGCGCACACCTGCTACGCTGTTCCTTGAGATGCACAAACCGCTGACGAACGTTGTCGGCCATGCCGCAATTGCTTTTGCTCCGTTCATCATGCCTTTCCTGGGATTTAACAGAGTAGATAAGTACTCGCGATTCTTTGCAGACCGTGAGAACGTCGAAAGATTGATCCTCGAAATTGAAAACCCTTCCGAGCCGGACCAAGAATCGACACCATGAACAGACGACTCGCACCCCTTTTTCTGGCAGCGCTTGTTGCGTTTGTCATTCTTTCAGGCTGCGGCCGCACAAGCTACTCGAACGAATCTGACTATCGCGCCGCACGCGGAACCGCGTTAGGTATCGAAGCAGATTCCGGCAGTGAGGTAAGTGCGCCCGGAGGACAGCGATTCTACGTTTGGACGCTGAAGTCCGGTGAAGCTTGGGCGGACGCCCTTGTCGGCGACACTTTCGCAATCGACCGGTCGATCGGTTTTGGCAACGCGGACGAGGCGGCCGCATTCATCGCAACGGTTGGCTTGGAGGACCAGGTACCGACCAACCCACCGACAACCTTCATGTCGGACCGGGCAGCCGCACTCGGAGCCGACTCCGGCTCTTACCTCGCCAATGGCGACGGGGGCGCGTACATTCTGTGGATGATGCCGGACGGCACCTTTACGCGCGACTTCATTACGCTCGACAGGACAGGCTACACGATTGCCGCTACGGAAACATTTGCCACAAAAGAAGAGGCCGATGCTGGAATCGAGCGCATTCCGACTTTTGAAGCCTACATTGCGGAGCGGAGCCAAGAACTTGGCGCGGCGCCCGCCTGGGGCTCCAACACGCGCTCTTTTAAGATTTACGCATTCTCGGACCCGGGTGGGCAAACGACCGTCGATGTGCTTAGCGCCAACGCCGACCCGAAGCTGGGCGGGGTCAGGCAGCAGTCGATGCAGTTCGCCGATATGGGAGCAGCCATCGCGGGGATTTCGGCGCAGCTGAAAGATGAGAACACGCAATGGATAACCGCTTCGCAATACAGTCGATTGGGCTGGGGAATGATCGCGTTTTTTCTGATCATCGTTGCGCTTATCCTGTTTAACATTCAGATGGCCCGCAAAGGCAAGGGCGGTACGATCCGGCGAATTTCCGGCCTCGATCAAATCGATGAAGCGGTTGGCCGGGCGACGGAAATCGCGCGACCTGTTTTGATGGTTCCAGGGCTGGGCACATTGAACGGTGTAACGGTACAAGCTCTTACCATTTTCGCGTATGTAATTCGAACAGCTGCTCGTTTCGGCACTCCGATTCGTCTCCTAAACGCGGATGCCTCCGTTTATGCGGTCGCCCAAGAGATCACGCGTGACGTGTACATGAGCGAAGGCGTCCCCGAGGCATACGACCCGACGAGCGTTCGCTTTGTTTCTGACAGGCAATTTGCGTTCGCTGCGGGTGTTGCCGGAACCATTCAACGGGAAAAGGTGGCCGCTACATTTTTCATGGGCGACTTTTTTGCGGAGTCCATGATTTTTGCGGAGAACGCGAACATGGTCGGCGCTATTCAAGTCGCCGCGACGACTCAATTTACGCAGACACCGTTCTTCATTGCAGCGTGCGACTACGTGCTTCTCGGTGACGAATTTTACGCGGCGAGCGCGTATCTCGGCAGGCAGCCGATTTTGGTAGGCAGCCTGATCGGGGTGGATAAATCCAAAATGCTCATCATGGCGATGGTCATTGTGATGTGTTTGGTTCACTCGGTCCAGACTTTGCGGAAGGTGGATCCTTCGACGTTGCCGCCGGAAACGCAGACGGTTTGGGAGAGCACGGGCCAGCAATATCTGGATTGGCGTAAGGACGATCTTTTCTTCAAGAGAATTCCTAAAATCGAGAGGCCCTAACGAACCGATATGTTTCCACTATTTGCTCAAACCGAACCTCCCGGCACAAACTTCTGGTCGATTGAACGAACCGTCGCGCCGTTCTTTTCGCAGCAGGCTTTTCTGTTTATTCTTGGCGCATTCATTGCCACCGTAGTCTTGTTGCTTCTGCTCTCTCGCATTCCGAGCAATTTCCGCCGGCCGCTCACCATTGCGGTTACTTTCATGGCGGGTTTTTTCTACGTTCTAGAATTCTTGTGGCCGAGGAGCGTGAGCGCAGGTGGTGTAGCTTCTCAGGTTATTCCGGGGATCGTGGACCTGCAGGAAGCGCAGGGTGTTGTAAATGACATAAGCCAGATTCTCACCGGCTTTTTGCTGGCGCTTGGTGTCCTAAGCATTTTTCGCGTGCATTTCGGCAGGCTGTTCAAGAAACAAAAGGACTGGTTCTACAGCTTGGTGCTGCTGATCAGCCTTTTCTCGATTTTCGTATTGGGCCTCATCACGTTTTCCGGTGACCTGCGTGTCGAGCAGGCCCAGGCGACTCTGGATGCTCAGCTTGCTCAAGGCGGCGGCCCGGTGACTCCGGAGTTGGAATCCTTGGCGAGGCTCGGCGTAGACGCTCGGGCTAATTCCCTCACACAAAACCTGGAAGAGCCGGTAAAGAGGGCATTCAATCGGCGGGAAATCGAGCGCGGCGAATTTGACACCCAAATGGCAGATATTCAAACTCAGGTGGTCGTTTCGCGCGAATTGAACGACGCCGTGGTCGACGCGTCTGTCGCAGCAGGCACGCTGAATCCTGAGTTTGTCGACCTGGCCAAGGGCGGAGTCGCGGAAGCCCACTCGCGGTCGAGGCCCGTGCAGGCATACAATGTCATGTTCCAGCGCGGGTTGCTCGCGATGGACGCAGCGATGTTTAGCTTGATAGGTTTCTTCATCCTGTCCGCTGCGTACCGCGCGTTCCGCGTGCGATCCATCGAGGCATCGATCTTGATGGCCACGGCACTGGTGGTTCTGTTAATGTTTGTGCCGATCGCTCTCATGCTCACGAGTGGGCTCGATCCGGATTCGTTTGCCGGAAACTTTAGAATCGACAGCATTGGAATGTGGCTTCTTTCCACGATCAACGTCCCAGCAATTCGAGCCATCGACCTCGGTTTGGGACTCGGCCTGCTTGCGATGGGCCTGCGAATAATGCTTGGCCTTGAGAAAGGAGTGTCCGCGGAGTAATCATGAAGTTCTGGCAAACACTGTACGCGATCGACCGCAGAGTGCTTTACGCAATTCTCATTGTTTTGGTTTTTTGGCAGGTTCTAAAACCGATAACCGTCCCGAACGTGACCCTGCCGATGTCTCAAGCGCTTTTCGATAAAGTCGAAAGCTTGAACGAGGGCGACTTTGTCCTCATCGAGAGCGACTGGACGACCAGCACGCAAGGAGAAAGCAAGGGCCAATTCAAAGGGCTTATTCGACACCTTATGCGCAAGAAAGTGAGGTTCGTAACAACCGCGATCGATCCATTTGCGCCTGGGATCGGGCGGATATTTATCGACGAAGTAAAGCGTGAAGAACCGGCTGACGGGTATCGATATGAAGAGGGCAGGGATTACGCAATTGCAGGCTACTTCCCAAATGCCGAAAACCATGTTCAAGCGATGGTTACCAACATGCGAAAGGAGCTTTCGTCAAAGGGCCTGGGCAACTCGCCCGTGATTGCGGGAATAGACGACCTCTCAGATGCGAAGGCCGTTTTCCTCGTCACGGCATCATCGAGCATCAACGTTTGGTATGAGCGGATGCGCAACAAGGCCCCGCTCGGCCTGATGTGCACTGCCGTTATGGCCGGTGAGAATATTCCGTATTACGCAAGCGGCCAGCTTTTCGGAATGGCAATCGGCGCGAAGGGCGCGTTCGATTATGAAGACCTGCTGAACACGAAGTATCCGGATAAGAAATTTATCAATTATCAGGGCGGTCGAAGGTATATGAGCCCACTGTTCTTTGCTCTGTTGCTCCTAATCATTTCCGTAATCATCGGCAACGTTGCGATGGTTGTGATTAAGAAGAAAGGAACCCAGCAATGAGAGACTTGATTGCGCAAATGCAGCCTAACAACGTTTTCACCGGAAACTGGTGGCGTGGCGATCAGGGCTACGACACGTACGATTGGCAGCTCATCCATCCCGCGATTGCCGTAACAATTGCTGCGATTCTAACTTTGGGCCTGTATTCGCTGCTTTATCGCGAGAACAAGTTTTACAGGCTCGTCGAGCATATATTCGTCGGCCTCGCCGCCGGCGTCTCGATGTTCAAGATCGTCGAAGAAGTTCTTTGGCCGAAATGGTGGGTGCCGATGGTTGGCCGCGCATCGACCGGCGGACTACCGATGATCAGTTCACACTGGATTTGGGCTGCGCTGCTGCCGATCGGCCTCCTCGCATTTTTCGTATTTAGCCGGAAGAACGCCTGGCTGAGCCGTATTCCGATCGGCATCATTATCGGCCTCTGGGCGGGGCAGCAGCTGAACGCTTTTTACAACCGCTATCTTCCGCAAATCACGGATACCGCGCGCCCCATTATTCCAAACGAATGGGCGCTCGCGCAGCGCGATGCTCCGGCTGGGGCGTTACCTTGGCCGCAGGCGTTGAATAATCTAATCATCGTTGTGGCATTTATCATGGTTCTCAGCTATTTTCTGTATAGCTTTGAGCAGAAGAACAAGGTTCTGCAAAAGTCCGCGACGGCCGGCAGGTGGCTACTCATGGTGGGATTCGGTGTCATTTTCGGCACAACGATGATGACTCGGTTTGTGCTGTTTATCGACCGCGCTTATTTCTTGCTTGTCGACTGGCTGAAGATCGGCCTACCGAACTAAGTAGTTGGCCGAGTTTTCGGTCGAAGGAATTGTGCTGCGCCGGTGGGATTCGGGTGAATCCGACCGGCGCATCGCCTTACTCACACCGGATCGCGGAAAGATTTACGTCACCGCTCGGGGGGCGCGCAAAGCAGGCGCTCGCTTGGCTGGAAGCACGGAGCCGGGGACATACGCAGACTTTGCGATTGCCGCACGAAGGAACGCATACGTCACCCAGGTGCAGCAAATACGAAGTTTCGCCGGATTGAGGTCGGACTACAATCGGTTAATGTGCGCGCTTACGCTGTTGGAAACAGTGGACGCCGTTGCGCCCGAAGATCAGTCGGTGCCCGAGGTCTTCGCGACGTGCTTGGCGGGCATTGTCGCGATAGAAACCAACGAGAACCCACTCTCGGCTCTCTGCTGGGCCGACCTCAAACTGATGGCAGCTATCGGGGTGGCTCCGGACTTTGCCGGAGCGATGCGGGGAAGAGCACTGCGATTGAGCCCGGAAGACGGAGGCGCCGCTACCATCTCATCGAGGGACTCGTTCGAAGCGTCCAGGGAAGTGGTCGTCGCGCTTGCAAAGCTGCAAGAGCTTGCAGAGCCGCCACAGAAGATGAAAAAGTCATCAGACGTTGCAGTTTGTTTGGCCAGATTTTGGGAGGTCTACGCCGGCAAGAGGCTGAGCGCTCGCCAAGCCCTTCTAGTCGGCTAATCCAACGCCAGGTGCGGGCGCAGGGAGTCAAAGGGAAGGTCGCGAGGCGTTACCTTTGCAGCCGACGACAGCGCCGCTGCCGCTCCCGCCGCCTCACCGAGGGCCCGACAGACCGGCTGGATCCTGATGCTGCTTTGGGCGACGAATGTTGCGCTCACGCAACGTCCGGCCACCAGCAAGTTATTCTGTCCGACGGGAAGCAGGCACCGGTATGGAATTTCGTGGTAGTCGTCGGCAGGCAGCTTGCGAAGTTCGACGCCGCCGCCGGGCAAGTGGATGTCGATTGGGTAGCGATTTCGAGCCACGGGGTCGTCGAACTTGCGACAACTCTGATGGTCGTCTTCTGTCAGGACATAATCGCCCACTACCCTGCCGCTCTCGCGGATCCCTATAAGGGGCGCGACCACCGAGACATAGCTGTCCTCGAAGCCGGGCAAGTATCGCTTGCAGAATTCCGCAATTCGAAACACTTTCTCCCGTCCGACGGTGAGCGCCGCGGAAACTTGAAATGGATCTTCCGGATCGAATCCGACAATGCGTGGGCAATTAAACGCCAACTCTCGCGGCCTGCCGAGAATCGTGAAGAACTGGAAGTATCCGAGATCGTCCGGCTGCAAGACGTCGTCGTCGATACCTCGTCGAACGAGTTCAGCGATCGAGCTCTCTTCAGCCTTCGCGTAACCGACCGACAGGAAGTCCGGCAAATTCGGCTTTGCGTCTGGGCCGAAGAATTCGCCAACCTGGCTGATTTCGACGTTGCCGAGAGTGAACCGGAGTGTCATGGGCTGGTTCGTGCCGGCTACGTCGCCGGATTCGACAGCCGCCCCGGCTAGCCGGCTGAGAGTAGCATCTCCCGTCGCGTCGATGTAAACGTCTGCCGTCGCGTTCAGCATCGGTTGGGGTCCCCTAACCGCGATCGTTATCGACTCGATGCGCCCGTTAGTGTTCTCGGCTCCAACGGCCATCGCGTAAAACAAGCGCTCCGCGTCGGCGTCGGCGGCCATGCGATCGAGTGCCAGGCCAAGAGCATTTGGGTTGTACCAAACCTGTGCGTTGGGAAAGTCCGTGGTCGGAGACAGGCTGCCATGAGCAGCTTGTATCTCAAGGTTCAGACCGCGCGATAGCTGCTCTTCTCCAACGTAGTTGGGCATCATCGGCGTAACCCAGCCCATCGTCTGCGTGCCGCCGAGAGCGCTCATGGCCTCTACGATCAACGTTTTCGCGCCGAGCCGAGCGGCCTTGATTCCTGCTGCCGCGCCGGCCGTTCCCCCGCCGCAAACGATCACGTCGTAGTGCACGGGTGGAGTTTAGCAGGAGGCCATGCAAAGAGCGCCGCTCGATTTCTCGGGCGGCGCTCAGGTCGGACGGATCCGACAGTGTTATCGAACGATGAGGCGTTGGTCGAGGCGAACGCCTACTTCCGTGTCCTTATCGAGAGTCACCTCGCGCGGCTGCGCTTTGTTGCCTTGGATCTCGCTAAACAGCCAGCCCAAGCCCGCGCCGATGAGGCCGTTGCGAAGCCAGTCGTCGCTGTCCGTGAGGACGGCGATGAGGACGCCGGCACCCGCGCCGAGGCCGACGTAGGTCAGCGTATCGTTGCGGTGCTCGGCCTTGGCGACCAGCCGTCCGTCTTCGTTGGTGACGTGCTTATTGTCGAGGCCGGTTAGACCCGCATCGATCGCAACTGATCGTCCATCAGGAAGCGTCATGCGCGTGAAATCAAGCGCGAGAACGCCGGGGTCTTTGCCCGCTTTGGGCGTTGCCTTGGTTACGACTCCATGAATCTTGGTTCCAACCGGAAGGCCGAGATAGTTGGTCTCACCGCGCGTATTTATCGTGGCGGTGAAGGTGTCGCCTTCCCGGCTGGTAAGCGAACTTAGATTCTTGTCGAGCCGAGCCGGAATCACCGTGTTCTCTTCTAGCGTCAGCATGGCCGCTGTGCCACCGGACGTACCTGTCGAAGTGCTCGTTCCTGTCGAGTCGATGTAGACCGCGTCCAGAGCGTTGTCCCATCTGACGTCGGCGCCCAGGGATTCGCTAATAAATCGAAGCGGTACCATCGTGCGCCCATTCATCATGTGCGGCGCGACGTCCATTGTGCGTGCCACTCCGTTGATGTAGGCTGTTCGGTTGCCGATTACAACCTGCACATCCGTGCTACCCTTGCGGGCGGTCACGGTATCCGTGTTGCCGTTCCACATCACTTCCGCGCCCATCTGTTCAAAGACGCCTCTAAGCGGAACGAAAACTCGGCTCTGCATCATGTGCGGTTCGGCATCCTGGAACCAAACCCGTCGATCGTCAACATATACACGAATCTGTGCAGAGGCCATTACTGCCGTCGCGAGCAGGACGACCGAAGGCAAAACTTTGCAAAGTCGTCTTTTCATGGTTTCCTCCATTTCTCTCAGTCTTGAGAAGCGTTCTTTTGTCGAACTTGCGGGAGTTCCGGCCAGAACGCAAAGGCCGCTCCCTGTGCCTTCTACGCCTCAAGGCGGCCCGCTGTTACCTCAATGCCGCCTCGGGACGTAGCGTCGCACCTCTGCGCGGTACACCTCGTCGATCCCCGCTAGGGGATACAAGCGCCACGCCCGGCGAATCTTGGCTACCGCCTGGCAGAAGATGCGGTGCGCGCCCTGCTTGCTGTGGCCGAATCGCCTTCCGATGTCGGCCCATCCGTGGCCCGCGGCTTTGGCGTGGAAGACTTCGTTTTGACGCCTGGTGAGACCCGCCGAAGCCACCACCGCGGCAACCGAGTGCCGCTGAAGAAGGGCCGCAGCCTCGTTCAGTGGGGCTAGCCTCACTTCTGAGTTCTTCTCTCTCACTCGCGCTCGTCGGCTCTTGCGCTCGAACGCGAAATCGCTATAGTGGGGGTACTCGTCCCGAGGCACAAGGGAGAGGAGTATGTCGGCTTGGTCGTGTAATTCTTGCATGGTTAGTAGTCGTGCGTCTCCATAATATAGTATATTTCTGTCTACTATCATAGAGACGTTAACTACCATCCGGGTCAACCAAAAATAGCGGCCGACGAACCCAAGAAAGTCGATCGAGCGTCCTAACTCACGAAGCCAAGTAAACTTGTGCTCTCGAGCTTATCTGCCATGCTTACTACCCTCCTTGCCTTATCTGTCCTGCAAACCCCGGCGCAGCTGACCAAGCCGCTCGAAGCGCCATTCCGCGCCACCGACGATGCCATGATCGTCGACGTCAGCGTCAACGGGAAGAACATTTCGTGTATGTTCGACACGGGCTTCTCGGGGCACTTCGTGCTGAGCGACGCGATAGACGTTGGCAAGTACACCGGCACGATGAGCCTGCGGGACTTTGTGGGGCAGTTCGAAGCCCACACCGTTGATGTGAAGAGCATCAAGCTCGGCCAACTGACGCAGGTGAACGTTCGAGGCGAGGCCGTGATGCAGCCGCTGGAGCATATGACTCGCAGCTACGGAACCCACACGGACGGCATCATGGGATTTTCGGTGATCAAGGACTACGTCACCGAGATTAACTTTGAGAAGCAGAAGTTCATTTTCCATCCGCGCTCTACGGACATCACCAAGCGCACGCCCGATAACAAACGCACCTTCCTCGTCAAGATGGAGCCGCGCGGCGCGCGATCTATCCAACTTGCAACGGAAGTCAACGGAAAGCCTGTGCACCTCGCGCTGGATACGGGCAACGCTTTTTATGCCACAACACACAAAGAGGTCCTAGTCAGGCTCGGCCTTTGGGACGTCAACAAGAAACCTGAGTACATGACGCAGTCGTCCGTTGCGAGCGGGCCAGTCGACAGTTTCTCAATTCTCATGCCGAAGGCCAAGATTTTTGGTGTTCCAGTGGATAGTTCGGTTTGGGACATCATCGATTTGCCAAGTTCTGCGGCTGATCACGATGGCACGGTCGGATTCGGATTTCTCAAGAATTTCAATGTAGTGATCGATTACGAGCGCCGCCACGTCTGGCTGGAGAACTTCACCGGCAAAGTTGCCGACATGCCAAAAGCCCAGCCAGGAATGATGGTTTATCAAAACGACGGAGCATATCAGGTGTATGCGGTCTATAAGGGCAGCCCGGCGGAAGCGGCCGGCGTGAAAGGTGGCGACCGCCTGCTAGCAGTCGATGGGAAGAGCCTCAGCTCAGTGCGGCCGGAAGACGTGGGCGCACTTATCAAGGGCGAACCCGACTCCGTTTGCAAGTTGGTACTCAGCCGAGGCGGCATCATTCACCGTCTCGACGTTACACGCAAACTGATGGTCAACCGACCACCGGGATAGCTACTTGCGGCGCTTTAGAAGCAGCGCGATCCCAACACCGATTACGATAATCGTAGCAGGCTCTGGCACCGCCACAATTTCGAACTGCGAAAGCGTCAAGAATCCACTGTCCAGCGCTTCTATGGATAAACGCACACCGCCAATCTCATTGTAGACACCTCCGCCGCTGAAGACGTTGAAACTCACGAACATATCCCCGGATCCTAGGGCGACCGGAATGAATTGCGACGACACCGATTCGCTCAAGTCCGAGTTATACACGTGAATATTAATTTGATAGTCGTTCGAAGTTGCGTTGTAGCCCAATCGGAAAAAATTGAACCCTACGAGGTTGACTGCCGGGACGATCCCATCGAAGTCATCAGGCAGCAAAGTGCCGGCGCCCGACGGCGGCGTTCCTTGTGCGAGTGGCCCTAACCAGAACACGTCTGAGAACGAAGAATTGATTGTGTTCAACACCAGGTTGCCCGAGCCTCCCGCCGTGCAGGTCATCTGCAAAAACCCACCGGTGTCGAACGCGTGTTCAGCACGCGTCCCACCAAGTGCGTTATTGGTGGGGAGCCCTGTTTGACTCACGTAATTGTTCGACAAAACCGCATCGAAGGGGCCCGTTTCGAAGTCGTCGACCATGATGGCCGTCGCCGAGCCGGCTGTGACTGCAAGCGCAGCTATAAACAATCTCCTCATTTGATTCCTCCTATGGTATTTTTGAATCCCCGCTGTGGGAACTCCTCTCCATTGTTACGCATGTTGTACCGAATCGTCTACCTGACGATCGGCATGTATCGCGGAATCCGCGGGCCAGTGGGCCGAAAAGGCAACGGCGTCACTAGAATGGAATCGATCCTCATCCGATACTCAGGCGCTCCCTCGGGCACTACAACCGTCAGAACATATTGGCCGTTTCGGAGTGTCAGTTTGCCTAGGTTGTACCATGCGTAGTCGCCGCCGGAGTATTGCGGATCGGCAAGTGGGGCAAGCGTAACGTCGCCAACCGAGATTTTAACAAGCGAACGGACGGCATCGGGAACGAAGGCGGAAATCCAAACTTCGGCAACTTCAATTTCAGGAAGTGATTGGAACCGATACTTCGCAAAATAGCCCCCAGCGGGCGGCTTCAACGCGGTGTTTAAGGAAATTACACGCTTATTGGAGGCTGCAGGATCACCCGAAACTTCCCCGAAGTTCGTTTCGAAACTCGACTCGCCTTCGATCCACGAGTAGGGCGCCACTTTCAAAGTAAGTTCGTTGAAAACTTCCATCATTTTGGCGAAGGCCGCGCCTGGGCTGCGCTCCATACCGCGGAAAGCGTCGTCGAAGGCAAATTGCGTGCTGCCCGTGTTAATGCGTTTTGCAAGCGCTTCCTTTTCCAGCGCTCGAAAATCGGCGCGAAGCATGTCGATCGCGTCGATCGGCGCGGGTATTTCTTCAGTGCCGCTTATAATAATCGGCAGCGTGTCAATTGTTAATTCAATGCCCTCCTTAACGATTTTAGCTTCCACCGGCGTACCGTCATAATTACGAATGGACACTACCGTGGGATTTGTGAACCGCAGCTTCACTTTCGCAGGAGCGGTCGTTCGCCACAGGGCCGTAAAATCGGCGAAAGGCGATTTCATTCGATATCCCTCGTAATCTGGCCCGAGGTCGAGTCGGTCGCCTGCGACCGGCACTGGTAGCCACCACACGCCGCCCGGCAGCATCATCGTGTTCGCCGGATACCGAGCGTTGAGTGGATAGAAAACCGCCCTCGGAACTTCCGTTGCCGTGGCCGGGCTCTGCGAAGCCTCACTGTTTAACTTCGCGATCCAAGGCGCCTCCGATCCATTTCGCCACCTCACAAACCAGCCCTTTGCGCCAAGTCCGAGCGTTTGTGAAACGACATCGCGCAGCTGTTGCTCATTTTCGAACGGCCCGCTGAGGTCGGTTGCCACGAGCCAGCGACGCGTGTTCCAGGCGAGCGCGCTTGCCGCGGTCGGCGCGGCGAACCTTTCGAGCGGATCCATCGCGACACCTTTCGCGATCATCCCTATCCCGTCACCCGATGGCGTCTCGCGATACTGCACGCCCGACCAATCCTTCCATTCGTAAATCACGGGCACATCGGCGATTTGCCGAACAGCTTTAGCGATGCGGCCGGTGCGCCTGAGGGCCGCCGTGCCCACCACAGTCCGCACGTCCGTCCAAAAGGCGTTCTGGTACCGCGAAGCATAGAGAATGTCGCTCGACTCCGGATCGAAGAAGGCCTCGACTCCTCGAGTGTCTCCAAAAAGCGGTACGAGGCGGGCGGCCGTCGCAAAATTGTCGAGATTGCGGCGCGTTAGTTTCCAAGCGATTTCAAGCTGCGGGACCGACTTGTATTTCTGTTGCAGGAATGCCTCGAATTCCAAGCGAAACATTGCTGAATCGGGCACGATGTCGCTTTCGGAAGACGTCCAACTTTTTGCATCGCCAAACGGATTGAGCACACCTCGCAATCCTTTTCCGAATCCCGCGCCCGCAAGTTTGGCTAACAGAAGATCGCGCCGATAATCCAATTGCTCCCAATAATCAGGAAGATTCGATTTAACCAGGCGCGGATACAACAGGGCAACATAGCCCGAATTGCTTGCAGGTAAAGACAGCGTCAGCCGCGCCGATCCGTCGACAACGTCCGCCCATCCTTTTGAAGCGATCGAGTAATCGTTGGGATTGAGAATTAGATAAAAAATGCTTCGCGCGTCTTGAATTGGAATGCGCAAGTCGGCACGAGCGTCTACTTTGTCGATGCGATACCCAGCGGGATTCACGACAAATGCAGGGGATAGCGGAGCAGCCTCCGCCATCGAAATGATGTAGCGCATTCCGGCCGCCTCGGCCGCCCCGACGATCGCCTTGAGGTCGGTACCCATGGTAGCGTCCAAAATCAGATCTTTCACACCGGCTGTTTGCGCCTTGGCCAAGGCGTTCGCCGAGGCTGGGATGCGGTAGCCGACCGGCAGGTAAGGCGTTCCGCCCCAGTCGAGTCCACGCTGGGGAGTCACGGACCACGTAGAGCCGGCATATGAGCCCGATGTCTGAGCTACGGAGAAACAAGAAGCGGCCAGAAGTGCCACCGCGGCAGGAATACGCACGTTAGTCAGACTACCGCAAGCTATCCGGGGGTTCGATTAGAAGAACCACGCAGCGAGGAAGTAGTTCACCAGATAGATCATCACCATCGAGATGACAACCGTGTCGGTGGTCGAGCGACCCACGCCAACCGCGCCCCCTTCCGTGCGGAATCCCTGCTGGCACGCGACAATGGCAACGATCAGGCCGAAGACCATGGTCTTCACGAGCCCTCCGACGAAATCCCAGGGATCCATCATGTCGTCGACTGATTCCAGGAACGTGCTCATCGGGATGCCATGGATGGTGCCTACGAGCATTCCTCCGACAATCCCGCTGTAAATACCGACAAGGCCGAGGACCGGCAGCATTAGCACTGTGGCCAGCAGCCGCGGGACCAGCAAATACCCGTAAGGATTGACGCCGAGTGCCCTCAAGGCGTCTATCTGCTCGGTGACTGCCATCGAGCCGATCTGCGCGGCCATTGCGCTGCCGCACCTGGCTGCAACCATGATTCCGGCGACCACCGGCCCTAACTCCCTGGCAACCGTTAAGCCGACCGTGCCGCCAACCATGGACCCCACTCCCATTCGCAGCAGAAGCGGTGAAATGTAGAGCGCCATGACTGCCCCGGAGGCGAACGTAGTCAGCAGCACTATCGGGACAGACCCCATCCCTACGAACAGCATTTGGTTCAGGGTTTCAGCAAGCTCGAACGGCTTGCGGAAAATGCGCCGAAGGCCCTCCCACAGAAAGATGGCGACTTCGCCGGTGAACTGCAGCGGGCTGTAAACCCATCGCACCCACCAACGCTTGCTTTCGGCGATCGACATCCTTTATAGCTTGACGTAAGGACGGAGCCTTTCGAACGTTTTTGGGCCGATTCCGTCGACGTCGAGCAGCTGCTCGACGGAAGTGAACCTTCCGCCAAAGGCATTTCGTTTGGCGATGATTGCAGTGGCAATTGCCGGGCCGATGCCGGGCAGCCGATCGAAGTCTTGTGCTGTTGCAGCGTTGATGTCGATCGGCTCAGTGCCGGCTACCGCGCCCCGGGCGAAGGAGTTCGGACCATACGGCCCCAGCTTCTCCAGATCGCCTTCGCCCTGGGCGGGCACGTAGACCCGCGAGTTCGGAACAAGCGGAGCCGCCAAGTTGACGAGGGTCAGGTCGGCTTGCTCAGTCGCACCGCCCGCCACCTCGAGTGCGTCCTGCACGATCATGCCGGGCTTTGCGCGCAATACTTTCGGGTATCGCACTGCACCGGAGACGTGAACATCGAACTCGATATCCCCGTCCGGGTCGAGGGCCGGCGCCTCGCTCCTGTAGCCCGAGCCGTAAAGCCCAAGCGCCAATGCAGCGATTCCCACCAAGCCCGCCATCGCCCATCTTTCTTTGGCAGTAGCTAAGTACAACACGTGTAACTCTCATATTTTCTACTTCGGCGCGAGATTTCCTCCCACGGCTAAAATTATTCGCATGGGCCGCATGATCGAATTCGAAGGGAACGGGGAGCGATACCAGGGTTATTTGGCGACTCCGCTGGCAGGGCAGGGGCCTGGTTTGATCGTCGTACAGGAGTATTGGGGCCTCGTTGGCCACATCAAAGACGTCGTTGAGCGATTCGCCGCGGAAGGTTTCGTGACGCTCGCACCCGATCTCTACCAGGGCGAGTCGACGACCGAGCCCGACGATGCAGCAACGATGATGATGGCTCTCAACATGCCTGTCGTCCAAGCGATTCTTGGTTCAGCCGCCGACGCGCTGCTTGCGGGGCCGGAGGTGACGAGCGATGAGTGCGGCGTGGTTGGTTTTTGCATGGGTGGACAGCTCGCGCTTTACGCGGCAGCTGCCGAGCCCACCAAATTCGCGGCATGTGTCAACTTCTACGGCATTCATCCGATCGTCGATCCACCTCTCGAAAACCTAAGAGGCCCCGTGCTCGGAATTTTCGCCGAACACGACGAATACACTCCGCCGACGGCAGTTCAGGCGCTGGAGTATAAATTCAATAAACTCGGCAAGCCCCACAAATTCATTACGTATCCAGGTACACAACACGCTTTCTTCAACGACCAGCGCCCCGACGTTTATGACGCCGAAGCGTCCGCTGATGCATGGCGGAGGACCGTCGATTTTCTGAAAGCGAATTTATTTGCCGACTAAATCTAGGACGATCGTTGAGACTCCGTTTATCATGAACTGCACGCCGATAACGGCTTCGAGCAAGCCCATCAGCTTTGAGATAATCGTCTGCCCGGCAACACCCAATTTGCCTACCACGAGCGGTGCCGCAAGCAGGACCGCGAGAGTGGCCAGAGCTGTGAGGGTAATTGCGCCGCCGAGCGCGAGCCGGTGCATCGCGCCAGGCGCTTGGCCCGCAAGGACTGTGACCGTCGACAATGCACCCGCGCCGGCGATTAGCGGAATCCCCAGCGGAACGACCGCAGGGTCGCCCGTAGTGATTTCCGCCTCGCGCTCGTCGTTTCCATCGAGCGCCTTAATCGCCATCATCAAGAAAAGAATTCCGCCGGCAATTTGAAATGCCGGCACCGTGATGTGGAAAAACGTGAAGATCGCACTTCCGGCAAGGCTAAACAATAGCATCGCTGCTAGCGCGGTCACAGTTGCGCGAATCGCAACGCTTCGGCGCTGACCTGCTCCGGATCCCTTCGTAAGCGCCACAAAAATAGGCGCCGCCGCGATTGGATTAACCACCGCGAAAAGCGACGAGAACGCCAACAGACCAAATTCAAAAGGAAGGCTCAATTTATTAATTCCTAACTGGGATTGCAGTTTCATTTTTTGGGGAAGAGAGCACAAAAGTTGTCTTCACTCGCTGCACACCCTCAATGGCGGTTAGTTTCTCGAGTACGAATTTCTCGTAATCGAGCGGGCTCGCAGCGACGACCTTGAGCAAGAAGTCTTCGTCTCCGGCAATGTGGTGGCACTCGAGCACTTCGGGCAGCAGGTCCACCGCTGCCAGAAAGGCTTCGGAAGTGGCTCGCGTGTGCTCCTTGTGGATCACGTGGACGAACGCCGTCACCGGCAGCCCGAGTTTTTCTTGATCGACAACCGCCACGTATTTGCGGATGAGGCCGGCTTCTTCTAGCCTCTTGACCCGGCTGAGCGTGGGCGGAGGCGTCAGTCCGACCCTTGAGGCGAGCTCGACATTCGTTAGCCGTCCTTCATTCTGCAGCATCGTGAGAATGGTTCTATCAGTATCGTCAAACTGCTCCATGACGTTATTATATACTGTTGTTGGTGCAAAACGCAATGTAAATATATAGTTTAGGTTGACAGCCGCCCGTTTTGGACCCGCGTTCCGTAATCCGGCCCGCAAGGGGTAATGTTTTTAACGTGAGCGCCGAATCGGAGCTCGGAGGAAAGTCATGAAACTGAAATTTTTCGGATTAGCGGCAGCGGTCGCCCTAATGGGCACCGCGCACGCGCAGGTCGCTTACAATTCGTTCCTGCCCGGCTACGAGTGGGACCATTCGGTTGGGTTCGGCATCAACGGGCTTGGTGCCCCGCCGGAGTTCATTCAAAGCTTTGCTGTCGGTTTCGAGTCCGAAGCCACCGGCGTTGTCGACATGATCTCCGTCGCCGTTGGTTTTCTGGGTCTTGGCAGCGGCCGAGAAGTTCGGCTCGAACTCTATGCGGATGATGGAACTCAGCAAGCGATGGGCGCCATGCTCGGCACTTGGCAGTTCACGAACACCGGAACCAACAACTTCGGTCTGCTCTTTCAAATAGAGAATGACGGCGCGGCAGCAGTAGCGCAGGGAGATTGGTACTGGATGCACATGATCGCCGTAGACCTCGACGGCTTCCACACGTGGATGTACGGGGACACGAGCATCCTTGCGCCGGGGCTCATAAGCCACGATGGCGGAGTGACCTTCGATTATTCTCCGGTCAACAACGCCCCGGCGTTGGAGGTGACCGTTGTGCCGGAGCCGACGACCATGGCAGCTATCGGAATTGGTCTTGTGCTGCTCGCAAGAAGGCGAAAGTAGCGCCTACCGAACGGACTTCAGCACGCGGTCGATCGTTGCCTTCTCGACTCGCCCCAGACCGACGAACCACAGGCCATCGGCAAACATCGAGGATTCGCTGAAACCGGCAGGCTTCGGGCCACCTCGATTCAAACGCGGCGGGCGAGGGCCGCGCCCCTGGAAGATCGAGAAATTCTTGCGTCCGTCGCTGTAGTGCAGCAGCACAACAGGGCGCCCTTCAAACCTGCGCAGCCCGCGCCCGGTTTCTTCGAAATTGGGAGGCAGCCAACCTGGAGTGCGAACCTTCCAGTCCACGTCGAAGTCTTGTGGGCGATCGATCGTCTTGGCGCCAGGCGGCTTTGGAGGCGCAAATTCGTTTTCCGCGAACTTGGGAGAGTAATCTATTCTGACGAAAACGTAGCCCGCGAGCTTTCGATCTTGCGGGCCGAACTGGTCGGCTTTCAGGATCATTCCGGTTGCCTCGTCGATGCTCAGGCGCTGAAGCATC
Source organism: Armatimonadota bacterium (assembly GCA_030854945.1). GTDB lineage: Bacteria > Armatimonadota > Fimbriimonadia > Fimbriimonadales > ATM1 > JACDEQ01. The sequence goes on from JALYSG010000003.1 coordinate 50,424, forward strand.
TCACCCTTCTTGTCGATAACCTTCACTGTGGTCGCCCGTCTTCCGGCGATGGTTTCGGGAGTACCCAAGTGCGAGGTGAGCCTGCCCTCTTGCACCGCGTGCGCAAGCCCGCGCAGCATCATCATCCCATTTCCGCGTCGCCTTGGCATGCGCCGAACTTCGTTGCGCAGCGGATTGAACTCCCACCGATCTCGAGGGGTTTCTACGACGATAAAACCTTTGCGCGGGGAATCTGACGGATAGGTAGTGCGCGACCGCTCTCGGTTTCGAGACACGATTTCAACTAGCCTGACGGGCTTGCCGTCCACGACGACGTCCACGATTCGCTCGCCCCTGTACGACAACGTCGGCTGACGGCGCACCGCCTGGTTCAGCACGTTTGCGGCGTCTTGGCCGAAGCCAAGCGAGGCAAGTGCAACAAGTAGAGCCGCAGTCGTCGCGAACTTCATTGACGCGCTGCCGACTCTCCTTTGGCAACCTGCGAAAAACCGGCCAGGTTCGCCCCATCGCCCGGTAGGACCGACGTCGCGACCGCTTCGTAATGCCAATCATACAACGATGTAGTCGGCGTCTCAGGCAAGACGGGTGCCGGCGCAGGACCCCTGTAGATCACGATCATGGCGACCGCGGCAGTAGCCAGGCCGCTCAAGCCGGACATAACGCCGATCCGCTTCCGACGCCACGCTAGAACCCTCCGTGAAAAGCTGGTTGCAATCGAAGCGGGTGCGGTTAACGCAGGCAACTCTCTCAAGGCAGTCTTAATCCTGGCCTGGTCCGGAGACAGCAACGCCTCATCCAGCCGGGCTTCTTCGCCGGCCGACAGGGGTTCTTCAGCTTCGAGTTTATAGTTCCAATCTTTCATTTCGTTGCATTGCCCATGTAGGGCTCAAGGGCGCCTTGCAGATGGCCGCGTGCCAAAAATAGTCGCGATTTCACTGTTCCCAGTGGGATCCCCAAGACTTCAGCGATCTGCTGGTAGTCCAATCCTTCAACGTCGTGGAGCAGCAGCACGGGGCGAAGCTTTTCCGAGAGAGCCGCGATAGCCAGCTCTAACGCCGTTTGCATGTCCGCGACCACTGCGCGAGCCTGCGGGTCCCATGTGGCATCACTCGGCTCCACTGGCGAGTTTGTAATATCGAGCGATACCAAATCGGCCCGCCTGCCCCGACGCCGAATCCTGTCGATACAGAGGTTGGACGTGATCTTGAACAGCCATGTCGACATCGACGCTCGCCCATCGTAACGGCTGATGTTCTTGAACGCCTTCAAAAACACTTCCTGGGCCACGTCCTCAGCTTCCTCGTTGCTACGAAGCAGCCGCCTCGCGTATCTGTAGATTCGAGATTGGTAGCATTCGATTAGCCACCGAAAAGCTTCAGTGTCCCGTTCTCGACATCGGCGGATCAGGTTTTCCTCGTTGATGGGTTCCGATCCGCCGGTCAATCCGATCGCTCCTGCAATTTCAGCCATATCCGACCTGAAATCAATTACGCGCCGTGGCCCCGTTAGTTCACCCCTATAGGCGGAATCCGAGGGTCATTGCAAAGCCGTCGAGCGCGGTGCCCACGCCCTGCACGCCGAAGAAGCGCAGCTCTGCGGTAAGCGGTAAGCCCAGCCACGGCAAATCGTATCCTGCCGAGAACTGGTAGGCGAACTCGAGCGATGCATCGGTATCGGGCGTATCGGCGAACGCCACGCCAAGACCTCCTGAGAATCGCAGGGCGCCCTGCTTGATACGAAGGTTCAGCAGGACCGGCGCGGCCGAGACTCCGCTCTTGTTATAAGCGTCTACTGACAAAGTGATCTTCGGCTGAAGTGGGATCGGTATAAACCCGAAGCCGGGCCTGAATAGGTCCATCTCTGCGCCGGCAGCAAACCAGCTGCTCCCGAACGCTCCACCCGCGCCGCTCGCGGGCATGAAGAACCCCGCACGTATTAGAAGCCCCATGGGCTCCGGCGTAAGCTGCGCCCGTGCGGGCACTACTGAAACAAGCATCGCCCCGCCTGCAGCGGCGGCGAGTATCCAACGAAATCGCATTATTCGGTTCCTCCTAATCCAGGACGGCCGTTGCCGGCCCAATCGTCCGTGTTGAGGCATAGGTTACAGCAAAACTCACTTCGATGCATAAAAACCTCGTAACGAAACGGGATAGCGCCCACGTCCATATGTATAATAACGTTTAAGACCTACATAAAGGGGTCGGAGGAAAACGCAGATGTTAGTACTACTCGCCGCGGCGACAATCGGGATGAGTTACGAGCCGCCGATTACAAATCGGCCCGAGGACACGGAGGCCAAGGGTTACGCCCTGGTGTTCAGCCGCGAGGATCGCGGACGCTTCAGCGTGTTCGTGAAGGACGCCGGTCTGGAATGGGACTCCGTTCCCAAGGTCGAGGAGGCCGCGGAGAAGTCCACCTGCGGCGTCTACTGGCTCGTCTATCACACGATCATCCCAAACATGGACGTCGTTCTCCACACCTTCCGCAACACGCAGGAAGACCTGACGGCCAAGCACGCAACGGACGACCTCACCGGTTACTTTGAGGACGACCTGGCAGCGAACAACAACTTCGGCCTCCACGATATTTACTAGTCTCCCTTTCAGGCAGGGGCGGCCCGAAAGGGCTGCCCCTGCTTTTTCGTTCGAGGGAATTCCTTTTGCGCCAAATGCGTTAAAATCGGTGTGACGCGCCAGAGCGCAGTCAGGACAAACCATGCCTATCAAAAAAGGAATTCTCGTCGCGACCGGATTGGCCCTTATGCTTGTCGCCTTCTGCGCCAAGCCAGACTCCACCGCTGAAGGCAGCAAGGGCGACGGCTCCATGTCCTCGCAGTCCGTCGACAAGTCCATGACCGAGATCGCCTGGATCAAGGAAGACTACAAGCAGGCGCTTGCCAAAGCGGACGCCGACGGCAAGCTGCTCATGATCGATGTCTACACCGACTGGTGCGGGCCGTGCAAGATGATGGACAAGGACACTTTCCCACAGAAAGAGGTCGTCGACAAGGCCGCCAACTTCGTCAGCCTCAAGATCGACGCCGAAAAGGGCCAGGGCCCTGAGGTAGCTAAGAAGTTCAACGTGGAAGGCTTCCCCACGATCTTGTTCGTGGACGGCAAGGGCAACCTCGTCCACAGCATCATAGGATTGCACGAGCCTGCCGACTTCGTCGCTGAGATGGACAAGGCCCTTGACAAGCGCGCGGGCTAAAGAGAATGGGCTCCGGATCGGTTCGATCCGGAGCCCAAATGCTTGTTGGGTCGTCTGGCTTAGACTTCCTTACAATTGGCTGCCTTGAAGTCAGCCTCGCCGACGAACTTGTACAGCTTGCGGCCATCGTGGCTGGCAATCAGCTGATACCGTGTTTGCGTGCCGTTCTTGGTCTTGCGCTCTGCCCTGGTCTTGACGACGTTGCCCTCGTCCACTTCGACATGCTGCTTTGCTTTCAAGTCATAGAATTTCATTTGATCCTCTCCTTTGAGCCGGTTAGTTAGGTATGTCGGTGCGGCCTGTGAGCCGCGACGACAAAAGGATTGTATCCCTACGCGTAGCCCCTCCCGCACGGATTTAGGCTGAAAATACTGATTTCGTACCTAAAATCACCTCTTTTTAGGCGGAACTGGCGATTTAGGCGCAGTGAGAGTACGTTCCGAGCACCCCGATTCGCGCCCGAACCCCCACATGTTCCTGCCGGCAACTGTGCTGTCGCCCGCACGTGATTGTCAGGGTGAGAATCACGTGCAGGCTTTGAAGCAGCTACTTCAGTTCCGTCACAAGCAACTTGATGTGGGTCTTGCCGACGTTTTTGCCCTGGTGGGCTTGCGCGGGAAGCCAAACAACCACTCCGGTGGGAATGTCCATCGTCACTCGGTCCTTGCCTTCCTCGTCCACCTGCAGCCTACCTCCTTGGATCGCGTAGACCACATGATCCGGGTGGCGGTGCATACCGATCGATTGTCCCGGCGCAAACTTCACTACCATCACACGAACGCGGTCGTTGTTGAGCTTCATGAAGTACATGCCTTTGCCCACTGCCAAGGGGTCCTGTGGCGTGAACGCATACGCGGCCAACGACACCACAAACATCAGCATTGCGACTTTGAATAGTTTCATCCTGCATCTCCTCGCCCGCCGCTGCGGGCATATGGGCTTAAGGGTAGCGCACGCCGCATCGGATGTCAAGTTTTCTGAGAGAAGTGTCGAACGGTTAGTCGCTTCGGCATGGAGTAAGAAGGCGTTTCTACGCGCAGTGAGAGCACGTTCCGAGCACCTCGACGCGCGCTCGAATGCGCTTAAAGCCACCGCTCTTTCCAGCGCCGTCGATTGCTTCCATCGCTGACCTCGGTATGTCGATCTCTTCCACACACCCGCAAGACTTGCAGATGAGGTGCTGTGTCTCGTGCTCGTGCGCGTGGCCGGCGGTGCATGCGAGGTAGCCATCCACGGCGCCGATGTGGTGCGCCAGCCCGATATCGGTGAGTGCGTTGAGGATTCTGTAAACGCTGACGACATCGATCTTTCCGCCTGCTTCCACAACTCTGTCTCGGATGCCGTAGGCGCCAAGTGGCTTGCGCGTTGTGGCGAGAACCTGCACAACCTGCTTGCGCGCGCCGGTGATTCTGAGCCCGGCTTCCTTCAAGCGTCCCAATGCGCGATCCACGAAGGCTCTCGCCTCCTCGGGCTGGATCGCGTTGCACTGGGATTCGGTCATAAAAACGGGATAGATGGTGGAGGCGGGGGGATTCGAACCCCCTTCCAAAGTCGCGTTACTCAGGGCTGCTACGAGCGTAGTTCACCATTAATCTCGTCGAAAGGCTGCCGGTGAACGGGCCACCAGACGACATGCCCGATTGGTTTCGCAACGCCTCGCCTCGGGTGGCGGCTTAGCGCGCTATCCGGATTTGGCTAACCGTCGCAGAGCCTACCGGCTCGGCCCTGCGGGGCTACTGTCTAACTAAGTTAGGCAGCGAGAGCGTAATCGTTTTTCGCAATTACTTGTTTTGCCGCTTTTTACGAGGCCAGCGGCGCCTCGGCTCGCATCCGAGAGCAGGACGGCTCTGTCGAAACCTGTCGCCCCCGTTTGATTTGGTAGACCACAGTATACAACGCAAACGGCGCGCCGCAGGTTCCTCCTGCAGCGCGCCGCGTATCTAAAGGCCGTCCTACTTTCGGCGGCGAAGAGCTGCGAGGGCCAAACCGAGGCCGAGCGCAACAAACGTAGCGGGCTCGGGCACGGCCTGGACTGTATCGACCGAACCAGTGCCGAATGTCCGGAGTCCCAGACCGCCGGCTGTGGTAAAGCCGGTAGCGATGACCGGAGTCTGGGCGAGGAGATTTGTTCCGGCAGCGTCATACAGGGAAACCTGCATATCGCCGTTTAGCGCCCAGTCCAAGTTAAGCTGGTACCAGGTGCCGGCGACGATCGTGGCGGCCGTATGACCAAACTCATTGAACCCCAGCCCGGCGTTGTCTTGAAGCATGATCTGTTGGGTGTTTAGGCCGAGTACTGCGCTCCACATGCTGTTCGCGGTGGCGCCAACGCCAACATACACGCGTCCAAGGTCGGAACGAACCTTGCTCGTGTACAGGATGCCCGGATTGGTGGCGACATCGAAACGACCATAGAAGTCGTTTCCGTTGCCGCCAAACCCGAACGCGCCGGAGTGAGCGTGCGCCGCACTGACGTCGGCCGCTCCACCGCCGTTCAGGTTGGTGTAGAGACCGGCGTTTCCGTGTTCGAAGTCGTCGATGACCACGGCTTGCGCAGCGGAAACCGTGATGATGGCAGTCAAGATCAGGAGTTTTTTCATAGTAATTTCTAGTTCAGGGCAGCGAGTGCCCGTTAGATATTGTCGCAAAGTCGGGGAAATGTGACACGAGCCTTCAAAATGCGCTGGCCCCGGCGAGTGCTGAAGCAACTCCGCGCACTTCTCACATGTGTCGGTGGGAGTCGACACGTTGTCGGTATCATTCGGGTTCGTGCCGAGCCCTGTCGAAGAACTGAGAGACGCCATAGCCGCCGCGCAAACGGTAGTCATTTCCGGCCACAAGGGTCCGGATGGCGACTGCATCGGCGCTGCCCTGGCACTCATGAACGGCTTGAGGGCCATCGGCAAAGAAGTCACCGTTTTCTCCAATGACTCTGTTCCGCAGATCGTGCGATTCCTGCCGGGGGCGGACCGCGTAGTGCATCTCCCTGGCACGCCCGAATCGGCGGAGGCGTCGATTGCCGGCAAAACTTGGGACCTCGGCATTCTCGTGGATGTCGGGTTCACACAGCGGGCGGGGAAGGCTGAACCCGCGCTGATTCAGGCAGAGACGCTAGCCGTGGTAGACCACCATGAACTCGGCCCGGACACCGCCGGCGAAATCCGCATCATCGACGCGCGGGCATCAGCGACTTGCCTGATCCTTGCAGACATCTTCGAAGACATTGGCCTCTCGATCGATAAGAAGGTCGCAACGTGCCTGCTGACCGGTATCGTGACCGACACGGGCAGCTTTCGCTTCCGGAACACCGATGCGGCTTCGCTTTCCGCAGCGTCGCGCCTCGTGGGCCTCGGGGCCGATCTTGCAAAGATCAATGAGGAAGTTTGGGACAGCAGGCCGCTCGATGCCATCAGGCTGCTGACGACCGCATTCGAGAAAATGGAATTTCGGTCGGCCAGTCGCCTCGCTGTCACGCACCTCGATTTGACGGATTACGACGGAGCCATGGACGAGCACACGGAAGGGATCGCAAGTGAAGTCGCTCGAATAAAAGGTGTGCTCGTGGCGGCCGTTTTTCGCGAGCCGAAGCTCGGCAACGTCAGAGTCAGTGTGAGGTCGCGAGGTGATATCGATATCGCCGAAGTTTGCCGCAAATTCGGGGGCGGCGGACATAAGAACGCCGCCGGATGCACTTTCTTGTCCAGCGTGGAAGACGCCATGACGCAAATGGTTCCGGCCCTCGAAGCATGTCTGGAATCGTCTTAGTCGACAAGCCGCCCGGAATTTCGTCGCATGACGCGATCTACCAGGTGAGGCGGGCACTGGGCATCCGCAAAATCGGCCACACGGGCACGCTGGATCCGATAGCCACCGGACTGCTCGTCATGGCCGTTGCAGAGGCAACGCGATTCCTGCCTTATCTCGATACAAACCCAAAGGTGTACGAGGGAGCGGCGCAACTTGGTATTTCCACGACCACCCAAGACAGCGAAGGTGAGGTGATCGCTGAACGGCCCATCGAGGGCATGAATCTGGACACGATCAAGAGCGCTGCATCTCGTTTTATTGGCGAAATCGAACAGGTTCCGCCTATGTTCAGCGCGATAAAAATCGACGGAAAGCGGCTGTACAAACTGGCTCGGCAGGGGCTGGAGGTGGAACGCAAGCCTCGCACCGTTTCGGTGTCGGAGTTTGTGCCGCTCGCCTACGAGGCCGGCCGTCTCGCGTTTCGCGTGGCATGCTCGACGGGCACGTACGTAAGAACACTGGTGCATGACCTGGGCGAGGCGCTCGGGACCGGCGGTCACATGACAGCGCTTCGCCGAACGAGCATGGGCGGCTTCCAAGTTGCGCATGCAAGGCTGCCGGAAGACTGCGGCGTTGGAGACCTACTCCCGTTGGAGGAAGCATTGTCTCCGATCCCGACGATTCGACTGCCGGAAGATGTCGCCTTACGCGCCCGTCAAGGAAACGAATTCGCATTTGCGGGCGAAGTACCGGGGACTTTTCTTGGCCTCTTAGACGACGCCGGGTTTTTCGCCGTTGCTAAGAAGCTTGAAGAAGGTCGTTGGCGACCCGAGCGTGTCGTTCCCCCACGTCATTAAATGGAATTGGCCCCGGGACATCATTGTCGCCGGGACCAAAGTCTGTGAGTATTTCGGGTGATTAGCCCTTCTTGTTGGAGAAACCGCGGCCGTTGCCTTTGCCATTCGATTTCTTTGCCTTGTTCTTTTGGCCATTATTTCCAACGAAGTTGCCGCCACCTTTGCTTTTGTTCTTCGCTTTCGCCTTATTAACCTTCGATTTTGCCTTTGTAGTGGCGGTCATAGGCTTGCTGCTTGATCTGCGCAGCGTTTGGTAACGGGGCTGGCCACCCAGCAGTATCGGTCTGTCTCGATCCCAGCTGTTCGTTCGCTTGTAAGTAGTGATCGCGTCCTGGAAGCTTCTGCCTCGGCTGCGGGCGAGTACATCCGCAACGTAAACATCGCGGTAGTTCACGCCCTTATTGCGTGCCCAGTCGATGTCGCTGCTACGGGTGCCCTTGCGGTCAAAACGGTCGCGCCACATGTCATCGTACATGTCGCGGTCGGTGCCGAACTTGCCGGCCTTGCGAGCCTTATTAAAGTCTCCGGGATGCATGCCGATCGCATGAGCGATCTGGCCCCAGCCCATTCCATCACGACGCATCTGGTAGATGTCGTCGCTGCTGCGGCGGCTTCGACGCTGAAGCGTCAATGCAGAAAGCAGGTCGTTGTCGTTGTATCCGTAGCGGTCTCGCATATCGAACACGACACTATCGTCGAGCCCGAAGTCACGAGCCAGTCCGCCCAGAAGTATGGCGTCGTCGAAATCAACGCGGTAATTTCTCATCAACTTATCCGCGAAGCTTTGGGACATAGCCGGAACAGCGGCCATTGTTGCCAACGCGATAATCACAAATTTTTTCATCTTAGTAGACCTCCTTAAAGGTGGTTCCTTGGTGTTAGACACCGGTTTCCATTATTGGGTTCCCGGCTCCCGACTAACCCCGACTACCTGCCGTTGTTGCGGGTCTCTACCACTTCTACGACGCTTTAAGACGATGTTGTGCTACGCCTCGCGGTAATCTTTGTGCGTGAACTCGTATCGCGTGGCGATTTTGGGGGCGACGGGCGCCGTTGGGCAGGAGCTGCTCGCACTGCTCGCCAAGCGCCACTTCCCGACTTCTGCCGTAAGGCTGCTTGCCAGCCCTCGTTCCACAGGGCGCACCTTGCCGTTTCGCGGCGTTAACGTGCCGGTGTCCGCCGTGAGCGAGAGCCTGTTCGACGACGTTCAAATCGCATTTCTATCAGCGGGCTCGGATACCGCCAAGACTTGGGCCCCGATCGCCCTCGAAAAGGGCGCCGTGGTCATCGATAACTCCAGCGCATTTCGGATGGATGAGGGTGTCCCGCTCGTTGTTCCTGAGATTAACTGGGATGTCGTAACCGACGAGCACCGGCTTTTCCCGGTCGGTAACTGCACCGCCATTATCATGATGATGGCGATTGCACCGTTGCGGAAATTCGGGAGGTTTGAGCGGATCGTCGCAAGCACTTACCAAAGCGTGAGCGGCGCCGGGGCGCGCGCGATGGACGAATTGCAAACGCAAATGCGCGCTATCGCAAGAGGCGAGGAATTAACCTATGAAGTTTTTCCGCAGCCGATTGCGTGCAATTTGTTTAGCCACAACACGCCGATCAATGACGAGGGCTATAACGGCGAAGAATGGAAGGTGATCCAGGAAACGCGCAAAACCCTCGGGATTCCAGATCTTAAAATCGACGTCACTTGTATTCGCGTCCCGGTTATGCGCGCGCACAGCCTCAGCATCAACGTGGAGCTCGACGGACAGGCGCCGTCGGTCGATGAAATCCGAGAGGTCCTCTCGGAATCGAAGGGTGTGAAGGTTGTAGACGATCGTGAGAACAACCATTTTCCGACGCCATGCGAAGCCGCCGATAGCGACGATGTCCTCGTCGGTAGAATTCGCAAAGACGTCTCGAACCCGAACGCGATCAGCCTATTCTGCAGCGGGGATCAGCTTAAAAAGGGCGCGGCCCTCAACGGCGTTCAAGTCGCTGAACGACTCGCCGCTGAGGGCCGCATTTAGCGCTACCTCAATAAGTGCACTTTATAGGTGTAAGTGATCGTCTTGCCTTCGCCTGCCTTTAGAGGAACAGACCATTCCAATCGTTGGCGCGGGTTGACCGCTCGCAAGCCGCGGGTAATTGTCCGCGTTTTTGGAGTTCCTTCTGCGGTTACAAGCTCTCCCGTGATTTCTTTCGTGATTTTCAGATCGACGGTTTCACTCTTCCGATTAAGCACGCTAAGCGTGCCTCTCAGCGTCACAACGTCGTACCAACTTCCTCGCACGGGCTGCTCCAGGACTTGACGTTCGATTTCTTCTTCATAGTCCTCGGCGCGGACGTCGAGTGCCTTCGACATTTTTACCAAGGCATCTGCGCCGATGCTGGTGTAAAGCAAAGAGTCTTGTCCAAGGATCTCGCCATCTTTGAAGATGGTCGCCGGGCCGGTCGTCAGCGGCTGCTTGGAATTGTTCTTGAATTTCAGGCTATGCCAAACGTCGCCGGGCTTCTCGACCTCTTGAGCATATCTACCCGAGTTCACCTTGTCGGGAATATCCCATTCGTACACGTGCGAATAATCGGATTCCATCGCAAGGAGAATAAAGTAGCCGCGGTCACCCTTCTTCATTTCGATTTTCGGCAACCGATAAAAGAAAAGGTCTTCCGCCGACAAGCCGGGCAGTGGGCTAATGTTGAAGGCCTCGTCGAATCCTCCGGCCCCAGCAGGCGCCGACATCTGGTTGGCGAAGCCGATCCCGCGATCGCGCATCTGGTCGGGCGTTCCCATTTGCATGAGTCCGTTTACAAATTGGTCGACTGATTGCTTCGACGTCAGCGGGTCCCAATAGCCGATAAACGGCACGTTCGGGAATCCTGTTATGAGCCTGACTTCTATTCCCGGCAAGTCCGCAAGGTCGTTCAGTATTGTTGCCTTCGAAATCAATTCCAATTTGCGTTCGTTGGAGATATCGATCGAATAACCGGGCATCCACGTCAGGCCGCGCTCGAGCGAAACGACGTACAGTTTCGCGTTTTGCGCCGCCGTTAAGTTGAGTTTCATAACGGGCTTTACTGACGTTGCTTTCGTTTTCCAAATGATGTCGCCGTCGGCGGCGATCTCGTGCACGTTTTGCTTGATGATAACGCGCGTGCCTTCGGCTTCCTGAATTACCAAAACCTGCCCATCGGCGCTCAGCAACTTGCCGTGCAATACCTGCCCGCCGGCGTGCAGCCGCAGCACACGGCCCACATTTGCGCGCAGAATTTCATCCAGCGTCTGCGCGGGGTTTTCGGTCGTCGTCTCCTGGTTGGTGACGATGACACTGCTGATTTTCGTGCCGGGCGTGGCGGTGATCCACATCGTGCCGAGGACGGCTTGCGGCATGTCCTCGATCACGTACTCTCCGTTGCCCCTCAGCGGGGCTTCGCGCACGACGACGGCGTAACCGTTCTTGAAAAGCGATGCCGATGAAACGGCGAGTTGCAGTGGCGCGGGCGCAAGCGCCGCACCGACAATGAAAGCTGTAAGTACCATAGTTCTCCTCTCGGGTTATAGACGCATGCCGGCGGCGGATGGGTCGTTGGTTCATAACTGTGAGGCGTGGCGACGCCCTCGCAGCCAACGCCGCGCAACGAGGGTCATGCCCAGGATAACTCCCACCGGCCACATAAGCAGGACACCGTAACCCAGCGGATTCCGCCGGATGGCGTCCCAAGTGGTGGGATCGCGTAGGACCATCCTATCACGACCGATCTCGAGAACGTAATACGTTGCCAGTCCCGAGCCGTCTTGCATCATTCGAGGATAGTGTTCTCGGAGCCACTTCTTTTGGCTGACCACGCCCTCCGTATCCTTAACGGTGACCTCGATCCAACTGGGCGCCCGGCTGTGCCACCGAATCGTTTCGACTTCTTCGCCGCTCGCCACCTGCCGCTCATCTCCTTCGCCGTGATGTGGCTCATTCGACTCGATGGCCACCGACAGCGCCTCGCCCGACAAATTGCGAATCATTAGGACGCTCAGGCCGCTGCATCCGATCAACAGAAACACCGTCGTTACACTTGCGAGAAGGACCCACCTCATAGTCAACGTAACCCCATGTAGGTTCGGCCAGTTTCCCTGATGTTGCCGATTTGGGGAGGCGGCTTTCCGGGGGCGTTGCCCCTGGCTACGATTCACACGCCCCTTCGGAGCGGATCATGAGAACGAGAGACGGAGTGGCGGGTACGATTTGAGTATGGAGAGCGATGGTCGGAAGCGTCGGCCGGAGGTTCGCGAGTATCGCACGCAGGGCCCCGACGGGAATGCGCGCGTTGGCGATGTAAGCGCGACGGTGAGCGTGTCGACGACTCCATGAGAAAGTTTGCATTTGTTGCCGGGATTCTCGTATACGCCTGGGGGTCGTGGCTGGGGTTCAACCTGGTTGATTGGAATAGAGTCGTTGGCTACAGCATAGCCTTAGCTTCGCTTGTGATTGGCGCGGCTATAGCTTGGGCGGGTCGGCCGTTGAGAGGATAGGTATAATAAGCGCCGGCCTCAATAGGCGGCGGACGCGGCGACCCTCGGCAAACAGGGGCAACGCCATGAGCGATCCGAAAGGTATCTTCGCCGTCCCGGCGATTCTGGGAGACGCTTCCGGAATCGGCGAGACGCCAAAGATACCGTGCCGGTGGAGGCTAAGGAGAAAATAGAATGTTGCCTGGGATTCTCGGCAAAAAAGTGGGCATGACCCACATCTTCAACGACGCCGGACATATGGTGCCGGTCACCGTTATCGAAGCGGGGCCTGTCACGGTCACGCAAATCAAGACCACTGCCGTCGACGGCTACAACGCCGTGCAAGTCGGCTACGGCGAAAAGAAGGCCGCTAAGGTGACCTTCCAGCAAGCCGGCCACCTGAAGAAAGCCGGCGCTGGCCCGCTGAAGGTGATGCGCGAGTTTCGCACGGACAATATCGCCGTCGAGCCTGGCCAGAGCATCGGCGTCGACATTTTCGAAGCCGGTGAGAAGATCACCGTGGAAGGCATCTCGAAGGGCAAAGGCTTCGCCGGCGTTGTGAAGCGCTGGAAGTTCAAGGGCCAGCAGATGACCCACGGCTACATGACCCACCGCCGTCCGCTATCCAACGGCGCCACCGGCCCCGCTCGCGTCTTCAAGGGCAAGAAGGGCCCCGGTCACATGGGCCACGCGCAAGTCACGCAGGGCGGTTTGAAGATCGTTCAGGTGGATGCAGAGAGGAACCTGCTGCTCGTCTCGGGCAGCGTCCCCGGCCCGAACGGTGGGTTGGTTCAGGTCTTCAAGTCGAGTCGCTAAAACGTGCTGGCGTAACTGCTACTGGCTCCCCTTAAATCGAAAGCGCGACAATCTTGATAACGCGGTTTAAGGGAAGTCTGACGAAATCGCTTTCGTTCGCCGTTACCAGCTGCTCAGCGCCAAACTTCTCGGCGGCGATGGCGTGCAGCATGTCGTAAATGATCCCTCCGGGCAGACCGCCGGCAGCTAGTCGAGTGATCGCCTCTTTGTAGTCCTCGGGATCAATCGGCACAATCGCTAACTTCAGGTCGTGGATTAGCTGCGACGCAACGAGCGGGGTAACCCTGATCGAGGCGGGCGCGTTCGTGAGCACAGAGTAAGCCTCGGCCAAACCGTGCTGGCATACGGCGTAGTTCTCCGGCGATTTCGCAGCGTTCTCAAGCCAGGGTATCGCTGCTTCGTGCATCTTGTGCCCGCGATGCAGCCCGGCGATGAGAACCGTTGTATCAAGTGATCTCTTCACCCTCCGAGGGTCCTCGCGTCCCGCTCCGCGCGATCACGTCTCACCGCCTCGATCTCTTCGAATGCCGGTCCGTCCCAAACGAGCACACCCCGCTCCCGAACGAGCGTCCCTGCCTGACGTCGCGGGGTCAGCACGATCGCGTCCTCGTCAATCTCGATCGCGAGTTCAGCACCCGGTCCGATGCCCAGCTTCTTCCGGACAGCCAATGGCAGCAACAACCTGCCGAACTTGTCTAAGCGTAGTGTCATTTGTTTATATTACCAAATTTTCAATGGCAATGGCAAGACAATATTGGCAAACCACGACGCGACTCGCTTGTTCCGGTTGACCTCGCTGCCCGTTTCCGCGTATAATTCATGTGGCGCATAGGGCGCCGCAGTTATGAACATCGGAGGAAACAGCCCGCAGGCCCGCATCATCATTCGCTAATTGACCGAATCGTGATACGGGAGTCCTGGCGCATGCCGGGCCTCCTTTTTCGTGTGAATCCAACCTAAGAAACGCTTATGCCTAGAACGCACCCCATCGAAAAGACCAGAAACATCGGAATCGCTGCCCACATCGACGCCGGCAAGACCACCACGACCGAGCGGATCCTCTTCTACTCAGGAAAGATCCACCGAGTGGGCGAGGTGCATGAGGGCGCAGCGACCATGGACTGGATGGAGCAGGAGCAGGAGCGCGGCATCACGATTACGTCTGCCGCCACGACATGTTTCTGGAAGGATCACCGCATCAACATCATCGACACGCCGGGCCACGTCGATTTCACCGTCGAGGTGGAACGGTCGTTGCGCGTGCTGGATGGCGTGGTGGCCGTTTTCTGCGCCGTCGGCGGCGTGCAGCCGCAGTCGGAAACCGTCTGGCGTCAGGCGATCAAGTACGGCGTTCCGCGCATCATTTACATCAACAAAATGGATCGCCTCGGGGCCGATTTCGTCGGAGTCGTTGAAAAGATTCAACAGCGGCTTGGCGCAAACGGCGTCCCGATCCAGCTTCCTATCGGAGCCGAAAGCAATTTTAAGGGCTACATCGACCTCGTTACGATGAAAGCGATTGTCTACACGGACGACATGGGCAAGGACTTCGAGGAAGTCGAAGTGCCTGCCAACATGGTCGCCGAAGCCGCCGCAGCTCGCGAGAAGATGATCGAAGCCTGCGCCGACGTGGACGACTCGATCATGGAGCGATTCCTCGAGGGCGAAGAAATCAGCGAAGCCGAGATTCGCGCAGCAATTCGCCAGGGAACGGTTGAGAACCGCATGGTTCCGATTATCTGCGGCTCGTCCTTCAAGAACAAGGGCGTGCAGGCGCTTATCGATTCGATCGTCGATTACCTCCCCAATCCGGTGGAGAAGGGA
>JALYSG010000003.1:65388-65816 GCA_030854945.1 Armatimonadota bacterium
CACCCCGATACCGGTGAAGACCTCACGCGCAACCCCGACGACAGCCAGCCGTTCTGCTCATTAGCGTTCAAAATTATGAGCGACCCGTATGTGGGCCGTCTCACATTCCTGCGGATCTACAGCGGCACGCTCAAGAAGGGCTCCTCCTACAGCGTTTGCTACCGCGATCCGCAGACCAACGAATTCGTCGACCGTCGCGAGCGCATCGGACGTATCCTGCAGATGCACGCCAACAGCCGCGAAGACCTCGATGAGGCGTACGCAGGCGACATCGTCGGCGTAATTGGCCTCAGCGACGTAACCACCGGCCACACCGTTTGCGCGCAAGACGCGCCGATCGTGCTCGAATCGATTCGATTCCCTGAGCCGGTCATCTCGATTGCCATCGAGCCGAAGAGCCGAGCCGACCAAGAGAAGCTGGGCAATAG
>JALYSG010000003.1:65826-96666 GCA_030854945.1 Armatimonadota bacterium
CCTCATGCACCTCGCGCAAGAGGACCCGACGTTCCGCGTGTTCACCGACCACGAGACGGGCCAAACCATTATCAGTGGCATGGGCGAGCTTCATCTCGAAATCATCGTCGACCGTTTGGGCCGCGAATTCGGTGTGAACGCCAACCAGGGCCGACCGATGGTCGCCTACAAGGAGACGATCCGAACCCGCGCGAAAGCCGAAGGCAAGTACATCAAACAGACGGGCGGATCCGGACAGTACGGACACGTCTGGCTCGAGGTTGAGCCGCTTGCAGCGGGCACGGGTTTCCAGTTTGAGAACAAGCTCACGGGCGGTTCGATTCCGAAGGAATACGTACCGGCAGTGGAGAAGGGCGTGAAAGAGGCCCTGGAAACGGGCCCGGTCGCCGGCTATCCGATTGTAGACGTGCTCGTTCGACTGGTGGACGGCAGCTATCACGAAGTCGACTCGAACGAAAACGCGTTCAAGCAAGCCGGAATTATCGGTTTCCGCGAAGCGATGAAGCGCGCCAATCCTGCGATCAAGGAACCGATCATGCACGTAGAGGTCTCGACGCCCGAGCACAACCTCGGCGACGTCATCGGCGACATCAACGGCAGGCGCGGCCGCATCGAAGGCACCGAGCTCGCCCAGGGTGGAATCCAGATCGTGAAAGCGCTGGTTCCACTTGCGGAAATGTTCGGCTATGTCACGTCGCTGCGCTCGCTCACGCAGGGCCGAGCGGCTCCGAACGTCACCCCCTCGCACTACGAAGAGGTGCCGCAGAACGTGGCTCTCGAAATCGTTGCGAAGGCGCAGGGCGGAAAGGGCTAAAGCTCTAGCGCAGCCAAAATGCAGGGTGATCCGCAGCGGCTGATAGTAACCCTGTCCGCAAATATCGTGCCGCAGTCCCCGCCAGAACGACGACCTCGACTCAAGCGTATGGAGGAATATGAAGAAGGTTATTGGAACTTTAGGTGCCGTGGCTCTCGGGGCAGCGGCGATGTATGTATTTGACCCGAAGAACGGCCGAGAGCGCCGCGAGGTGCTCAAAGAGAAAGCCGTTGCCCTTGCCCACAAGGAAGGCGAAGTGCTCGCTCGTGCGGGCCGCGGCCTTCGCGACAGAGCCAAGACGTTTAAGCCGAAGCAAGCTGCGGTGGGAGCGGCAATCGGGGCTGCCGGGCTCGGCTATGTGGCGAAGAAGCTTCGCAACGTCCCGTCACCCAACGAATTCCGCTAACAACCTCGTGTAGGGCGAGTCTCAACTGCCTAAGGCTGAAAGAAGTTCGTCCTTAGTCATTTTGCCTCGCCCTTTCACGTTCATTTCCTGGGCGAGGTTGTAAAGTTCGTCCCGGGTGCGCTCCGCAATCGGCTTGTTGGGGTTTCCGGTACCGGAAGTCCGCTTGTTTTTCGTGCGGCCCTCTTCCCGTCGGTGCTTGTTCACGGTTCGCGCGGCGATCTCTTGAGCCTTACTTTCGGACTTTCCGTCATCGCGGGCGCCCTCTTTAATGTGGTCATACATGCGTTCGTCTTTCTTGGTCCATGACTTTTGTGGCATATCTGAATCACCTCTAATCCCTAATGACGCGCGCGACGAAAGCTGTGTGGCAGGCGTTAGAAAGCCTATGAAAACCGATAGTATTGTGGAGTGGCTCGATTCGCTCGACCAAGCCGAACTGGCCGCCCGAGATACAGAAAAGCTCGTCCTTCTCGACCTCTTCAACCCCAACTGAGGGGGCTGTAAAGCAATGGATGCCGGGACGTATCCAAATGAAGAAGTCGCAGAATACATTGGTAGATACTTTGTGCCTGTCCAGATAAATGTTCAGGAGGACCCGGGCGCAATGGAACGGTTCCACACCATGTGGACGCCCACAATCATTTTGAAAGATGACCGCGGCCGCGAGCACCGCCGAAGCCAGGGATATTTGAATCCTCAGGAACTGTTAGCGGAACTGTCGCTCGCCAGACTCGCCGCCGCCCTCGATGCCGGGGACTACGACGAAGCCGTTACGATTTCTCAAGACGCAATCGCGCGAACTCAATTCGACAAAAACAGGAACGCGGAAGCGCGTTACTGGGCAGGCGTCGCGAATTATAAGAGCACCGACGATCCTTCAAAACTCGGAGAATCGTGGAAGCCTCTCATCGACGAAATGCCGGATTCGGAGTGGGCGCGCAAGGCCTCGTTTATTAAATAGACCTTGGAGTGCACGACCCGTCACTTCGCGTAAGGAGCGCAGAGAGGATCGCCGATCACGATGTCTTTCCACTTTAACAGCGGGGTTGCGGACCAGAAGCTTTCCGCCAGGTTCCGTCCGGAAGTATAGCGATCGAACAAGACGTCAACGCGGCAGAGGGCGAATGTATAGGGCTCGCTTACGTAACCCTTCACACCGGTGACGCCCTGTGAAATTAGATCGGCGATCAAGCTCTGGCCACCCTGCGTTTTGCGGAAGGTGCGAGCGCTCGTCGATACGAACGTCTCGGCAATTCCGCCCGGAGCAAACCTAATCGAGCGGTAAAGCGAAAGCGCGAAGGCCGGGTCGTTCGAGCCCCAGGACGCGTATCCCATTAACCCACTCTTGTCGCCTATAAATAGCTTCGTTTCGTCGTGGCTAACGCGCATGCCTTTATGTTCCAGCAGGTTTTGTGCCGGGTCCATCCACCGCTGCACGGCGCCGTAGCCCCCGTTATCCCGATCGGGAGCTGAGTCCAGCAAGAACGGCCCCTTCAACGGTTTTGCCTGAATCGAATGCGCGATCAACGACCGCGTCTCAGCAACCGTGTAGCCTTCGAGCCTCGTGCACAGGTACATCGCGAATTTATCGGAATTGAACGGATCGGCCGAGCCGCCATATGGGTTGATATATTTCTTTATAGCGTCTTCGTCGATGTGAATCGCATTGCCTTCCCGTCTAGGAGGTGCCATCCAATCAAGCGGATTCTTTATCCGCGCGGGATGTGCGTCGATCATGATGCTGGCATCCACCGATGCTCCGTATTCGTGCCCGATCCGCAACGGCAGACCTCGAATCGTAAGAATAAAATCGATGCGGCTTTCGATTCTAGAGATCGCAGAAACAATGGGCGCCACCAAAGCCTCCCGATATTCCGGCTTCGGGATATTCTCCCCCGTCGTCACCTTCACTGCCAGTAGATTTGCTTTCGGAACCCCTCGCATTTTCACGTATTCTTCGGCTATCGCTTTGGCTTCCGGCGCGTTAGAATTGTAAACCACGAGCACGCTCTTGGCGCGCGGATCGGCGACCGCTTCCACTTCGGGCAACGTGGGGGAGCAAGACAGGATTGTGAAGGCAAGCAGGCTGGTTAGCATAACGTATCGAGCTATGGCAGTTAAGACGCTTAACCTGCAGCCGCACGATCCAACTACGGCCGCTTTCCTCGCACAATCGCCTTTCCGATTTCCGCGTACATCTTCGCTCGTCTCGCCGCACCCTCCATGAAACCGAACTTCTTTTCCTTGGATGTATGCGTCACGCCTCGCAGGTGCACCTTCACGAGCTCCAGCCCCTGTTGCCGTACGATCCGTGTCAATTCCACCTCGACTCCCATGCGCGCGTCCGCGATGCAGGGGTTGTCCAGCAGCAGCTGCCGGCGCATCGCCCGTTGACCGCTGATGCTCGGACTGATTGCCTGGGCGGCATCCGACCAGAACTTGCCCTTACGGAAAATACCCACCGACATATCCGCGCCCTGGACCACGGGCGCCACAAGCATCTCGACGTGCTCCGGTAGCAGCCCTACCAGATCAGCGTCGAAAAATACGATCACGTCGGCGTTGGTCGCCTGAATGCCGGCCCACATCGCCCCGCCCTTGCCGATGTTCTGCTTCAGCGCGATAACCTTCACGCCCTGCAGCATCCTCGCAACATCCACGGTGCGGTCGTCCGAGCCGTCGCTTACGACGATAATTTCGTCTACACACCCGGCGCGCGTAACGGCGCCCAGCACCTGCGCAATGCGCAGTTCCTCGTTATAGGCGGGAATCACGACGGCTACTTTCACTCAGTACGTATCATATCCAGTGCCTCTTGGTCGCGGTCGATAGCTTCCGTGATTTTGGCGATCTCGGCTTTGGCGCGCTCAATTCGGTCGCGCGTAAGCGGGTGGGTCCTTAGGTTATTCGTTACCACGTTGCCCGATCCCTCTTTATTCAGTTCCTGCAGCTTCTCGAAGAACCGTACCAGCCCCCACGGGTCGTACCCTGCGCGGTAAGCGTAGGCAATCCCGGCTGTGTCAGCTTCGTACTCGTCACCGCGGCTGTACTGCAGCTGAACGAACAGGTTTGCGATCTGAGCCGCCGTTTGAATTGCTCCACCCGTGCCCACCGAAATTGCAGCGCCCGCGAGCGCCTGGTTGGAATACTGCTTTGCGGCATGGCGCTTCTCGACGTGCGCGATCTCATGCGCCATCACGCCTGCCAGCTCGCTCTCGTTGCGGCCGGTGGCCTCTAGCAGCCCCCTGAACACATAAACCGGCCCGCCTGGCAGCGAGACCGCGTTCACCATCTTATCGTCGACAAGCTTGAATGTCCAGGGCCAATTGCTCAAATTGTTGGACGTGACGAGTTTGTTGCCGATGCGTTGAACCAGAGCGATATCGGCTTGATTGGTGCTGAGCCGATACTTTTGCTCGATGCCTTGCGCGCCCTGCTTGCCAATGCGAATCTCCTCGTCTCGGCTCAAAAGGTTGGTGCCACAGCCGGCGAGCATAAACGCTCCCGTCGCGATGGCTAAAACGCATGAATGCTTACGGATACTCATTTTTCATAAAACTCCAAAAGGGTTGCCTGTTACTACGTTCACGGCAGCCGTGCCAGCACGCTCAACGGCCCCGAAACGGCGTCCCCTTCTTTGCAGAGGATCTGCATCTCAGCCGAGTCGCAAACCACCACGTCAACTTGGCTGCCCCTACTGATAAAGCTCAGCTTCCCTCCTGACCGCACCTCCTCGCCCGCCTTCACATAAGTGGTAATCTTCGCGACAAACTTATCGGCAATTAGTACGAGGCCGACCTTTGCTTTCTCTGCGTCGATCCACATCGTTTGGCGTTCGTTCTCGAACACGTATTTCTTCGCAAATAATTGCACGCTTCTTCTTAGCCAGGTGATTCTCACGTATTCCCATAAATCGAACATCGGCAGGTTTCGACCATGGTTGTGATGAACGATTTTGTTCATTTTTCCAGGTAGTGGCGCGTACTGATAGTGCACGTCCAGTGCGGTCATCGCGATGCCGATCAGCCACCCTTCGCCGGTTCCGCTTGCCCAATCGTCTTTCGTAATATCTTTGATCGGAATCTCCTCGCCTTTCTTTTCACTGAGAACGATTCCGTCCTTAATTTTGCGAATGTAGGCAACTCGTCCATAAACCGGCGAACGCAATACCGATAAATCCTGCTCGGTTTGCGCGTGATCCGGATCGCGATAGAACCAGACTTTGCGCGTGAACCACAGAAAACCGCAGGTTAACGCTGCAATGAAGAGCAAAAGCCAGAAGAGCCACATCATCAGATTTCGAACATCGGGTATGGGCCTTCGCTAATCAAATCTCATGAATGGGAAACTGCGACGTAAGGGCGACGACGTCTGCTCGGACCGAGGCGAGTTCAGTCTCGTTTTCGTGATTCTTCAACGCCCTACTTATTAATGACGCGATTTCTGCCATTTCGCCTTCCATCATGCCCCGCGAGGTGACCGCCGGAGTGCCCAAACGCAGCCCACTAGTTACAAACGGCTTCTCAGGATCGAAGGGAATTGAGTTTTTATTCGTCGTAATCGAAACTTCGTCCAGAGTAATCTGCGCGACTTTTCCGGTAATGCCGTACGGTCGAAGGTCGATAAGCATCAGATGGCTCTCCGTGCCGCCGCTCACAACCCGAAAACCCTGATCCGTCATCGCAGCCGCCAGCGCGTCAGCGTTTGCACGCACCTGCCTCGCGTACACCTTGAACGAAGGCTGCGCAGCCTCGTGGTAGCAGACGGCCTTGCCGGCGATGCAGTGCATCAGCGGTCCCCCCTGGAGACCTGGGAAGACCGTTTTGTCGATCTTCGCGCCAATTTCTTGGTCATTTGAGAGGATCATCCCGCCGCGCGGGCCGCGCAGCGTCTTATGCGTGGTGCTGGTCACTACATGCGCATGGGGTACCGGGTTCGGATATTCGCCCGCCGCGATCAACCCCGCCGGATGCGCCATGTCCGTCATCAGAATCGCGCCCACCGAATCCGCTATCGTGCGAAATCGCTCAAAATTTATGCGACGGCTGTAGGCCGTGGCGCCGGAGACGATGATCTTCGGCTTGTGCTCGTCGGCGAGCATGGCGATCTCGTCGTAATCCAGTTGTTCGGTGTCCTCTCGGACTCCGTAGGGAACCACCTCGTACAGCTTGCCAGTGAAGTTCACCGGGCTGCCATGGGTCAAATGCCCGCCGTGGGCCAGGTTCATGGCGAGCATCTTGTCGCCGGGCTGCAGCAGCGCGAAGTACACCGCCATGTTGGCGCTGGCGCCACTGTGCGGCTGAACGTTCGCCCACTGCGCGCCGAACAGCGACTTGGCGCGCTCAATCGCGAGGGTCTCCACCTCGTCCATAAACTCGCAGCCGCCGTAGTAGCGCTTGCCCGGGTAGCCCTCGGCGTACTTGTCGGTCATCACGCCGCCGACGGCCTCGCGCACGGCGTGGCTGGCGATGTTCTCGCTCGCGATCAGCTCCAGGTTCGTCTCCTGGCGGGTTTCCTCCTTGCGGATGATGGTGGAAACCTCGGGGTCGGCCTGGGCGAGGATGTGGGTGCGCTGGGCCAGTACGTCGGCATTTGCTGCTTTCAAAGACATCGCCCTTGATTATGGTCGTTTGCGGGGCCATCAGCTGAACCAGACGATGGTCACCCAGTGATATCCGAGCAGCTATCCTAAATTCTCGGGATTCAGCGCAGTCAACTGAGGAAGGACAAAAATGCCGTCCTTCCGAACCAGGACGTCGTCTAGCCAAATCTCCCCGCCGCCGTAGTCCTCTCGTTGGATGCACACCATATCCCAATGCACCGATGATCGGTTGCCGTTGTCAGCTTCTTCGTAGGCATTCCCCGGGGTGAAGTGGAAGCTGCCTGCGATCTTCTCGTCGAATAGCGTGTCGAGCATCGGATGGAGTACATAGGGATTAAATCCAAAACTCCATTCGCCGATGTAGCGAGCGCCCTCGTCGGTATCCAGGATATCGTTCATCGCCTGGGTCATCGATCCGGCGTCGACGTCCACAATTTTGCCTCGAGAAAGAGTCAGCTTTGGGTTTCGGAATTGCTTGCCCTGGTTCAATGTCGATGTGTTGTAATGCAGGGTGCCCTCCACGGAATCGCGTACCGGCGCAGTAAAGCACTCGCCGTCGGGGATATTCCTTCCTCCCGTGCACGGCACCGCACCGACGCCTTTGATTGAAAATGTTAGGTCGGTTCCTGGCCCGACAATGCGAACCCGGTCCGTGTTGGCCATGAGTTCCCGCAGCGGCTCCACGGCCTTTTCCATCTTGGGATAATCGGCGGTGCAGACCTTGAAATAAAAATCTTCGAAGGCGGCCGTGCTCATACCGGCTTGCTGTGCCATGCTCGGAGAAGGCCATCGTAACACAACCCATCGCGTTTGGGTAACTCGGCGGTCAAAATGCACCGGCGTCTGGTAGTGCTTTGACCACAGCTTATTCTTCTCGGCCGGCACATCACTGCCTTCCGCAAAATTGTTGGTGCCACGCAACCCGAAGTAAGCATCAATTTCATCCATCCGTGCACCGTCGACTTTCCCATAAATCTCTGCATTCGATTCAGTAATGTTTTGCAGAAGCGCCCGTTGAACGGGAGCTTGATAAGTCTGCACGATGACGTTTGCGCCCCGGTCAGCAGCCACGCGCACGAATTCGGCTGTGCATTCAGCGGGGAGGTCGAACGCTTCGATGAGTATGTTATCGCCGGGTTTAAGCCTTGTGCTGTGGTCTGCGAGCAGGTCTGCTAATTTAGTGACGCGCGGATCGAGCATATCGCAATTCTAGCACTAACGGTTGAATCCCTCGGCCGATATCCCATGCACACGGATGACCGCCCAAGTTGGATCCGGCACGATAAGCAGGCGTTTGCGCGTCTCTTTGCGAAATTCAATTTGCATGTCCGGGAATCCAAACTCGTAACTATCGAAGAAAGGCTGGTACGACAGTGTTCCAGCAGTAACTACGTTGGCAAGAGCCGATGCTCCGTTTATCGCTACACTGTCTGTTTTCATTTCGAGCGTTTCTACTTTGGCGTTCTTAATGAACTTAGCAACCTGATCCCTCCCAGAATTGAACGGCCCGGCCGGTGCGCCCATTCCTGCCGGTAATTCAAACGCATCTGATAGATACTCAATGACTCCGCCGTCGCGGCCCTCCAGGCTTGCCTGTCTCATTTCCTCGACTGCCGCCCGAATTTGCTCTTCATCGGACGGCTTTCGAGAGACATCGATTGCATTAACCAGCACCAACAATCCATAAACCAGCGCCAGGGCAGTCAGTCCGAAAAATACAGCTCTTTTAACCATGGTGAATCAATACTTTCCTCGCATTCTCGATATCTACATGCATTTGGTCTGTCAATGCAGATGTCGATTCGAATGCTACCTCGTCACGTAGCCGTTCGACAAATTCCAGAGAGATCGAATGCCCATACAAATCGCCGTCCTTGAAGTCCATCAGATGTGCCTCGACGGCAAACCCAGCAGTAGATACGGTTGGGCGAAAGCCGACGGAAATTGCGCATGAATACCTGTTGCCGCGAACCTCCGCGCGGCCGGCGTAAATGCCGGCACCCGGTAGCACCTGATTGAAAAGCGGCGACAAGTTGGCGGTGGGAACGCCAAGTCGCGAGCCCAATCGCTGGCCACGAACGACAACACCCTCGAGGCAAAAGCTTCCGCCTAAAAGTCGGCCGGCGTCCGCGACGCGCCCGTCATCGATGGCCTTTCTGACAGCGCTAGAGCTGATCCTGACGCCATCCATCTCGAGAGGTGGATGAATATGTGTTGGCATTTGCTCCGCTAGCCACTCGGCCGTGCCGACCCTTTTGTGACCGAACGCAAAGTCATGCCCCACAACCATCTCTGCTGTATTCAGTTTTTCAAGTAGTACCCCGCGATAGAAATCAGATGCCGTGAGCTGGGAAAAAGGCCGGTCGAATGTGGCCACGACAACGACGTCCAATCCCATCGCCTCCATCTTTCGTAGATTCGCGTGCGGAGCCAATATCGATTTCGGACAATTTTGCGGCGCAAGGACAGCCATAGGATGCCTATCGAATGTCAAAGCGACGGCAGGCCTGCCCGCGAGGCGTGCTCGGCTGACCGCTTCCCGGATGATAGCTGCGTGCCCGAGGTGAACGCCGTCGAAAACGCCGACACAAGCCGTCGATGGGGGCCACTTTGTGGTAATCGCGTCGAGCCCGAATACGGTCTGCATCGCCAAAAAGTTTACCGCTTGCGAAGTCGAGCGGCCAAAAACGACAACACGGCTATATCCACGAGCGCGAACACGACGAGAGATGTCGGATTCGTCCACTCGAGCAGCGGCAGCAACGCCGGGCGCGTCGGCATGTCGGGTAGCGCGATCGATGCGAGCAAGGCAATGGTAGCTCCGCCCAAGATGTGCATGGCGATCAATGATGAGACGGCAACGAGCCCAAGGCGCTCGTCGTCGATGTTCCGCACGAATGCGAAACTTCCGATGATCATTAGCGCGGAAAGCACGGACGGCAGCCACGCTGCGGTTCCCGTCCAGTCTCCGCGCATAATGCCGTGCATCACATAGCCCGCGGCGCCTGCGGGCAAAAGGAGCGCGATTGCGCCTTTCTCGATATCGCTCCGTGTACTATCCGGCACGCTTACTCTGCTTTGCTGACGAAAGCATCCTGCCTAAGTAGTTGCCCGTGTAGCTCGACCGCGTGGATGCAATGTTCTCGGGAGTCCCTTCCGCGATGATTCTGCCGCCTCCCTTTCCGCCTTCCGGACCGAGGTCGATAATCCAGTCCGCTGTTTTTATCACATCCAAATTGTGTTCTATTACGATAACGGAATTTCCCTGCTCGACCAGTTTGTTCAGCACACCGAGCAGACGCTTTACGTCTTCAAAATGTAGCCCAGTGGTCGGCTCGTCCAAGATATAAACTGTGTTTCCCGTGGCGCGCTTGCTCAGTTCCGCCGCCAGCTTGATTCGCTGAGCTTCGCCGCCGGATAAGGTCGTCGAGGGCTGCCCCATGCGCAGATACCCCAGTCCGACGTCTTGCAGCGTGTCCAGCTTCCTAAAGATTTTCGGTATCGGTCTAAAGAACTCGATGGCATCTTCGATGGTCATCTCTAGCACATCCGATATATTCTTGCCCTTGTACTTAACTTCCAGCGTTTCCCTGTTGTAGCGTTTGCCTTTGCAAATATCACACGGCACGTAAACGTCCGGAAGAAACACCATTTCAATTTTGATGATGCCGTCGCCCTTACAAGCCTCGCACCTTCCTCCCTTCACGTTGAACGAAAAGCGCCCGTTCTTATAGCCGCGCTCCTTCGCATCCGGCGTCATAGCAAACAACTCGCGGATCATGTCGAATGTGCCCGTGTAGGTCGCAGGGTTGCTGCGGGGCGTGCGGCCAATAGGCGACTGGTCGATGTCCACAACCTTGTCGATGCTCTCCAATCCACTGATTCCCGCGTGAGGAGACCAAACGCCGCGCGTTCCATAAACTTCGTACATCAAACGCGGAAAGAGCGTGTCCTGTATAAGCGTCGATTTTCCGCTGCCGGAAACCCCCGTGACGCACGTGAATACCGACAGTGGAATCTTCACCTCACTGATATCGAGGTTATTGCCTGATGCACCTCGGAGCGTGACCCAGTTTTCCGGCTTGCGGCGCTTCGCCGGTATGGCTATAGATTCTTTGCCCGTCAGATATTTCGCGGTTAGGCTGTTTGATTTCAAGAATGATTTTAGATCACCCTTTGCAACAATGTATCCACCCGTCTCCCCCGCGGTCGGACCGAGATCAACGATGTAATCCGCTGCACGAATCGTCTCTTCATCGTGCTCGACGACAATAACCGTATTCCCCAATTCTTTCAAGCGCAAAAGGGTTTGAATCAGCTTTTCGTTGTCGCGCTGATGTAAGCCGATGCTAGGTTCATCCAGAATGTAAAGCACACCCATGAGTCCGCTTCCGATCTGCGTGGCGAGCCGAATGCGCTGCGCCTCACCGCCGGCGAGGGTTCGTGCATTTCGGCTCAAAGTTAGGTAGGCAAGGCCAACATCTACCAAGAACCCGAGCCGCTCTACGATTTCTTTGACCGCGCGCTCCGCGATCACCTTTTGCCTTTGCGTTAGCTGCGAGGTTAATCCCTCGAAAAACGTCAAGATTTCTCCGATGGGAAGGTCGGTAATATCCGAAATACTCTTCCCACCCAACCGCACCGAAAGCGCTTCCTGCTTCAGTTTTTGTCCTTTGCAAACCGGGCAAGGCGATGTCGACATGTACTGTTCTAAATCCTGCTTCACCCAGTCGCTTTCAGTCGAGTCGTAACGCTTCCTTAGGATTTTCAAAACGCCTTCAAATGTCGTGTTATAAACCCGGCTCCTACTGCCGTATTTCACCGTAACCGAAATCGACTCATCCACGCCATCGAAAACCATGTCCTGCACTTTCCTTGGCAGTTTCTCGAAAGCCGAAGTGGTCTTAAACTTGTACTTCAACGCCATGCCGTCGAAAACGTCCGGCCACCAGTCCTTCAGCTCGCCATTCTTATGCACAAACGGCGCCACCGCTCCCTCGTCCAAAGAAACCGAAGGATCTGGAATCACCAAATCCTTGTCGAATTCCGTCTTCGTCCCCAAGCCCGCACACTCACTGCAAGCTCCGTACGGAGAATTGAACGAAAACATGCGCGGTTCGATTTCTCCCAGAGAAATCCCGCAATCTGGACACGAAAAGTGCTCGCTAAACAACCGCTCCTCATCCGGAGAAGCAACGGACACCAATCCCTTCCCCATCTTTAGGGCCGTTTCTATGGAATCCGCCAGCCGTTGCTGAACATCCTCTTTAACTATGATCCGATCAACCACAGCCTCGATCGTGTGCTGCTTGTAACGATCGATCGGGATATCGTCGGTCACTTCGTACATTTCGCCGTCTACGCGAACGCGCACAAATCCCGATTTCTGAATGTCCTGAATAACCGACTTATACTCGCCCTTCCGTCCTCGAATCACCGGCGCCAAAATCATCAGCCGCGCGCCGTCGCCGAAAGAAAGCGCCGAGTCCACAATCTGCTCCACTGTTTGGCGCTGGATCGGTTTGCCGCAATTTGGGCAGTGGGGAACACCCGCGCGCGCAAACAAAATGCGCATGTAATCGTAAATTTCGGTCACCGTGCCGACAGTCGAACGCGGATTCCGCGAGGCCGACTTTTGGTCGATGCTCACCGCCGGCGAGAGGCCCTCGATGTGGTCCACGTCAGGCTTGTTCATCTGCCCTAAGAACTGCCGGGCATAAGCGCTAAGCGATTCCACATACCGTCGCTGCCCCTCTGCGTAAATCGTATCGAACGCCAGCGAAGACTTGCCGGACCCGCTCAGCCCGGTGATTACAATAAGCCGGTCCCTCGGTAGCTCTAAGTTGAGGTTTTTAAGGTTGTGCTCCCGCGCTCCCTGTATAACGATCTTGTCCTGCGGCACCTGCATATTCTACCTTTCGCATAGGTAGACGAAAAGTCACTAAAATAGGATTCTGGCAAAACCATTGCGCTCCCGTCACACCAAGGCGAAACGGGAGCGCATTTCCTAGCATTCGACCTACGAACGCCGTGGGCGCCTGTGAGACGTGGCCACGTAAGTTCTTCGGACAACGACTCCTCACGTGCCCGACCTCGGGGTGTGGTCCGCCGATGCACAGAACTGACATTACGTCCGCTTAACTGAGTTTGCTCGCGCCATGTCCTGTTTTCGGGTTACAATGGTTGTCGTCCCATTGAGGGGCAAAGAAGGAGAGAAAATGAAACGACTACTTATCGTCGGCGCCATGCTTGGCATCGCCGCAGGCTCTTTTGCTCAAGTTATCGATGACTTCGAGCACAACAACCTTGGACTCTATACGAACCTCAGCGGAGGCGTCAACAACTTCACTATCACGGGCGCCGCAGCCCATGGCGGCGCTTTGGGCGCCTCGTTCACGGGTGCGGGCGGACCGGCGTTCTTTGGCCGCGCCGATGTCGCGACAATGCCGGGATTCATCTATTGGGCGTACGTCCGATCCACGGAGGCTACCGGTAGGATGTACCTCGGCGTCGGGGCGAGCGGGGGCGGAGCGTTCAGCGCCGTGTTTGCGCCGAACACCGGAGAGGTCATGCTCCAAGACAACACGGGTTGGGGCTTTACAACGCTTGCTGCCGCACCGGCTGCCATTGCCGCGAACACCTGGTATCAACTCCAGATGAATTGGGCCGCAAACGGTGATATGACTGCCTCCCTCTACGACGAGGCGGGAACGTCGCTGATTGCGGCAACGTCGACCGTTGCCACCGGTAACACGACCGCGGGTTTCTATGCCTTTCGCGGTTTCACGGTTGCCGGCGACATGCACATGGACGACGTAACGCAGGCGGTTCCCGAGCCGGCGACGTTGGCCGTTCTTGGCATCGGCCTTGCTTTCTTGGCGCGACGCAAGCGCTCGCGCTAACTATCGGCTGTTCAAAAAGCGGAGTTCCTCTATTGGGGCTCCGCTTTTTTGCTGACGCTGGGTGTCTCTGAGACCGGGCCACGTAATCTCTTCGGACAATCGACTCCTGCTTTGTGCAAGGATCTCACGGTGTCGTCCGCCGATGCACAGAACTCTGACACTCCGTCCGCTTTCCTGAGATCGGGCGCGAGCCCCTGTGATTTGAAAGCAAAAGGTAGTCTCAGAGACACCCGCGCGCAGGGTCAAGTTTTTCCGGTTATAATGAGGTGTCGTTCCACTCAAGAGCGACGGAAGGAGAGAAAATGAAACGACTATTTGTCGCTGGCGCCATGCTTGGCATCGCCGCAGGCTCTTTTGCTCAAGTTATCGATGACTTCGAGCACAACAATCTCGGACTCTATACGAACCTCAGCGGAGGTGTCAACAACTTCACCATAACCGGTGCCGCTGCCCACGGCGGCGCTTTGGGCGCCTCGTTCACGGGCGCCGGCGGCCCGGCATTCTTTGGCGACACGAGTACCTCGACGTCGCCTGGGTTCATATACACAGCCATGGTCCGCTCGACCGCGGCCAGCGGAAGGATCTACCTTGGCGTCGGTGCGAGCGCCGGCGGAGCCTTCAGCGCTGTGTTTGCGCCCAACACCGGAGAGGTGTCGCTCCAAGACAATACGGGGTGGGGCTTCACAACGCTTGCATCCGCACCGGCCGCAATCGCCGCGAACACGTGGTACACGCTCCAAATGACCTGGGCGGCTAACGGAGATATGACGGCCTCGCTCTACGACGAGCCGGGCACAGGGTTGATCGCGGCTACGTCGACCGTTGCCACCGGTAACACGACGGCGGGCTTCTACTCCTTCCGCGGTTTCACGGATTCGGGCGATATACACATGGACGACGTAACTCAGGTCGTTCCTGAACCGGCGACGCTGGCCGTTCTTGGCATCGGCCTTGCTTTCTTGGCGCGACGCAAGCGCTCGCGCTAACTATCGATTATTGAAATGGCGGAGCTCCCACTTCGGGGCTCCGCTTTTTTATCGTCCGGTTAAATACCCTTGTCCAAAAAACGCTGCCTGCGGTGCGACCGTGTCAATCGACTCCGGCGCAATCACGAAAGCGAATTTCAACGAAAATTTTCCTTTGGGCGGGTTTGGAGTATAAGTGCTTTGGCCCCATGCGGTCGCGTCGGCGACGCCTTTGAACCCGATTACCTTCGATCCTGCAAATCGAACTTCTGCAAACAACTTTCCCTGCAGACCGCGCGAGTCGTTCATTGTGCGCATTTCGTAATGGCCGGTCAGTTCGACGTGGTCGCCGACTTTCGATGCGGCGAAAGTTCTTTTTCTAATTTCGCTAACGTGCCACATATCCGGCTCGCCGCGTATCGCATCGTTGAAGACGAATCGACACAGGCGCAATGAAAGTGTATCCGACACTTTTGCAAGTGCCAGGTCCTTCGCTTCACTTTCTAACAGCCAGAAGTGGTCACGCTGCACGTTTTGGTTTGCGGGGTCGGCGCCTTGCGGTACTGGAATAATTCTCTGATAAACCCTCAACGTCGTTGCACCGGGGGGCGGATCGGGAATTCCATCATCGACGGGTTCGATGGAATCGGTTTGCTGTTTAGGGCTGCTGCGATAATTGTCCAAGCCGCCTTTCATAAATGCCAACACGCGGTCGACGTCTCGATTATTGTTGTAGCCGTAGGCACCACCATCAGCATCGATAACGTAAAAACCTTGCGTTGTTTCACCGCGTTCGCCGCGCAGGTTAACTTTCCGCACGGTGTTCATAAACCAGTTCGACTCTACGGTTTTCCGATGTTGAAGATTGTGAGTGTCTCCTGCATAAGGCACAAACTGCCGAAGTTGTTCAATTGCGCGATCATCCGAAAAAAGGAACCGACGGTCCCAAAGTCCGTTGTTTCACGTGCACCCAAAAGGATGGCCGTTCATGATCCACATGAAAATCGGCTTGCCGAGCTTTTGCGAGTCGAGCCGAGCTTGCGAGAGATTCGTGCGCCAGGGTATTGATAGCCACTTTTCCTCGGAGGGTCTTGGGGCGATCTCGGCGATTCGCGCGTCCAGATCCGAACCGGAGACGACCAAAGCGAGTAGCGCAAGCATCACAAGTTTTAAACGCAAATATGGCGCACTAAGTTCTTCAAGCTCAATCGAAAGTAAGAAAAGGCGCTCCCGCCTGACCGGCAGGAGCGCACAGGAATCGGTCGATCTGAACCTACTTTCGTCGGCGGAGAGCGACCAAACCGGTCAGGGCGATGCCGATCGCAACGAAAGTGGACGGCTCGGGAACTGCCCCCAAGACTCCGTAGCTGAAGTCCCAAGTACCGGCACCAAAATAGGTCGTGGTCGGTTCGGCATTGGCAGCATAAAAGAGGCTTGAGAAGAATGTGTTACCGTTAGCCAGCGGACCGCCGGTGGGCGCGGGGTTGGGATCACCGCCGGTAACCACATCGAGTCCGGATGTCGTATTGACAAACACACGGCCGCTGGAGTTGCCCAGACTCATTGCCATATGATATGTGCCGGCGCTAAGAAGCTGATTTACGCCGAGGACCGTGACTTGGAACTCAGGGTCGAGGTTCACTACGCGACCCGTCACGATGGATGTGGCTGCTCCGGTACCGCTTGCTAGGAGCGTTCCGGGGACACCCGCCGACATTCCGGATCGAAGTTCCCATGAAGCCGTGCTGTAGAGAGGACTGTCTCGCAACGAAAAGTTACCGAAAAGACCGGTTATCATCGTCTGCTGTGTCAGGGTGAAATCGTCGTAGCTGAAGCCGTCGTCGCCTGGCCGCGTTGACGCGATCAGGCCGTTCCGACCATCGGCGTCCCCTCCGTAGAAGACCACCTGAGCGTTGGCAGAGACGCCAGCAATAACTATCAGCAAGAAGGAGAGTGTTTTTAGCTTTTTCATTAGATGAGCAGTTGTGTCAAAGTGACAAAACCTCTGTAATCTATTGGCGCTGGCGTGATTGATTGTGACCAAGAAACACAGAAGCGCCCTCACCCGCAGGTGAGAGCGCTTCGTTGTTGCTCTGCGTGCTCGGTTAGTGAGCTTCCATGATGCGGGCGTATAGATTGCCCGCGCTCGTTTCGTTCTGGGAAGCGGCAAGGGAATTGCCGGTCGGCTTGAAGGTGCTTCCCGAAGCGCCGGAGCCCGCGTCGAAGCCTTTCTTGTAGCCTTCTGAGAGGCCCGCTTCGTAGCCGCTTTGATAGCCGAACTTCGAACCCTTCGTGTACGCCGAGCTAATTAGGCTCTGTACGTAGGAGTTGTTCGCAAGTTGGCTATGGCTCCTCGATGCCCCACGGGCAGACGCGGTCGAACGTCCGCCGGACGAACCCGCGCGGCGAACCGAGCTGCCGCCAGAGGAATAGTTCGATGACGCGCTTGAACTGCTGGACGACCTGGACGACCTGGCTGCCCGCTCTCGATCGTGGCGGTCATCAATGCGGTCTTGCATTCGTTTGACTGCGTATGCCGTGCCCGCTGCGCCCACGATCGCCGGGATCGTCTTCTTCTTGATGCCGAAGTACAAAGTTGCGGCTCCAAGAGCATAAGCCGTGTTTCTCCGCCCTTCTTCGCTGGCGGTTGCGTTGGGCGGCATGGCCACCAAACCGATGCCAACTGCGCCAGCCGCGGCGAAAGCGGCAATTTTCGTTGTAAGCTTCATTGTTCGAACCTCCTTGGTTCTACCGTGGTTGGTTTCGTTACACTAACCAGAACGCTTTTTCTGCTCTTTAATGACGCCTCAGCCACTTATGGTGTTTCTATTGGAACGACACAATGAGCAAAGCCGAGGCGCCGAAGCAAGAAAAACGACCGCGAATTTCAAGAAGGAAACTGCTGAAATGGGGTTTCGGCACGCTCGTCCTGGGGGCACTGGTGGAAGGCTTCGGAATCGAGCCGCACAGCGTACGATTGGAGCGGTCAACGATCGGGATCAAAGGGCTTGGATCGGAGTTCCAAGGCTATCGCATCGCCGTGATCTCCGATTTCCACGTTCCTCACTTCACGAGCGCCGCGTACATCGAACGATGCATCGACTTGGCACGAGCGGAGCGCCCAGATCTAATTCTATGCCCAGGTGACTTTTGCAACAGCCACGGCTCGTTCGGCCGCGACGAGACGACTGTGCCCAAATTGGCGCCGTACCTGGACACTCTTTCCGCGCCGGACGGTGTCTTTGGAGTGCTCGGGAACCACGACTATTGGCTCGATGAAGCAGGCGTGACGACGTCGCTCCGAGACACTCCCGTTCGCCTGCTGCACAACGAGAACATAGTGCTTCGTCGTGGTCGGAGCGAAATTGCGATCGTTGGGACTCCCGACCTTTGGGAAGGCGACATCGACTTGGACCGAGCGTTCGGGGGCATTTCGAGTGAGACCCCGAGAATCTTGATGCAGCACAACCCAGACCTTGCGGAGGAGTTTCCGGCGGGCTACCGTGTGGACCTCCAGGTTTCCGGGCATACGCACGGCGGCCAGGTTCGCATACCGTTCGGCCCCGCGTTGATTCTGCCAACTAAGTACGGCAACAAGTATCGTGAAGGACTGGTCCAAGGACCCCGACATCGAGTCTATGTGACTCGCGGCGTTGGAATGTCGAGCACCCTGCCGGTTCGGTTTTGCTGTCCACCCGAAGTGACCTTGCTTGAGTTGATTCCTGCGAGTGCATAGCGGCCCCTTGTTCGGGAGTAGAATTCCGCAGCGGCATGTTGTTGGCGAACTTTGGGGAAGCGGTGATTCAGGAGCCGATGGTCAATTCCGACCGACTGAGGAGTAGGTCGTTCGAAGCGAGTGTAGCTCACGCGTACAAAGTCTTGGGAACCAGCGAGATACGGTACGGCCTAACGGCCGCTATCGAGTGGGGCAAGCCATCTCGCGCACTCCACATAAAGGGCAGCAGGTTCAGCGCCCAGGAGTCTGCATACCTTCGGTTATTTAGAAGTTTCAAGGGCGAGGACGGGTTTAACGCGTTAGTGGTGGGTTTTGGCGGGCGCTGGATAGGCGCCGATGGACCGTTCGAAAACGCCTACATCGAAGCCGGGACTGGCCTTGCAATCTCCGACGGCGTGTCGATCGACGTTAATTCGCACTTTAATTTCGTGTCGTTTTTGGGGGGTGGATTCTATTTCACATCCAAGCCAGATGCGCCTCGCATGGGCCTAAGATGGACTCACATCAGCAATGCTGCCACGGAACCCCCCAACCGGGGGCTCAACCAATTCGAACTCGTGTTCGGGTTTAGAATCTAGCCTCCGTCGCCGAACATTCCAAGCTTCTTGAGTTTCGCAATCTCCTTATCCACGGCGGCCTTCATGACCGGGGGCAAGTTGTCCAAAGCGTACGTGCCTTTGTCAGATGAGGCGGCGTCGCTGCTCAGCCGCTCTGCCTGCTCGACATTGGGCGCCACGACGAACCGAAGATTGAGGGTCGTTCTCGACCCGAGCTTCATCGCGCCAAATTGGGGCATTTGGGCAGCAGCCTCCGGCTCTTGCATAGCATACGTGAACATCGCCACCATCGAGGCGTCGAATCCCATCTTGCTCATCATGCCCTCAGCCGGAGTCAGGATCGGCTTCACTTCGAGGAGCCCAAAGACGACTCCTTGAGAGGGCAGTCCGGTTGGCATAACTTCGGTGGGCTCGGTTCGGAAATCCGTGCCACTACTGTTTCCGAACATCGCGCCGGCCATCTTCATGAATTCGGGTAGTTCGTCCTGAGGCTTCGTTGGGTCGACCACCGCGAGAGCGGTTTCGACTCCATAAAGAAGTGTTTCGACGTGAGTTCGCTGGCCGGGCGTCAAGTTCGAGAACGGAATCTGCCCACCCGCCTTCAGCGTTTCACGCTGTGAGAGGTTCAAAGTGCCGTACAGGCGCAGTGCGCTCCAGCCGCGGCCACCCATCATCAGGTCCATAAAAACCGACGGCGTAAAGATCGTCAGGTAAGGCATCGCGACCTCGGTTTTCATCGGCGACTCGTTCTTCAAAGCGTACTCGGCGAGGCTCTCCATCGAAGGTGGGCCATTCGCGCCGGCAGCGATCAGTTTGGCAAGCGATCCTCGATCGACTCGGAACAGCTTTGTGCTCTCCGGGTCGAACGACCGAACCGTGAACCAACCATCTTTGGTGTCGATTGCCAGGGCTCGGTTGTCCTGCATTCGCTCGACGAACGCGCCGACTGTGAGGCCCTTCGAGACCATTAGATCGGACATTCCGGTTATCGCGTCCGGCAGCGAGGCAACGACGTCAAGCTTCCGGTCCGAGGCAAGGAACGCCAGGGAATCGCTCGGGCCGAACGAGAGTGGGTCGAAGACATCAGGCTGGCGAAGCTTAGCCATGAGCCCTTCGCTCAACTTTGGCCCGCCGCCCGAAAAGAGTGCGGCCATGCCATTCATATCGAACACCTTCATCATCTCCAAGGTTTCGGCGGAGAATTCGATTGGCTTCGTGGTGTCAACTTTGGGAGCCTCCGGCTCCTGCCCGGGCATGACGGCCTCTACGATTTCGTCCATGCTGCTGCCCTCTTCTCCGAGGTCGATGGAAGATGACGTGCTGTAGATACGCTTGCCCTGCGCATCGAAAAGCGTCAGGTCGGCAGAGGCACCGAACATGCCTCGCATACCACCCCTGGAAACCACTAACAAAACCTTGGCGGGCGACGTTCGGATCGGCTGGTCTTCGCGCTGCATGAAGCCGCCCCAAAGCTGCTCCATCTGCTGCTCGCGGGCCTTTTGTTCATTCGTGCGCGGGTCTTCCTCGCGGTTCTTTGCTACGTTCTTTTCGATCTCGAACGCAACCTTGTTGTGCTCCTCGATCATTTGTCGGATCAAGTCGTCGATTGCCGGAAGGCGCAATTGGGTGCGCGTCGGAGTGGAGGAAAATACGATGCGCGCGTCGCCTATACCGACAAGCTGGTGCGGATCGATTCGGGAGAGCACCTTTAGAACCCAACTGTCTTTGCTCATCCACGGGAAGTTGATCCCTCCCTCCATCATTTCTTCCTCGCCTTCGATGATCTCGCCGACTTCACCCTCCGCGCCGCCTTCGGGAGGCGGGGGTGGGTTCTTCATCGCTTCTTCCATCTCGGCGATGTCCTTGAGCTTTTGAACGAGGTCCTTTGTCAGAGCCTTGGCTCGGAAGTCGTTTGCCTCGCGAGAGCGTTTGCGGAACAGCGAATCGTCGTAGTTGAGGTAACGAATGCCGTCAGCGGAGGCAGTCCACTTTCCAGACAGCACGTTCGCGATCTGCGCCAGCAGCGATTCCAAGGGGACGTCGGTCACCGAAATCATGACAATTTCGCCGGAGATTGCAGGCGAGGCGGCGATCTTGACGCCGGTCTGCTTAGCGAGAGCATCTATGACCTGGTCAACGCCGGCGGCCTTCATCGTGAAAGTCACCGACGGGTTTGGCTCCTGGGCGAACGAAGCCGCGGCTAACACGCCGACAGCAGATAGGACTGCGAAACTGATTTTCATGGGAGTGCCTGTACCGTTAAGAATACTTCTTTATGCGCAACTCGGTTGCCTTTGCAGGCTTTGGAGTGCGCGACCCATGATCGCGCTTGACGCGACGGGGTGTTGAAAAAGCCCGGCCGACATTGCCGTCAGCCGGGCACTTTCGTTACTGTTATCGCTTCGGACGGAAGCGCGCTACAACGGTCGGATCGCCTTCAACCTTTGTCGGGAAAGCGCCGTCTTCGCGCGGCTTAAGCTCAGGTTCGGACCTGGGCTCCTCACGCTGAGAAGGTTCTTGGGTTTCGGACCGTTCGCCTCGCTCGGCCGGCCGGTCGCCGCGATCGCGGTCTCCACCGCGGTCATCTCGACGATCCCGGTTGTAGCCGCCGCGTCCGCCGCGATCTCCACCTCGGTCACGGTCGCCACCGCCGCCTCTTCGGTCACCGCGGTCGCCACCGCCGCGTCCGCCGCGGTCTCCGCCGCTGCGTCGCTCAGGTGACTTCACAGCCGAAGGATCGGCAGATGCATTCTCCGAAAGGGAGGGAAGCTCCTGCTCGAGGCCAAGCGCAGTCAGGTTCGTTCGGCCCATAGCATCAATCTCGTGGACCTTGACACGAACGATGTCGCCGAGGTTCACAACGTCTTCTGGGCGTCGAATCGGCTTCGCTGAGAGATGCTCGAGCGGCACCATGCCTTCCTTGCCGGGAAGAAACTCCACCATCGCGCCGCGTCCGAAGAGGCGGCTGACCGGCCCGGAGAACTCGTCGCCGACCTCGGGAAGAATCATCAAACCCTTGATCATGTTTGCGGCCGCGTCCATCACTTCCTTGTTTGTGGCAAGGACGAACACTCGGCCGTCTTGCTCCACGTCGATCTGCGCGCCCGATTCGGCAGTGATCTTCTTGATCGTCTTGCCGCCCGGGCCGATGAGTTCGCCGATGCGCTGCGGGTCGATCTGAATCGTCTCAATGCGCGGGGCGTTCGCGTTAAGTTCGGTGCGTCGCTCGGGAATTGCCTCGTCGATTTTGTCGAGGATGTGCTCACGAGCTTCCTTCGCCTGTTGCAACGCCTCGATCATTACCTTCTCGGGAATGCCGCTGATCTTCGTATCGAGCTGCATTGCGGTGATGCCGTCTCGTGTGCCTGCGACTTTGAAGTCCATGTCGCCACAGAAGTCTTCCATGCCCTGAATGTCGGTCAGGACTTTGAATTCCTTGCCGTCTGTCATAAGGCCCATCGCGATACCGGCAACAGGTGCCTTGATCGGCACGCCGCAATCGAGCAGCGCCAATGTAGAACCGCAGACGCTCGCCATCGAGGTCGAGCCGTTCGATTCCAGCACTTCGCTGATCAAAAGCATCGTGTACGGAAAGTCTTGGTCGGTAGGTAGAACGCCAACGAGCGATCGCTCAGCCAGCGCGCCATGTCCGATCTCTCGACGGCCCGGACCACGCATCATGCGGCACTCGCCAACCGAGTACGGAGGGAAGTTGTAGAAGTGCATGTACTTCTTGTTTTCGACTTCCTCCAGTCCGTCCATTGTCTGGCCGTCGCCGGGGGCGCCGAGTGTAACAACGGTCATGACCTGCGTCTGGCCGCGTGTGAACAGCCCTGAACCGTGAACCTTCGGAAGTAGTCCGGGATCGCAGGTGATCTGCCTGATGTCCCGAGTGCCCCTGCCGTCCGGTCGCTTGCCGTCCTTGATGATCAGGTCGCGGACGGTCTCTTTGATAACGGAGTCCACCGCTTCGGCGAGCAAAGCCTGCTTGGCGTCGTCCTCAGCGTACGTGGTTTCCTTGTGGTGGGCCACTACTTCCTTCAGTAGGTCGTTGAGTGCGCTCTCGCGCGTCGCCTTGTCGGGGTTCACAATCGTCTCGCGAATCTGCTTGCCCGAAGCCTTGCGAATGGTCTCCAGAATGTCCTCGTCCACCTTGAAGAGCGGCACTTCACGCTTGGCTTTGCCGTGCTCCTTGGCGAACTTTTCGATATTGTCGCAGATAACCTTGATGGCTTCCAGGCCAAACGCCATCGCCTTCAAGATGTCTGCCTCGACAACTTCGTTGGCGCCGGCTTCGACCATCAGAATCGCGTCTCGGGTTCCGGCAACGATCAGATCGAGGTCCGACTCGGTTTCAAGCTGGGCAACGGTGGGGAAGAGAACGAGCTCGCCCTCCACACGGCCGATGCGAACTCCGGCGATGGGCCCGTTCCACGGCACATCGCTGAGCGATAAAGCCGCAGAAACGGCATTGAGCGCCAGCACATCGGTCGGGTTCTCCTGATCCATGGCGAACGGCATGGCGACGCACTGGACGTCGTTGCGCATTCCCTTGGGGAACAGCGGCCGAACCGGCCTGTCGATAAGTCGTGATGTGAGAATCGCTTTCTCACTGGGGCGTCCGCCGCGCTTCATAAAGCCGCCGGGGATTTTGCCAACGCTATATTTGCGCTCTTCGTAGTCGCAGGTGAGAGGGAAGAAGTCTAGGCCTGTGCGCGGTTCTGCGCTCATGGTGGCCGTGCCGAGCACGACGCTTTCGCCCATGCCGAGTAAAACTGCGCCGCCTGCCTGCTTGGCTACGCGCCCGGTTTCGATCGAGAGTTCTTTCCCCCCGACCTCAAATGTAATTGTCTGAATCAAATCAGCCTCCTATTGAGGCTTTTGTTCTCTTATGCCCAACTGTTGTATCAGGCCGCGATACTTCTCGATGTCCTTCTTGCGAAGATAGCCTTCGAGGCGGCGGCGCTTGCCAACGAGCTTCAGGAGCCCTCGGCGCGAATGGAAGTCTTTCTTGTTAGTGCGCAAATGATCCGTGATCTGCCTGATGCGCGAGGTGAGTAGGGCTATCTGCACATCGGCAGAGCCCGTGTCGGTGTCTTTCGTGCGATAAGTGCCGATGACTTCGGTTTTGACTTCCTTAGGTAGGGGCATGTTTAGTTCAAAAAGCCTCTTGCGTCGCCCCTGTTGGATTGCCGCTCTACGCAAAGGCTTGCCGGAGCCTTTCCGTACAACGGCCTCCCTTTCGAGGCGCGTTCCCAACTATGATACCCGTAATCGGTCGTTTCCGCCAGCGACAGGTTGATAGCCGTAGGGCAGAGAAGGCGGCTTCTCTGCCCAATCCGATTCTATCTTCGGAGCTTGCGTATGCCCAAGAGGAGCAAGCCGGCGCCGAATCCGACGAGAGTCGCCGGCTCGGGAACAGCTTCGTAGCGCGCGTATATTTTCTGGTCGAGATCGGGACCAAAATTGAACCAGGGTCCGTTAAACCAAATGCCGTCGCCTTGCATCGAGTTGTTGGTCGAGAAGTGGATGGTCTCACCGGAGTAGCCCAAGAAATCGACCACGAACGCGTAAGCTTGGCCACTCGTGAGCGAAAGGCCAATATTGTTGAAGATGATTACGCCACCCTGACCGGGCACGACCGCCGTGTCACTCCAGAGCACAACGCCCGACGGAACGTTGCCCGCCATGGTCTGAACGCTGCCTCCAACCTGGCCAACCGTGTTTCCGGCAGCCATCTCGAAGCGCCACTCCATCAGTATGTTATCCACCGCCGGGGTTGTCATGGACTGAGCTTGTCCGAACCATCCGTCCGTGATATTTCCGTCCCATTGGGGAAAGTTGTCGAAGATCGTTGTCGCGCCCGAACTGGCCCACAAAACCGTGGCCATGACGGGCAGAATCGCTTTGTTCATATTGCCTCCTTAGGTCTCCCTCGAAACAGGGTTCAAAAACTATTGCATAAAACCGGCGTTATGTGACCATCGATTCGGTCAGGTTCACTCTTCATTGGAACGATGGCTCAAGCTCTACCGTCGCTACTACATGGAGAGGTTACAACGGTTCGCGGTTACATCGGTGGTCAGTGGCTTGGCATGCTTTGCGCTCGCCCGAACCAACAA
This sequence comes from Armatimonadota bacterium, assembly GCA_030854945.1. GTDB lineage: Bacteria > Armatimonadota > Fimbriimonadia > Fimbriimonadales > ATM1 > JACDEQ01. The sequence goes on from JALYSG010000003.1 coordinate 90,931, forward strand.
CATCATGCTCACGGGGTACTGGCCCAACACCAACGAGATGTTGCGGCAGTTCAGCGACAACCCCAAGCAGAATCCGGGTGGTTGGCAAGGGAAGAATTGGGAGAATCGAGGTTATGACGTCTACGCGTTCTTCCCCGAGTTTCCCGGCGGCAGCTTTCCCGTAGGCGAGGGAGATTTTACGGTCGACTACCAGGACACGAGCGCCGACTGGGCAAGAATCACTGCCAAGATTGAGCCGCTTTCGATCATCACCTTCAGCCGCGGGAGCAATGGGCCGCTCTGGGAAATTGAAACGAAGCAACGCAACCTCGTCACGTGGGTGGACGATTACGTAGCCCCTTTTCAGCCTACGCCATCGCCGCCCGATGCGACCTTCGCCCCGAACGGAATTCGATATTCCTCACTTCCGACCGCCGCAATTGCGAGCGCTGTGAATGGAGCCGGGCTCGGGCTGAACGCTTTCGTCGACACAACCGGCTTTGGCGGAGGCTTCCTTTCGGAGTTCATTGCTTACCACGGCGTTTGGCACCGCGATGATCGAGTTGCGCCCGGAACACCGGATCAGTGTTTCATGTCCGGCCACGTTCACGTAGGGACGGATGTTTCCGTAGGTACGGGGATTCTCGCGACTGAAGTGACGCTTCGAACAACGCTCGACGAACTCGACACGCTCGTTCCCGAACCTGCCACGTGGATCACTCTTAGCGGGCTTGGGCTCCTCGCGCTCCTCAGGTCCCGCCGGAAACCATGCGAATGACCAACACGATCCCGGTTGCGTAGTCGACGGACCGTGCCGTGCGCACCGTCCAGGAGTCGGTACGCCTCCAGACGACTGTGTTCCACCAGGATCAACAGAAGACGGCGTAGAATCAGTTGGGAAGAAATGAGAGTCTCCGAATTTAAACTCACAGGCACCGATCCGGCGCGCCGCGCCGCGTTGAACCTCATGGAAGACGCCGTTCAGGCTCGATTGGAAGCCGAGCGCTTGAATGCGGCTCTCCGGGAGGGCGAGCGACGCTTCCGGGAGATGATCGACGCGCTTCCTACCGCGATTTACACGACCGATGCCGAAGGACGAATCACCCACTACAATCCCGCGGCAGCGGAATTTGCCGGTCGAGCGCCCCAATTGGGCGATGACGAGTGGTGCGTGACTTGGAAGTTGTTTCGGCCGGATGGCACCCCCCTGCCTCACGATGAGTGCCCTATGGCGATCGCGCTTAAAGAGGGCCGTGTCATCCGAGGTTCGGAAGCCATCGCCGAGCGGCCGGATGGCACACGCGTCTGGTTTGAGCCTTACCCGACACCGTTGAGAAACGAGGCCGGGGAAATCGTCGGCGGCATTAACATGCTCGTTGACATCACCGACCGCCGGCAGCACGAGGCGATCAATCTTCAGAAGCAGAAGCTCGAAAGCATGGGAGTGCTCGCGGGTGGCATCGCCCATGATTTCAACAACCTGCTCACCGGGATCCTCGGGGCGGGGAGCCTTGTTGCCGATATGCCGAAGCTGCCGGAGGAAGCGCGCCCTTTGATGGATGGAATCGTAAGTGCATGCACGCGCGCTGCCGACCTGACGCGGCAGATCCTCGCGTACGCAGGCAAGGGGCGGTTCGTGATCGAGCCCGTCGACGTACCAAGTCAAGCGCGGGAAATCGTCGGTTTGATCCGCGCAAGCATTCCGAGAAACGTGGACATCAATCTCGACCTCCAACCGGTGCCGTCCGTCATTGGCGATCGCGGCCAAGTGCAGCAGGTAATCATGAACTTGGTGCTAAATGCAGCGGACTCGATCGACGAACGCGAGGGCGGCGCGATATGGATTTCGACCGGATTCGAGCATTTCGACGAGAAGCGGGTTAAGGCTGTGTATTCGCCGGTCGAGGCTAAACCGGGCTCTTACGTGGTATTCCGGGTTAGGGACGAGGGTATCGGGATGGACGACGAGACGTCATCGCGCATGTTTGATCCTTTCTTTTCAACCAAGGCGCAGGGGCGTGGGCTTGGCCTGTCGGCAGTTCTTGGGATCGTGCGGGGGCAGAAGGGTGGGCTCCGAGTCCTGAGTTCACCTGGAAAGGGCAGCACCTTCGACGTTCTGTTCCCCGTGCAGGATGCCCTGACGCCACTCGTTGCAGACCCGAGCGAGCCTCTTCGCTTTGGTCGAGAAGCCTCGGTGACGACGGCGACGGGCACGATCTTAGTCGTCGATGACGAGGCAATGATTCGTGGCGTTTGTCGGGCCGCACTCGAACGGTTCGGCTTCGACGTTCTGACCGCCGAAAACGGCACCCAGGGATTGAAGATATTTAAGAAGAAATCGCAGGACATCGCCTGCGTGCTGTTGGATTTAACGATGCCGGTTATGACCGGCGACGATGCCCTGCCGCGCATCAAGGAGATTCGCGCGGACGTCCCGGTCATTGTCATGTCGGGGTACTCGGAAATTGAGGCGAGTCGACGGTTTGGCCCAGGATTACTTTTCCTTCAGAAGCCGTTTTCGGTAGCGGAGCTCGCGAAGAAGCTGCGTCAAATGAGGCTGCTTTAGGCAGGCGCCAGGAAGAGGGTGCCATTCCGAAGCGTTACGAGTCTCGCAATCTTTCATTTTAGAGTCACGATGTCACCCGGGAGACCCCGATCCGGGTATCGGCCCCGGTTGACAAACGCCCTCCAACTGACCTAAGAGGTGGGCCTATCCACGATCCGTTGGGCAACCTTATGTTCATAACAACGACCGTGCAAAAAAGTGAGCATGTTTATAAAACCGATGAATGAATGAGCTAACGAAACCGCCCGCGTGGAACCTTTATTTGGCCCCGGTGGTCTCTAATTCCGGTATCCTTATCACGTTTCGAGTCCCGCCGAGGTGCTTGTCGCGCCATCGGGGTGAGACAAAATCAGCGACGAGATTCGTCTTTAGAACAGTAGATGCAAGAAATCCCCCACTTCGAAGACCACCACCACGATCACGCTGAGCCCCGCACCCCGTTCCTTCAGTTTTTTCTAATCACCCTCGCCGAAATCGGCGTCGCATTGGGCCTTTTCTATCTGATTGCGCCGGGCATGTTTCGCTACGAGGCGACTATGCCGCTGGCGATTCTGGGCTGGATACTCATCCTCGGCTTGCCGATGAGCTTGTTCGAGTACTTCTACCACCGGTACATCCTGCACTCTTCGATTCTGCCTTTCATGAAGTCGCAGCATCGGTCCCACTCCACGCACCACGGCCTTACGAACGTGAAAGCCGCCGTATCGCCGAAAGAGCCTGAGAAGCTGGCGGAGGTCGACAGCAACTACCCGATCATCGAGGAGCACCAAGAGGAATCGATGATGTTCCCGTGGTACGCGCTTCCCATCTTCTATGTGATTTTCGTGGGCGTGCTCGGGATCCCGTTCAAATTGATGTTCCCGGCTGCGCCGATCATCATGTCGACGATCATCGCGACCACGATCTACCTCGTGGGCTATGAGATGTGGCATGCGATCCTGCATTTTCCCTACGAGAAATTCTGGCGGCCCCTCATGGAGAGCCGCAAGGTCGGCAAGACGGTTCGGCACGTCTATAGCTTCCACCTCATGCACCACTGGCGCCCGACGACCAACCTCGCCGTGGTGGGCTACTGGGGTATCGCGCTCTGGGACCACGTTTTCCGCACCCACAAGCGCCCTCAGATGATCCCTCTCGACAAGGGTCAGGTGCGCTACCTGGACTGCGAAATTTCCAAGCCTCGCTGGCCGATCAACGTGATCGACGGTTGGGAAAAGGGAATGTACAAATTTTCTCGCAGCGTCGAGAAAGGCGTAGCCCGGTTAGTCGGTATCAAGCCCAAAGCATAGGTCCAAGATCGGGCTACAATAGCCTTGAGGTGACAATGCTAAATGTCAACATTCCTTGCACTTTGCGCCTTAGCAGGCACGCAGGGCCAGGTTCCAGACTCGGACCGCTTTATCGCTACGTTCTCGGTCGATAAGAAAGACTTCGTAACCACCGGCAAGAACCCTTACTTCATCCTCGAGCCGGAGTTCCAAATCGTCCTCAAGGGGGCGACCGAGGAAGTCGTCATCACGGTTCTGGAGAAGACCAAAATGGTGGACGGAATTAAGACCCGCGTTGTCGAAGAACGCGAGTTTGAAGACGGCGAGCTCAAAGAAGTTTCGCTGAACTACTTCGCTATGGATCGCAAAACCAAAGCCGTCTACTACTTCGGCGAAGACGTCGATATCTACGAAGACGGGAAGGTCGTTCGCCACGAGGGCGCGTGGCTGTCAGGTGAGAAAGGGGCGCGCTTCGGCATGATCATGCCGGGCGAGCCGCGAGTCGGCTTTCGGCACTATCAGGAAATCGCGCCGGGATCAGCTCTTGATAGAGCTGAAGTCGTGAGCCTCTCCGAATTGATAAAAACCCCGGGCGGCGAATTTAAGAACTGCCTCAAGATCGAAGAGACTTCAGGATTGGACGCCAAAGAGAAGGGCTTCAAAACATTTGCACCCGGCATTGGCATGGTTCAAGACGAGGACATGCTGCTCGTTCGCTACGGAATGATCGACGACTAGTTTTCGGCGTCAGGGATCGAGGTGTAGAATTCGCACATGCTCACCTCGATCTTTGTTGCTGCACTTGCCATTGCGCCGCAGACAGAAAATGTTATTTTCTTGTTCACCGATGGATTGAGGTGGCAGGAAGTATTCACGGGAAGTGACGCTTCGCTCGGTAAGGTGCCGGATCAATTTCAGGGTGAAACTGCGGAGAAACGCAGGGCCGCGCTGATGCCGTATGTGTGGAGCGTTATCGCAAAGCAAGGGCAGCTTTACGGCAACCGCGAGAAGGGAAGCACCTCTCGCGTGCTGAACCCGCACAAGTTCAGTTATCCTGGATATAGCGAAACGATGCAGGGCTTCTATGACCCTGTAATTGCTTCCAATGACCCGGTGCCGAACCCGAACGCGACGGTTTTCGAGTGGCTGGCGAAAAAACCCGCATTCAAGGGCAGGGTTGCCGGGTTTGCGAATTGGTGGGTGGTTTCCGCTATTTTCAATAAGGATCGATGCGGGTTCTATACACAGTGCGGTCCTGAACCGATTTCGTTCTCGAGCGATGCCGCAGCGCAGTTGTATAACCGTTTGATAGTGTCAACGGACCGCAACTTCGCTCCCGATCCCGACGACTCATTTACACACGAGGCGGCGATGATGTATTTGAAGGTGAAGAAACCTCGGGTCATGGCGGTGCTTTATGGAGAGACGGACTCGTGGGCGCATTCCGGTGATTACGCGAAGTATCTGGACTCAGCAAATCGATTCGACCGGTGGGTGCGGGAGTACTGGGACGCCCTGCAGGCTACGCCTCAATATAAGAATAAGACGACTCTGATCATCACAACCGACCACGGTCGCGGTGACGGCAAGGCTTGGACCTCGCATGGCGCGTCGGTCGCTAGTGCCGAGTTCACGTGGATCATGGTGATTGGTCCGGATACGCCCGCTTTGGGTGAGCGAGAGAATGTGGCAACGGTGACGAACGGGCAGGTTGCAACGACGATCGCTGAGCTATTGGGTGAGAATTATCGAGCCGCTCAGCCGAAGGCAGCGCGGGCGTTGAAAGATGCGATCCGGTAGCACCTACCCAGGGATTCCTGGCTCAGTCAGCGTGGCGGGATCGAGTGCGCGCGCAAGCGTCTCTTCGTCGATAATGCCTAAGTCGCGCACTACGTCGGGGATGGTGCGGCCCTCTTTCAACGC
>JALYSG010000003.1:96676-98739 GCA_030854945.1 Armatimonadota bacterium
TTTACAATTTCTGCGGCTTGCTTATATCCGACGATCGGATTGAGCGCAGTAGCGAGTGAAGGCGACACTTCCGCATAATGCTTGCAGCGCGCTTCGTCAGCGACGATTCCGTCGATGCAATTGACGCGGAACGTCTCCAAAGTATTGGTCAACGTCTGCAGCATAAACTGCGAAGAAAATGTCATCGACGGCATCATCACGTTTAACTCAAGCTGTCCAGCCTGGACACATAAATCGATCGCGTGACATTGGCCCAGCACTTGAAAAAGCACCAAGTTCATATTCTCCGCCATCGATGGATTTACTTTTCCGGGCATAATGCTGCTGCCCGGCTGCACTGCAGGCAGCGTTATCTCCGCGAGCCCCGTCAATGGCCCTGAACACAAAAGCCGAAGGTCGTTGGTTATGCGAGTTAACTCAAGACAGAAAAGCCGAACTGCAGCGGCGAGCGCGCTCATGCAAAACTGGCTTTGCATGGCTTCGCGCATGTCCTCTGCGGGCACAAATGCGAATCCAGTCCACTCCGCTAAAAGTGCCACCACGCGCGCTCGATATTCCGGATGGGTGTTCATTCCAGTGCCTGCGGCGCTGCCCCCGATGCCGAGCTCTTCGAGTTCCTTTGCGGCAAACAGCAGCCAGGCTTTCGAGCGCTGGATGGCCACAGCGTATGCAGCAAACTCTTGTCCAAGACGAATGGGCACCGCGTCCTGCAAGTGCGTCCGCCCGCTCTTTAGAATGTGGTCGAATTCGCGACCCTTGCCGGCGAGGGATTTTTCGAGCGCGTCGACTTGATCGAGTAGCGGTTGCAGCATAACCCGACTCATCACGCGCATTGCGGTCGGGAAAGTGTCGTTTGTGCTTTGCCCGTAATTAACGTGATCGTTCGGATTGACTTTCGAATACTCGCCCTTTTTGCCTCCCAGAATCTCCTCGGCGCGATTTGCCAGCACTTCATTCACGTTCATATGAAAACTTGTGCCTGCGCCCATGTGGAAAACGTCCACTGGGAATTGATCGCGCATTTTCCCCGAAAGAATCTCGTCGGCTGCCGCGATGATTGCGTCTGCTCGTTCTGCATCTAAGAGGTCAAGGTCGCGGTTTACGATTGCGCAAGCTTTCTTGAGCAGCACGTATGCGTCGATCATCGAAGCGTGCTGCGTAAGACCGGTGATCTGGAATAGTTGACGGCTTCGCTCCGCCTGGCTTCCCCAGTAGGCGTCGATCGGGACATTGACGTCACCGAGAGAATCTTTTTCGATTCTAAAAGACATTTCGCCCCAATGTTACCGGTCGGAGAGGACGCTGCGATTTAGCTCCAAGAAGGCTTTGGCGGTCTCCTTGCGAGTAAAGCTGAATTCGTACGAATGCTTTCGAAGCCATGTGACGCGCACCGCCGAACCCTCAGCGGAGCACTCTGCTGATGCGCGGAGGTCGGAACGCTTATTCCTCATGTAGAGATACCCGCCGAGCGCAGGCCCGATCAACAGGCTTGCGGCAGGCAGCCCCACCGCAAGCGGCAGGCCGATGCCCCAGATTGCAAGGTTGAGGGCGACCAAATTGGAGGATTTTCTGTTTTGAGACGCACGCAGGTGGGCTTTGCACGCAGTGCAGTAAGGGAATGCCAGCGGCTCAACGGGCTGTGGCATGCCCTTCATCCTAGATGGGGGCTCGGGCTTGTAGGATTCAGTTGCCGTCCGCCCACAGCAGACGCAGAAATCCGGCATTCGCGGCCTGTCGGTTTCGAGTGCGACTGCATGTTCGAGTTCCTGCATCGGAGGGAATTCTACCGGCTCCCTCCCATGTCGCCATTTTAGAACGAGTGCTCAAACAGCAGGCGGTACTGGTGTTTCCCGCCTGAAAAATTGTAGAGCCCCGTGCCCAAGATCTTCGTACCCGGCTTGATCGTGTAAGTAAAGCTGGGACCCGCGGCGTGGCTGTCGTCAGTCAGGCTGCCCTTAGCTTCTGCACCAAGGAACCACTTCGAGTCGATACGCTTTCCCGCCCCGGTGACGTATTCCCATTCGACCTTGTCATCGCCATCGAGCTCGGTTTCGGCCACCAGG
>JALYSG010000027.1 GCA_030854945.1 Armatimonadota bacterium
GAGCCAACCAAACAATCTAATAATACTAGTCTCACCTCGATACGCCGCGACCGACGACTTACTAACAGCTTTGCTTCTTGCCCACGAAATTACTCACGCCCAGGACTACCATCGCATTTACCCAGACGTGTCGCATAACAAAGACCAATGTCTCCAGGCGGAGTCGGTTGCCTATTACTATGAAATTATGCTTTTGGGTGTATTAAGTAAGGAGGAACAATCGCGTATGGAGCTGATGGCAAGGACAAATGTGCAAGCTAGTGCCGAGTTCGACTTTCTGAGAAGCGTACTGAAGAGCGCAGATAAATATAGCGACCTCCTAACCGGCACCCACGAGACAATAAAGAAAGATCCCGTGTACATCGCTCAATGCGAAACGATGGCGAAGATGAACGGCCTATAGACCAAATAGGTAGTTCCAGTGACCAATCTCAGAAATTGTTCGACAGTTTAATCCAAAAAGTGATGCCCCGCCAAAAGCAGCGGGGCAGAATAGTTGGGTCAGAGTAAAGCAGACCTACCCAGAATATAGTCACTAGCACGACGAGCGTGGCTCGACGCTTGCACGATTGCCCTCGGGTCACGATTCAGCGCGTCCAGCCAGCCGTCGATGTAGCTAGCGGCGTTCGCTACAAGGCTGTTGTCTAGACCGATCTCCGCGCACACGAAGGCAGAGGCCAACTCTGCCACCAGCTCTTCCCGGCCGTAATCCTCCGATCCGAATTGCGTCGTACCTGCGACTCCGGGGCGGTTCAATCGGTCCGGGTGCCCGGTGGCGTGTCCGAGCTCGTGCATGAGCGTGCAATAGTAGTGGTCCGCTGAGACAAACCGTTCGATCTTCGGCAGCGCAACTGTGTCTTCCGCCGGACGATAGAACGCGCTAGTTGAATGCTCGACAATGCGCGGCGGGTTCGGCATGCGTCGGACCACCTCTTCCGCTTCCTCGATTCGGTCAACGGTCGGGGAGGGGGAAACGTCTTCCGGCGAGAAGCCTTCGACCTGTTCAGCGTTGAACACATAGTGGTGCCGAAGAAGCGGCATTGTCCGCTTCGGTTCCGACTCATCACCATCGCGTTCAATGATCTTCCAAAAGACAACGATGCCGCCATGTTCGCCTTTGCGAACATGACCGCCAAGCTCATTGGCCTGTCGGACGGTCATCCAGCGATGATCAGAGAACGGTGCCAACCCGAGTAGCAAGAGATTGACTCCGTTGTAAGTTCGTTTCGAAACGGCGTTGCAAGGTAGGAACTCGCGTCCCTTCCAAGGCTTTCTCCAAGGAATGACCCCGCTCGCCAACGACGACACAATCTGGTTAGTCACTCGGTTGTAGATTGACGATGAATTGTATGCGGCGTTGCCGCGGCTGTTTTGTTTGTAAAGGCGCTTTGACAAAGTTGTTGCTCCCGGAGGGTGTCCTCCAAGCAGCTAGCTTTTCAAGTACTTCTGATCTGTGCGAGCTCTGTTTCTTAGACAGAACGCATGGGTTCTCCTCATCCTCTGCTGTAGCGTTATGAAATGCACGGCATTGTTGTGTGGTGGGCTGTAGGGTTGAGCCGGGCAGTGCCCGGCTAATAGTTCTCTGGTAACAGTATTGTGGTGGCAGATCTATCCCATTCGGTAATGATCCAGTAGCGCGTCCCGAACCGGTCAATATAGACGGAGAGGATTCGTTGACCGTCTCTCAGGCCGGTCTCGTTGGCTTCACGATCATCGTCTTGAAGCTCTCCCCAATCGCCGGTGACATGCCGGCCGAGCCCGGCCAGCATGTCTTCGCTATTGATCGTTTCGACGGCACCTCTTGTTGCCACCACTTGTCCAAGGTCAAAGAGTCTTTCCACTTTCGGTGATCACCTCCCTCCAAGGCAGTCAAACCTTCGAGGGAGGCGATCACACCCAACAGTCTAGGTCACCTCACGCGAACGCGTCAAAAACGCTGGCGTACTTGCAACGACCCAATCTGAAGCTCATCATCCTGGAAGCTTGGTCGTTGTCATCTAGTGCACAGACCCTTCGTTCCTCTAATTCCTCGTTGCTCAGACGCGTTAGCTTCCCGTCCCTGCATTCCGACAGGTCACAGACAAATGCGGTAAAGCACCTTGATACGCTGATCCGGAGTTCCTGACAACCCGCCATTTATCCGACTATGACCGGGCTGAAACTTTGCTGTTAGCGAAATGCCTTCGGGGAAGCAATTACTACCGGGAAACGAAAACTTATCACAAGAACCTTAATACCTGTCACCTCAAGTGAAACCGGAACTGCTTGACCCGGTTGGACCTCAAGTCGTTTCAGGATCTTGCCGTCACCTTCGAACAAAACTCGCCCGCTTTTATCTACAAAGTTATTCTCATTTTCGTCTGCTACACCAACGATGCAGGTCACCTTTCGAAACTGGCCGGCAAGTTTGTAAGCTGGAACAGTATCCCCTCCCGCATAGGAGTAAACATAATGGGGAAACAGTTGGCGGCCGATGACCATATCTTCCTCACTGTATTTCGACATGCCGCCGATATCCCTAAGGAAAAGTTCGTCCAGCGAAATCGGGTTTTCGGACGCCCGCACAATTGGCGTTTCTTCTACAGGGTCTTCAGTGCCCAACGTCGTGCCTCCAGGTGTAGTGACGTTTGGCTTCTGCTCTAGATTGCTCTGAGGCGAACCTTGATCCTGAGGCGAACCTTGATTCTGAGCAAAACCTTGATTCTGAGGTTCGGAAGGTGCCTGCCGGCCAGACCCGATCAAGTAGCCAGATGCAAACATCACAACCATTACGGCTCCGGTAATGAGGACGCCGAGGGCCGTGACGTTTCGCCTTAGGGGCAGGTCTCGGCCCCGTTCGAAAGCCGTCGTCTCTTGCTCTGCCATGCCAGACCCTACCCCGGAAGGTGGATCACTCGAATCAGCCGGTGGGTCCAGTTCGCCTTCGCTTTCCGATCCAGGTTGCTGCTCAAACCGCTCGCTACCTTCAGTCTCATCGGTCACTGCTTCGTGCACCTGCTCATTCGGTTCATCATCCTGGCACAATGGGTCGCGCAATACTGTGCTAGAAATCTCGCCCGATTCCACCTCTGTTGACCCATTATCGAAACCTGATATTTCATGATGAATCCCCTCTTCCTCATTCAATTCCTCCAGGTGCTCGTCTCGCGTCGCTGATGTCAACTCGGAATGTGCCAGCTCGCTCGAATCCAGTCTGCTGTCGAGTTCAGCCTGAATATCATCTCGATGTGCATTTAGTACTGCAAGACGATACTCGATCCAGTTACTGCAGGCTATGAGGATCGGATCCTTCTTCCAACTTTGAATATCAACCCCCTTCCCATACTGGCTGAGAGCTCCTAGGAGTTCGTCGTTTGTCGCTTTAGGCCGTGGATGGGAAGCGCTAGAACGCCGATCCCATACGTCCTCGAAGTCCTCTATATCGCTTCGACAAGAGGCTCCTTGGAAGTGGAGCCCTAAGCCATCTCGAAACTTCAAGCTAGCTCCGGTTTCACCTGTAAAGTCGAATCGCCCGCCTTGGAAGGGCCGGCGGCGGCTATTCCCTTTATCAACGGTTTGCCGGACGCCCCTTCGTGAGACCCAGAGCGGGCAAGAACTCGTCTTGTCTAGGTGGGTTTGTCCCGACAAGAGCAAGAGCTTCAAGTAAGAATAGAACGCAGCGTCCTTGCTGGCGACCTCTTGGTCACCAACATAGATCCGGAAGCGGCCGAACAGCTCGAATCTGACCTCACCTTTATTGCCTGGACCGTTCAACTCAATCATTGTGACGAATTGGGATCGTCTGCTTCTGCACGAATTCGGTTTCCGTAAGGCAAAAAGTTGGGCTAAGTTCGTTCTCCGTTAGGTATCGGTTCGGCTGCTGCGGGGGCAAGCTTTTACTTGCGCTCGCCGGTGTGGCCTAGTCAAAGCCCACTGAGACGCAAAAAAGGAGCAGCGCTATTCCCACGTGCTCCCGTTGATGGCCGACCCTCGGCTACGGTCCAGTTAGAGCTGGCCGTGACCGGTACAAGTGTCGGTCGGAGGGCCAGCGTGGGCACGATAGCAATAAAGACACGCAATTGCAAGTCTTTAGACCCCTTGTTTTGCGATCTATGCGAGCAAGGAGTACATATATGAGTTTTCGAACTTTCGAGGCTATCGGCGATTTGACGCTTCGTGCCGTCGACGTCCTTTTTCCAATTAAGCAGCCCCCGCCGCCCCCAGCGACGTGGCCGACTTACACACCCCAGCCTAAGCTGCCACCGGTCGATAGCTTCCTAGTCGGCAACGAGACTGGAACATACGAGCCTATTTATGCGCTTAGTGATGAACTTGATCGCCATGTTCTTATCGTCGGGGCAACAGGTTGCGGCAAAACGACATTGATCGCGCGGCTTTTTACGGAGGAAATTCTCAAATGGCAGTAATTGCGATTGATCGGATCGGTGATCTAACCGATACGCTAATAGCTAGGTCGGCAGCTGCCGGCATTCGACCCGAGCGACTGATAATCATCGATCCCGGTGATCCTGCGTGGGTTATCCCCTGGAACCCCTTTTTACAACCTGGCGACGCTTGTCAGGTGGCGGACGGTTTTGTTGCTGCCATCGAGCGACGCTGGCCGTGTGGCGTGCAGGTCGAATATGACCTTCGGAGCATGTCTCATGCACTCGTACTTAGCGGTCAAAGCCCGCTGGAGATTCTGCGAATGTTTTCCGACACTGACTTCCGGGCGCATGTAACGTCGAACATCGACGATTCCATGCTTCGAAACTACTTCCTATTGTTCGAGCGGTTGAGTCCGGAGCAACGACTGCAGCGGCAGGGTGCGGTTAGCAACAAGCTGCACACCTTCCTCTCGAACCCGCGAGTGCGCCGAATGCTTTGCGGCAGGGGATCACTTGATTTGCGAAGCATCATCGATGATCCCGCCGCAATCCTCTTGGTTGCCCTCCGCAAAGATCAACTCCATGAATGTGGAGACTTGGTCGGCGATATGGTTATTCAGGCGATTTGGAACGCGGTGCTCAGCCGATCCAGGATTCCCGAATCTGAGCGGATCAAGAGCACCCTTATCCTTGATGAGGGTCAGAATTTCGCCAAGGGCTGTCTCGGTGACATCATCACCGAAGGACGGCGCTTCGGATTGCGGCTGGTCTTTGCTCATCAGAGCCAAGCGCAAATCGAACCAAAGCTCCAAGCCATCATGCGCAACAACTGCGCAGTGCAGGTAGTTTTCAACGCCGGGCCTGTCGACGCGAGAGAACTTTCGCGGGTGCTGATGCCGATGACGCGGGACGAAGCCACGGATGCCATTCTCCGGCTGGACGTTGGCGAAGCTTTCGTACAGAAGCAAGGAAAGTATCCAGTGAGGGTCCGCACCCCCCAAGCAAAGACTGTCGATATGTCGTTGCTCGATGCCTTTCGTCGAAAGTCCATGATGGTCCACGCGCAACGGTGCCAAGACGTTGATCGAGAGATAGCATCACGCTGGCAAGTTGGGAAAAGGGCATACAGTAAAACGCAAAACGATTCCCCGGAGGTGCGCCATGTCCGCAAACCGCGCCGCTAAAATTCGATGTCGGTCGCGTCCAGACCATACCGTCGCCGTCAAGCTCACAGTTCGGGATCGCGAAGTGATATCTACGGTCGCGTTCCATGGGGCGGCCTCACGCAGCCAACTGATGGCGCACGGGTACTTCAAATCGGTAAGCCGGGCGAACCGCCGCTTGCGCCAGCTCTTCGACTGTAATTACCTGCGGCGCACACAAATCGCATCAGGACCGTACTGTCTGGAAACCGTTTACTTGCTCGGTCCGAAGGGTGTTTCGATTGTCGCGGAATCAGCAATAACAAGTCGTCTCGAGCTTTCTCGACACTCTCAGAGGCCGCCACAGCGAGCGTTTTTGGAACATCACCTCGGTGTCCTTTCTTTGCGCATATCGTTGCAATTGACTCCGCCTGGAGCCCGCTTGAACGAGTTTCTGACCGAGCCCGAGTGCAGACACGAATATGAAATTGTAAAGGGGGCGCGGAAAATAAAACGGGTCATCAAGCCAGATGGCTTCGCGGATGTTCAGTTTTTCAAGCGGCGCTTTTCTTTCTTCATCGAGTTCGATCGCGGTAATTGTTCGATCCCACAAATGCGAGGCGTCTTTGAACGTTACGCTGCGTATATGCGCGAGGGCGCATTCCAAAGTGTTTACAAAGAGAACATGTTCGAAGTTCTTGTTGTGACGACCGCCGGGAAACGTCGAATCGATCATTTGGTGGCCATTGCTAAGGGCCATGGAGTAAACGTGCGATTCGCCACGATGGAGGACATTAATGCGGTCGGTTTCTACGGGCCGGTGTGGGTGGACTGCCTAAGAGGGACAAAGGGCCGACTCTTTCAGGTGGTCAGCGAGGACCGACGAGCATGAGGTATCGAGGTACTGAGCGAGTGGATCTTGAGAAGTTGGCCTATCGCGTCGGCGATGTGGCGTACGTGCTCAGCCTCAGCGAATCCAAGGTGAAGCGACTTCTTCGGTCCAAACAACTTGGGCATATCAAGGACGAGGGCACAACAATGATCACCCGCCGACAACTGGAAGCTTATCTTCGGGATAGAGAATTGGAGCAAGGATGGACCGGCGATAGTCGGTCGACGCCGTGCCGACCAGGAAGGCCAGAGTGAAGAATGCTGCCAGTCTCAAGGGCACCTCAGAGGGCACTTCTGGGGGGAAAACCACCATCTACGCGCGCACTCGTGGCCCCGCGACCTTGCCGCAAGGAAGCAAGACGCCGGCGATGGCACCGCTACAATCGGATGCCAACCAGTCGGTAAGAACCGACGCACTGATCGACCTACTTAGATCGTCTGATCTTTCAGATGACCAGGCGGAAGCGGAACTCCGTCACGCGCTAAACTTCTTCATAGCGCTCGACGGGGCAAGATCAGAGCGACAGAATGGCGAAAACACTTAAGGCGACTCGGCTCCATGAACCTGTCGGCGCTCTCCGCGCCGTCTTGTATGCGCGTGTTTCAACCAAGGAGCAAGAGGCTGAAGGCTTCAGTCTGGATGCCCAGTTGGGCTTACTGAGAACCTACGCCCACGCCAAAGGCATGGTCGTGGTCTCCGAGTTTGTCGAAGCGGAAACGGCGAAGAGCACCGGACGTCCGGTATTCGCCGCGATGTTGAAAGCTATTCGCGAGGGCGAAGCAAGCGCGATCATCGTCGAAAAGACTGACCGCCTCTACCGAAATCTCAAGGACCGAGTTCTCGTTGACGAACTTGGCCCCGACTTGCACTTGGTGAAGGAATCGACGATCCTTACCAAGAACTCCCGATCACACGAACGATTTATCCACGACATCAAGCTGGTCGTCGCGAAATCCTTCATCGACAATTTGCGCGAAGAGATCACTAAGGGAATGACCCAAAAGGCGCGCGCAGGCATTTGGCCGAGTATCGCACCGCTTGGCTACTTAAACACGAGTAGGGGCCCTGTCAAGATAATTGAACCCGACCCGGCGACATCGCCGAAAGTAGCGGCGTTATTTTCCAAGTTTGCGGAAGGTGCGGTTAGCATCACCCTTCTCAGTGAAGTCGCACAGGAGGTTGGACTCAGTTCCAAGTCGGGACGCGCAATCCCAAGAAGCTCTTTGCATCGAATGTTACGCAACCCGATTTATTACGGCCGGATTCTCTGGAATGGGGACGACTTGCCTGGGTCTCACGAGCCCATAGTCACCGCCGAGACGTGGCATCGAGTTCAGGCCGTGCTCGACGGGCGAAGCGCCGATCAACCGCAGAAGACACGAGAGCCTTATGCTTTTGCCGGGCTGGTGAGGTGTGGCAAGTGCGGGTGCTTGATGAGCCCATACACTGCGAAAGGCAAGTACGTCTACTATGCTTGTACCGGTGCCCGTGGCTGCGTTCGCAAAGGAGTTCGTGAAGAAGCCTTACTCGCCGAAATTGAACGAGTGCTCGAAGGATTGAGAATCCCCACGGACTATGCCCCTCTCATCAGACAGGCGCTTCGAGAGATCCACGTCGAGCAGAGTGCCGAGCAAGTGGGCCTCGAATCCGACATTGCTCGTCAGGAAGCGAAACTCAGCTTACGACTCGATCGGCTGTACCTAGACAAGGTTGACGGAGAGATCGAGCCTGAACAATACAGGTCGTTGAAGTCGAAGACAGAAACGGAACTCGCCGCCGTCCTTGCTCGCAAAGCAGGAACGAAGCGGGCTCAGGGTCGAAGTTGGGAAGACAACGTCGCGTTCCTCGAATTGGTTTCGAACTCGGCTTTTGAGTTCAAAATGGCCTCTTCGGTTCGAAAGCGAGAAATGGTCAGAAGTCTGGTTTCGAACTTTCGAGTTTTGGAGGGTGAGCTCCTTCTAGAACTGCGTCCCTGGTTCAATTTGCTAGCTCGGGCCAACCTTCAGTTGGTCGAAACTGCCCCCAAGGACGAGCTTTGTACATTGTGGTACTCCCGACGGTACGCAATAGCCGAATTCCCGTTCCGATCCAAGTCAGTTGCCGCATATCTGTCGCCGGGGCCTATCGTATCGACAAACCAGACGCCGCCATTGAGAGCGCGATACTTTCCGATAACGACATTGGCAAAACCGCCTCCGCCGATGACTCCACCCAGCGAGTCGAATCGGGCTTCAAACGCCGGCCTGTAAATATCCCCGGGCCCGTTAACTCCGTGCTGAGTCCACAGAACAGCGCCGTCCGACGCGAGTTTAGCCATTCGCGACGTACCCGCTGAGTAAACCTGGTATGTCAGTAATGCTTCGCCATTGAATAGCGAGACGTACGTAATGGAATTACCTATCGTGCCGGTGAAAATTGTCTGGCCGTTCGAACCGAATTTGCCATATGCGCCAGCAGAGTTGGTGACATAGAGATTATCGGCGGCGTCTACCGCGACCGGTACGCCTCCATTGTATGTAGGGCCAGCCATAGGCAGAACCGTGTGTTGCAACTCGGTGCCGTCGCTCGCGAACACGTATCGATCCGAGCCGACCACCACGACGCAGCGATTGGCGTTATCCACCACAGGATGAGGTAGCTGGGTTCCGGCGAACACTTTGCGCCACATCAGTGCTCCGGTGCTGCCATTTATTTTGTCAAGGGCTGCCGGTCCTACGTGTGGTACAAAGCCAATGTAAACGTCGTCCGCGTGATCCTCTGTATATGAAGCGAACGGGTTGACGTAGGTCGAAACGCCCCAGGTCCACTCAATCGCACCCGAGGGTGACACCTTCACGATGGTTTTGTTGCCGCCGCCACCTTTTTGGCTGTAATTGCTTTCAGCAAGGATGCCGCCATCCCGCGTAGCGGTCAGTCCCATCGGATATCCGTACCCGACATAATGACTCCACGCGTAGTTACCGGTCGCATCGTACTTGGTAACGCGAAGGCCAGATTCAGAATCAGTCTGAACGAAAACTTCGCGCTGAGGAGACAGCGCCAAGCCCATCCCCTCCCATATAAACGCGCTCTGGGTGACGCTCCACTGCGGGACCTCGGCGAGGCCCATCGAATAAACTAAGCCGGCAATGCAAACTAACAGCGGTTTCATTCAGCAGCTCCTCCGCGATTAATCGCGTGGTTATTAGTATAGTGCCGCTTTTAGTATTTTCTTCAAAAATCTCTCGTCGCAAGGGCCTTATTTTCAGGTGGCCACCTGTTTGAAGGTGTCGGACGACAGACTGCAAGACCGCGGCAGCTATTCGCCGCAGAGGGTCTTGTACCAAGCGGTGACTTTCTTGATGTAGTTCTGGGTCTCTTTGTAGGGCGGTACGCCGTTGTGGCGCTTGACCGCGCCGCCACCGGCGTTGTAAGCCGCAAGAGCGAGAACGAGCTCGTCGTACTGGCCGCCGCCGATGGTGGAGTTGGAATACTTATCGAGGTGGCCGCGGATGAGGCGGACCGTGCCCCAGAGGTTCTCGTTGGTGTTATAGGCGTCGCGCACTCCGAGGCCGCGGGCGGTGCCAGGCATCAGCTGGCCGAGGCCCATCGCGCCGGCGTGTGAGCGCGCGCTTGGGTTGAATCCGCTTTCTACGAGGACCATGGCGGTGATGAGTCGGGCGTCCACGCCGAACTCGACGCTGAAATTAATGAGGGACGTGGCGATCTCGGTGGCTTTCGCGGCGGTCAGCCGAGGGTTATAGCCCTGAATAAAGTTTGCGTAAACCGGAATTGCCTCGTGCGGCTGCAGGTTCCACTCGCGGGTGTCGCCCCCTCGGGAAGCTTTGGGCAGTGGGCTGCGGGTGTTGGCGTTGGGCCGGGTTTTGGCGGCCGCGGCTAGAATGCCCTTCTCCCACTCGACCATCGCGCCTTCTTCGACGAAGGCCAGGACGGTCGCGTCGATGGAGGAAAACTCCGTGGCTCGGTTGGCTTTAACCAGGATGCGAGCGTGGGATTGCGGGTATTTGATCCAATCCGGCATCTCGCCGCCCTTCACGATGATCGGGCTCGCGCCGGGCACTTCCAGCAGCAGGCTGGTCTTGCCGTCCATGGTGAACGCACCTCGCACCTGGCCCTTGATTTCCATCACTGCCCCGCCCACAAAAGTGTCGAGCGCACGGCTCGTCGTGGCCGTGGTAATGCCGTACTGCTTGCGGGCTTTGATGTAGGCATTCAGCGTGTCGGCATCCGCTCCGCCAATGAGGGCAAAGGCGGCTGTTAGGGCGATGAGGCTTCGAAGCATGCTTTTGTAAGACCACACGAGCCCCCTGAAGGGTTCGTGGCGGAGAGATCGGGATTCGAACCCGAGAAGAGGTTTAACCCCCTTACCCACTTAGCAGGCGGGCGCTTTCGACCACTCAGCCATCTCTCCGCGGTGCGGGATATGGTACCCCGGAGGAATTGTCGGAAACTGTCTGCATGCTGTACGCGTTCTGCTACTAGGATGGGCTCTTTTAAAAGGAAGATTGCAACGATCTACACCGTCGGCCTCACCGAGCGTCAGGTGAAATGGGTCGATTCCATGTTTCTCAAACAGGGGTGGACCGCAGTGCATGCGTCCGGCATTATTGAACTGATCCAGATTGTGCGAGAAGCGAAGCCCGACTTCGTGCTTGCCGCCGAGCCCGAATTCACCGAAGGCGCCGTCCGCGCGGCATTAAGCGACCACAGTATCGAGGTCAAGAGCATGCGGTTTCCTCGGCTTGATCATGACGTTTTTGACGACGACGTGGATCCGCCCGGCCTCGGCGCTGTTCTTACGCCGTTCGATTTGCTGCCCTCGTTGGATGATTCGGAGCCATGGAACAAGAGACCCATATAGAAGAAAAAGAAATCGGCAGCGAAAAGTACTGGTTCGGCGTGTATGGAATTCTCAGCCTTCTGTGGCTGCTGGCATACCTTCCACAGTGGTTTGTGTGGGATTGGATGTACGAGGCTCTCGGCTCTCTTGCTGCACTTGTGGCAGTCCTCGGCGCGCTGGGTTGGCTGGTCAATGCAGCGACTTGGCGAAGCCGCAGAATGTTAATTGCAGGTTTGGTTATGGCGGTGGCTGCCGCGCTGGTCATGTGGGGGGTGCCGAACAAACTGAAATTACGGGTGACGTTGGCTGCCAACGAAGTTCAGTACCTGAAAGTCATCGATGAAATACGGCAGTCACCGGATACGTGGAGCGACGCCCATCCAAAAGAAA
Source organism: Armatimonadota bacterium (assembly GCA_030854945.1). GTDB lineage: Bacteria > Armatimonadota > Fimbriimonadia > Fimbriimonadales > ATM1 > JACDEQ01. The sequence continues at coordinate 11,632 of JALYSG010000027.1, forward strand.
TGGTCTACATCGACCAGACAGACGGGCCTCTTCGCGTAGGTTTCGATTTGGGTAACGGCTTCTTGGACGACAGTTGGGCCATCGTTTACGATCCCAGTGGTGAGATTATGAAAGTGAATGTGCCGGGATCGAATGAAAAGGATCCTTTTGAGGGGGTTGTCGGGAGCGCCCGTCACCTACGGGGCCCTTGGTATTTCGCCATCTTCTTTCCCGATAATCCAAATAGGTAGGCCGTTGCCTTCCCGGTCAGAGCACGCGTATGGTCATGGCCTCGTGAGGGAGACGCGGGTGATGCGATGGCGGCTCATGTTGACGACACGCATGAGGCCGAGGTCGGTCTCGATTGAATCGCCGATCTTCGGCGTTCGCTCGATTTCATCGAGAATGATCGTCGACACCGACTCGCGCGGCAGCGGGTTTTCGTCGAGGCCGAGGTACTCGGTTAACTCGTCGGTGCGCACGTCGCCGCGCATGACGATGCGGCCGTCCTCCCAGGTCTGAATCCGCGGCTGAGCGTGCTCAACCTGGTCGTCGAGTTCGCCGAAGATTTCCTCGACGATGTCTTCCAGGGTAAGCAGACCGGCGGTGCCTCCGTGCTCGTCTCGGATAATAAGTATTTGCGTTTTGTCGGTTTGCATGCGCTCGATGAGGCGCTCCAACGACAGGTTCGGCGGGACGAAGACGGCCTGGCGCACAGCCGACCGCAAGTCTGAGACCCTGCCCGCAAGCAGGCGGACGAAGTCCTGCAAGTGGAGAATTCCGACGACCTCGTCCAGGTCTCCGTCCTCGACGACCACGACCCGTGTGTGTGTTTGAGCGGCGAGCTGCCTGATCAGTTCGTCGGTGGGGGTATCCACATCCACTGAGATGATGTCGACACGTGGAATCATCACGTCGTCCGCCTGCAGATCGGTGAAATTTAGCGCCTTCGTAATGACGCGGGCGTGGGATTCATCGAACTCACCGGCGGTGCGGCTCTCCTGGATGATCATCGCAAGCTCGTCCTTTGCGATCGCCGAGCGTTGGTCGCGGCGGGTATCGATTCCTAAGGGACGGAGCACCCAGTGTCCGGCGAATTCCAGCATCGCAGTTAGCGGCCGCAAAATCAGCAGCACAAAGTTCAGCGGAATAATGATCCGAACGAGCATGCGCTCGGGGGAGTTGATCGTGACGTATTTCGGCACAAGCTCTCCGAGCACGACCAGCAAAAACGTAACCAGCAGGAACGCGATGGCTGTGGACATGAAATGCAGTCCGATGCCATCGAAGAACGGGCTGAGCATTTTTGAGAGAGATTGCTCGCCAACCCACCCGAGGCCGATGCCCGCCATGGTGATAGCGAGTTGAATCCCGGCGATGTATCGGTTGATATGGCCTAATGCGTCCTTCGCGGCGACAGCCGCCTTGCCGCCACGTTTGGCAAGGCCGGCGATGCGCCCCGGCCGTGCGCCCACGAGGGCGTACTCACCGGCGACGAAGAAGGCGTTTGCGATTACGAGGACGAAGGCTCCGACGAGCCTCCAACTCTCACTCTCCATGGATTAGCTGAGATTGTAACGCAATTTCGATATTTAGGCGTCGTTGCCGAGCAGCCGCCGCTCGAGGTTGCGGATATGCGACTGGACTTCGAGATCGTTGGAGTTCAGCAGCGTGATTTTCTGAAACGCATGGATCATGGACGTGTGATCGCGATTGCCGAACCTCTCACCAAGACGCTTCCAGCTATCGCCGGTAATTTTCCGCGCAAGATAAACGCAAATGTGGCGTGCGTGGGCAATTTCCGCCTTTCGGCTGGGGCCGACCAGTTCGCGGCGAGGCACGTCGAACTCGGTGCTCACCGCTTCTAAAATCCTGTCGAAGTGCGGCTTGTGCTTGGCAGTGGGCGGATAAGCGCTCTCCACGATTTTCTGAACAAGCTCGACGGTCACTTCCGTTTTCTCGAAGCTGGCATGCGCGAGGATCTTGGTGAGCGCGCCTTCCAGCGCTCGCACGTTTCCTGCCACCGACATCGCGATGCACTCGCAAACTTCCATTTCAAGTTCGACGCCTTCGGCTTCTGCTTTCTGCTTCACGATTGCCGTGCGCGTCTCAGTGTCCGGCGGCATGATGTCTGCTACCAAGCCACCTTCGAAGCGAGACCGCAGCCTGTCCTCGAGGCCATAAAGGTCACGCGGCGGCCGGTCGCTCGTCAGAACGATTTGCTTACCGGCGTGCTGTAGCTGATTGAACGAGTGGAAAAGCTCCTCCTGGGTCTTGTCCTTGCCGGCAACGAACTGCACGTCGTCTAGGAGCCAGACGTCTGCCTGGCGAATGCTCTTGCGGAAGCTTTCCATGCGGCCGTGCTGGAGGGCGGCGATAAAGCGCTCCGCGAATTCCTGCGCAGTCACGTAGCTGATCGTGCCGACGGTGCCTGTCTCGCGAATCGCGTTGGCAATTGCCTGAAGCAAGTGCGTTTTGCCGAGGCCGCTGTCGCCGTAGATGAAAAGCGGGTTGTACTTCGCGCCGGGTTTCTCCGCGACTGCGAATGCGCCTGCATAAGCCAGCCGGTTGCTTTGACCCACGACGAAATTGTCGAAAGTGAACCGGTGGCTAAAACGATTCTCCGGGATGGCCGCGCTCTGCGTTGGAGCCTCGGGCAGGCCGACCGTGCCCGCGCCCTTATTGCCCCGTGGAGCGAGGTGGGCAACAACCTCGACGGTTAGATCGCGCCCCATTTCGGAGGTAAACGACTGGGCGAACTGCTCGACCAGGGTCTTGTTCAGCCACCCGGCAACAAATTGTCCGGGCGCTATAATCTTTACACAGCCGTCTTCAATTCCCTTAACAATTAGCCGGTCGATAAATTGGCTGTACTGGGTAGGGACCATACCGTCCCTCAATCGTCCGCAGATTCGACGCCAGGCAGATTCCAAGTCCATTTTTTCCGGATCGTCGTTGAGCGTCAGTTGATAGTCCATTTCCGTTGCGAGCCTTGAATACAAAAAGCGCGATCGTCGCCAGCCTCTCCATCGTGTTCCCTCACAAAGGCCAACCGAGCGCATAAGACAATACCGCGATCAATGCCAAGTTCCTTCTTTTATTTGCTATTTTCTTGGGTTTTTTCTTTGTGAATTGTTTGTGGATGATTTCGTACAGAACCGCTTAGGTTGCCATTCGTCGGCTGTTCTACGCTAATCTATCGCACTATGCAAAAGTCGGACAAGGTGGCAATCGTACTCCACGGCGACTTGGGAAAGAGCGACGACCTTTGGACGTGGACCAAGGAGGCCGACATGGTCGTCGCGGCAGACGGCGCGGCAGACGTTCTTATGTCACTCGGCATTCGTCCCGACCTTGTGATTGGCGACATGGACGGCATTCTCCCGCAAACCCTGGAGATGCTGCCCGACACTGCTGTCACCAAGTTGCTTGATCAGAATAGCACCGATTTTCAGAAGGCTCTGCGCCACGTCCACGATAATTTCTATGTTAAGAGCCTGGCGGTTTTGTCTTACGAGGGCACACGCGTAGACCACATGCTCTCGGCGCTCTTCACCGCCGCCGCGTACACCGATAAGATGCGTCTGCGATTTGTGGGAAGCGACGCCCAAGCGATTGTGCTCGGGCCTGGCGAGCACCTGCTAGACACGCGGCCCGACATCCGTGTGTCGCTCCTGCCGCTCCGCACGGTTACAGTCGAAACGGCCACGGGCCTTACGTACAACGCCGACGGCATGACATTCAGCGTGGGGGGACGCGACGGCATCTCCAACGTGGCGACGGGGGATCGCGTGGGGCTCAACATTTCGACGGGATCGCTGATCGCGTTCGTCGAGCGGTTCGAGGGTGAGGCGCATTGGTAGATTTCGCCGCCCTGGACTGGGTGGTCATCGCATTGTTCTTCGCAGGCGTCGTCGGCCTCGGTTTCAGCGCAAAGCTAAGAGAAAACACCAGCTTGCAGATGGTCGCTGCTGGACGCGCGCTCACGATGCCGCTGTTCGTGGCGACTCTCATCACGACGTGGTACGGCGGGGTGTTGGGCACGCCTGAGTTCTACAACGATTTCGGATACGGGCTTGCGACGCTCACGGTCAATGGCATCCCTTACTGGATTGCGGGCCTCCTGTTTGCTTTCTTCCTAGCTAAGCGCATCCGAGGCGAGCCACAGATCAGCATTCCAGAGCGCATCGAACGCTGCTACGGTCGGATTGCCGGGCTGATTGCCGCTTTGCTCGTGACGGTTCTCGCCACGCCTGCCGCCTTTGTGCTGATGCTGGGCACGCTGCTCGTAACGGTTTTTGCAGGTTTGGATTTATGGGCGGGTATCGCGATCGGCGGCATCGGCTGCACGGCGTTCCTTTATCGGGGCGGCTTGATGGCCGATGCGCGCAGCAACACCATCAGCTTTGTAATGATGTATTCCGCGTTCATCATGATTTTGCTGATCGCAATCGGCAAGTACGGCGCGCCCTGGGCGGTAATTCCTCAGCTGCCCGACGCAGAGCGGACCTGGGACGCCGGCAAGGGCATCTTTGTGGTGATCAGTTGGATGTTCGTTGGAGCGTGGACTTTCGTCGATCCGGGTTTCCACCAACGCGTCGCCGCTGTAAAAGACGAAGCTTCCGCGCGCCGAGGCGTGCTGCTGGCGGTTGTCTTTTGGATTATCTTCGATACGCTTACCACACTCACCGCGATGTACGGGACAATTGCCCTGCGTGGCTCCGACCCCTCCGCGATGGGCAGGATGCTGTTCCCGCTGTTCGGCAATCAGCTTCTGCCTGCAGGCATGAAAGGTGTTTTCTTCGCAGGAATGTTTGGCGCGATTATCGCTGCGACGGTGGGCTACACGTTTGTGAGCGGAACCACGCTCAGCCGTGACTTTTTCGCGCGACTAAAAGGCGAGTTGAGCGAAGCCGCAATCACCAACTACACGCGGATTTGCATCGCCATTGCCGCCTTGTTGGGCATCGTGCTGGCCATCACCGTCAACAGCGTCGTCGACCTCTGGTACAAGGTGGCGAGCCTGGTCATCCCTGGCCTCCTCGTTCCCGTTGTCGGCGCGTATGCCTTCAAGAAGCCGCCGTCGGCCGGCACCGCCGTCGCGTGCCTTATCGTGCCGCCCGCCATCGCCACAGCCTGGATGCTGCTCGCGTCGCAAGCGGTGCATTGGGAGAACTCGATCTTCGGCACAGCCAGCGAGTCCGAGCCCGCAATTCTCACGCCGATGATCGTAGGAATCATCGTGGCCCTCCTCATCTGGGGTATAGGTTCACTCGCCGAAAGGAAAAAGCGCATATGAACGACGATCAAGTTCTGCCAGAAGACGAAGAAGAAGACCGCCTGCAAGAGGAGCTCGCCAAGAGCGAGGGAATGGTGACCGTGCCGGACGACCTCCAACATGCACGCCTCGTGTTGCAGCGAGACGGTGCCGATGCAGAAGAGTTTTACGAGATTCGCGGGGATGCGGTCGTTGGACGTTTCGATGAAGCCGTGGGCCCGGTGGACGTCGACCTCGGCCCGCTTCCGGAAAGCATTTACATTTCTCGTAAGCATGCGGAGATTAGGCATGCTGGCGGCAAGTGGCTCCTGAAAGACCTCGGCAGCAGCAACGGCACGTTCGTGATGGGCGAATCGGATTTCGAGCCCATCGACGGGGAAGTGGAGATATCCGACGGCCAGGCGATTGCTTTCGGAAATGTGCGCTTCATTTTCCACGTTGTGCCTGACTCGATTCCAACAGAACCGATTGTCGAGACGCCGTAAATACCCGCCCGATGGCCCCTTTTGAGGTAAATTCCCGAGTCCCGTGGGGAGATGCCCGAGTGGCCAATGGGAGCAGACTGTAAATCTGCCGGCGGATGCCTACGTAGGTTCGAATCCTACTCTCCCCACCATTTCCAAGCCTTTGTAGCTCAGTGGTAGAGCACCTCTTTGGTAAAGAGGAGGTCACGGGTCCGATTCCCGTCAAAGGCTCCACAGCTATCGCTCATCGCCAGCGTGGTCCTCGTCATCCCGAGCGTAGTCGAGGGATCTATGGGAGGCGTAGGTCGCGTTGTTGCACAGGTTCCCGCACTTCACTTCGCTCAGGTCGGAATGACGGACGATCGTATCGGGTATAAACTCACGCGATCCGCGGGAATAGCTCAGTGGTAGAGCATCTCGTTGCCAACGAGAATGTCGCGAGTTCGAATCTCGTTTCCCGCTCCATTTTCAAAGCCTCGGCTTCCGCCGAGGCTTTTTCATTCCCGCCCGAGAGGCCGCACGGGTATTCTCTAAGCCTTACCGAATGAGCACTCTTACCGCTATGAAAGTCGAATCCACGGAGATTAATCCGTGTACGGTCGAGCTGAAAGTCGCCTGCAGCCCCGACCAAGTCCAATCTGCCTACGAGAAGGCCTACCGTAAGGCGGGCAAGCGGGTGCGCGTTCCGGGCTTTCGTCCAGGGGCGGCGCCCAAGCACCTCGCGAAGAAGTATCTGAACCTCGAAGAAGTCCAGCGGCTTGCCGCCGAGGACATGATTCGATCCGCCTACACTGCCGCAATTAAAGAGAAAGACCTCAAAGCGGTCGGCCAGCCGCGAATCGAAGTGACGAAGCTGGACGAAGAAGCGAGCGAGTTTGAGTTCACCGCCAAGGTCCCGCTCGAACCTGTGATCGAACTGGGCGAATATAAGGGCCTGAACATCACCGCTCCTTCGGAGGAAGTTACCGACGAAGAGCTCGACGAGCAGCTCGAGAATATCCGCAAGCGCCGAGCCACTCGGAAGGCCATCGAGAATCGAGGCGCACAGGAAGGTGATTTCGCGGTGGTTGGCATCCGCGAGGCAGGCGACGAGAAAGATCGACGATTTATGACAGTCGTCGGACAAACGTTCCCTCAACTCGACCAAGTTCTGATGGGAATGAACGCCGAAGACACCAAGGTCGCCGACCTCACCTTCCCGGAGACTTTCCAGGAAAAAGATTGGGCCGGCAAGCCGATGAAGGTAGACGTCACGTTGCGTTCGTTGAGCGCGGCCGAAGTACCTGACCTCGACGAAGACTTCGCAAAAGAATTGAACGCCGAATCGGTAGAAGAGCTAAAGGGCAAGGTCCGTGTACAGCTTGGCGAAGCCAAGAAGCGGATGGTGCGAGACTACGTCAACGAGCAGATCCTCGACGAGCTTATGAAGAACTCGAAGATCGAAGTCGCCGACACGCTGTGGGAAGGTGTTGCCGAGCGGCGAATCCATGAGATAGCCGACGATGCCCAAAAGGAAAACAAGACGCTTGAGGACATCGCGCAAGCAAACAATATGTCGCTCGAAGAACTAAGCCAGAAAATCGGTGAACGAGCCCAGGCGGAAGTAAAACATGCTGTGGCAATTCGACGCATTTTCGAGACGGAGGGCATGAAGCTCGACCAAGCGGACATCCGAGACCAAATCCTTGAAATCGCGCAGGAGAACAACATGACTCCTGACGACACGCTTCGCGCGCTTCGCCGGTCCGGGAGCCTAGCGGAAGTGGAGTTCCGTGCAATTTACAACCGCGTTCTGTCGTTCCTTCATGAGCAAGCCAACGTCACGCCGGCGGGTGTCGCGTAATGGGCGTGCCGTGGGTGATCGAGCAGACCGCGCGGGGCGAGCGATCGTACGACCTGTTCTCGCGTCTGCTGAAAGATCGCATTATCTTCCTCGGTACACCGGTGGACGATTACTTCGCCAATTTGATCGTCGCGCAGCTTCTCTATCTTGAGAAGGAAGACCCCGATAAGGATATCGAGCTGTACGTAAATAGCCCAGGTGGCTCGGTAAGTTCGGGCCTTGCGATCTACGACGCGATGCAGCACGTACGTTGCGACGTAGCTACCACGTGCGTTGGCCAGGCGGCCAGCATGGGTGCAGTTTTGCTCGCAGGCGGAGCAAAGGGCAAGCGTTTTTGCCTGGAACATGCCAGGGTCATGCTCCACCAAGTTAGTGCCGGTTTTCAAGGAACTGCGTCAGATATATACGTTCAGGCCGAAGAAATCTTTAGAATAAAGAGGATCATCAACGAAGTGCTGCAGCGTCATACCGGGCAGGAGATCGAAAAGATCGAAAAAGATACCGACCGGGATTTTTGGATGAGCGCCGACCAGGCCAGGGACTATGGAGTGGTCGACGAGGTTCTGAAACCCGGCGGGCCTAAGAGTGAAACAAGTGGAAACCCGTGATAAGTGTGCCTTGTGTGGCAAGACGAAGTCGCAATGTAAGCGACTGATTGTCGGCCTATACGGCGGCGTCTGCCAGGACTGCGTCGAGCTTTGCCTCGACATCCTGAAGCAGCCAGTCCAACCTGGGTCGACGCTCACGCACGCCACTACGGATACGCTGCCGAAACCGCGCGAGATCGTCAAACACCTCGACGATTACGTGATCGGCCAAGACCGGGCAAAGCGCGCCCTGGCTGTCGCAGTTTATAACCACTACAAGCGCATCGCTCACGAAGGCTTCGACGACGATGTCGAGCTTCAAAAGAGCAACATACTGCTAATCGGCCCAACCGGCTCCGGCAAGACCTTGCTCGCTCAGACCCTTGCGCGCATTCTGAACGTGCCGTTCGCCATAGCAGACGCGACGAGCCTGACGGAAGCCGGCTATGTGGGCGAGGATGTCGAGAACATCCTGTTGAAGCTCTACCAATCGGCGGAGTCCGGCGAGTTTGGCAAGAACCCGGTCGACGCGGCTCAACGCGGCATCGTGTACGTCGATGAAATCGATAAGATCGCCCGCAAGAGCGACAACCCCAGCATCACGAGAGACGTGAGCGGCGAGGGCGTGCAGCAGGCTCTGCTCAAGATTTTGGAGGGCACCGTTGCCAACGTGCCTCCCGGCGGCGGACGCAAGCATCCTCATCAGGAATATTTGCAAATCGATACGAAGCACATTCTCTTCGTCTGCGGGGGCGCGTTCGAGGGGCTCGATGAAATTATCCTCAGGCGTCAGAAGCATAACGTCATGGGTTTCCGCACCCCGCCGCAATCGAACGCGGAGCGGCGCAAAGACATCCTTCGCGGGGTTTTACCGGAAGACATGCTGAAGTTCGGCCTCATTCCGGAGTTCGTCGGTCGGCTGCCGGTGATCGCGACGTTGGACGCTCTCGACGAAGAAACGCTGGTGCGCATCCTGACGGAACCGCGTAACTCGCTGGTCAAGCAGTTCACCAAGCTTTTCGAAATGGACGACGTCGCCCTCGAGTTTCAAACGGGCTCACTGGATGAAATCGCCGCGGAGGCAAAGCGTCGAGGCACCGGTGCCCGGGCGCTCCGGGCGATTATCGAAAACATCATGCTCGATGCCATGTACGATGCCCCGAGCCAGGATTCCATTGAACGCGTTGTGATCCCCTCAAACGTTATAAGTGAGAAGGCGACGCCGATTCTGGTGCCCGCCCCGAAAGAGCGCCGGGCAAGCTAACCGGTGCCGTGTAATCTTTTTTCCGCTTCAGCCATTAGGATGAAGTACCATTACAATTAGCGGAGGTTTCCGCATCGGCACCGAGGTTTGGAAAATCTATTTCCTCCGCGAGGGAAGGGAGTGGAGATTCGTAGGTTTCAACAAATATCGTCGTTCGCCGCGTGCACTATTTCCGCCAATATCGAGTTCCTATCCCTTCTCAAGTTGTCGTCGACGACTCACGATTTGGACTCGACGCAGAGGTTTATCAAGCTCTCCGAATCGGCCCCGAGCACGACCAAGCAGATGTTCGTGCACACGCCGAAGGACGGCGGTATCGCGCCTCCAGGCAAGTACATGCTGTTCGGCGTCAGCTACCAGGGCATCCCGTCTGTCGCCAAGTATGTGACGATCCCATGACCGCTACGACATGGGCCAGGAGCGCGGCGGCAGCCGCGCTCCTGGTGCCCGCAATCGTCGTTGCTCAGTACACAGTAGAGGTGCTGCACTCCCCGGCGGTGCCATCCCCCTTTTCCTTCGGCTGGGGCGCAGGCGGCGGTCAACAGGTGGGTCATACCAATATCTTTCTGTCCGGCCCGAGCAACGCCCTTCTTTGGAATGGCACGGCGGGAAGTTTTGTGAACCTGCATCCGGCAGGCTTCGACGCCTCGTATGCGATGGCCGCCGAAGGCGGCAGGCAGGTCGGTTGGAGGGAACTCCACTTTCCCGGCCGCGCGTTCGCCACGATGTGGGCAGGCTCGGCAAAAGGCTGGACTGACTTGCACAATAAGGATTACTTCGATACCCGCGCGCTCGGCATCGGAGGCGCCCAGCAGGTCGGCCTCGGTAGGGTGTCTGCAGAAAGGCAGGAGGCCCTCCTTTGGCATGGCACACCTGAGAGCGTCGTAAACTTGCATCCCTCACTCGGTTATGAAAGCAGTAGGGCCGACGACACGGATGGGTCTCAACAGGTGGGCAAAGTCCAAACTGCTCCCAAGGGGATTAGCCACGCCGCACTATGGTCGGGCACGTCGGAGAGTTTCGTCGACCTGAATCCAGACGGTTTCGCCGGCAGCGAGGCAAGGGGTGTAGCCGGAGGCGAGCAGGTTGGCAAGGGCAACTTCGGCGGGAATGGCCACGCTTTGCTGTGGTTCGGCTCTTCACAAAACTACGTGGACCTAAATCCTGGACCGAACAACGAGTGGGGCTCCGAAGCTGAGGATACGAATGGCCGGCACCAAGTGGGACTGGTCAGGGCGGTTGCGACAGGATTTCAGTTTCACGCGGCCCGCTGGACCGGCACTCCCGGCTCGTTTTTCGATCTCCACAACCTGCTGCCGTCTCAGTTCATCGGTTCCGGCGCTGAATCTCGGGCAATGGGAATCGACGAGTTCGGCAACATCGTCGGCTGGGCCGCAGACCTCAGCGACGGGGGCCGCGCCAAAGCCGTCCTCTGGCGCCCCGTCCCGGAGCCATGCAGCGCCATCGCGCTCGGCGGCATGCTCTTACTCCTGGCGGCCCGCTGCCATCGCAGAGCCTGGATTTCGCGTACGCATGTGTTGCCGTTTTCGAGGAAATAAAACGCAAAGAAACTAGCCGGTGCTTGAAGGCCAAAGGGCGTGCCTTAGCCTTTCAAAGCACCGGAAATCGCAGCAGTAAACTCAGGGGCGTCCGGAGCCAGCTTCGACGGGAAGCGCTTCACCGTCTTGCCGTCTCGGCCCACGATGAACTTCGCGAAGTTCCACTCGATGTCCTTCCCGTCCGTCGATTCGATCAGCCACTTGTAAAGGGGCGTCCGCCCCTCGCCGTTCACTTCCACCTTGGAGAACATCGGAAAAGTCACGCCGTAATCGCCCGTGCAAAAAGCCTTGATCTCAGCCTCCGAGCCAGGCTCCTGATTGCCGAACTGATTGCACGGAAACCCCAGAACAACCAGCCCGTCGCCCTTATGCTTGCGATACAGCGCCTCGAGCGCGGCGTACTGCTTCGTCTGCCCGCACTTGCTCGCCACATTCACTACGAGCACGACCTTGCCCTTGTAAGCGTCCAGCTTCATCGAGTTGCCGTCGATGTCGGGGTAGGTGAAATCGTAAAGCCCTGTGCCGGCCACGGCGATTGCGGAGAGTAGAGCAATCATAACACTGAACTATACGCGAAAACGGCTGTTGGCGACGCCTCGGCTTCTCGGTACACTGACCACAAACGGAGACAACCATGGCGACAAATAAATACGACGTCATCGTAGTGGGCGCACGCTGCGCCGGATCGCCCACGGCGATGCTGCTCGCGCGTAAAGGCTACAAGGTCCTGGTAGTAGACCGCGCAACTTTCCCGAGCGACACGATTTCCACGCACTTGATTCACCCGCCCGGAGTGGACGCGCTCAGCCGATGGAGCCTTCTCGACCGCGTCGTCGCATCCGGATGCCCGCCGATCGACACTTATGCGTTCGACTTCGGCGAGTTCACCATATCGGGAACACCGGGCACTCCCGCAAGCCCTGTCGCCTACGGCCCTCGCCGGACAGTTCTCGACAAAATCCTCGTCGATGCCGCCGCCGAATCGGGAGCGGAAATCCGCGAAGGGTTCACGGTAACTGAAGTCATTCAGCAAGAGGGCAAGGTCGTCGGCATTCGCGGTCACACCCAGGATGGCCCGCCGACCGAAGAGTACGCGGACATTGTCGTCGGCGCGGACGGACGTCAGTCCGTCGTTGCCAAAGCGGTGAACCCTGAACAATACAACGAGAAGCCGCAGTTGCTCGCCGCCTATTATTCTTACTGGAGCGACCTGCCAACGGAGGGCCGGTTTGAGGTCTACACGCTGCCCAATCGGGGTTTCGCGGCATGGCCAACGAACGATGGGCTCACCATGGTCGTTGCAGGCTGGCCCTACGCCGAATTCGAACAGAACCGCACCGACATCGAGGGCAACTACCTTAAGGTGGTCGAAATGTCGCCCGTATTCGCAGAGCGCCTGCGAAGCGCAAAACGAGAAGAGCGGTTTGTTGGCACCGCCGTCCCCAACTACTTCCGAAAGCCCTACGGCCCAGGATGGGTGCTGGTCGGCGACGCAGGCTACAACAAAGACTTCATCACTGCATTCGGAATCACCGATGCCTTCCTTCAGGCGGAACTGCTCACAAATGCCGTCGACGAGTCGTTCGCGCAAAGCCGACCGTATGACGAAGCAATGGACTCATACCAATCGAAGCGCGACGAGCGCGCGCTGCCCTTGTACGAGATGACATGCGACATCGCAACTCTCAGCCCGCCGCCACCCGAAATGCAGCAGCTGTTGGCTGCTGCGCACGGAAACCAGAAAGCGATGGACGACTTCGCTCGCATGAACTCAGGGGTGCTCTCACCACCCGATTTCTTCTCGGAAGAAAACGTAAGCGCCATTTTCGCGGCTGCCAACGATAAGCCCCACTAGTCGCTCAGTTGCGTTGCACACGGCGTATATATTCCTATGGGTATCAACGTTCAGGCAATTGAAAGAAACGGAATGCATTACGTTCCGCTAAAGGAAGTCGTCGAGCAAATGGGCGGCACGGTTCGTTGGGATAACGACGCCAAAAGCGCAAGCATCACCGTTAAACAAGCGACAGCGATGCTCGATGCAAACGCGAACACAATCAGCGTAAACGGCCAGCAACTCCCCCTCAAGTCGCCGCCGGTGCTCGAAGATGGAAAGCTCTTCGTAACCAGGGACACGCTCGAGGCGATGGGAATAACGATCGGCTAATACGCTCAGCGCAACGCGAGATTAGGGTGGGCGGCTGTCGTAGTATAACGGTGCCTCTCCCTTCAAGGGATACGAGAAAGGATGAGTGAAATGCGTATTGTCAAAACCTTGATTAGCTTTGTTGTTGCATCCAATGCGTTTGGACAGACCGATCCTGATTCCGCTATAGCGGTTCCCATGATTCTGCTAACAGAAGTTAGCTCTGGGGGCGCACCGCAGGGAAAAGAGATTGCATTTATGGTCACGCAGGACGTCACTTCTGCAGACAATAGTATCGTAATTCCACGTGGCGCCATCGCATATGGCAAAGTCGTCTGGTCGCGGAGCGCGGGCGCAATTTCAAAGTTCCTAAACGAGCCCGCCCGGCTTGCCGTGGCGATCGATCGAACTGTCACAGCAGACGGCAAGACAATCCACTTGCAGGCAACGAACTCGAAGGAAGGGAAGCCCCTGCAGTTCACGGGAGAAAACACAAGAGTGGATGTCGCGTCCGATGAACTTAAGAAGATCCTCGCCGACGAATCGTCCAAGAAAGCTCTGCAGCAGATGTTAGAAGTTTTCTCCGGCTCTGATATGGGCAGCGCCGGCATCGTCGCCGGCCTCGCAAAAAGGCTCAATCTCTCCAGCATGTTTCAACTGGCTGAAGCCCGCTCGCTCGGCGACCTCGTCTCTGTCTTCAAAGGCATCGCTGCGGGCCAAATTGCGAGGGTTGGAGTAGGCGAGGCGGGTCTCGTAATAGGTGCGATCACGGAGTTGGCAGGTCTGCGGAGATCCGTTGGAAACCTCATCTCAGGCCTTTTCAAGGGCAGGAACATCCGGGCGTTCCCAGGCACCCCCGTCGTCGCCTACGTTCGTCGCGATCCTTAATGACCAAAGAACGGTTGACAATCGCCCCGTTCGCTGCCTTAACGTGTGCTGGGGAAGCCCTCTGCAAAGCTCATAACATTAAGCCTGCAGAAAATGAGCGTGTCTAAACAACCGGTGAATGAATGAGCCCAGAATGAAAGGGGCCCGAAAATGGTGCGCGGAAAAGGACTCGAACCTTCACGCCCGTTAGGGCACATGCACCTCAAGCATGCGTGTCTACCATTCCACCACCCGCGCAGGAAGCGAAATTATACCTTTGAGGCGGTAACCTCAACGCGATGTCCGACAAGATGACCGCCCCGAAAATCCGAGCCATGAAGGGCAAACGCATCGTCTGCCTCACGGCATACGACGCGCCGTCGGCCCGCCTCGCCGATGCAGCGGGCGTTGACCTCATTCTCGTCGGCGATTCAGTGGGCAACACCTTGTTGGGGTACGCAAACACACTGCCGGTTTCGCTGGACGAAATGGTCCATCACACGCGGGCGGCTGCAGCGGGGTGTCGAATGGCGCTGCTCGTGGCGGACCTCCCGTTTGGCTCGTACCAGGCATCGCCGGAAGACGCCGTAAGGTCGGCAATCGCCCTCGTCAAGGCCGGCGCCGAAGCAGTGAAGCTCGAGGGCACCTACGTCGAAGCGATCGAGGCAATCGACCGAGCCGGCATCCCCGTCATGGGACACGTCGGGATGACGCCACAGAGCGTCAACGCGTTTGGCGGCTTTAGGGTGCAGGGACGCGGAGATAAGGGCGACGAGGTGTTACGCGGGGCCAAATCTGTTGAGGCCGCCGGCGCGTTCGCCATTGTCCTGGAGGTCATTCCCGGTGTTGTGGCAAAGCGGATAAAGGCGGAAATCGGCATCCCCACCATCGGAATCGGTGCAGGCCCAGATTGCGATGGCGAAGTGCAGGTGTGGCACGACATGCTTGGCATCTCGGAAGAAACGTTTAAACACACGCACCGCTTTATTGAAGGCGGCGAACTAATAAAGAACGCGATCCAAGCCTACGCCGACGCGGTCAGGAACGGATCGTTCCCGAGCGAAGAAAACACCTTCTAATCGGCCTGGGCAATCCAAGCCACGGTAAAGTTTTTGCCGAAGCGAAAGTCCTCGGTTCCGGCCATGACCTTGACATTGATAACGTAGGCCCCGGGCTTATCGGCTTTCAGCCCGTATCTGAAAATGCGCGGCTCGCCAGGCTTGAACTCGGCTTCCGTGCGGATGGCGCCACTCACGAGGCGAACGCCAGCGGGAAGCGTGAGGTCGATTTGGGCGCTGGGGCCCTGTTCTTCGGTTCTGACTCGGACGACCATCAGGCCGGTCTGCCCGCGGCCGCGCACTTCGGCGTCCACCGAAATCGGCGCCTCTGGAGATGGCATCGTTGCTTCCCGGCTGCCGCATCCGAAACCACACGCACACAAGGAAGCGCAAAAAACTGCAAGCCACATATTCAACTGTTTAACGAACGACAGCCCCGCGAGATTCGTTCGCGGGGCCGTCGTCATCCTTTTAGTCGTGCAGGGTCCAGTGGACCCAGTCGAGCCTTGCCTGATACGGGTAGCTGAAGATGATGCCTGTCGCCCTGTAGCGAACGCGGCACCGTAGTTGCCCGGATGGAGAGACCCAGCGGTTCCAGTCAGCGCGGTTGATCGTGTAGATCGTATCCGTCGTTGCGGATTGGTTCGAGCCCACTTCCACGAATTCGTTCGTGTCGTAGTCGTACATATCCATGTACAGGCGAACGCCAGTCGAACTCGCTGAGCTCTCAATCTTCAGGTCTATCGAAGACAACGGCATCAGCGGGGCTGATCCCGTGAACTCGGCAACGATTGGATCTTGACCAGGGTTGAACACGATTCCCGGCAGGATTACCATCCGCAGGTTGTCGCTCGTTTGCACCGCGGCAACGTTGTTGTTGGAAATGAACTGTCCACGGATCGGCGTGAACACCGTCGGCATCCGCTCAGGGTTCACAACTTCGATGCCGTCCGTGCTAGACCAACCATCGTCGCCCTCGATGTTTCGGGCAACAACGGATGCATAGATCGTTGTGCCGTAAGCAACCTGTGGAAACACGATTGTCTCGTTAAAGGTTGGATCGTTGTTCTGGGGATATTCCGTAAACGCTAGGATGTCATCATCGCCAGGAGTAGAACCGAGCCGCACCCAGAACGAGCGGATCGACGATTGTGTCTCGACGGCGGTTGCCGTAAGGTGGATCGAAGTCCTGCTGAACTGGAAGTCGCCGTCGTCCTGCGATGTAACCGTCGGCGCGGTCGTGTCCTGGATCACGTTCTTCGTGATGTCGCGATCGGTGCCCGCCTCAGCCGGTTCGAGCAACTGCCAGGCGCCGTCAGAGCGATAGTGCCCTGCTCGGAAGCGGTACAGGCCATAGGCCGGATCGCCAACTACAACACCGCCACCGGTGAGTCCGACTTGATCCCAGGCCTTGAAGATCTCCCGCGATGCGCCGGAGGCGATCAAAGCGTTGTTGCCGTCGCCGCCGAAGCCCGGAATGTCTGAACCATCTGGGTCGGTTGCCCAAACGTAGAGCTGGTTCAGCAGGTAGTTTTGGCTGCCATAGTTCTTTGCGGTGAAGCTTGCCCGACCGTAGCCGCCGAAGTACCAAGTGCCCGCATACGAGCTAATGCCGATTTCGACGCCTAACGCGCCACGGCTGATACCCTGCTTCATGCCGTGAACCATCATTTGGCCGTTCATCTTTGGCCGCTCGGGCTGAGCCTGATCATACCAACCCGCGTAGAAGTCTCGGATCGAGTACAAGTGGTGGCCCGAGACCATGTAATCATGGAACACGTCGTGGATCTCTTGATGGCTCAGTGAAGACCAGTCGTACGGGTCAGTCGGGCTGTTACGGGTGTCATCGAGGTCAAGAAGCATGGCGAGCACCGCTGATTCCGTGTCGTATCCCCAGAATGGGTTATTGCTCAGGTTGTCTGAGTTGCCGTTAGCAGTTTCGTGCCCGTCCCAGTTTGCGTCGCAGTCGAAGTGGATCAGGTTGCCCGGATCGAGATCGTCATACCAGCGGTCGTCATTCTGGGCGGCACAAGAGAAGTACGTGCCATAGCCTTCGGTCAGCGCTAACCCATCGGTGTAGTGATTTGTGAACCAGTGCGACCCACCCGCTCCCGGCGGCCAGTCGTCGTCGCCGTTGAAGCTGTCATGGTACGAATGGCCGTACTCGTGGAGGGTGACATCAATCGAACTCACGTGGGCATCGTTGATGTAAATCCGATTTTCGGCCCGTCGATAGTAAGCGCCATCGGTGCTGCCGAGGTACCACTCGCAGAAGGTCTTGTGGGCGTTATGTCCGAAGCCGACGCCCGTGCTCCATCCGCGGGTTAGGTCGTCCAGCAACTGGAAGGCGCGCTCGTTGTGGTCTGAGATGCCGTTCGTGCCCCAGTCGGCGAAGTATGTGCCGGCATTGTGCGAGCCACCGGTGATGTTTGTCCAAATTACGTTCGTCGACGTTGCGTACTCGTTGTTCGGTGCGTTGTGGACCTGCACCTCGCTGTTATTGGTGCGAAATGTGAGATAGACGTCGGCCGTGCCGGCGCCTCCGGTCTGCTCGCCGTTGTCGAAGTTTATCTCGTAATAGCCATCGGAGCCGACAGCCACATCGCCGAGAAAGTCATCGCCCGTTTCGCCGTCGTCATCCCAGGCCTCTGCTGCCGTGCCATAGCCATCGTGCAGGGTCGCATCGGTGTGTCGGTACCGCCAATATCCGAAAACCGTAGTGGCGGCGTCTGGTCCCCCCGCCGGCCTGGCGGACGAGCCACCCTCCGGGTCAACTTTGGGGATCTCCACGCCGGGAAGCTGAAGCGCGGTCCGCGGCTCGAAGAGCCTCCTTGGCTCGCCTCTGCCGCCAAACACGGGGCTAGGCGATAGAGCGTCCGCCTCTACGAAATCGAAGGGCCTCTCGCTGTACCGGATGCCGCGCTCATCGACCACAACGTAGAGTCGATTGCGTCGCCCGAAGCGATACTCGGAAACGCCCGCAATGGCCTGCGCAGCAATCTCATAGGTGCCGAATTTGTCGAAGACGATCGTTCGCGTGAATCGATAGCCCCTGTCCGCTTCGAGCGTGCCCGTTTCAACCGACGGGCCGTCAAGACCGACGCTTCTGGGAACGTCGAACCGAACTTCTGCGTTCCTTCCAGCCTCGAACGTGCGGACATCAAAGTGAAGGTCGACTGGAACCCCGAGGCGGGGAGTCGATCCGAATCTAAGTGTGGTCTCAATCGGAGCTAGCGGTGCGCAGGTATCGGCCGTTCGGATTGCGAACGACTGCTCCAGCTTCTTCGCCAGGCTCGGTAGTGTGGTGTCGAAGCCATCGGCTGCCACAGCCGAATACATGACACAGCAACCGAGCGACAGTCCCGCAAGACTCATGGCCCTTGAGAGACCTTTGCCCTTTCCTTTCATTTTTTTGGTTACCTCCGTATGATTGGACAGCATCTGCCAAGCCCAACCTCACATACAATATAACCCCCGCGCGAACAGAATGCAAGTTGAATGCTAGAAATTGGGACCATCGGTTCTATTGCCGCTAGGCGCGGCGAACAATTCAAGCAGGTGGGCCGCAGAGGTTTGCACGCTGCGCGTTGCCGAGAATTCTTTTCCGGCCACGCCCATACGGTTCCTCTCATTCTTGTTTTCTATCAGAGCCAGAATCGCCTCGGCCAGCGCGGATGCGTTCCCGGGCTCTACCGTCATGCCGGTAAGTCCGTCGATCATAGCTTCGGGCACACCGCCCACCCGCGATGCGATCACAGGTGTTCCGACGGCCTGTGCTTCAACGAGCGAGAGGCCGTACCCTTCCGGTTTCAGCGACGGAAGTACCGCGACCGCAGATGCGGCGAACACGCTCGGAACGTCGTTTCGGTACCCCACAAAGTGTATGGGGAGGCACTCTTCAAGGGCTAGCTCAGCAAGCTCAGATCGCAGTGGCCCAGCGCCGCAAAATACGAGGTTCGCGTCAGGGACCCTCGCCAAGATATGTGTGAACGCTTCGAACAGCACGCGTACCCCTTTGTCGTCTCGCAACTGAGACGCGCACGTGATTACGTTGTCGCTCAGCACTGAGATATCTTCTGCGGGCCTGGCGTTGAAAACGTTCGAGGCTGGGTAAACCACATGAATGAGGTCAGCTGAAACGCCACTTGAAATCAGGTGCTGTTTCACCGCGCTCGAAACCGCAATGAGAGCGCTTGCCGCGCGATAGGGGGACACCGAATTGTAAGAATGCACGTGGCCAAAACCAGGCACCGTGAGCTCATCGGCTGCCTTCAATCCCCACAGAGACGCCGTAGAAAGGTGTGTGTGGACAATGTCGGGTCCAAAGTCGTCAATCAACTTTCGTATCCGTCCTTTCGCAAATGGGTTGAGTTTTCCGGAAATCGCCAAGAGCTCGACCTTGAGGCCCAGCGAATCATAGAATTTCTCTACTGCGTCGCAAGTGCGCATCCCGACGGTCACTTCATGCCCGCGGTCCTGGAACTCTCTTGAAATCCACCCGACGTACCGTTCCGCTCCGCCGAGCCGACTCGGCGTTATGAGTTCAAGAATCTTCAAGACGCACCTTGGTGCGAGCAAGTGTAAGCGCATGCTCCAAGGCCATTTCCACTTCGATTGCGGCCATGCAGAAGAACGCACCGCCGCAGGTGGGGCTCCGATAGCATGGACTGCAATGCTGTTTAACGTAAACCGTTCGCTGGGAAGGCCCGAACGGCCCGGTCGTCATAGGATCCGTCGGTCCGTACAGGCCGACGACCGGTGCGCCGACCGCTACTGCCAAATGCAGCGGTCCCGAATCACCGCCGATAACGACCGCCGCTCCAGCCAAAACCGAAGCCAGTGTAAGCAAGTCGGTCCTACCCACGAGAGAATAACTCGTTCTTGCCGCTTCATTGCGCGCGCTGACGGTCGCGCCCTGGTCACCGGCTGCTCCAACGAACACCGGCGTAATTCCCTCTGAGTAGAGCCGGTCGGCGAGCTGGCCCCAACGCTGGTGCGACCACTGCCTCTGAGGAGTTGTCGCACCAACGAAGAGGGCGGCGTAAGGCTTAGCGACAATGGTCATCAATAGGTCGGCATCGTGTCGCTTAGCTTGGCCAAGCCATCGTTGGGGCCTGTAATCACTCGACTCGATACCGAGGGCCCTCGGAAAGTCCAACATGATGTCGACTGCCTTACGGTCTCGCCCGGAGGCGCCAATAACCGGAAAGTTAAGTAGCCGGTGGCTGAACTCCTTGCGGGTGTTGTATCCGATACGCGTCTTCGCGCCGGATAGCCGGGCAATCAACGAGCTAACGAACAAGCTCTGGAGATCGAGCGCAACGTCGTACCCCACCTTCCTTGCATCTAATCCAACTTTAATCGCCGCCCAAAAATCCTTGCGTGCAAATGAAAATGTCGTGTCTACGTTTGGATTCACGTCGATCAATGACCGAAACGGGTCCTTAACCACCCACCCGAGGTACGCCTGTGGGCGGTATCGACGAATAACATCCGCGACAGGCAGCGCATTGCAGATATCGCCCAACGAACTCGACTTAACGATGAGGATTCGTTTTGCGTCTTTCGCAGCGGCGATTGGCTCAACCATCGCTGACAAGTCCTAATTCGCGGGCCCAACGCCACCGGTCGTGCATCCAAAGCCATTGCTCGGGATGCCCTCTAACCGCTTCCTCGATTTTTCGATTCACCTGCGTCATGATCGCCACTACGTCCGCCTTACGGTCGCCCGTTAAGACGGGGATTTCCAGAGGTTCGACGTTAACATCGTAGCGACCGTCCGGCTGCTCGGTCGCGAACACTGTAAAGATCGGAGTCCCGGTCAGCAAGTGAATCACCGCAGGCCCTTCATTCGTGCCGGCAGGTATGCCGAAAAACGGCACGAGGATCTCCCTCGTGTTCTGGTCGGTAAGCATGCCAACGATTTCGTTCGCCCTCAGCCTCCTCAGAAGTTCACGAGCAGCCCTCCCCCTTGAGAAAACGTCGATACCACGCCCTTTTCTTACGTCGTTGACGATCCTAGTGGTGCGCGCTTCGTTAGCATCACGGGCTACGACGCTAATTTTATATCCTTGGATTGCGATGGATTCGGCCATCCTCTCCCAGTTGCCAAAGTGTGCCGTGACTGCCAGAATGCCCTTTCCTTGCCTCAGCGCCTCGTCCACGTGCTCCATGCCTCGGAAGTCGATGGATGCCAAGATTTCTTCGGACGCTTCTTTGCCGCCTCCGAAGAACCTCGCCATTGTTTTGCCGAAGTGTTCAAAAACCGCTTTCGCGGTTTCCCTTATCTGCTTGTCGGTCCACTCAGGGTACGCGAGCCTTAAGTTCTTGACAGTCCTTTCGCGATACTTTCGGCTCAAGCCCATGATGCGACGCCCGAGCCACCTCCCGATAGGGTCGATTCGCCCCTTGGGAAGAACTTGAAAAATGCGGGCAAGCGAAATCAACGCCCAGCCACCCGCCTTTCGTTCGATTCGCTTTTTCAGCGGGAGAGCGTTTTCGTCAGCCAAGCGGCAACCGCCTCCTCGTCATGGAACCGAACGCGAGTAGATAAAGCGAAGAATTGACCGGGCGCGGATTTAATTTTCGTCGCGTCCTTTTCCGTAACGATGGTTGGCAGGTCACTGCCGACCACGTTCATCAGCGAGTCATGGTCAGCTAACGCCCTTTCATTTTGCAATTCGGCACCAAGGTTGCGAAGACCTTCGAAGAATCGCTCCGGCCGTGCGATAGCGCATAGGGCGTGTACCCGTCTACCGTTCAACCAATCAAGTGGTAGTTTTTCGCCCGTTGACACATCCCGCAAAGTAACGTATTCTCTTGAAAACTTAAAGACAGGTCCCTCCCAAGAATTCGGCGCGCGGTTTGGGGTGGCCACGGCAGCAGCTCGTCTCAGGCCCGATAGCGGCTCTCGCATCGGCCCGGCAGGAAGCAGCCGCTGATTGACAAGATCCGCGTCCCAGATGACGAGGTCCGCCGTTCGCTCCAACCGCAGGTGCTGAAAGCCGTCGTCCAATATGAGCGAACCGAACCCGCGCCGGGACGCCTCCAACGCAGCCGAGACGCGGTCGCGGCCTAGAATCACGCTTAGGTTAGGAAACTCTCGGCGCAGCAACGCTGGCTCGTCACCGTGACGAACGGGGTCGACATCTTCCGCGGGGGTCAAGACCGTTGTTCCTGCTGACGCCGGTGCCCCGTACGCGCTTGCACTCACGGCGAGCGATATTCCTGCAGCCTCGGCTAGCCGCAAGAGTTCAATCACGACCGGCGTCTTGCCTTCACCTCCCACCGAGAGGTTCCCAACCCCAAGGATCGGAAGGCTCATGATACGTTGGCGGCGCTTGAGGCCGAATCGGTAAACTGCCTCATAAGATCGCCAGCCGAAACCGTACAGCCAAGAAAGTGGCAGCAAAGCGGACGACGCGATCCATCCAGCGCTTGTCTTAGGGTAGGCGATTTGGTGCCACAGCACAGGGCATTATGGAACAGCACGAGTCGGTAGCTCAGTGGTAGAGCAACGGCCTTTTAAGCCGTGGGCCGAGGGTTCGAATCCCTCCCGACTCACCAACCTATTTCAACCGCGAGGCGAGCGTGAGTCTTAATGCCACCAAATCGCGGAGCATGTGCAGGCCGTCGCGAACGAGTCTAACCTTAGAACCCGCTTGGTGGGACCAGCGTATCGGCACTTCGGCAATCTCGAACCCCAGCTTCCTCGCGACCATCAGGGATTCGAAGTCGTAGCTAAAACCATTGAACCGACACCGAGGGAAAACTTCCTTGGCGGCTTCTCGTGAGAAGAGCTTGAAGCCACATTGCGTGTCCTTTATGCCGCGAAGCGATAGCGCTTGCACGGCAAAGTTGAAGGCCCTGCCTGATGCTTCGCGCCACCAGGGCTGGCGTACTTCCAGGCTGCTCTCGCGAAGCGGTCGGCTGCCGATGGCGATCGGCCTTCCCGCTGCGAATAGCTTTATCACCTCTTCTATGGGCGCGGCGAGGTCGGCGTCGCAGAGCAGCAGCCAGTCCGCCTCGGCTCGGATCATACCGGTTCGAACCGCGTAACCTTTACCCTTGTTCTTCGCGTAAGAGATCATTTTGAAATGGCTGTCGGCTTCGGCAAAGGCGGAAGCGATTGCTGCCGTTGAATCCGCGCTCCCGTCATCGACTATGGTTACTTCCCATTCATAGTCCTGCGAGCTTAAGAAATCTCGAATGCGTTCGAGTGATCTGGCTAGGCGAGGCTCTTCGTTATACGCTGGAACGACTACGCCAAGCTTCACGACGCCACCGGGGCACGACCGGCAGCAAACAAACCTGGAAAGCCGCCCGTGTGCCAAAAAACAACCCGACCCCTTAGCTCACCACGTCGCGCCATTTCCATTACGGCGG
The DNA here is from genome assembly GCA_030854945.1 of Armatimonadota bacterium. Taxonomy (GTDB): domain Bacteria; phylum Armatimonadota; class Fimbriimonadia; order Fimbriimonadales; family ATM1; genus JACDEQ01. Next base: position 35,062 of record JALYSG010000027.1, read on the forward strand.
CAAACGCCTTCCCAGTGTAAACCGGGTCCAGGAAAATGCCTTCGGTTGTCGCGAGGTACCGAATTGCCTGCGTGGCCCCGTCGGTCGGGACGCCGTAGCCTTTTCCGCAATATTCCAACCTGAGGTCGAAGTCTGCTGATGTCAACCGCAAAGGATCGCCGAAAATCTCATCGAGTTCCCTTGCGATCGCGGCAAAGTCTTCCACCATTTCCGGCTCGTCGTCTGTACATATCCCGATAAATTTGGTTTTCGCCCCCATTTGCGCGAAGGCATAAGTGAGTCCCGTCTGCGTGCCACCGCTGCCACTCGCCGAGATAACCGTGTCGACCGACACATTTTGCTGCAACAATTCATGCGCTGCGGCCACAAATCCAAGCGCGCCGATTCCGCAGCTGCCGCCGCCAGGAATGAAATAGGCACCTTTGTTTGACGCAAGATCACGCGCCGCACGGTCCAGTTCCTCGAACGTGCCGTCGGGCAACCGATGAATATGCGCTCCGAGCCAACGATCGAGAATGAGATTGCCTGAGTCCGCTGGCTCGGTTGGCCAGCCTTCGGGTCGGGTTCGCCGCGCTTCATCAGGGTACGGCCAATCCATGACGACGCCGTGAAACTCAATGCCGTGCATAACGCACGCGGCGGCGCATTGTCGAACAAAATTGCTTTGAGTTGCACCAAGGGTCACGACGGCTTTGGCTCCCGAAGCGAGCACATCGGCCATCAGGTACTCCAGTTTACGGCCCTTGTTCCCATTTCCTGCGAACCCGGTTAGGTCGTCGCGCTTGATCCATAAGTCGATTCCCAGGTCCGCGGACGCCCTGTCCAACCGATGCAGCGGTGTCGGTGAGCAGATGAGGTCTATTCGGCGGCCGAGCACGCCAAGGATTATGGCAAAGAGCAGGCCCCCCAGGCACCTTAGAAGCGGGCTAAGGCATTGCGAAGCGTTTCGCGAGGGAGTTTGGTCCCTCTTTAATTCTGCCGTTTACGTGTAATTAGCAGGTGACTCGACCAACGATAAAGAGCGGGAGTCCTACGCCAAGCGACTTCCGCCCCTCCGACGATTCTCGAATAGAAGAAAGTTTATAGGTCGAAAACCGAGTGTCGATTCTCGACCTACAATGACTTAGCGCTTTCTCTTAAGAAAAAGGAGCGAGGCTAAGCCGAACCCCAATGCTGCAACCGTGCCCGGCTCCGGGAC
>JALYSG010000054.1 GCA_030854945.1 Armatimonadota bacterium
GAAGTAGATCACGCCGAGCGTGAGGAAGTTCGCCACCAGGCTCAGCGCGCTCCGAACTGGGTTCTTAAAAGCGATCACTCCCACCGCCGAGGCGACGGCGATGGCTGCGAGGATGGTGAAGACGATGACCTGGCCCACGGGACGAGGTCAGTTTACTCAAGCTCAGTTCTTAGTCACTGATCGGCAGTTTGAAAATGGCTAAGCGTTCCTATTCTCGGCGGAACAACAATGCGCAGGAGCAGATGGGTCAGGCGTCCTTCCGCACCCGTCTCGCGAGTAGCCGGGATTTTCGTCCAGAAATAAACCGACACCACCTAGATTTGGCAGCTCGTCCCTGTGTCGAAGGCATTCCGTGTCTAGATCCAAGTCACCGAGCGACCTGCCAATCACGTACTAACCGCGGCGTAGCCTGAGACCGGAGTCATGGGGCGACGGCCGATCACTGTTTTCTGCCGACCGATGCCCGTTGGTGCAGACGCGAGGCTTTGGTGGCTGAGAGGCTCCCTCGGGGACTTGGGGATACGAGGTTCGGGCAACTGAAATCACTCAAACCCCAAGTCCCCGGCACACGTCGCGAAAGCAAGCCACAATTACCCCAGAAGGAGTGAAACATGGGGCCGATAGACCGCGAACCGATGAATAAGCCCGTCGGCAAGAAGTTGCTATGGCCGTGCTGCGCTTCGCTGTTCGTAACGGTATTAGTGCCGCTCGGTATCGCTTGGTACATGTTCTCGCCGCTAAACGAAGTGGTCGACCGGCGCGGCGATTGGCCCGAATTTTACGAAACCTACGTCAGCCGCTTCGTAACAATCCCGCCGGAGGCAACGATCTTGGAGGCAACCGACTTCACCGACTTCCCCATGGGCGGCGGCTTCCGCGTGGTCTTCACCCTGCCCAACACCAAAACGCCGGAGGATTGGATGCTCCTGCTCACCTCCGGCAAAGGCGTCGACCTGCGCGAGCATAAGAAGTCGGAGTACCTCTATGATGCGAGCGGCGCGGCATGGGACGTCTATTGGCTCCAGTACCAGCCGAAAGAAACGCGCTACATCCTCCGCTACCACTGGGATTAGCGCTGCATCCTCGACCCTCCTGCCAGAGTAAATTGGCAGCCTGTTCGGACGGGTGGCCGCGATCATGGGTGAACCGTCGAAGAAAACGTTCCGGGGTGCCACTGATGAAGGGACCGATCCTTTCCGACCACCGAACCCAACCATTCCCTTCGTCAGTGCTCGGCAGCCTATCGAAGGACACTAACCCACAACCCGCGAGATAAACTCCGCAACAAGTGAGCATCACCAATGCGGATAAACGATAGCCAAAACGACACGGCAACAAAGAACCTAATCCTTTTCCTAACGGAGAAAGAGGCACAGCAGATGATCGGCGCGCTCGAACTTATGCTCGACGACGATTCCCCCGGAAACCATTGCCACGTCAACGACAAGGAGTACACCCACGAAGTCACCGTAACCATCGTCCGCCCCGGCAAGCTCCACCAATTACGACAAGCGCTCACAAGAAATCCTACAAGGCTTCGAGTTCGACTAGCCGCAAACCCACAGCTTGGTTGCGCCCGCAGGCGGCTTCCACGTCCAAGATGCCTCGCTGAACGTCTGGTCTGTTCGCAGTTCAACCACCCGAGTCAGGTAACTCGCCTGGTTACTGAACTGCCTGATTCCGATAGGGCGCGCATCGCTCTTCCTAACAAGCAGCTCCACTTTATCGCCGTGCTGAGACAGGAAGGTAAAGACTTGGACTTCTTCCTCCTCGAACTTAGCAGCGGCCGCGCCGGCAACCTGGTAGTTGTCGGCTCCCTCGGCAAAGTACTTCGGACCGAACAGCATCCTAAAATCGCCGTAGCCAAGGGGGTTTTCCGAGTAGCTATTGTCCTTTGGGTAATACGAATACGCCGTCTTGCCGTCCGAGTGCCGCTCCCACGAGGAGGCGAAGATGTGAAACTTGCCGCCGGGCGCGACGCGGAATGTGAATCCGGACGGCTGCGAAACCGGCCCCCCCTCCGCAAGTATCGTCCCACAAATAGTTTTGCCATCGAATTGCTTCAGGTACTCGTCGTACTGCACCTGCGGCGTCTGGCTCATGGCCACCATTGAAACTACGATCGGAATAATCATGTTTGCTCTCCACTGTTGTGACGTACCACCGTGACCCACGGTACAGGAGGAAGACCGGGAGGTGGTGGAAGGAAAGCGTTCGTCAGGAATGGCAGCTTGCGAGTACGGCTCGTGCGCAAAAGGCCCCTGCCAAAATGGGGACATGAGGGCCATTCAAATTTGCCTCGGCGGGGTGGCCGGGATGTGCGTCTGCGGGCTTTCAATTTCTCGTTTGCCCTCGTTAGCTCGTCCCGGTGCCGAAGGCATCTCCCGGTTCCCCTTGGGTCCTGACCTAGGTCCGTATCGCATTAGCTTGCTCGACCCAGGGGGAACCTCAAGGAGGGGGTCAAGAAGTTGAGAACGGATCCCCGGAAACGGGCGAGTGATGACTACTCAGCACCAAGCTTTGCCTTCATGAAGTCGATCTCGGATTGCTGGCCGGATTTGATGCCCTCGCAAAGCTGAATAATCTCGGGGTCGGTGAGGTTCGCCTCGTCGCACATCAAGATCGCGCCTGCGTGGTGTGGGATCATGGAGCGAAGGAACTGCCTGTCGCCGATGCCGGCTTGAACTCGAATCAGCCCGAAGCACAGAGCGCCGATCATCAATGCGGCGAACATCAGCGCGGCGTTCAGCCCTTTCTTGGGATACATGCGCCCCATGACCAGGATTTCGATGACGACCATCGGCGCAGTCATTAGGCCCGCCATATAAGCCTGGTTTAGGCTATTGAACACGTTGGGGAGCGCGTCGACCATGGCGTACATCAGCACGTACATCGCCGCGAAGGAGAAGAGGGACATCGTCCAGAGCTTTGTGTATGCGCCCGCATGGCCGGCAGAATCCGAATGCGTCGTCTCGTGGTGCACCGTTGCCTCCCGCGGCTGGGTTTGCCGCTCGTTAATTGATATGACTTCCACGCTGCCGAGCGAGGAGCGTCTTAGTTCAGGAACTCTCGGGCGGGTGGCCGGGATGTGCGTCTACGGGGTTTCAATTCGCGTTCACCCCTCAGCCGGCACGTCCCGGTGCCGAAGGCATTCCCCTCTGCGTCGTTGAGGGCTTTTGTCAGCGGCTCACTATCTTTCGAAGCTCCACCTGCTCCTGTTTCTGCATATCGATCATTTTCTGTGCCATGGCCTTCAACTCTGCGTTCTTTCCATGCTTCACTTCCAACTCAGCCATCTCGATTGCGCCCTGGTGGTGCACGATCATCATCGCTGCGAAGTCCTCGTCGGCGTCCCCGGTCATCGGCGCCTTCGCCATTTCGTCGCTCATGCGAACCATAGCCATGTGCATCTCCGAAGACGGCGAACCGGCCGGTGCGCTTCCCATCTCATGGTCGTCCATTTTCTGATCGGAATTGTCCGCGCTGGTCGCGCAGCCGGCGACCACGGCGGCCAGGCAAACTAACCCGAGCCAATGTGTGCGTCTCATACTGTTCACTACTCCCTCCTACTCAGCGGGGGTCGTTGGCCATGGCGGAAAAAGACACGCCCTGGTCGTCGGGAGGTGCGACCAGCCGCCTGCGCCCTGCCGCAATCCCTCAGCCAGCACGTCCCGGTGCCGCCGCGCTGACGCGGCCATTGTCGGCGCAACAAATCCGCTCTCCCCTGGGAGAGGACCCGTCCCGGAGCAAAGCGAACGTGGACGTAGGTGAGGGAGATAATCCCCAGTCCCTCTCCCGCCGCTCCATCTCGCGACCCAAACTCGCTGCGTCGGCGGGGGAGGTTAGGAGGGGGCACAAGGCACCCGGTTGACAACCGCACGGCCCGAGGCCTTAACAAGTACAGGCGAAGCTGCGCCCGCGAGATGAGGGAGATCATCGATTCCCCGGTTCCCCTTGCATGCAGGGGGAACCTCAAGGAGGGGGTTCCCTCCGGGTTTCCTCCCCCCGGAGCGAAGCGAACGTGGACGGAGGTGCGAGATAAAACGATGAGATACAGTCCCACGCAAACTCGCAAAAAACCTGGTAACCCGCATTCGTAAAATCGACTTTCTTAACACAATAGAACAGAAACTAAGCAGGACGCAACGTGCAAAAAAACCATCCACAATCCCAGATTGTGGATGGTTCTGTGGATGCTTTCTCGCCTACTTGCGGCGGCGAAGAAGCAGGGCGGCAACGCCCAGGCCGAGCACGGCCAGAGTCGCCGGCTCCGGCACTACGGTCACCTCGAGGTTATCGATCTGCAGAGCATTGGATGTGCTCTCGTTGATGTTCATCCTGATGATCCCGTTCATCGTGGTCAGGGCATACGTGTCCAGAGTCGACCCGTCCGTGAGCAAAACCTGCTCCTGGATGGTAGTGAGGTCGGGCAGCGTTCCGATGAACGTCACCGTGTCTCCCAGCGGGTTGAGGAAAACGTCCGCCATGTCGATGGAGGTCACGCTGAAAACGGCTCCGCCGCCATGGGTCATGTCCAGCGAATCGTCGAAGTAGTTCGCGAAAATCGCAGTCGTGCCCGTGTAGTACGACGAGTCGCTCGTCCAAGCTGCGATCGCATCCGGGCCGCCCACATGGACGACGGAGGCGAAGTTGAAGCCGCCCGAGCTCACGACATCGCCGAAATGCGTGTACCCGCCGACCCCGGTGTTGGCCAGGTTCTCGAAGTCCACAATCGCGGCCTGCGAAGAAACGCCGACAGCCGCCGCAGCTGCGACGACGAAAGTTTTAAACAGTTTCATATCTCTCCTTCCTTACAAATGACGAACCGTTCACAATCCCAGATTGTGAACGGTTCTGTGAACGCGTTCTCCCCGCCTACTTGCGGCGGCGAAGAAGCAGGGCAACTGCGCCCAGGCCGAGCACGGCAAGCGTCGCCGGCTCCGGCACGACGGTGGCATCGATGTTATCGAGCTGCACGTCGTTGCTCAGGCTGTCGTTGATGTTGATCCTGATCATCCCGTTCATCGTCGTCAGTGCGTAATTTTGCAAAGACGAACCGTCCGTCAGCTGAACGAATTCCTGAACCGTGCTCAGGTCGGGCAGTGTGCCCGTGAACGTAATCGTATCAGACGTCGACCCGAGGAAAACATCGGCCATGGCGATGGACGTGACGCTGAACACGGCTCCGCCGGCAGCTGTCATGTCCAGCGAGTCGGTGAAGTAGTTCGCGAATATCGCCGTCGACCCCGTGTAGAACCCCGGGCTGTCGGCGGTCCAGGACGCGATCGCATCCGGGCCCACCTGCGTCACCGAAGTGAAGTCGAAGCCGCCCGAGTTCACGGTGGGGCCGTAGAGCGTGAATCCGCTTATACCGTTGTTGAGCAAGTTCTCGAAGTCTACGATTACGGCCTGCGCTGAAACGCCGGCTACCGCCGCTGCTGCGACGACGAATGTTCTGTTGAATAGTTTCATATCTCTCCTTCCTTTCAAGTAAGCATCCAACACAATTGGATGTCTCATCCAATTATGCCCCGACGAACGACGAAAATCTACGCAAATCGTCTATCTTGTGCATGATGTTTCGATTCGCAGGCTTGGCTCTGGCCCTCGTGCTCACCGGATGCGCCCGCTTCCCCGAGGGCGGAACCGGAACGTTCACGAAGCGCATCAAGGTGGTTCTTACACTCGCAGCCCCGGTCGATCCGGACTACATCTATATAGTCGCCTTCCGCGACGCCAACGACCCGACCGGCCAGCTGGGCCCGGTCCCGGTCATCGCTCCGCCGTGGGGCAACGGCTTCGTCGCCGGCTCGGCAACGCACTTCGTGCGCTACGACGGTTTCCTTCCGAACGGTGGTTACGGTGTTTTCAAATTCACCGACCCGAGCATGCTGAATTATTTTCAGACGGGCATCCCGGTTAGCTTCGTCACTCCCGGCCCGAACGACTTTCGGCTCGAGTTCGAAATCGACGCAACGCAGCTTCGGCCCGATCCCGCGCAGGCGCTCCAGCTGCTGTACCTCCAGGTCAACCTGCTGACGATGGACATCGCCCCAACCGACCCCAACTACACTGGCCCGAAATACTGGGACGCGCTCGGCAACAGCCGCCTACCCGGCTCGCTGAACGATTACATCACCCTCGACCTGACGACGTCGCGGATCTATCGCAATTCTGAGCTCCAGATCGAGCCCGAAGGCGACGTGGACGACCCCGCCCTCGATATCGTCGACTGGACAATCGAAATCAGAACCCGATAACCGACTGCACCGCATACCGTGAGGGATGCTGCGCCTTGAGCAGCAGTTCGACCGCACGAATTGGATAGAGCAACCTGTCGAACCGCAGATCCGGAAGCGACAGCGGAGCGCGTTCCGCCAAGATCCACCCACTGGTGCGGTCGGCGACGGTCGCAGTGTCGTCCGCAGGCGGCAACTCAACGCGGACGAGCCCAAATGCCGGATTCTTGTACGGGTCGGTCCTCAGTCGCAAGTACCAGCTATGAGTCGGCGAATCTTGGTCTCGCCTGCTGGGGACCACGAACACACTAGTTCGCTCCGCTTCCTTGAGCCCTAGGACGGTAGCGGCGGTCGCTGCCGTGAAGTACTGTTTCCGGTGGGACTTTACGAGGCCGACAATGTTGGCGGGTCCCTTTACGGCATTAATGAGTTGACCGATGGATCCGTCGACGAGCAGCACGCCTTCATTGCCCGAGGCGAGCCACTCCACGCAGGTCTTGTGCTCCAGCCGGTTGCGCTCGGCGCTAACGGCGTCGGCGACCTTCTGCGCCATGGCGCCCATTCCGTCCGTGAGATCGACCGCCACAGGGTGCACTTCGAAGCCGGCGTTCTGCAGCGCAACGACCGCCCTGCCCCACGGCGCAAAGATGCCTCGCGACGACGCCTCGGCCACCATTTCCATGATCTCGCGGTCCTTCCGAACCGCGACAGCCGCATTCATAAAAGCATATCTGCCTGGCAGGCCTCGCTCGTAAAACGCGCCTCGCGAGAACTGCGCGCCGTCGGCGAAGTGCGTGAAACCGCTGGTCTGCAATTGAGGCACCGGTCGGGCGAGAAGCGTGTCGCCCTCGATGACTTCAGCGTCTTCGGCGGGCTCCGGGTACTCGGCGAACGCCGCTCCGTAGTCGGTTTCGAAGTCTTCGGCAGTAACTGTGACTCCCTCCAGACCTTTTAGGGCTTCGGCGACGGAGATCGTCAACTGCATGTCCGCAAGTGTAACCTAACACCATGAAGAGCATCGATCCTGGAACGCGCATCGGGCATGTGCATTTAAAGGTGTCGGATTTGGAGCGTGCGATCGCCTTTTATCGCGACGTCTTGGGGTTCGAGATTACGCAGCGCATGGGGTCTCAAGCTGCGTTCCTATCCGCCGGTGGCTATCACCATCATATCGGCCTGAATACGTGGGAGAGTCATGGCGGGCCGCCACCTCCTTCAGGATCGACTGGGCTGTATCACGTCGCGATCCTGTATCCAACGCGCACAGCCCTGGGCGATGCCCTGCGGCGGCTTGGAGAAGCCGGAATCCAGTTGGAGGGAGCAGCAGACCACGGCGTTAGCGAGGCGCTCTACTTACGCGACCCCGATGGAAACGGAGTGGAACTGTATTGGGACAGGCCGGAGACTGAGTGGCGGCGTGACGAAAGCGGCAGCTTGGCTATGTTCTCGCATACCTTGGACCTAGGTTCACTGCTGTATGGGGAATAAGAGAAGGCTCCCCAATAAATGGGGAGCCTTGGCCTGGCAAGTGGGGGTTGGTTAGCCAGCCACGAGGTCCTGAAGTCCTTCGGCCCAGTCGTCGATGCGTCTCTCGGCTTCGTCTTGGGCAATTCCATATCGTTCTTGGATCAGGCCCGAGAGTCGCTCCCGGTTTCCTTGCACCTGGATTAGTTCATCGTCAGTGAGTTCGCCCCATTTTTCTCGGGCGCGACCCACCATTTGTTGCCAATTTCCTTCAATTCGATTCCAGTTCATCTAAAATTCTCCTTGTTTAGAGTTGGTTACACTAACGGAGATTCCTACTCCGAGGCCCTGTCTTGGCGTTGCCGAACTGGCTACAATCCGTTGTAATGGACATCGCACCCATTCGCCATTCGGTGTACATCGATGCCTCGGTTGACATCGTCTACCGCACGTTGACCACTGCGGAAGGCTGGGATGCTTGGTTTACAGACGGCACCGAATTGGATCCAAGCCCGAACGGCGAGATTGTTTTGCGGTGGCGCGATTTTGGGCCGAGCCGGATTTCTGCCGAGGATGGCGGCCCTATCTTAGAAGCCGAAAGGAACAAGCGTTTCGTTTTCGAGTGGGAGCCTGGCGACAATCCGACAACCGTCGCCTTTACGTTTCACGCCCACGCTGGAGGAACCATTTTGGAGTTGGAAGAGTCGGGTTACGAAACCATGACTTCGTACGTGGATTGCGCCACCGGGTGGGGCGAGGCTATGGCGCTTTTGAAATTCTATTTGGAGCACGGCGTCACTTATGGCGAAGTGCCGGAGGAACAGGAGCCTATTTAACCTGAGATCGAAACTCGGTTAATTCTTGCATTCGCTCTTTTCCGAGAGCCGTCAAGCTATCGAGCCAGCGGGCCTTGTACGGCCGGAGAGTCTCGACTAATTTTGTTAGAATGAAAACATCGCGGTACCACTTGCGGTCGGCTGGCACAACGTGCCACGGCGCGTGCGCCGTCGCACACTTGTACAACACATCTTGATAAGCCGCCGTGTATTCGTCCCAGTGTTCGCGCTCCTTCCAGTCACCTACTGCAAGTTTCCACGCCTTTTCGACTTCGTG
>JALYSG010000028.1 GCA_030854945.1 Armatimonadota bacterium
ACCCACTACGCCCCCAACAGCGAAAGCGATTACGACTGGGCAAATCCGCGCTACTTCGAAACCGACATCGAAGACTGGAAGCCGGACGGTATCGGAAAAACCCAAATGATGAACGCCGATCGCTGGGCTCGCGACCCGATCAAATGGCGCATTTACTGGATGCAAGCCATCCCGGGCATCGGCCACGATCTGTCCTGCAAAGGCAAAAAGCTCCGCGATTGGTGGTCCTTCAAAGCAGATTGGGACCGCGCCAAGCGCGAAAAGTGGACGCTGGTCGTCCCATAACTAAATTGGGCGCCGGTACTCAAAGGCCGATAGCAGCGTCGCCTGGTCTGCGTAGTCCAGTTCGCCGCCGCTGGGCATGCCATGCGCCAGCCGCGTTACGTTCAAGCCGATGGGCTTGAGGAGGGCAGCCAGGTAGAGCGCCGTCGCATCGCCCTCGATGGTGGGGTTCGTGGCAAGGATTACTTCCTCGACTCCGCCACCTTCGAGACGGGATAAAAGCTCCTTAACCCGAAGCTGCTCCGGCCCAACGCCGTCCATCGGCGAAAGCAACCCGTGCAGCACGTGATATTGGCCCTTGAACTCGTGCAGCCGCTCGATCGCCGCCGTGTCTTTCGGATCGGCCACCACGCAGATCTGCGAAGATGACCGCCGCGAGTCGCTGCAAATCTCGCAAAGCTCCGATTCCGTAAACGACTGGCACCGGCTGCAAAGGCGGATCTTGTCCTTCGCCTCGCGAATCGCAACCGCGAGAGCTTCCACATCCTCGGGCGACTGCCGCAGCAGGTGGAATGCGAGCCGCTGAGCCGACTTTGGCCCCACGCCCGGAAGCCGCTCAAGCTGAGCGATCAGCCGCGCCAATGGCCGCGAGAAGACCAGTTTAGAGGCCCATGCCCGGAGGCAGCGGCAGACCGGCGGTCAACTCGGAAATCTTGTTCTGGCGTACTTCGCCCGCCTTGGCGTGCCCCTCGCGAAGCGCGAGCAGCAGCGAGTCTTCCAGGGTCTCCACATCGCTCGGGTCTACAAGGCTCGCATCGACCTTCACCGACAACAGCTCGCCGTTGCCGTTGAACTTGGCCCTCACGCCACCGCGTTCGATCTCGATTTCCTCGAGGGCAAGCTCCTTCTCGATGTTCTTGGCGCGCTCCATCGCTTCCTGCGCTTGTTTCAGCACACCGCCCATATTGCCCATTCCAAAATTTTTTGGCAGTTTCATTTATGCCTGTAAATGTACCTCGTTCGAGACTCCCTCTCTGGGGCAGCCTACTCCGGTTTCGCGTCGAAAACGCTCTCGACCATCTCGGCCAATTGCGCGCCTTCGGCAACAGGTGATGGATCGCCATTCTGCTCGCCTACTTCGAAGCGCACTGACCAGTCGCCGCCGATAATGCGGCGAAACTCGTCGGAAATCTTGGCCTGCCCTGTCGGGTTAGAAGACAGCCGGCTGTACTGGGACGCATGCACGAACCGAACGAACAACGTCGTGCCCTCGACTCGGTCGGCGAACGTCGCTTCCAACATTTTGCCCGTTCCGCGCCACTTCTCCGAAAGTTCGGCAACCGTGCGGCTCCAGGCGTTTGCGGCGTCCGGCGGCACGCCATCGCGAGCGGCCTTCGGCCCGGCGGGAGCCGCTCCCGCAGAGCTGGCAGCCGTTCCCGCAGAGTCGGGGGCGGTTTTCGATTGATCGGGGGCCGTTTTCGATTGATCGGGGGCCGCTTTCGATTGATCGGGGCCCGTTTTCGATTGATCGCGAGCCATTCTGCCCTGGGGTTCCGTTAGTTTCAACAGCGTCAGCTCCAGCCAGAGACGAGGCAGGGTCACGTCGCGAATCTCCTTATGAGCCTCCGCGATGGCCGCGCGATAGCGAAACAGCGAGGGCGCTGAGAGGCGCCCTGCCAGCGCATGCGTCGCAGCGTGCCACTCTGGGTTGCCTCCGTTGTCCTCCGGGCGCACGAGCGCGTATGTTAGGTCGCTCAATCGCAGAAGCAATCCCTCTAAAACCGAGCGCGGCTCTTTCCCCCTGCGAACCGTTTCCTCTACCGCCTCGATAATCTCCTTCGCGTCCCCGGCCGCAACCGCCTCGAGCAATCGGTCCATCGCCGCCTCGTCGATAAACCCGAGCTGCCGCATTGCGGATTCGTAAGTAATCGTTCCGTCTTCGGTGGCGAGCGCAGCCTGCTCCAATAAAGTCAGCGCGTCGCGATATCCGCCGTCCGCCATGCGCGCAATCGCAGAAATAGCGGCGGGCTCGGCATTGATTCCTTCCGCTTGGCAAACATGTTCCAGCCGCCCGATTAAATCCTGCACGGTTCCGCGGTGGAATTCATATCGCTGGCACCGACTCCGAATTGTGGCCGGGACCTTCGAAAACTCCGTAGTCGCTAAAATAAAAACGACATGCGCCGGAGGCTCCTCAATCGTCTTAAGCAAGGCGTCGAACGCCTTAGACGACAAATCGTGTACCTCGTCGATCACGTAAACTTTAAATCTGCCCTCGAGCGGCGCATAGCGCGACGACTCGATTAAATCCCTTACGTCGTCGACGCCCGATTCGCTCGCGGCGTCCATTTCAAAGACGTCGCCGCCCGAGCCTTGTTGAATCGTTTTGCACGCCAGGCACTCGCCGCATGGGTCGGGAGTGGGCCCGTTCTCGCAGTTCAGGCACCGCGCTAAAATGCGCGCCGTGCTCGTCTTGCCGGTTCCCCTCGGCCCCACGAATAAATACGCATGGGAAATTTTTCCGCCTGCCACGGCGTTGCGGAGCGTCCGCGTCACATGGTCTTGCCCTACCAAATCGCCGAAGGATTGGGAGCGGTACTTGCGGTAGAGAGCGAGGTGACTCAAGGGCGGTTCAGAAAATGCCGGGAAGAATGCGTCGCACGGTCCTTCGCCTTACCGTTGCTGCCTTCCGGCCCTGGCGGGGTTCGGCGAGCTTCCGCCGCGCAGTTCCCGGCGGGCTTATGATACCGCTTGGGGCCGTTTAGGAGCGCTTTCGTCAGCGAGCTTGCTCGCCCCACATCCCGGCGCTTCTCAGCAAATTTCTTCATCGCGATGAAGAAAGTCGTCACATAACCGCCGGACATGCGCAATTTCCTTTTGAGAACCGTATGCACGGAGAAGCCGCGCATGGGTATCCAAATTTCAGGGAGAAATAAATTTAACATGAACAAAAGCCTAAAACTCGGTCTCTTTGCTGCAGCTGCTGTCGGATGCGCGGCCGCCGTCGCTATCGACTTTCCCGAAGTGGAAGCCAACGACAGTAAGGCGGCGGCAAATGCCTTCGGCATGGCCATTGGCGACACGATCAGCGGCACATCGACTGGCACCAGCGTTACCGTACCTGGAATCGCAAGCGCCGACTACTTTCGTGTCACCACGGCAGCAGATGTCCTGGGCATTTATCGATGGCGCACGACGCTCACCACGAATGGCACAGCCGGGCACACCGGCACGATCCGTGGCTTGACTCAGACGGGTGGCGTGATAAACGCCGGAACCGACGCGTCATTCCAATCCTCTTCGACTCTCACCACGCCACCGCGCTATAACCAGTGGTATGGCTTCGGCAAAGGCGAGTCGCTCTTTTATCGAGTAACCGGAGGTGTGTCGACAACGGCACCCTATCTGGCAACACTTAGCCGCGACCTGATCGTGCCAACAGACATCGGCTCTTTCGCACCCGGCAACATCACGATCACGACTGAGGGGCAAGGACACACCACCGACACAGATATGTGGATCTATGACTCCAATCTGAACGCGATCCCCGGCTACGGCAATGACGATACCCTCGGCGGCACAGGCTTCGAAAGCACACTGACGCGCAGCTACGGCGCCGGCCGCTACTACATGGCCTTGACGAACTTCCAGTTCGCCAACAACCAGCCCGCTGCTGCGGATGACAACTTCCAAACTGGCCAGGTCATGGACTTCGCTGACATCGCCGCGAACAGCTCGACGAGCGTCAATCTCAACATGGCTTTCGCTGTGACGGATTCGGCAGGCATTAGTCAGTTTGCTTCGCTCAAGGCTTCTCAGTACGACGTAAACTGGTACACGTTCGTGGTTCCGGAGCCGACCACGATCTTCGGATGCGTGGCGGGCCTCGGCCTCCTACTGGCTCGACGTCGATTCAGCAAGTAGGCAGCGTCTCAACCTAGATTCAAGCAGGCTGCTTCCGCGGCCTGCTTGTTTTTCTACGGGAGATGGCTTTTGGAGTGCTCTCGCTTGCGAGCGCTTTCACCAGCGAGCTTGCTCGCGACAGGTCGACACTTGTCATCCGCAAAGGGAACCACTGTGGAACGCCCTTCACGACTCACTATTCATTTTTGTTATTACTCGAATTTGTTTGGGGATTCACTTGGCTCATTTTTCCATGACCCTTATCGCCGTAGGCGACGGCAATCGCGTTGGTTCGACACCTATATGACATTTTGAGAGGGACGCGGTCAACCAACCTTCTCGATTTTCGATTTTCGATTTTCGAGGCTGGCTTGTCCCAGGTGTTCGAGTGGTTGCCTCGGGGACTCTGCAACGTAGACGCCCTGACAGCCCAGCGCAGTTAGACCCATGTCCCCGGCACACCCGCTTATCACGGGCGAGATTTGGTTAGCGCACCGTCTCGCCTGCTCCGAGCGGGCAAGATGACCGCGCTACACGGACCTGCCCATCCACAAGCCGCTTCCAGAAGGCTGCCAGACGTCTACCATCGGCCATGGCGGGAGTTCCGATGAACGAACGAATGTATCCAATCTCAAACCCCCAACCTAATGGCCCATAACTTTGAAGAACACGTAATCCGAGATCGTCCCGGTGGAAACCATGCGAACGTAGAGGTCAGTGAACATAACCCCGAATAGGCTGCACCAAGCCCAAAGTGCGTGGTTCTCGTTCAGAAACGTGGCCCTTTTCCAGAGCCCGTAGCGCGTCCGGTTCATGACGCCGCAGCTGAAACAGTCGACTTTGCCGCCGATAAGGTGCCGCCACGAGTGGCAGCCGAAAGTGTAAAGGCTCAGCAAAATCACGTTCATGGTCAGCACCAGCGTGCCGACGCTGACTCCCCATCCGTCGCTGAAATGCGTGGATTTATAAATGTCGAACGCAAGAATGAAAATGAAAATGAATGCCGCGTAAAAGGCGTAGCGGTGAAAGTTCTGCAGAATAAACGGGAAGCGCATTTCTCCCGTGTACTTCGGTCGATCCACAGGGCCCTTAACGGAGCATGCCGGCGGGCTTAAAAAGAACGACCGATAGTAGGCCTTTCGGTAGTAGTAGCACGTCAGCCGGAAACTCAGTGGAAACGGAAGGATCAGCAACGCAGGTGAAACGTAAAATCCGAACAGGTCCCACCTAATTGCGATCAGCGGCGAATAAAACGGGCTAAGCAAATCGCCGACGCTTCCGGCTTGAAAGGCGATCGAGCCGGGGTTTGCCGGATATCCATCCAGCGGCAGCGTGGTAAAGAAACCGTTCTCGAAAGTCCGCCACGTTGCGTAAACGATAAACCCGCTCAGCACGAGCGCGGTCAACAACGGCTGAACCCACCACGCGTCGTCGCGAGCCGAACCGGCAGTAGTGGTGCGTTCCATATCTCTCGAAGCCATACAGCATTATCTTAGCACCTGCCTATTGCGGAAACGAATCGACCAGGGGCCGCGTATGAGCACCGTGAAAATACTCATCATCGGCGGCGGTCGCTTTGCCGGCCACCACTTCACGGAGGCCGCCGCGAACGCAGGCCACCAAGTGACACAGTTCAACCGTGGCCAAACCAGCCTTCCGGCCCCGGACGGAGTCGAAAGAATCATCGGAGACCGGGATGGCGAAATCGCACAGTTGACCGGGAGGACATGGGATGCCGTTGTCGACATGTGCGGCTACTTGCCTCGAGTCGTGCGCCAGTCGTGCGAAGCGTTGGAGAACCGAACGCACAGGTATTTGTTCATTTCCACGATTTCGGTCTACGCAGACAATCCGGGCCGCATCGATGAGAGTTCTCCTCGTGAAATTCTCGGAGACCCGGATACGGAAACGATTGACGGCGACACTTACGGCGGCCTCAAAGCGCTTTGCGAGGACGTGGTGACTGACGTCTATGGCGAAAGGGCGCTGATCGTCCGTCCGGGCATGATCGTGGGGCCGTTGGATCCGACGGATAGGCTCACCTGGTGGATCGCCCGTGCTGCCGATGGCGGCCGAATACCTGCCATCGGCTCAGTCGACACCCCTATGCAGTACATCGACGCTCGCGATCAGGCGACTTGGATGCTGCGTGCTCTCGGGGACGGCTCGGGGGGAGTCGTCAACGTCACCGGGCACCCGACGACGCTCCGTGCGACGCTGGATGCCGCGAGACCGGCCCATGGCGAAGTCGTTTACGTCACGCCCGAGGACGC
This sequence comes from Armatimonadota bacterium, assembly GCA_030854945.1. Lineage (GTDB taxonomy): Bacteria > Armatimonadota > Fimbriimonadia > Fimbriimonadales > ATM1 > JACDEQ01. The sequence goes on from JALYSG010000028.1 coordinate 6,399, forward strand.
CGACGCAAGAGGTGTCGAGCCGTCGAAGTTCGCCTGGAACGTGCCTGCCGACCGACTGAGCATTTGGGACGTCGACGTGACACGGGCCCTGGCTGCGGGTCTCGAACTACGCGCCGTCGGCGACACAGTTCGAGACACCGTTGCCTGGCACCGCTCTCGGGGAGAGCACGAATGGAAAGCAGGCTTGACGCCCGCCGAGGAAGCCCTGCTTCTCGGTTAAACCGCATCCGGCTTGGGCCCGCGAATCACCGCTTTGACGCCTTTCGGCGTGAAGAGCGACATCCACCCACCGCCCAGCATCTTTCCTGACACCGGGAGGAACACGGCCAGAAACGCAATCGTTTCGACCAGCACCCTTCCACCCGGAGACAACTGCTCACCGACCGCCTGCCGCAACCCGTATGTTGCGCCGGCAGCGAGCAGCGAAGGAACCGTCGGTATGAGGATTGTGTCGGCGACGTCGCCAGCGCTAAGGTGAAACGAGCGGGCAGTCAGGATGATCGACAGTACCCATGCAACGCCGAGGCCGAAAGCAACAAGTTGCGAGGGGACGACTGCGGAGTTCGCGGGCAACGGCCAGAAAACCAAAAGCAGCGAGACTACGATCAGCGCGACCCACCAAATGACAATCGCCGGTTTCGATTTCTTGTACGCCATCAGCGCGTTTGTCGCCAGCAGCGCGTAATTGCGAAATGCTGTGGCGAGGCAAAGCCATTGTGTCGGCACGACAAGTGCTATCCATTTCTCGCCAAATACGATAGGAAGCAAGTCGGGCGCAACGAGCGCCAACCACGCGAGCACTCCGAGCGAGAGCAGTCCCACCGACTTCAAGGATCGAACCAGGTACCGCTCAATCCGCTTCGGATCGTCGAGGTTGTTCGAGATGATCGGATAAAGCGTCCAATTCGCCGCGTATGCGAGGAATGTGGGCGGCGTTGTCACGGCGCTCGCGAGGTTGAAGACTCCGACTGAGCCGAGGTCCACGCGCGACCCGAGTGCCAAGCGCGTTATTGGGTCGATGGCGGTGCTCGGGATGATCGAGCCGAGGATGCGGCGGCCCTCGGCCGTGAGGGTTCGCGCGAGCGCTTTGTTGAATGTCCAGGTAATCCGCTGAGGTTCGTACTTCCACACTAAGCCGGTCGAAAGAACGTAGCGGATCAGATACATGATCACGAGCGCCCATGCCTTTTGGTCCTGCGGCAGCATGATTCCGCTTATGATTCCTGCCGGCACGGCGATGAGCATCGGCGCGGAATCGGCAATAGATTTCTCTCGAAAGCGGTAGTCGCGCACTAAGATCGCGAACGGTACGGTGCGGAAGGAATCGATAATCTGCGTGACCGCAAGCGCTCTCAATATCGGCGTTAAACGGGGCGCATCAAACCAGTTTGCGGCGAACGGGGCGCCGAAGAACATCACCAGGAAAAACCCGAACCCGGCTAACAGGCTGAGCCAAAAGACGGTGCTGGCAGCATCGTCCTCTTTTCCTTGGTGGGCGATGAACGCCGGAACCAAACCTCCCGCTCGAAGCAATTCGGCGAACGTAACGATCGCCAGCGCGACCGCCACAACACCGAAATCGTCCGGGGCAAGGAGGCGCGCAAGGACGATCGACGCGATGAACGCGGCGCCTCGCTGACCGAATAGGCCGAAAACCTGCCACAGAAAACCTTTTACGGCGGTGCGCCTAAGACTGCTCACAAACTAGTTAGTAAGACGCACGGAGACGGCGCGACCGCATCCAGTTTACTTTGAAGGGCGTACAATCGAGCGATGGATAAAGTTTTTGTGGCCGGCCTCGAACTTACGGCAAAGCACGGCTATTACGACGAGGAGCGTCAGGTTGGGAATCGGTTTCGATTTGACGTGTCGGTTTCAGTGCCAACGAAGCCTGCGGCGCTGGCGGACGACCTGGATCGGACTGTGGACTACGCGCAGGTTGCCAAGTTGATCAAAGCGGCTGCTGACGGCCCTTCTGCAAAGCTGGTCGAAACACTCGCCGAACGCATCGCCGATTCGGTGATGGAAAAATTTGATGCCGCGGCTGCTGTTTACGTACGGGTTGCGAAGCTCGACCCGCCGCTTACCGAAGGCGCCGCCGAGGCGGGAGTGGAGGTCACGAGGCAACGTGGTTAGATTAGCTGCGCTTTCGATTCTGTCGGTGCTCGTCTCGGGATGCGGGCCTGAGCGAGTCGAAGTAAAGGTTCCGCCGCTCGAAGACCGCGCATCTGACTTGACTTTCGTCGAGCCCGAGCCAGTCGTCGAGGGAGTGCTGCTGAGGCTAAATCCGAAGGCATCGGCGAAGGTCTCGAATGCACTTGTCGGTAGGATCGACGTGGCGCCTGTTCCTGGGAAACCTTCGGTTCCAAAGCAAGCGATAGGCGCGACGACGATTTCGATGGGCTACACGATCAGCGTGGCAAGAGCGGATGCGGCATCCGTTTCGCTCGCATTCACAAGCAGTTCGTTGAAGTTCGAAGGTACGGCAAAAGGCGAGTGGGAACAGCGAGGCGGACAAACCGGAGAGGTCCGATTTGACCGGCGCGCCGCCCTACTGGAAGATCCGGCGAGTCTCTTCGAGGGCCTTTTCGGGGCCGGGATGTTCGTTTTTCCTGAAACGGCGGTCGCTCCGGGGTCGACCTGGTCTTCGGAAAACACCCGCGACATGCCGCCCTTCGGTCCGGTGCGGATAACCGAGCGATTTACCTATAAGGGAATGGAGAGCAGGGACGGCACCCTAGTTCACCGTGTGGACAGCGCCGCAACCGGTTCTCTTGAGGGGATGACCATGTCCGCAACTTACTATGTCCGCGAGGACGGTCTGCCATTCGGGGCATCTGTCAAGACCAAAGCTGAGTCGCCGATCGCAACCGATGCGGAAGGGAAGCAAGTTTGGGCAGCGTTTACTGTTGACGTCGAGATCGGCCCAGCGAAGAAGTGAGGCGGTACACGGGCGAAGCGCTTCACGAGAATGCCAAGGTGGCGATCTTGGCCAACGACGCGCTCGGCAACTTTTCGATTTGCACACCACTTGCGCAGACGTTCAGGCGGGATTGCCCGAATGGCATTGTTGATTACTATGGCGGGGAGCGGACCCGCGAGTTAGAGGAGGCTCTGGTCGGGGACCTTTTCGACTTCAGGTCTTCCATTCTCGGGGTGCCCCTTTCCGAGGCGGCTGGTTTGGGGTTGGCCAGGACGCAAGAAGTAGGCGGTTACGACCTCGTTGTCAACATCGAAGTGGGACCTGCCCACAAAGCCTTTGCCGTGATGCTCGGATCTGAATATGTTTGCGGGCCATCATTGGACATATCCAGCCGAGGCGATTGGGAATACCCTTCTGATGAACGGGGTGATCTTTGGCGCGACCAAGCATGGGCTGCGCCCGACCTGACCTCAAAGTACCCATTCCTGGAGAGCCCCTTTATCGGCGAGATTTTTCACCGGCTGGCCTACCGGACAGGTTCGTTGCCCCCTTACCGTTTCCATCAGGAAACGCCCGAAATGGACATCCCTGAAGTTCTGATATCCACAGGAGCCAGCCTAACAAACAAGCTTTGGCCCGTGCAGAAGTGGCACGAGTTTCTAAGTTCGCTGGACGCACCCGCCGGCCTTCTCGGCGCCCCGCCGAAGAGGCAGGCCGAGTTCTATCATTCCGGCGATGCTGAACAGGCTCTTGTCGACGAACGTCTTGTCGTCGACCTGCGCGGCAAGCTAACCCTCCCGCAAGTAGTCGGGGCGCTTGCGCGCGCGCGCGCGGTTGTTACGATCGATAACGGCATACTGCACTTCGCCGCTGCTAACGACGTTTCTACCGTTGGCCTCTACCGAAAGGAAATCGCGCGACTCTGGGCGCCACCGAACCCAAATCTCGCCGTTGTAACTCCTGATTCCGGAAGTGTCGACCAGATTACGGTCGAAGCCGTCACGCTTGCGTTCAATTCGCTCTCAAAAGACGCGCCTCTGCCATAATGTAAGGATCGTGTCGCGGCAGAAATCCATTATTGAAGCATTAGGCGAAAGGGTTCTTGTTTGCGACGGGGCCATGGGCACTCAGATTCAAGTCGCTGACCTAAGTCTGGATGACTTTGATGGCCTGGACGGATGCAACGAAATCCTTTGTCTCACGCGCCCGGACGTGATCGAAGCGATACACAAGCGATATTTCGATGCCGGGGCGGATATTGTCGAAACCAATACATTTGGTGCCATTTCCTATGTTTTGGATGAGTATGAAATTCGGGATAAATTGTCTGCAATATGCCGAAGCGCCGCGCAAATAGCGAGAAAAGCTGCCGACGCTTATTCAGATGACAAGTATGTTTTTGGAGCGATCGGCCCAGGCACGAAGTTGGCGACGCTCGGCCAGGTTTCGTTCGATGATGTAGAAGAGAGCTACGCGATTGCGTTTGCTGGGCTCATCGACGGTGGGGTCGATGCTCTTCTTCTGGAAACGGCACAAGACCTTCTTAATTTGAAGGCGGCCGTCGCCGGCGCAATTTCGGCAATGCTCTCCACAGGTAAGCAATTGCCCTTGTTTGTTCAGGTGACAATGGAAATGACGGGCACGCTTCTTGTTGGCAGTGAAATGACCGCCGCCATTAACCAATTGGAGATGTATCCGGAAGTTACGGGCATCGGGATTAACTGCGCGACCGGCCCGGAGGAAATGCAGCAACACGTTCGCACATTGTCTCACAACTCGACGCGTATGATTAGTGTCATGCCGAACGCCGGGTTGCCGACCGTTGAAGGCGGCCAAGCGGTTTATCGATTATCGCCGCACACCCTGGCGGATTACCACGAGAAGTTTATAACTGAACATGGCGTCGACATCGTCGGTGGATGCTGCGGCACGACACCGGAGCATATTCGAGTTTTGGCAGATCGCGTGCGCGGACTGAGACGCGCCGTGCGTAATCCCGAACCCTTGGTGGGCTGCGCTTCGCTATATTCGTTCCAGCCTTACGATCAGACGCCTTCTTTTTTGATCGTCGGTGAGCGCACTAACGCGAATGGCAGCAAACTATTTAGAGATTTGCTCGCTGCCGAGGATTGGACGGCTTTGACGGAATTGGCTCGTGAGCAGGAGGCCGAGGGATCGCACGTCCTAGACGTGTGCACCGCGTACGTTGGAAGGGATGAGGTTCGGGACATGAACACTTTGCTCTCCGAGTACGCAAAGCAGGTCACCATCCCGATCATGGTGGACAGCACTGAGGCGAACGTCATCGAAGAGGCGTTAAAGCGGCTGCCTGGAAAACCACTAGTTAACTCTATCAATTTCGAGGACGGAGGCGGACGCACAAAAAGAGTTCTTGCAGCATGCAAGAAATACGGCGCAGCGATCGTCGGACTTACGATCGACGAAGATGGCATGGCCAAGGGCGCCGCACATAAAGTGGCGATCGCCGAGCGCATTCTAACGGAAACGCGCGCTGCGGGACTTGCGGACCATGACGTCTTTATCGATTGCCTAACATTTACCCTCGGGTCGGGCGACGCGGAGTTCCGCAATGCTGGGATCGAAACAATCGAAGCAATTCGGCTCTTGAAAGAAAGACACCCTGCGGTTAACACCATCCTCGGCATCAGCAATATCAGCTTTGGGCTGAAGGCGTCCTCACGCTATGTGCTTAATTCTGCGTTTCTACACTTCTGCAGAGAGGCAGGATTGAGTAGCGCAATTGTGCACGCTTCGAAAATCATGCCTGAAAGCCAAGTTGAGCCGAAATTGTGGGAAATTGCGAGAAAAGTTATTTTCGATGAGCGGGATGGCGAGTACGACCCATTGGTTGACTTCATGTCTCAGTTCGAGAATGTCTCGTCGGTCCGACCGAGTGAAGACGCGTTGACCGCCCTTCCTATTGAAGACCGACTGAAAAGGCATATCGTAGACGGAATAAAGAAGAACCTTGAGGCAAATCTAAACGCGGCATTAGAAACCTACAGGCCGCTGGACATTATCAACGACATTCTCCTAGACGGAATGAAAGAAGTCGGAGAATTGTTCGGCGCGGGCAAGATGCAGCTGCCGTTCGTCTTGCAGAGTGCCGAAGTGATGAAGACCGCCGTTCGCCACCTTGAGCCCTTGATGGATAAAATCGAGGGCGATGACAAGGGCAGCATCTTGCTTGCAACTGTTGCGGGCGACGTGCACGACATCGGCAAGAATTTGGTAGACATTATCCTCTCCAACAATGGATTTAGGGTGGTGAACATCGGTATTAAGCAGCCGATCTCGTCGATAATTTCAGAAGCGCACGAGCACAAGGTGGATGCGATCGGTCTGAGCGGGCTGCTCGTTAAGAGTACTCTGGTGATGAAAGACAACCTCATTGAGTTGAATGAACGGGGCCTTCACGAGTATCCGGTCATCTTGGGGGGTGCCGCGCTTACTCGAGCTTACGTAGAGCAAGACTTGCGATCAATTTATAAAGGCAAGGTCTGGTACGCCCAGGATGCTTTTGAAGGGCTACGCATTATGCAAAACCTCGACGAGGCTCCGACGTCGATCGTAGACAGCGAAGAAGAGACGGGCTACCAGCGTGTTACGAGTCATCGCCTGCCCGATAGCGACCCGCAGCTGTACGTCTTCGACGGTGTTAAGAGTGATGTCAAAACTGACAACCCGATTCCAGAACCACCGTTTGTGGGCAGGAAGGTGCTGGACAAGATAAACATCTGGGACGTCTACCCTTTCATCAATGAAATTGCACTGTTCCGCGGCCAATGGGGATTTCGCAGGCCGAAGGACCAAGACAATGTCGAGTTTAATCAATACCTCGAGGAACAAGCAAGGCCGACCTTCGACCGCTTGAAGACCATGCTTCAGGACGAGTTCGCTCCGAAAGTCGTGTACGGGTATTTTCCCGCCCAGTCTGAAGGAAATGACCTTGTAATCTATAGTGATGACCTAAGAACGCCGGTTGCGCGGTTCACTTTTCCGCGCCAATCCACCGACCGGCGCTTATGTCTTGCTGACTTCTTCGCCTCCGTCGACTCCGGGCGAATGGATTACGCCGCCTTTCAATTGGTTACGGCAGGGTCAGAAGTTTCGCGCCTGGAGCGCGAGCTTTTCGCCAAGGGTGATTATCAGGACTACCTCTATGTGCATGGAATGGGAGTAGAGACTGCCGAGGCGCTTGCGGAGTGGTTTCACAGAGAAGTCCGCCATGAATGGGGATTCGGTGCCGAGGATGCTGCAGAAGTCAAATTGCTGTTCAGCGCCAAGTATCGGGGCTGCAGGTACTCGTTCGGATATCCCGCTTGCCCGAATATCGAAGACCAAGCGAAACTTTTCGACCTGTTGAACCCCAACGAAATCGGCGTTGAGTTAACGGAAGAGTTTATGCTCGTACCAGAACAATCTACAAGCGCCATCGTTTGCCATCACCCTGAGGCGAAGTATTTCAACATTCGATAGCATGAACGCAAAAGAACTTCGCCAAAAATATGTTGCCTTCTTCGAGTCGAAGGGGCACACGCGTCACGCATCGGCGCCGCTTGTCCCAATCGACGTCACTGGGAAACTGGACCAGTCCCTCTTGTTCACCGGCGCGGGCATGGTTCAATTCAAGCCTTATTTTCGAGGGGTGGCGTCGCCTCCGTCGCCTAGATTGGTGACGAGCCAAAAGTGTGTGCGAGCGAAAGACATTGAAGAAGTAGGAAATCCAGCTCACCTCACATTTTTCGAAATGCTTGGTAGTTTCAGTTTCGGCGACTATTTCAAGGCAACTGCAATCGACTACGCCTGGGAGTTTCTGACGTCGCCGGAGTGGTTGGCGCTACAGCCGGGCATGTTGTGTGTTACGGTTTTTGAAGAGGACGAAGAAGCGTTTCAGCTTTGGTCGATAAAGTGGAGAGAGGCGGGCTTGAATCCGGATGAGCGAATCATTCGACTAGGCGAAGGTGCGAATTACTGGCCGGCCGGCGCTCTAAGTGCTGGTCCTCCCGGTCCATGCGGGCCCTGCAGCGAGATCTTCTACCGAACAGTTCCGGCAGACGAGATGACGGGCGATTACATTGCAGACGAAGCAGCGGGACGTTGGCTGGAAATCTGGAATCTCGTGTTTATGCAGTACGAGTGGCGCGGTGTGCTTAGGGACTCGGAGAGTCCATATCTTGGCTATCAAAAGATTTCGATGGACCCGCTGCCGCAACAGAACATAGATACAGGCATGGGGCTTGAGCGCACGGCTCGCGTGCTGAACGGTTTTGGCAGCGTTTACGACACAGACGTATTCTCGCCGATTGTGCAAGCAGTCGAGCAGATTGCAAATATTACTTACGGCGCGGATGAGCAACAAGACCGCGCGATTCGTGTCATTTCCGATCACATGCGAACAGCGTCATTTTGCATAGCTGACGGTATTCTGCCTTCGAACACAGGACGCGGCTACGTCTTAAGAAGGCTTATCCGCCGATCTATTCTAAAGGGTACACGCGTGTTGGGCATCGAGTCCGCATTTTTGGAGTCTGTTTTTCCAGCGGTTGTCGAAGCGCTAGGAAACCCATACGTGGAGCTAGCCGAACGCGCCGACGCCATCCGATCTACATTGGCATTGGAGGAAGCGAGCTTTCTGAAGACAATGCGCCTTGGCCACGAACGCTTCGATGACGTTCTCCGCGAAAAGGGCGCTATCGATGGTCTCGACGCGTTTTTTCTTTACGACACCTTCGGCTTTCCCTTCGAAGTGACGCAAGAATTGGCGCAGGAACTTGGCCACACGATAGACGAGAATCAGTTTAGGCAGGCTCTTGAGGACGCTCAAGATAAATCTCGTTCTGCGCAAGGCGCATCAGATGTTTTTGGAGGAGAGGCTGAAGCCATTATGTTGGCTGCCGCCGTGGACGCGCCGTTGCAATCAACATTTGTCGGCTATGACAGGGTCCGTCATGCGTCGAGGCTCGTGCAAATAAGCCCAAGGTTCGACAACGGCCAAAGAACAACGGGCCATTTTCAAATTTGTCTTGAGGAGACGCCGTTTTACGCGGAATCTGGCGGCCAGGTAGGAGATACGGGCCTAATCGAAAGTGACGACTTTGCTTTTAGAATCACAAACACCTGGAAAGAAATGGGCCAGATCTGGCACGACGCTGAAATCCTTCGCTTCGCTGAGGATCTTGTCGGCCTCGGGCCCGAGCAGATTGGCTCCGTCCTACAGTCAAACATTTTCTTTTCGCCTGTGCTCGCATCGGTGGACGAGCAGCGACGACTCGACATCATGCGGAACCATACGGCAACACACTTGCTGCATGCTGCCCTCCGTGAAACGCTCGGCAGGCATGTCACGCAAGCCGGTTCTCTCGTAGCCCCTGATCGATTGCGTTTCGATTTTACGCACGGCAAAGGTATGGCAGAGGCTGAACTTAGAACGGTAGAGGAGGAGGTCAATCGGAGGATTTCCAGCGCTTTGCCTGTTCGCATTCATTGGAACGTCCCCATCGACGAGGCGCGGCAAATCGGCGCGATGATGCTCTTTGGGGAAAAATATGGCGACCTTGTTCGGGTCGTTGACGTACCCGGATTCAGCGTGGAACTGTGTGGCGGCACGCATGTCAATAACGTTGCCGAAATCGGCATGTTTAAAATCCTCTCCGAAAGCAGCAGCGCGAGTGGCGTACGTCGCATCGAGGCCGTGACCGGTTACGGCGCTTATGAAAAGGCACGAGACGCAGATGCGATTTTGCGCGAAGCTTCCAAGGTGCTGAAATCGCGACCCGCTGATCTCGCTACAGCTGTTAGTCGACTGCAGGATCAGTTTCGGGAAGCAAGAAAGAATGTTGCTCCGGCAGCGACGGCGGGAATCGATGGGGTTGCTCGCACGGTTGCGAAATTCACCTTCTATTCGGGGTTTTTGAACAGCGCTTCGTCTCACGACGCAAAGCTTGCGGTTGATCAACTTATAGAAGCCGATCCCAACGGCGTGGGATTAGTGGTTGCCGCGTCGGATGGCAAGGTCGCGTTTTTTTGCAAAGTGGGGAAGAAGGCCCTCGCCAATGGTGCGCACGCGGGCAAGATTGCAAAAGCCGCCGCCCAGGCGGCCGGTGGCGACGGTGGCGGCTCCCCAGCTTTTGCGCAAGCCGGGGGCAAGGATCCAGGAAGAACCGAGGAAGCAATTGAAGCAGCCGTTGCAGCGCTCGCGAATATTTAGGCGCGGTTTTACTTGGGTGGAACTGCTCGTTATCCTAGCCGTCATTCTGTTCGTCTCGTTGTTGGCAACGCCCGTTTTTTTGCATGTGCAGGAAGCCGCGAGGCGAGCGCGGTGCTTATCCAATCTAAGACACATCGGGGAAGCGCTGCACCTGTATGCCGCCGCTAGTTCCGACCGATATCCATTTTCAATGACTGCAAGTAGCAGTCGGTGGCTGCCGACCACGCCTGCTGGAGTGCCCACCAACTCGCGCGGCGACGCCGGCTTCTGGGCAAATGCAATCGACATCGACATAGACAAATTTCGCTGCCCGGCGATTGATTCGCCTCTCACTTATGCCTATAACGGCTACATGCACGCGTTGCCTAAGGGCAAAATCCTAAATCCGAAGACTTTAGTTGCCGTTTGGGGCGGGTTGGGACAACGACCGACGGCGATTTCTTCGCCGCAACTTGATTGCGCAACATTATCCGAGCCTTGCGGCTATTTCGTCGATGACTTAGGATCCATTGCAATCGCTCCGAAGACCTCGGTCTGGACACACGGCCGGGGCGCGAACTTCCTGTTCGTCGACGGGCACGCGGCATGGCGGCGGCTGGGCAAGCGGTCGGGAGTAGAAACAGAAAAACAAATCGACCCGTTCAGGACGTACGACCAATCGGGTCGGGTAGATGGGTTCTGGCTACGCGCAGATGGGAAAACGGAACTCTTTAGGCCGGATGCCCACTAGCGACTTGACAATCGCCCGACGAATTTGAGGTTTCGATACTCTTCACCTAAGTCCATCCCATAGCCGACTACAAAGTCGTTCGGAATTTCGAAGCCAATATAATCGGGTCCATGGGTGCCCTTAAAGCTGCCCGGCTTAAATAGTAATGTCGCCACTTTGAGGCTCTTCGGTTTACGAGACTCAAATAAGTCGACTAGGTACGAAAGCGTCATTCCGGTATCGACAATATCTTCGACGATCAGCACATCCCTGCCTTCGATGTTGGTCGCGAGGTCCATGCGAATCCTGACCGCGCCGGTCGAGGTGTCCCCGTCATAGCTTTCGATTGCCATAAAATCAAGCGAGCATGTCTCTCCCATTTCTCGCGAAAGATCGCCCATAAAATAGATGCAGCCTTTGAGAACTCCGACCAAGAGCGGTTTTGATCCGGCGTATTCTGCCTTCAATTGCGCACCCATTTCGGCGACCTTGAGCCGTATCTCGTCTTCTGAAATCAGCGTTTCGACGCGTCTCATTCCCATTCGATGGTCGCTGGCGGCTTGCTCGTGAGATCGTACATCACGCGATTCACGCCTGACACTTCATTCACGATGCGCGTCGCCACCCTTTCTAACGTCGCAAACGGTATCGGTGCGGCACGTGCAGTCATTGCGTCTTCGCTCACCACGGCCCTAAGCACGACTGGGTGGAGGTAGGTGCGCTCGTCTCCCATCACGCCCACGCTGCGCACGTCGAGCAGGGCAGCGTAGCTTTGCCAGATAGCCGCGTATAGCCCGTCTCTTTCCAACTCTTCGCGAAAAATGGCGTCTGCATCTTGAACGATGGACACTCTCCCTCTCGTTATCTCGCCAAGAATTCGAACGCCCAGCCCCGGTCCTGGGAACGGCTGCCGATCGACGGCTGCCGGCGGCAGCCCGAGTTCGCGGCCGATCGAGCGAACCTCGTCTTTGAACAGCCAGCGGAGTGGCTCGACAAGTTCCATTTTCATCCAGTCCGGCAGTCCGCCAACGTTATGGTGTGTCTTTATTTTCGATGCAGTTTTTGACCCGCTCTCGATTACGTCCGGATACAGCGTACCCTGCGCAAGGAAATTGCAGTCGCCGATTTCTTCGGCGTGCTTTTCAAAAACGCGAACAAATTCTTCGCCGATAATCTTGCGCTTCGCTTCCGGTTCCGTGACGCCTGAGAGGGCTGTGAAAAACTGATCTGAAGCATTGATAGGAACAAACTTCCCAGGCACAAAATCCCGAAACGTCGCAATCACGTTCGCGGCCTCGTTTTTGCGCATTAATCCGTGATCGACAAAGACGCAGGTAACTCGATCGCCGACTGCGCGTGCGATCAGCGCCGCAGCAACCGTCGAATCCACACCACCGGAAACGGCGCATAGCACCCGCCCGACGCCTACCTGAGTACGGATCGCCTCGACCGTGTCCTCAACGAAATTTGCGGAAGTCCAGTCACCCGAGAAGCCTGCGCGGTCGAACAGGAAGCGTCGTAAAATGACGGTTCCGTTCTCGGTGTGGCTGACCTCCGGATGGAACTGCACGCCGAACAGGTTGCGCGCCGGGTCCTCCATTGCCGCAACCGGGCACGTCGAAGTGGATGCGCTTACTGAAAAGCCGGTCGGCAACGCGGTGACCGAGTCGCAGTGACTCATCCAGACTTGCCCCGCTTGAGGCAGAAGCACGGAATGCCCCGTCAGCTCCAAGGTTTGCCTGCCGTACTCGCGTGTGTCAACCTTCACAACTTTGCCGCCCAGCAGATGTGCCATGGCCTGCTGGCCGTAACATATCCCGAGAACGGGCTTTCCCGACTTGAGCAGATCGGCGTCGATGGTCGGTGCGCCTTCTTCCAAGACGCTCTTTGGCCCCCCGCTAAGTACGACGGCCTTGGCATTGCTCCACTTTTCGGCAAGGCACGGGTCGTTCCACGCCGCGATCTCTGAATAGACGGCCTGCTCCCTCGCCCTGCGAGCGATCAGCTGCGTGTACTGCCCTCCGAAATCGACGACTAAGAGCTTCTCGTGTGAGGAAGGGGCTAAGGACACAGAGTCATTTTACTTCTCGAACCAGAGTGCAATCGAAGGGAGCGGACATTGTTGCTGAATCCATGCCCAGTCGACATATTAGCGACAGCGACTTGGGGCGACAACCCGCGGAGGGGAGTCGGAGGATCAGGGAGCCGGCTCGTGTGTTGAAGATTCGCTGTGCCTTGTTTAGTTTCTCCAATTTTTCTGTAGATTCACGTCGCTCATTTTTTGCTTTCGATATCGGCATCGTAAAAGCATCGGCGGCTGCTCGGCGGAATCTCCCTCCTCCCAAGACTTCGGTGGAACGTTCGTAGATAGTATTTGTGTACAGGACGGTACAGAAACATTGTGGACGAAAGCCTACAATTAGCCTCACGCAGGTATACTCTGAACCCACCAAGGATGGTGGAAATACAGGAGTTATCGAAGTTGAGCAGCGAAGCGACTGTTGCCTCTCCCGAGGGCGAGAAAGGCGACAAATTAGCGAAAGAACCCAAAAAACCGAGCTCGAAAGCTCGGGACCATTTGACCCCTGAGGACCGTTTGGAAATTCTGCGCCAGCTGTACCTGGCGCGCTACTTCGACGTTCGGCTCGTTAAGGAAAAGCGAAGAGGACGCCTGCGCGGCACGCTTTATTCTTCGCACAACCAAGAGGCGATCCTCGTGGGAACCCTTTTTGGCTTGCGTCCGGATGATTGGATATCGCCGATCCACCGAGACATGCCGGCCTTTTTTCTCAAGGACATGCGAGCCGGTTGGGACAACCCCGATCGCATGGGCCTCTCGATCGAGGCCGTTTGTGCCCAGGTCTGGGGCAAAGTAGATTCGCCGGGCCGCGCTCGCGATAACTGGTCGCACATCGGCAGCCTTAAGCACAAGATCATTTGCAGCACCAGCATGCTCGCAGGCACCATCCCGGTGGCCGCCGGAATCGGCTATTCCGAAAAAATGGAAGGGAAGGACACCGTTGTCGTCACCTACAACGGGGAAGGGAGCACCGCACAAGGAGTCTTCCACGAAGCAATAAACTTCGCTGCCGTCCACAAAACCCCTGTGATTACGGTTGTCGAGAACAACCAGTGGGCGTATGGGACTCCGGTCGAACTCGGCTGCCCCACCAAAGATGTCGCCGACCGCGCAAAGGGATACGACATTCCCGGTCTTGTTGCCGACGGCCAGGACGTCTTGGACGTCTACGACAAAATGATGTGGGCCATAGAATGGGCTCGTAAGGGTAAGGGTCCGGTACTGCTTGAGTGCAAGACCTTTCGTGCGTACGGCCACGGAGACCACGACGACGACCGCGCGGCGAAATATCGAACGCCGGCCGAAGTCGAGCGCGGTCGCGCACGCGACCCCATCGCGATTTATAAGAAACACCTTGTGGAAATGGGGTTGCTGGGCCAGAAGGATTCCGACCGCTACGCGCCCGAAGGCAAGGACGCCCCCAGCACAACCGATGAGGACTTCCCGGTCGAGGTCGTCGATGCGCTGAAGAAAGCGGTCGACTTTGCTATGAAATCTTCGGTTCCCACCGCTGACGAGGCGACCAAATGGGTTTTCGCGGAGGAATCGAAGTGACCGCCGCTGCCCTGGAATCCGCCCAAAAGAACCTTCTCACCGGCCTAAAGGAAGCCATCCGAGAGGAGATGCAAGCGAACGACCGCATGGTGTGCATCGGCGAAGACATCGGCATCCTCGGAGGCGCCTTCGGCGTCACAGAGGGCCTGCAAGCCGAGTTCGGACCGCAGCGTGTGATCGACGCCCCGATCTCCGAAGCAGCCATCGTCGGGACGGCGATTGGCCTTGCCATGATGGGGCGACCCGTTATGGTCGAGATGCAGTTCATCGATTTTATTTCATGCGGATTCGACCAAATCGTGAACAACGCCGCGACGATGCATTACCGAACTGCCGGCGACGTCAGCCTCCCCATCGTAATTCGGGGCCCGAGCGGAGGCTACGGAGGCGGCGGTCCCTACCACAGCCAACAGAACGAGACATGGTTCGCCCACTCACCGGGTCTGAAAGTCGTCGTTCCTGCTTTTCCGAAAGATGCGAAGGGCCTCATGAAAGCGTCGCTGCGCGATCCGAATCCGGTCATTTTCTACGAAGTAAAGGAGCTTTACCGCAAGCGCGAAATCGAGCAAGAGCTCGACGAAGAAATCATTCCGCTCGGCAAGGCAAACATTGTTCGCGAGGGTGATGACATTACCATCGTCAGTTACGGTAACCCCGTCCACTTCTGCCTCGAAGCCGCTGTTAAACTCGAAGCGGAAGGCATCCACGCCGAGGTTATCGACCTCCGCACGCTAGTCCCTCTAGACGAGCAGGCTATCCTCGATTCGGTTGCGAAGACAAACAGAGTGATCGTCGTCAACGAAGCGACCCGCACGTGCGGTTTTGCCGGCGAAGTCATAGCGCGAATCAACGAGCTCGCGTTCGAAAAACTTGACGCGCCGCCGCTTCGTGTCACGCGGACCGACACGCCCGTGCCGTGGGTGAAGCCGCTTGAACTTGCGGTACTCCCGAGCGTCGAAGACATTGTCGAAACCGCGACGCGAGTGGCGAAATACTAATGGCGACAACCGAAATCCTAATGCCCGAACTCGGCGAGAGTGTGCATGAAGGCACGGTGAGCCGATGGCTAAAAAGCGTTGGAGACGCGGTGAAAGAAGACGAAGCCGTCGTCGAAATCATGACCGACAAGGTCAACACCGAGCTGCAGGCGCCCGCATCCGGAGTGCTCGTCAAGATACTGATTCCGGAAGGCGAGAACGTCAAGGTATTCGAAGCCCTCGGCCTCATCGGCGAGTCTTCAGATGTTCCTGAAGGCAATGGCGCCCCTAAAGTCGAGACTCCGGAAGTTGAGCCGAAGACTGAACCAGCTAAACCTGAGGTTGCCCTAACGGAACCTGCCGCCACCGAGGGCGACCGCAAGTGGTACACGCCCGTTGTTAGGTCGATCGCTAAATCCAGCGGCGTTACGGATGCCCAACTTGCTTCCATCTCCGGAAGCGGTGAAGGCGGCCGCGTTACGAAAAAGGACGTCGAAGCCTTCCTCACAACGAGCGGGCTGACCGCCAACTCGGTGCAACCAACAATCTCAAGGCCGCTGCCGGAGCCTGAGCCTGCCGCGCCCACGGCCGTCGGGCCGGAACAAGAGGTTGTTACGCTCGTGGGTATCCGCAAAGCGATCGCGGAGGCAATGGTTCGCGCCCACGAAATTCCCTCCGTGAGCACCGTTACCGCGGTCGACGTGAGCAAGCTTGTCGAGTTTCGCAAGGTGAACAAGGACTCCTTCCAGCAAACCAACGGGGTGAAACTCACCTACACGCCGTTCTTCATCAAGGCGCTGGCGGAAGCCCTGATCAAATTTCCATACGTTAACAGCAGCTTGCAGGCTGACGGCAAGCTTTTAGTCAACCACGCTGCGCACATCGGCATCGCTGTGGCCCTCGGT
The DNA here is from genome assembly GCA_030854945.1 of Armatimonadota bacterium. GTDB lineage: Bacteria > Armatimonadota > Fimbriimonadia > Fimbriimonadales > ATM1 > JACDEQ01. Next base: position 22,778 of record JALYSG010000028.1, read on the forward strand.
GATGGGAGCCAGGGATTGGTTGTGCCTGTTCTTCGCGATGCCCACAAGAAGAATCTGATTGAAATCGCCAAGGATCTCGAAGCGGTCGCCAAGAAAGCGCGCGATGGAAAACTTGAAATCTCCGATTATCAGGGAGCTACGTTTTCGCTGACAAACCCCGGAACCTATGGCGCGCTCTTCGGTACTCCAATGATTCCTGCAGGGCAGAGTGGGATACTTGGGACCTACGCAATACAGGAGTCTGTCATCGCGAAAGACGGAATGTTTGGGATCAAGCCCATCATGCATCTGGTGCTGAGTTACGACCACCGTGTCGTCGACGGCATGCTTGCAGGTGCGTTTCTAAAGACAATTCGCGACCAGTTAGAGTCGTTCGATTTCTTCAGGTAGTTGCAAAACAAGAACTGCGCTCTTCGAGACTCGAAGAGCGCAGTTCCCTTAATTCGTCGGGGCCTTCAGGCCGAGCAGCTTTCTTACGCGCTTTGCTTCGCCCTTGCACAACTCTGGCTCGCCTTCCAGACGTCGCTTTTGCGCGCTGCTCTTATGAAAGAACATGTGGCTATTATACGCCTTGCGACGCAGAATCTTGCCGGTCCCCGTGATCTTGAACCGCTTGGCCGCTGTCTTGGACGTTTTCAACTTGTTTCCCATTTGTAGTTCCTTTCTTAGGCGCCGCTTTCTTGTTGGGACTGACGACCAAGGTCATCTGCTTGCCTTCAAGGCCGGCCGGCTTGTCGATCTGAATCGTGTCTCCCAATTGCTCAAGAAACCAGGTCAGCTTCTGAATGCCGATTTCCGGGTGCGTGATTTCTCGTGCCCTAAATTGGACGAGGAATCTAACCTTGTCGCCCTCATCCAAGAACTTTCTCGCGTTCTTCAAGAGGACCTGCAGGTCATGCCCAGCGGTGCCCGGACGCATCTTTATACCCTTAACGTCCTGCGCTTTACGCTTGTGCTTGTTCTCTTTGTCCCGCTTCTCGGTTTCGTACTTGTACTTTCCGTAGTCGATGATGCGACAAACAGGAGGCTGGGCACTCGCGGCGACAAGAACGAGGTCTAGACCGACATCTTGGGCCATCTGAAGTGCTTTACGGGTGGCTACGATGCCTACCTGCTCCCCTTCGGCTCCAATGAGCCTGACGTCCGGATGGCGCAAACAGCGCTGGTTGATCATGGGCCCTGGTTCGGGCCGGACGTCTCGACGTCTAAACCGTCTTATCTTGCTTCACCTGAATTCATATGCAACTTGATGATAAGATTATAGACGACTTTAGCAGCGGCAAGGTTCGCCAGGTGGAGATGTGCGTTTGACGATCCAGGATTTACCGAAGAACTAGAAGCCGTGCCCGCGGCAGCTGCTTGGGTGGTTGTAGGTCGGATGCTTTCGCAGGAATCCGTGTCGGCCCGATGATTTGCAACGCAGATGGCGTATAACAGTAAGTACTGCTATCGCTCGGGATGCCGCAAGCGATAGACTGGAGAAACAACTATGCATGAATCTGATGATAAAGGTGTGATGGTTTACTTCTTGGCCGGTGTAGGCGTCGGCGCTTTGATCGGCGCGGCTGCCGGCATTTTGCTGGCACCGAAAGCTGGCCCTGAGACTCGGGAAGAGCTCGCGCACAAGCTAGATGACATCAAGCACCGCGTGGGCGACTGGGTCCGCGAGAAGAAGAATAAGGCAGGCGCCGCCGTAGAGAACGCTATCGACGAGGCCGGCGTCTAAGGCAGCGGTTTAACCGCTGATGGGGGGGTCTCGCGTCATCCTTTGGGTGGCGATCGTATTGGTCGCCGCCCTATTCCTGTATCTCGTCCGCTCGATTCTGTTTCCGTTTGTATTCGGCCTTGTGGCCGCCGCGCTGCTAGACCCGTCGATTCGGTTTCTTCGCAAAAAGGGCTTTTCCCGGGGGCTTGCGGTTTTCAGCATGCTCATCGTGTTCTTCGCTGTGATAGTCGGCGCGGGGGTTCTGATCGCGCCGCGTATCGCCTCGCAAGTGGGCGCGGTGCAGACAAATGTGACGAACCTGATTCGCACCGAGCTATTTCCTCCGACACGTGTAGACTCATTCCTCGCTGACAGACTCGCTCTGGAGGATCGTGAGTTGCTGGCCGAGAAGTATCCTCTCGAACCGGGTGAGTTTGGCAAGTGGTTAAGAGACCCGAACGCAACGGATGACACGTTTACAGACTTCTTCGGCAACGAAGCCGACCGCCTGGCGGTTTACGACCTGCCAAGCGAACGCGACCAGCTGATCCAGCATTTGGAGACACCCGTGAAACCGGGCTGGATCGATAAGATGTTGGTGGAATACAAGGGCACATTACAGAAGGTCGGGCTCCCAACCACGCGCACCGGCCTGGAGGAAATGTTCCAGGTAAAGAAGACAGTCGGCTCCATGGCCTCGCGGATTTTCGGCAACGTAGCGGGTGTTTTGCAGTACGCGACGTCTTCTATTTTTCTGTTGGTTCTGACGCCGCTTGTAACGGCGTTGATATTGATGAATTACGACGATTTTCGGCGGCGGTTTGTAACGTGGATTCCGCCGACGATTCGTCCCGCCGCGACGGATTTATTGAGCGATTTGGGTGACGTTGTTTCCGGATACGTGCGCGGGCTGACGAAGAGCGTTCTTTTGTACTCTGCCATCAATGCGGTTTTATTCACGCTTTTGGGTGTGCCGTTCGGGCTTTTGTTGGGGTTGCTTGTGGGCGTGTTCTATGTGATTCCGTATGTCGGTTTCCTAATTTCATCCGCCGCAATATGGATTGCGATTGTTTCCGGCGACTCGTCGGGATTTCTCGGAATAGAAATGTCGAAAGGCGGCTACATCATTTTAGTGCTAGTCGTGTATATCGCAGTAGGATTGATTTACGACAGCGTTGTCCATCCACAATTAGTGGGAAAGTCTGTTGGTCTGCACCCGGTCGTCAGCGTTTTTGTTGTGCTTTGCGGCGGCGCGCTACTGGGCATCGTCGGCATGTTGCTCGCGTTTCCGCTCGCCGGCATGGTGAAGGTGATTCTGGACCGGCTGATCCGGTACACAACGACCTCTGCCGGTGACGGTGTCGATTTGCCGCGCGTGCCGAGTAGACACCAGACTTAAAAAAAATGATGGCACGACAAACTCCTGCCGTGCCGACCAAGACGTGGTTACTTTTTCGGCCGACTTGGACCTTGGAAGGGAATCAGTCCCAGATCGGATGCCCTCCTAAAAGCCATCAGGCGATTGCTCACCTGCAGCTTGTGATAGATATTCGCGAGGTGGAAATCCACGGTGCGCTTCGATACGATGAGCTTCTCGGCGACCTCGCGGCTGCGAAGCCCTTGCGAGATGAGCACAAGCACCTCTCGTTCCCTGCGCGTTAGCCTAACCGGACGCGATTCTTTTCCTGATTTCGTCATCGTCATTGATCACCAAATCCTTTCATTCAGTAAGTGGGGCCGGTAGGGCCCAAGTTTCCAAGTGCGTAACAGCATGTATTAACTACTCCTTTGTAGAAAGTGGTCCGTTTTGTGACATGAATCGGCACGACCCATCACGGGGGTTCACGTTTCCCGGTGCCGATACAAAGTCAAATAAAAGGCGCAATCCAGGTGTACGGCATCGACTGTACAATTACTCGAGATAGACGCGCGAGCGCTAAAATTTGTTCCTGGTAAGGATGTCGGGCGCGATCAAATCACCCATGAGGATGAGCCGCCAACGGGCCGGGCAGAGAAGATCTGCGGGGTGGTGAAACCATACATTTCGTAGGATGATCGCGTCGTATTCTTGAAGGCGTCAAAAGCATCGGCGTGAACTAGAGCCACGCAGCAACCGCCAAATCCTGCGCCCGTCAATCGAGCGCAGACACAGCCGGGCGCGTTGCGGGCGGCGCGGACCATGGCGTCAAGCTCAGCAATGCTCACCTCATAGTCGTCTCGCAGGCTTTCGTGCGATGCGTCGCAGAGCTCCCGCATTGCGGTGAAGTCGGATGCGTGTAGGGCGCTGCGGAAGTCAACGACGCGCTGATTCTCAGTGATGACGTGGCGAGCCCTGCGGAGCGCTACCGGATCGATCTCGACGCTTTCTAGGTCTTCGATAGAGGCGTCCCTGAGGGACGTTATGGTTTTGGACCGGGCGACAGCGTTTACGGCGCGAGCGCATTCCGCGACGCGGTCGTTGTACTTGCTCGCAGCTAAGGACCGCGGCTTGCGAGTGTCCAGAATGCCGATGGTCAAGCCCTCGGGTAGCGCGCACGGCTCGACGCTCAGGGCACGGATGTCGATGAAGAGGGCACAGCCGTCTTTGCCCAGCGCCGAAGCGTACTGGTCCATCCGCCCGCACCGAAGTCGAACGAATTCGTTCTCGGCGCGCCAAGCAATTTCAGCCAGCTCGCGGGGGGCCAAGCCATGTTCGCAAAGGGTGTTCCAGGCTCCGAGGACGGCGAGTTCGAGCGCGGCGCTGCTGCTGAGGCCGCTACCGCTTGGCACGTTCGAAGAGATGACTAATTCGAGTGGCGGGGCGGAGAAGCCCTCGGTTTCCAGAGCTTTTCGGCACCCTTCCACGTAGCGCCGCCAACCGCCGGAAGCCGGGTCTCTCTTCGCTTCGCGGATTTGTGCAGAAACGAATCTGTCTTCGTCGGAAAACCGAGCAGCGAGGTCGACGAACCGGTCGATGGCGGCCGGGAACACGAAGCCATCGTTGTAATCGGTGTGCTCTCCGATCAGGTTTACGCGCCCCGGCGCACGAGACACAACCGTGGGCCGGCCATCGAAATGGTCGACCCACGCTTCGAGCGCACTATCGGTCATGCGGGCTAATAGGCGGGCGGCGTATGAGGCTCGTCGTCGATGTCGGCGGGCTCACCCACCGCTGCTTCCGTCGTGAGGATCATTCCGGCGATGGAGGCTGCGTTTTGAACCGTCAGGCGCACTACCTTCGCTGGGTCGATGACACCTGCCCTGTCAAGGTCTTTGTATTCGAGCGTGGCAGCGTCGAAGCCCTGCGAGCCTTTGGCCTCCTTCACTTTTTGCACTACGACGCGGCCTTCGACGCCGGAGTTGTCTGCAATCGTGCGCATTGGGGCTTCCAGTGCACGCGCAAGAATCATTGCGCCGACGCGTTCGTCCTCAGGGAGTTTCAGGGCAGCTGCGACCGAGGCTGCGCGCAAAAGCGTGACCCCACCACCCACGACTACTCCTTCTTCCATTGCGGCGCGTGTTGCGCTAAGGGCGTCTTCGACCTTAGCCTTCCGCTCCTTCATTGCGGTTTCGGTAGCCGCTCCGACCTTGATGACGGCGACGCCGCCTGAAAGGGCCGCGAGACGCTCGCTCAACTTTTCCTTGTCGTACTTGCTGTCGCTCTTGTTGATTGCCCCATCAATCTGCTTGAGGCGGCCCGAGATGGCAGCCTTGCTTCCCTTGCCACCGACGATCGTCGTGTTATCCTTCGTTACGATTACTTTGTCTGCGCTGCCCAGCATGTCGAGGGTGACGGCATCGAGCTTCATGCCCAGATCTTCGCTAATCACGGTACCGCCGATGAGCACAGCGACGTCTTCGAGCATCGCTTTGCGGCGCTCACCGAAACCGGGAGCCTTGACGGCTGCAACCTTTAGACCACCGCGCAGGCGATTGAGGACTAGGAGCGCGAGGGCTTCGTTCTCGATATCCTCGGCTACAACGACTACGGGTCTCCCTGTTCGCGCTGCAGTTTCGAGGAAGGGAAGGAAATCGGCGACGGTTGCGATTTTCTTTTCGTGCAATAGGATCAGCGGATCTTCGAGCACCGCCTCCATTCGCGCGACATCCGTGATGAAGTACGGGCTCATGTAGCCCTTGTCGAAACGAAGTCCCTCGACCATGTCGACCGTGGTGTCCAGGCTTTTGCCTTCTTCCACTGTGACGACCCCTTGCAGACCTACTTTGTATAGTGTTTCGCCGACGAGTTTGCCGACGGCCTCATCCTTGCAGGAAATAGTTGCTACCTGGATAGCCCCTTCTACGCCCTTGAGCTTCTTGCTCTGTTTGGCAATTTCGGCGACGACGGCGTTGACCGCAGCAGCCATCCCACGCTGGAGTGAAGCGGCGTTAATGCCTGCCGAAATAGTTCGAAGTCCTTCTTCTACCAAGGCGTGGGCGAGGATGATGGCGGTCGTTGTGCCATCGCCCGCTTGGTCATTTGTTTTAGAGCTGGCCTCGCGAACCAGGGCAACGCCCATGTTCTCGAAAGTGTTTTCGAGTTCGATATCCTTGGCGATGGTGACGCCGTCGTCGACGAGCAGGGGCGCACCGAATTTCTTTGAGAGCCCCACGACGCGGCCACGCGGGCCCAGGGTCGAGCGGACGGAATCGGCGAGCTTAGATGCGCCAATGAATAATGCGCGGCGGGCATCGTCGCCGTAGAGAATCTCCTTCTTAGGCATGCTTACTTCTTGCCCTTTTTGACGGGTTTTGTTTTAGCTTTTGGAGTTAGCTTTGCCTTGGTCTTGGGTGCCGGCTTCGGCGCCTTAGCCTTGCCTGGCGCTTTTGCAGGCTTGGTCTTCACTGCCTTTGGCGCTGCCTTTGCAGGTTTGGCTTTCACAGCCTTTGCCTTCGGCGCTGCCTTTGCAGGTTTGGCTTTCACGGCCTTTGCCTTCGGAGCAGCCTTCGCGATCTTTGGCTTGGCTGGTGGTGCAGGTTTTGAAGGTGCTCCCACTAAAATACCAAGGATGTCTTCAGCCCGCAGGATCACATAATCTTTGCCGGCGAGCTGAACTTCCGTGCCCGAATACTTGCCGTATAGCAGGGTGTCACCAACCGAAACATCGGGGACGACCAGCGTGCCGTTGTCCAGCTTTTTGCCAGGGCCGACTGCGATCACTACACCTTTCTGGGGTTTTTCAAGGGCGGAATCAGGAAGCACGAGACCGGAGGCAGTGCGAGTTTCTGCTTCGGAGGGTTGGATGACAATACGATCGTTGAGGGGTTTTAGAGACATTGAACTTCTGTTTTCTTCAATTGCCGGGGAGCTTAAATAGGTAGCCGCCGGAAAAGAAGATTCCAACGGCATTATACTTGGCTCGCGCCTAACCTACTGTTTGGTGTATTCGCCTTCCAGGAACTTCACCCACTGACCACCCGTTTCCATCTCGATTTTCATCGTAAACATCGTGGCGCTTTTGACATTGGTCGTGATGCGCATTTTGGTTTTGCCCATCCCAGGCATTTCCACGGGTTCGCTTACGTATACAAACTCCGGCCCGGTGGAAGACGATTCGCCTTTCATGGCCGTGTTGCTGGCAGCATCGAACCACCAGACCATATACTTCTTCGTGGCAGGGTCGTAGGACAGCATTTGCATGCCGGTGAACTCCCCGAAGCCGGGTACGGTGGTTTTGTAGTCGCCTTTGAGGAAGTGCCCACCGAGGACGAGCGTGTTCGTAATCGTAGAGTCGGCCGCCATGGGCTCGGGCGAAGCGGGATCGAAATGTTTTTCTTTGCCCTTCCATGTGCCCACCAAAGGATGAAGCTTTTCCATTTCCTTGGGAGGCGTCATGTCTGGCATTTGAGCTAGCGCCATACCGCCCAAAAGCGCAGTTGAAACGAGAATTGCGATTGTTTTCATTTGTTTCTCCAATGAGTTATTGTTTGAACGTCGCCGATTTAGTACGGCGAAATTGGTGCGAAGAGATCGACGGCGTGGCCATCAGGGTCGAGGACCGTTGCGTAACGCTGGCCCCAAAACGCGTCGAAGGGTTCGAGCTTCGACTTGTAGCCCTTGCCCATAAGGTCTTCAAATAGCCGATCGACATGGCCAGGACCGTCACACAGAAACGCCATGCTGATCGAGTGGCCAACCGATTCTATGTCTCCGGTTATGTCCTTGATCATTTTCGCGTCGTTTAGCGACACGCGTATGCCTCCGGCAGTCGACGCTTCCACGTAGGGGCCGTCAGGGTCGGCGAAGTCGAGGCCGAGGTTGCGGTAGAACGTGACCGAGGCCTCGAGGTCTGAACAAACGATTCCGATCATGTCGAGTCGTATCATGGGATTGTATCCGAATAGTAGACGTAGAGATACTATAGCAGGATCTCTCGATTTCTGTAAGCTCTTTGAGGGATATCAGATTATTGCCGCGAACCTGTTTGGCATGCTCATTTTGGGGACTGCTGTCCAGAATAGTGGACTGAGGAGCATCCTCTCAGAACAGTTCGATGTCACACTTTTGCCCTTTCTTGCCTATACAGTGGCAAGCGCCAAGACGCGTGGCACGTGCTCGGCCTACTTGAGGAGGACGCGCACCCCATCGCGATTCTCGGTGTGAGGGGAATATATGAAGAAAATCAAAGATGGGTGGGTGGTGGTCAGCGAGCGCTCCGACGCCGCACAAAGCAGCCAACGGTTTGCCGCACAGCCGAAAGTGTATTACGAAGACGGTCCGTCACAGATGCTGCACATTCACTCCGGCGAGACAAAGCAGGAGGCGCAGGACAAGGCTCAGGTTGAGCTAGACCAATTCATGACACAGAACAGTTAGGTATCCGCCCTCGGTTAGCCGCGCGGGTATCGTAGGCCCGCATGCACGCAGATTTCCAAGCATTCCTCGCCGCTCTGGAAAGCAAAGGCGAGTTGAGGAAGATTGCCACACCTCTTAGCCCAAACTTGGAGATCACCGAAGTGGCAGACCGGTGCATGAAAATGCCCAGAGGCGGCCCCGGCTTGCTCATCCAAAACCCGACAGGCTACGACATGCCGGTGGCCATCAACACGATGGGCAGCGAGCGCCGGATGGCCATTGCCCTCGGGGTTGGCGATGTGCAGGAAATCGCCGACGAGCTTGAGGACTTGCTCAAACCGGAGATCCCCGCGAGTTGGGCAGACAAGCTCGGCCTCCTTAAAAAGGCCGCTCGCATCGCCAAGGTGCCGCCAAAAACTGTGGGTTCCGGCATCTGCCAGGAGGTGGTCATTCTGGGTGGGGAAGTGGACCTCACCACATTGCCCGTCCTCACGTGCTGGCCGATGGACGCGGGCCCGTTTATCACGCTGCCCATGGTGTTCACACACGACCCGAACACCGGTAGGCGAAACGTGGGCATGTACCGGATGCAGGTCTATGACCGCAACACGACAGGCATGCACTGGCAGATGCACAAAGTTGGCGCAGCCCATATGGCGGATTCGCGGAAGCCCATCGAGGTGGCGGTTGCGCTTGGCGGGGACCCGGCGTATACGTTTTCTGCAATCGCGCCCCTGCCACCGGGTATAGATGAAATGCTTTTCGCCGGCTTTATCCGCCGGGAGCCTGCGAGATTGATACGGGCGAAGACCGTCGATATCAAGGTGCCCGCGGATGCGGAGATCGTTCTGGAGGGCTACGTAGATCCCGCAGAACGGCGCACCGAGGGACCGTTCGGCGACCACACAGGTTATTACTCACTCGCCGACGAATTTCCTGTGTTCCACGTGACGTGCGTGACGATGCGCGAGAAACCCGTCTACCCCGCTACGATTGTCGGCATTCCGCCAATGGAAGACGGCTACATGGGCAAGGCCGTCGAGCGTATCTTCCTGCCGCTGATCAGGTTAACCGTCCCCGAAATTCTGGATATCAACTTACCGGTTGAGGCGTGCTTCCACAACGTGGCGTTCGTGAAAATCCGCAAGCGGTACCCAGGGCACGCGTTCAAAGTGATGAACGCGCTTTGGGGGCTCGGCGGGCTAATGTTCACGAAGTTCGTGTTCGTGTTCGAGGAGGACGTGGACGTACACGACCTTGGGGACGTGCTGTTCCGCATCGGGGCGAACTGCGACCCGGTGCGAGATTCGATCACCACTAGGGGCCCGATCGACCAGCTTGACCACGCCACCAGCCTTGTCGGGTTTGGCGGCAAGATCGGTTTCGACTGCACCCATAAGACGGCGGGCGAAGGCTTCCCGCGTGAGTGGCCGCCGCTGATCACCATGAGCGAGGACGTGAAACGCAGGATAGACGGGCTTTGGGACGATCTTGGCATCTAGCGCACTTTCGACAAGGCCGACAGGCGACCAGGTTGTTACGTTCCAGACAACAAACGCCGCACGATTCGTGCAGGCAGGTACACGGGCTGTCGGTGCGCGCCTCTCCTGGAAACAGGTAGCGCCGTTGCTGGCCTATCCGTGGCGCAGGTACGTATAGACCAGGCCTACTGGGTGATTACTCCGTAATCTCCATTCGTCGAGAAGGGTCGTCTCGCACTCTCGAGGCGACCCTTGCTTTGCTTACTGCCGAACAAATCCGCAGGCTTGGTGTAAGATTCCTAAGGAAATCGACGGTTGGCGTTGCGGAATCCGCAACCTGCACTCGAAACGGAGGGTAGAACACGGTATGAACGAGACACCGAAAGCGCATGACGGTCTACCGGCCGGGCTTGCGGACCTCGGGGAGTGGACGATCACCGAACTCACAAACGAAGAGCAAGGCCTGGTCGTTCGAGGCAGGTTCAAGCCGAGCCCCTTCCAGGGCCTCAGCTCCGAGCAAATGCATTTTTTGATCACCTTCTTGCGTTGCCGTGGCGTGATTGCCAGCATGGAGAAGGAGCTCGGGATCAGCTACCCCACCGTACGATCGCGCCTGGACGCACTACTGACCGCTCTGGACCTCGCGCCCGCCGCCGGCTCGGAATCGAACGGCCGCCGCGAAGTTACCGCGAACCAAAAAGAGATTTTGCGTCGGCTGGAAGCCGGCGAACTAACCCCCGAACAAGCCAAGAAAGCCATGAAGGAGGCTGGAATTTGAAAGAGCAGGTTTTACGCATCATACGGATGGTCGAAGAGGGGCGCATTTCACCCGAAGACGCCTACGACCTGATGGATGCCTTCATCGATTTCGAGGCGTCGGAAGCTTCGAACGGAGCGACGACGTCGTCGACACCGCCGCCCCCTCCCCCGCCACCAGGCAGGTCCGACGAGCCATTCAAGAAGTTCGTGGATAGCGTCGAGAAAATGACGAAAGAAACGATCGGTGGCGTCGATTGGAACAAAGTCGCGGGTCAAGTCAAAACCGCGACCAAAAAAGGTGTCGAGCAATTACGCGAAAGCGTGGATCAAATTTCGAAAGGCGAGTTTAAAATGCCGTGGTTCGGGCCATCCGAAACGCGGACGGTTGAATTGCCGCTGCAGATCGAGGCGGGGAAAACGCTTCGATTGGAGCGGACGCACGGCGACGTGAAAATTATCGGCGGCGAAGCCGTCGGCAGTTTGCGCGCGACCGTAACCGTTCGCGGCAAGGACCGCGAGGATGCCGCCGAGAAAGCCGAGCAATGGACTCCGGTGATCGAAGAAAGCTCGTCGGGTCTCGTTC
>JALYSG010000029.1 GCA_030854945.1 Armatimonadota bacterium
GGCAAAAACCGTGGCGCCGAGACCTGGAACCGACGCAACGAAGGCATCGTGGTTGCCAACTACATGGACGGCCACACACGCCCCCAGAAAATTGACGCTCTCACTGCCGGCTGCAACGTGCTGCCCGGCCACACAGGTCGCGTATTCGATCTCGATGCGTACCAGTGGGACCTTCAGTAGGCGTAAGGAAAACCATGTCATACAAGAATCAACAGCAACCGGCGGTGTCTAAACCTTTGCTCATCGGCCTTGTGGTTGTAGCGATCATCGCCGCAATCTACTTCGCCATGCAAATGGGTGGCGGAGGCGCTGACCCGAAGGCAGATGGCGCGGTCGACGTGCCGCAGAGCGTAAAGGACCTCGGTCCTGCAACGCCGCAGCCTGGCGAGCCCAGCCCGAGCGCAGTGGGCGGCGGCCGGTAGCCAAGGCGGAATCCCTAGAGATGGATGCTGCTCTCTATGAAGTAATGCGAGCTGCCAATGACCGACGCAACACGGTGTGGGCGGCAGCTATGACGTATTCTTCGTGGGAGCCTGCAGAGGATTGCCGCACTCGCATTACGGAGGCCATCGCTGTCGCTGTGGCGCAAGGAGACGCAATTCTCGCGCAATCCAGTTGGAGCGGCGGCCACGCGGTCCCAATTGAGAAGGACATGGTAGAACTTGCGCTTCAAGACGAGAACCAGTGGCACCCGCGTCGTTTGCCTTGGGCTCGAAGGCTTCGATTGATAGCCACAGACCAGGGGCTCCAAAACTTCGAGAGCGGCAAATTCAACTGCCAGAGGTCCGCCCCACGCCGCGTTTGTGACCGGGCAGGGTCGTTAGAGTTGCAGTCGCTAAGCTGCACGGAGCTGGCAGGAATGGCGGCCTCGGTCGTTGCTTTTTTGGGGGGTAGCGCGATCGGACTTGTCGTTGGCAGCGGCGGTGTTCCTGCAAGCTACGAAGACTGGTCCCTCGGCGGCCTGATCGGTTGGCTCATCGGCGGAGCATCGGCTATGGGTCTTGCGTTGACCTTCTGGCACCGCATCGCGCCACCGCCGCTTCCTTCGGATCTGCCTGAAAACGTCGTGCCTGACCAGTACAATGCGGGTCCCGATCTTACAGGTGTCGACCCGTTTGGTGATCCCCGCTTCTAAGCCTTCGACGATTAGCAGCGGTCGAAACGTCACACTGGTAGCATGACGTTTATCATGAGGCATATTCTCGCCGGTTTCGCCGCGTTGCTGGCGGGTGCATCCGTTGCCCAAGATCAGCCTGTCCTTCTCTCAGGCCGGCCCGATGTGATCGTTCATGTTCGGAAATCAGACATCGGGGCGGACTACGTCCGAATCCAGGCACTCGACGCGAACTACCCGCAAGAACTGCTCCGCTCTCAGATCGAAGCCATCGGCCGTTACAACGAATCGCAGATTCGGGGGCTGGAGGTCAGCTACGCTGGCTCGGGCGGTTCCGGGCGCATTTTGAGCGCAACATTCGCAACAGACCGATTGATGGATCAGGCGGCCAATACATTGGAACTCAACGCTTTCGCCAAGGCTTTCGCAGGGGCGCCCGCGCCGAACACTGTCGGCGTCATCGCCGTGATGTACGAGACGTTTACCCCGTCAGAGAGCGTAACCGTGGCTCAATGGGCGGACAAGAACGTGGAGGTGTCATCACACTACGATGGCAACCTCAAAGTCGTCGACTACCGCATCAAACTGCTGAGTCAGAATCCCGAAGAAGTTTCCATCCCGACGACGATAGCCGAATCAACGAAACGCTCAGAGACAACGTCTAACAAGGGATTCAATCCCTGGTTGGTTACAGCGATCGTGGCCGGGGCCGCCTTGCTGGGCCTTTTGGTATACTTTGCGCTACGCCCACGCGCTCTGCGCGAAGAGGATCCGGGGCAGGAGAAGAGGTAGTTCACGTATATGCCGAAAATCGAAGACGCCACTCTGCATGAGTTACTTAAAGTTGCTTACCACGAAAAAGCATCCGACCTTTTTATTAAAGCCGGCTCCGTGCCGAAGATTCGTCAGCACGCGCTTGTAAAGCCCCTCCCGGGAGAGTGGGGCATGATCGACGACGAGAACGCTAAGAGGCTGATTCTCAGCACGATGACTGCCAAGCAATCGGGCCAGTTTGAGGATCGGCTGGAAATGGACCTCGCGTTTTCGGTTGCCGACATGATGCGCATCCGCGCAAACTTGTATTTCCAGCGTGGCTCACACGCGGGTGTCTTCCGCCTGATTCCTCTTGAGATTTTGAGTGTCGAGCAACTGGGTCTTCCGCCTGCGCTGGCAGAATCAGCTCGATATCGGCAGGGTCTCGTGCTCTTCACCGGACCCACGGGATGCGGCAAAACCACATCCCTTGCAGCGATTATTGACTTGATCAACAGAGAGCGCCAAGCGCACGTTGTGACGATCGAGGACCCGCTTGAATTTGTCCACGAAGATAAGAAGTCGTACATTAGCCAGCGCGAAGTTCATATCGACACACTGGACTTCCATATCGCGATGCGCGCAGTCGTTCGAGAGGCACCCGATGTTATCCTCGTCGGCGAAATGCGCGACCCCGAAACAATGAACGTCGCCCTGCAAGCGGGTGAAACGGGTCACCTTGTCTTCTCAACGGTTCACACGGCGAGCGCGGGTGAGACACTGGACAGAATTATCAATATGTTCCCACCTCACGAGAAGACGCACTTGTGCACTAGGCTTGCAGGTTCGCTGCGTTCTGTCATCGCCCAAAAGCTTGTTCCTCGAGCGGACGGTGAAGGCCGCGTGTGCGCCGCCGAAGTCATGGTTTGCACGCCCACGATCAGCAAATTCATTGAAGACGGCCACTTTGGCGAGCTTTACCATCACATTAGCGACGGTCACATCTGGGGTATGCAGACGATGAATCAGAGCCTAGTCAAGTACGTGAAATCCGGAGTCATTACTGAAGAAACCGCTCTGAGTTATGCCGGCGTGGTCTCCGAGCTTCGACAGCTTCTGCGGCGCTAATTATGGTCCCGTCGATCGATGATCTTTTACGGGATCTTGTTCGGCGCGAAGCAAGCGACCTGCACCTAAAGGCAGGTATGCCGCCCGTTATGAGGGTGCATGGAACCTTGGTTCGCACGGACTATCCTACGCTATCCGAGGAGGATGTCGACGTGTTGCTTCGGGGCGTCCTCTCGGACGAGAGGTACGCGCGCCTCGAAAGTTTTAAGGAACTCGATCTTTCTTACGAAGTGCCGGGGCTAAGCCGTTTCCGCGTAAACATGTTTTGGCATCGGCATCAACTTGGTGCGGTTTTTCGTGTTATTCCATTCAAGATTAAGACCATTGACGAGTTAGGGATACCGCAGGTCTGTAAGGAAATCGCGCTCTTGCCTCGAGGGCTAATTCTTGTTACGGGACCAACCGGATCCGGCAAATCGACCACACTTGCAGCGCTCGTCAACCACATTAACACGAATCGGCGGCAGCATATCATGACAATCGAAGACCCGATCGAATATATGCACACGGATCAACAGGCGATTATTAACCAGCGTGAGCTTGGCGTGGATACACATTCGTTTGCCGACGCCCTGCGACACGTCATGCGTCAGAATCCGGACGTCATTCTCGTTGGTGAAATGCGCGATTTGGAGACCATCCAACTTGCAATCACCGCTGCAGAAACCGGCCACTTAGTAATGTCCACGCTGCACACCGTGGACGCCGCGCAAACCATCGACCGGATTGTAGACGTGTTTTCACCCGACCAGCAGCCGCAAATCCGCACGCAGCTTTCCGTGACGCTGCAGGCAGTGGTGAGTCAAACCTTGCTGCCTACTAAGGATGACCTTGGACGAGTGGCAGCATTCGAGGTGATGGTCGCAACGCATAGCATACGCACGATGGTGCGCGACGGAAAGACACACCAGCTGTATCACGACATTCAGATGGGGCACGAATTTGGAATGCAAACACTGGACAACTCGTTGCTGGAGCACATTCGCACGAACAGCGTGGATTTTGATGTTGCGATGAGCAAGAGCCAGCAGCCGGGAGAATTTAGAAGGAGAGCCGAACTGGCCGGTCTTGTTGAGGTAGCCGCCAGTGGGTAGGATCGACGACCTCCTGAGAAAAACCGTTCAAATGGAAGGCAGCGACCTTCACGTGAAAGCCGGAGCCAAACCGTACTTTCGGGTCGACGGAGAGTTGCTCCAAGATGATGACGAGACGGTATTTACTGCAGCCGGCGCCACGGAGAGCATTTTCGAAATGATTTCTCCGACGCAGAAGCGACGATTTGAGAAAGACCTCGAACTGGACTTCTCGTATGAGATCGAGGGCGTTGCCCGCTTCAGAGGAAATGTTTACCAGCAGCGCGGCTTTGTGCAAGCGGCGTTTCGCGTAATTCCATTGAGTATTCAAACGATCGAAGAACTGAATTTGCCAAAGATTGTGAAGGCGTTTTGCGAGCGGCCCCGCGGATTGGTGCTGATTACCGGCCCGGCAGGAAGCGGAAAATCAACTACGCAAGCTGCGATGATTGACCATATTAACCGCACGCAGCCCGTGCACATTGTAACCGTCGAGGACCCAATCGAGTTTATTCACGACGACGTGCAGGCCGTTATACATCAGCGCGAGCTCGACGTTGATACGTTGAGCTTCGCAAACGCGTTGAAATACGTTTTGCGACAGGACCCGGACGTGATCCTTGTTGGCGAGATGAGAGATCTTGATACAATTCAGCTCGCAATAACGGCGTCCGAAACCGGGCACTTGGTTTTCGGGACCCTTCATACCGTCGATGCCGTGCAGACGGTGGACCGCATTATCGATGTGTTTCCGCAGCACCAGCAGCAGCAGGTGCGAATGCAGCTTTCTGTGAACCTCGTTGGTGTAGTGTCGCAGACGCTGATCAAGCGTGCTGACGGGCGCGGTCGGGTCGCTGCCTTCGAGACGCTTAACGCCGTGAACGCTGTGCGAAATCTCATTCGCGAAAACAAGACGTATCAGATTGCTTCCATCGTGCAAACAGGAATGCGGATGGGGATGCAGACTCTTGATCAGTCTTTGGCCAATCTTGTGCGCGAGCAAATAGTAGCGCTGGAAGAGGCTGCATCGAAAGCTAAGGACCGTGGTGAGTTTGAGCGTCTCGTTTCGGTAGGATAACCGGATGGGCGACATGTTTCGCGGCGCTTCACTCGTTGCGCGGATTGCTTTGCTCATCGCAGTTTGTTTCTTGGCTGTACAGTGCATTTCGTTAGGTAAGCGGGCGTGGCGAGGGGATACCGATTTCAGTGTTTTCTACCGCGCCGCCGTAGACCTGTCTCGGGGCGTAGGTGGCGAGATCTACGCGCAACGGGATCAACCTACGGGCTGGTACAACTGTATCCCGCCGGTTGGCATGGGAGTTTTTGTTGCGATGAGTTGGATGCACCGCCTCGCTGCAGGAATAGTCTGGGGTCTTTTTAATGTTGGCTTGTTAGCGCTTTGCTTCGACCTATTGCGGCGCATTTATTCAAAGATGTCGACCGAGCGTCTGCATTACGAGGCGACACTTCCGTGGGCGACGGTTTCGCTGGCGGTTTTTGGCGGAGTCTGCATTCAAACTGGTCAGACGAGCGTGCTGTTTGTTACTTGCTGGCTTGCCTACGTTCTCGTTACAAGCGAGAATCGACGATCATTTGCGGGGTTTGCCCTGGCGCTGCCTGCGGCGCTAAAGCTTTATCCCATTCTATTTGCCATTATTCCGTTGATCAGGCGAAGGAAAGGCGAATTGGTATGGATATCGGTTTGGCTGGTCGTGCTATCGATTGTCGTTCCAGCGATAATGTTCCGGCATCAATTCTTAGAGCTGCTTACGACCTTTTTCCAGTATCAGGTCTTTGATCCCGATGGCCGCGTGATGACGGCTGCGAATCCGACAGCGATCAGCAATCAGGGGCTGGATGCCGTTATGTTGCGATACTTTTCGTACGTGCCGAGCCTTCACGACCGAGTCGGCAACTTCCCGAGTTTAGGGCTCGATCCACACATCGTCATGTTCGCGGCGAACGTAATACGGGTGGCTATTGTTTCAGCAACTGCCTTCGCCTCCGTTCGATGGATTCGCAGGTCCGGTGACGAGCCGCCCCTATTGCTGCTATCTCTTTGGTGCGCAACGCTCTACGTCATTCTTCCCGGTGCAAAGGCGCGATACGCGATTTACGTGCTCCCGGCATTTCTGCTCATGATCGCGGGTGCACACCGTGCTTGGAGTCAGGGAAGGATTATCGAGTCGCGCAAGGTCGTGGCGCTCGTTGTGGTTTGCGCCATTCTGTTGCTGCAAATCCTGCCAACCTTTGCCCTTGAAATGGGGCTGGGACTAATCGGGCCGTTCGTGCTGTGGTGTTATGCAATGAACTGGCTCGCCGCAGATTCCTTAGCGCGACGCCCCGGCCAAGATTACGCTTCCGGCCGCAAACGATCGCCGGATGTCCTCTAAGCAAACCTTAACGCGTTTGCCCGTATGCTGCTCACCGTCGACTAATTCGATGAGGTATCCCGAATCCGTCCACCCGAGAGCCTTTGCCGGCCCCTGCAGAATCGATTCGCGCACGTTGCATTCAACCACCTGTGCGCGACGGTAACCCATCGCTTTTCGTTCGAACTCTTCGATCGTCCCAGGGACGATGTTGTATTCATCTTGCCCGAGCGTTGGGTTCGACCTGATAAATAACGCTCGCCGAAGCGAGTGCTCGAGGTCTTCCACGTTCTCGCCGTCCGGGCCGATCACCGCTTCGCAAACAGCGAGGCTGCATTCGACCAAGAAGGCATTTCCGGGCTGGCCGATTTCTCTACGGATGTCACGTTCCACCCACAGCGAAACTGTTTGGCTGCTAGGCACGCGGCCGCGCCCAAAGCAGTTCGGGCAGGCCGAACTGATGCTCTCCGTGACCGATTCGCCGGTGCGTTTTCGCGTCATCTCCACAAGGCCAAGACTGCTGATCCTGCCGATTCGCGTGCGCGCCCTGTCGCGCTGCAGCACGTCTTGGAAGTGATTGAGCACTTTTTTCTTGTCGTTGGCGCTGGTCATGTCGATAAAATCGACAACAATAATCCCGCCAATATCGCGCAGCCGTAACTGTCTGCCAACTTCGTCGGCGGCTTCCATATTTGCAGCAAGAATGGTGTCAGATAAATTTGTCGTTCCAACAAGCTTTCCGGTGTTGATATCGATTGCGGTAACCGCCTCCATTTCATCAATGACTAAATAGGCCCCAGATCTTAGCCAAACCTTTTCAAGGATTAATTTATCGAGTTCTTGTTCGATGTTGAACTGATCGAAAATGGGAGCATCCCCATCGTACAAGAAAATGCGCTCTTGCAAGTCAGGCATGACCAGTTCCGCAACCGCGTGCACTTTCTCAAACTCGTCGGGGTCGTCGATCACGATTCTTCGAACGTCTTCTGTGACGATGTCCCGCAAGGTTCTATACAGCAGCGACTCGTCGCGATAAACGAGGGCGGGCGCACGTGTTTTCTTTGCGGCGGCGACCACCTTTGCCCACTCGGCTTGCAGGTATTCAGCGTCGGACCGAAGGTCTTCCTCTGTTCGGCCCTCGCATTCGGTTCTCATAATGAGGCCGAACCCGTCGGGCCGAATTTTGTCTCCGATTCTGCGAAGTCTCTCTCTTTCCGTACGGCTCTCGATCTTGCGACTGACGCCGAGATGGTTGCCGGTCGGCATTAAAACGACCGATCGACCGGGCAGCGCAATTCGGCTAGAAACCCTGGCGCCTTTCGTTCCGCGTGGTCCCTTGATCACCTGCACCATCAACTCTTGGCCGGGGCGAAGCAGATCCTTGATCTTGCGCCTGCGCAGGTCGCTTCGTTTGAGGCTGGCCGGCGAGCCGTCGCCCCCGTTTCCATTTTCGTCCTCCGGAAGGATGTCGGCTACGTATAGAAATGCGTTCCGCTCTAAGCCTATATCTACGAAGGCGGCGTCCATGCCAGGTAGGACGTTCTGAACAAGTCCCTTGTAGATGCCTCCGACGACGCGCTCTTCGCGCTCGATTCGGAACTCCATGAGCTGGCCGTCTTCGGTAACGGCGATTCGCGTCTCCCTGGGGGTGACGTTCACGATAATCTGTCTATTCATTTGGGTTTGCCCGCGTGGGGCCGTGAAAACTGTTCGTAGTCGGGGCCGGGTCTTGACCAGCGCTACTCCCGTAGATTCTACCGCGTGTCGGGCTGAGTGACACTCAGGAAGAAAGCCGGTAAGTACAAACTGCTGTTACTTCTGCGAGTTTTTTGGGAATCTATGCAGGAACCGGATATACTTTTGCCGAAAGTAGATTCCAACTTCCTGGATTGGAGGGAGTGGCGTGGAATGCGGTTTTTAACTGACCACACGTCAGGCAGGCAACTCTCCCCCGCTTGCGGGGGAGTTTTTTTGTGGGTCGCCATGGAAGCGATCCGAAGCCTCCCTCGGGCACGCTGGGTATAATCTCCTCTCCCGCAAGGGCTTATCGGAAAAGTTCTCAATGATTGAAGTCGTCGTACTACCGAACGAAAGCATCGACAGCGCGCTCAAGCGCTTCGACAATAAGCTGCAGCAAACCGGCATTTTGCGTCGGTTGAAAGAGCACAGCTTCTACGAGAAACCCAGCGATAAGAAGCGCCGTATGAAACGGCGTAGCGGCCGCAGACGCTAGGACGGCCTCCTCGCAGCCTCCGTGAAGCCGGAGGCGCCTATGAGCACTCACGGGTTAACCTCAAGATTCCTCGACAAGGCCGGCCTATTCGGTAAGGTCCCGACCAAGGTGCGTCTCGTCCTGCGTTACGGAATCGGCGCCTCCGCGCTAACCGCACTTCTTCTTGCCCACCAATTTCCCGCACCTGTCAACAAGGTCGCGGCGGTATTCGTCGCCACGCTCGCTGCGTTGGCGCTGGCCGAGTGGCACCTTTCGCAGGTCAAGGTCGCGGGGGTTTCGCCGCCCATAAGGTCTCGGATTCTTTGGGTGAGCGGGCTCCTGTCGTTGTTTGGCTTGCAGGTCGGCCTGAACGCGTTTGGAACGTCCGGTCCCGAGCATCTCACCGTTGCCCCAGTAGTTGCTCTGGGAATGCTCGTAAGCGGCCTCCTTGGCCCGGCAAGCGCCGTGTTCGCTGTAACGCTCACGGTGCTGGGTGCAGGATTAGCACAGGTTGCAGACCCTCAGTTGCTGGTGGGTGCCTGGATTGTCGCCGGGTTCGGCGCGCATGCCGTCAGCCCCCTTCGCAAGCTGAACGACTTGTTTCGGGCCACCTACTACACGACGGGAGTCTTTGCGCTCGTCGCGTTCAGCATTTCGCTCTTTTCTAGTCAAGACTTGCTGGCGGCTTCGATCGCTGCCGGCTGGGGCGCAGTGGGCGGCGTCGGCGCCACAGCGCTGTTTTGGCTTGCAGTTGCCGGTTTCGGGAGGCCTTTCGGGGTCGTCTCGGACTGGGCCCTCCTCGAGCTTTGCTCCCCGGATCACCCTCTTTTGCGCGACCTGGTGCTCAAGGCACCCGGAACCTATGCGCATAGCGTGATGGTCGGCAACCTCGCCGAAGGCGCCGCCGGGGCGATTGGCGCAAATGCGCTGCTATGCCGCACGATGGGGTACTACCACGACATCGGCAAGCTAAGGCGCCCCGAGTTCTTCATTGAGAACAAGCGCGCTGAAAACCCTCACGATAGGCTTGCGCCTTCGCTGAGCGCCAAGATCATCGGCGCACATGTCAAGGACGGCCTCGAACTTGCGAGCCAGCATCACTTGCCTGAACCGATTCGCGACGCCATAGCCCAGCACCATGGCACAAGCCTCATTTCGTACTTCTATTCCATGGCTACCCGAGAGACAGGAGTGTCCGATCCGATACTAGAGCAGCACTTCCGCTATGCGGGCCCGCGGCCCCGGTCGAAAGAGGCCGCCGTTTTGATGCTTGCCGACAGGGTCGAGGCAGCAACCCGAACTCTCTCTCGTCAGACCCCCGGTAGGCTGCGCACATTTATCTGGGAGATCGTTCAAGACGTGCGTGACGACGGCCAACTCGACGATTCTGAACTCAATTTTAGAGATTTGCAGACCATTGTTCGGTCCTTCGTGCATTCGATTGGCGCGCTGAACCATGAGCGAATAGAATATCCTGGAGCGAACTTCGATGCAATCGAGCAAGAAGCACCAGATCGTAATACTGGATCGAACCCGACGCCTCGCGCGAACAACCTTTCTTCGGAAAACCTTGGAAACGATGCTCGACTCTGAAGACCAACCTCCCTCTACCATCGAAGTCTTGGTGACCGATAGCGTCGGCATTAGAGAGTTGAACGCTTCATTTAGAGGAATCGATCGCGTTACCGACGTGCTCAGTTTTCCTGCAGGTGAGGGGCCGGAATCCGGCACTCGGCTGTTGGGCGAGATTGCTGTTTGCCTGCCCATCGCTGAACTGCAAGCTAATGATAGGCACATTTCTCTAGAGACTGAGCTCGCTTGCCTGGTCGTCCACGGCGGCTTGCACTTATTGGGATACGACCACGTCACCGAGGATGACCGATCTGTAATGATCGACAAGATGAACGCGATCGTCGCCACGTGCGGCATGGAAACCCACAACGAGTGGGGATCCATTTACGGGGATCTCTCCTAAATGGCGGCTCGAGATCTTCTAAAGCCGTTCTCCAATGCCATTGGTGGAGTTGTCTACGCTTTCAAAACGCAGCGACACATGCGCGTGCACCTCTACACGGTGGTCGTAATTATCCTGATCGGGTTTTTTATGGACCTTCGGCTGCGCGAAATGATCGTGCTGCTGTTTATGATCAGCTTCGTCGTCGTTGCTGAGATGTTTAACTCCGCGATCGAGGCGGTGGTGGATATCGCTGAGCCCAAGTATCATCCGTTAGCGAAGTTTGCGAAGGATATGGCGGCGGGTGGCGTGCTGATTACTACCATGACGGCAATCGTCGTGGCACTGCTGCTGTTTGTCGGTGACGGTCGCTGGCAGGAAATTTCCCTACAGCTTAAATCACCGGAATTGCAGACAGGGGTGCCGCAACGCATCATCGTTGGATTCGCGATCCTCATGGCGGCGGTTATTATCGGCAAAGGATTGGGCAAGCGCGGCCAGGTTCTAAAGGGTGGCTTAGTTAGCGGTCACGCGGCGTTCGCTTTCTTCTTTGCGGGAATACTAGTTTTCTTGACTGGAAAGTTATTGCCGGGGCTAATAGGCCTTTTCTTGGCGTTCATGGTGGCGCAAAGCAGATGGGAGTCGAAAATTCACTCGGGTTTCGAATTGACTCTCGGTGCCGTCCTAGGATCAACCGTTGCAGTCGTTCTCTTTGGGCTTGGGCCAAGTTAAGAAATGGCCGTGTTCGAAGTTACAACCTGGACAGCGCTGTGGTCATTGATTCTGATTCTTGCATTGTTCGCACTCAACGGGCTATTGAATCTTGCTGAGTCCTCGCTTTCAGGCTTGCGCGCAAATCGGGTTCGCGAAATGATCGACGAACGAGGTTCTCGCTCACGGCGCTTAGACCGACTACAGAGGTCTCACGCAGAGTATTACGCCACTTGTCGCGTAGGTGAGCACACTTGCCGTGTAGGAATCTACACGCTTGCCGCCCTTACATCGCCGTGGATTACCGCGCGAATTGCGCCGCAAGGGTACGGATTCGCGTGGGTCGTGGCAATCGCGATGGCATGCGTGTTTTTAGTCGCGGTGCTGAATCTCGCTTTTATCGAAGCGCCGTTCTCGGGAGTTGCCCGAAAGAATCCGGAGGTTTGGGCGGCAAGGCTCATGCCATTCCTAATCGTCGGGAAGGTAGTGCTGGCTCCCGCCGTGTGGGTGGTTTCTGCGCTTTCGGGCGTCCTCGCAAGAAGGTTGGATATCGGATCGCTGTTTTCAACTCCAATCGTGACGGAGGAAGACCTTCGAGAAATGGTGGAGGCGAGCGGCGCAAGCGGCGAATTAATCGAGGACGAGCGCGAGATGATTCACTCGATTATCGAATTTACAGACACCGTCGCACGTGAAGTGATGACGCCGCGAACCGACATCGACGCTTGCGAAATAACGAGCACTGCACAAGATGTTGCGCAAATGATCGACGAAACGGGACATACGCGAATTCCTATTTACCAGGGGTCACTCGACCGAGTTGTTGGTGTTATTCACGCCAAAGATTTGTTGAGAACGCTAATGAGCGGCAACGGCCAGGATATTCGTGACCTGATTCGACCACCGTTGTTCGTGCCTGAGAGCAAGGATTTGCACGGGTTGCTGCAGCAATTTAGACGAGAGCGGTCGTTGATGGCGATCGTGCAGGATGAATTCGGCGGAACCGCCGGCCTTGTCACAATGGAGGATGTGGTAGAAGAAATCGTGGGACAGATCGTCGATGAGTACGACGACGAGGAGGCGGAAGTAGTCGCCGCTGATTCCGGGGGCTGGATGATCGATGGGAAGATGCACCTGGACGACGTCAACGACGAAATTGGGTCGGACTTTGAGAGCGAAGAGTTCGACACACTGGGAGGATACGTCTTTGGTCTCTGCGGCAGGCAGCCAGTCGAAGGCGATATCGTCGAAGACGAGGATTGGCATCTGCAAGTTGCGTCCACAGACGGTCGCCGCGTTTTGAAAGTTTTGGCTAACAGGCGGGAGCCGCTTGCGTAGCGAAGTCGTCGAGATTGACGGCGCATACGGTGAGGGTGGCGGGTCGGTCGTGCGTACGGCACTGGCGGTTGCCTCTCTGACGGGACAGCCTTTGGTAATAAGGAATGTGCGAGGCGGGCTGCGCCGGACCGGCGTCAGCCCGATCGATTCGGCGCTGGCGCACGCCCTTGGCCAAGTCACGCATGCAGATGTCTCGGCGCGCGTGGGTGACGAAATTCTCTCGTTTGCGCCTAAAGACCGCGTTGCTCCATTCCGCGATACTGTGGATCTTAACGAACTCGCAAAAACATCCCAGCCTGGGAGCGCGGTGCTGGCTTTGCAAACGCTCATGACGCCCCTGGCGCGTGCGGGAGCGCTCTCATATGTTTCATGCAGAGGAGGAACGCATATTCCTTTTGCGCCAACGTATGAATACTTTCGCAGCGTAACCTTGCCGGCGATGGCATGTGCCGGAGTTGTAGGCGTCTCTTCTATGACTTCTGCAGGCTATCCTCCGCGCGGCGGCGGCCTGGTTGATTTGGAAATCGAACCGAGCGCTCTTAGTGGATTCAATTGGGCTGAACGAGGCGAGCTGAAATTGTGCAAGGCATTTGTTGTCGGGAGCGAGCTGCCCGAGGCGGTCATGAAACGCGGAGCCAATCATATCGCGAATTTGGCGGGCCGAGAGGGAATAGAAATGGAGATCGAAACCATTCGACCCACCTCGCCGTCACCGGGCGCCGCCGTGACTTGTATCGCGATATTCGAGTCAGGATTTGGGGGATATCAGTCAATCGGAGAACGAGGAAAAGCGATGGAAACTGTTTGCGATGAAGCGTTCTCCGACCTTATAACCTGGCTAAACGGAGATGCTACAGCTGATGAGTTTCTTGCCGACCAAATGCTTATCCCCGCGGCATTTAGTGGAGAGCAATGTTACTACAAGACGAACCGAATTACGCCGACCCTAACAACAGCCGCGTGGGTTATCAAGCAATTCATGCCGGCAAAAATTGCCATTCTCGGCAAGGACGGCAAGCCGGGAGAAGTGAAAGTCTCAGTTTAGAGCGTATGGATGCTCTTGCCGTGCGCGGCAACTTCGTAGGCTTCCAAGATAACCTCCGCAAGCGTCGGATGCGCATGAATCATCGACGTCATATAATCGAGAGTAGCCTCCAATTGTATGGCTGTCGCGCCCGTGTGAATCAAGTCTGTCGCATGCGGGCCGATGATACTCATGCCTAAAACTTCACCATATTTTTTTTCGGCGACGATTTTCACGAACCCGTCCTGCTCCCCGGCGGCCATGGCTTTCCCGTTCGCGCGGAAATTGAACTTCCCGACGGTGACATCGAACCCCTGCGCTTTGGCTTCGCCTTCAGTCAGTCCAACGCTTGCGATTTCAGGGATTGTATACACGCAGTTAGGAACGACTTTATAATCCATGAGCCGCTCCTTGCCTGCGCAATTCTCTGCTGCCACGATGCCCTCCATGCTGGCGACGTGTGCAAGTTGGATGTTCCCGATAACATCGCCGATCGCATAAATGTTCGGCACGTGAGTCTGCATCTTTTGATTCGCGACTTCGACGCCCCGTTTGTGCAGTGTCACTCCGATCTTTTCCAGGTTCATACCGTCGGTATTGGCTTTCCGGCCAACGCCAAGCAAGACGATTTCGGCTTCGATCTCTTGAGTGCTGCCACCAGATTTTACGGTGCATTTCCACCCGGTCTTGGTTTTGGCAGCCTTTTCGACGGTTGCGCCTAAATGAACCTCGATACCACGCTTTTTGAAAGCCTTACCAAGTTCTGCCCCAAGTTCGGCGTCGAACATCGGGATCAGTGACGGCATCATTTCTACGACCGTTGTTTTGGACCCGAGACCACTGAAGACATAAGCAAACTCAACTCCAACAGCGCCACCGCCAATAATGAGAATGCTCTTCGGAATGGAAGGAGCGAAAACAGCGTCGTCGCTTGTCCAGACATTTTCTTTAGCGCTTTTGCCTAGGCCATCAATCGGCAAATGGATGACACTCGACCCGCCCGCGACGATGAAATTCTTGGCGGACAGCTTTCTCTTCTTGCCTTCCTTTTCGACTTCTATGGTGTTCTTGTCGATGAACGAAGCAAACCCTTCCACGTGCTCGATTCCGTTCTTCTTGAACAGCATGGCGACGCCACCACGCTGAGTGGCGACGATTTTGTTGACACGCGCTTTCATGGCCCCGAAGTTCGGCTTAACCTCGCCCTTGAAATCGATGCCCATTGATTCGGCGTGCTTAAATTTATCTAACGCTTCCACCGATGCGATCCACGCTTTCGAGGGTATGCAGCCCCAGTTAAGACAAGTGCCGCCCAAGAACTCCTTCTCGACGCAAATCACTTTTTGACCAAGCTGTGCGGCGTGGATCGCGGCGACATAACCGCCAGGTCCCGCGCCGATTACGATTACGTCTGCGTCGAAGTTAGCACCAGCCATCGATAGAGGTTCCTCCTGAGGTAACAGAGATTGAATTTGTCGAATAAGCGTTTCAGCGCTCGCCGAAGATTCGACGGTCGGCCCGTTGGTCGGGGCCACGCTCTGGGGCGGCTTATCCATGTGTGGGAAGTGGCGTCAAGAGTCCTCTTGCGCGGAAGGAAGTATACCGCTTGGGTACTCTCCGACCGTCATTCCGGAGAACACATGATGCGCCTTAGCGCTCGTGTTCAGAGTGCCTTCGGGACCGAGTGCGACAGCGCAGTCGCCACCGGGATTCTTAATCTCGGCCACAACGAGCGGGCGGTCGCGGAAAATGCACGCCGCTGCCGCCGCGCTCCCGGTTCCGCAACCGAGGGTCTCACCGACACCTCTCTCCCAAATGCGAATCGCGAAGGCATTAAACCGGTCGTCTCTCTGCCAACACCAAATCACGCTTGTCCGCTCAGGGAACCATGCGTGGTTTTCGATTGCTGGGCCCAACTCTTGAAATTCCACCTCTTCCGGGGGGCCATCTACGGCCAGGACTGCGTGTGTCGAGCCTACGTTGACCGCAGAAACTCGAACGGTCCTTTTACCGACCTCGAGGGGCCGGTCGAAGACTTCGCCAACTCCCGCGGCAAGGGGCACAACCGAGGGGTCGAAGTCCGGCCTCGGGAGGCCAACGTCGATCCATCCGCCAAGCGAGAAGCCTGCTAAGACCTCCTTGCCTCGGTGCAGAAGCGTTAGCTCCTTGTTCACGGCGCCCTTTCGTTGGGCATGCAGCGCAGCGCAGCGCAGGCCATTGCCGCAGAAGTCTTCCGACCCATCGGGATTAAACATCCGCATGTGCACGACTTCGGCATCGCGGAAATAGGTCAACAACCCGTCGGAACCGATGCCGAGTTTGCGCTCGCAAAGGGAGATTGCCAGCTTCGGGTAAATATCGTCGAGCGAGCATCCTGGAAACAAGTCGGCGACGTTTCTTTCTTCAAGAAGCACAAAGTCGTTGCCGATACTCTGATACTTGTGAAAAGGCAATTTCATCAAGTAAGAGGCTCCAATCGCAGCTGAACACCTTCTGCGAGACTCTCGAACCATGAGCCGTCGGGACAAACCATTGGGAACCACCAGGCAGCGGGTCGCCTATTGGTTTTTTCCATCCCTCTGGTCGCCATGATCGCCTCGCGAACACTGTGCAGCCGCGCGACTTCGGCCTCTCGCTCAATCTTCATGCGGCGCTCCCTGGCGGCGCGCACGGTGTCTGCTGACGCTGCTTCTGATTTTTCATGACGCAAGCCTTTCAGTTTTTCAAGCAGCTCTCGCCTTTCGACGCGAAGCGTCAAGAGGTCGGCCCCGAGCTTGTCCCTCAAGGCGAAGTCGTCGCTGCGAAATGCCTCCCCTCGCACTTTTTCGGCATGAGCCCAGGTCCTCTTGATCTCGCGAAGCCTCACGTGAGAGGCTTCGACTTGGGCGTCCATCTTGCCCAGGATTTCGTCGAGCGGAGAGATCGCCTGCCGGAGCGAATCGTACTCCTCTTTGAGTGTTTGCCAGCGGCCCCCACGAATGTGCTGGAGCGATTCGAGCAGAGAAGACACGTTCCGCGCATTAGAAAGGCCCTCGAGGTTCTTCGCCTGCTGCTCGGAGACGCAACGCCAAGCGCGCGCAATTGTCGCGCCTGAAACCAGATCCGCGCCGAACGGTGCGCGCAGGGGTTCCGGCAGCCTGAACCAACGATCGGTGTTGCCGAGTGCATCCCAAGCGCTTAGAGAAATGCGAAGGATCGGGTTCGCCTGGATACGAACGCCCGCGCTCTTCAGGTTCTCGATGACCGAGCGCGTATGCGAGACGTACATCGAAGCGCCCTCGTGAAACGCGAAGACAAACTCGGCACTAAGCATCCCGATCAACGTGATAGCCTTGCCGACCAGCACACAGTTCCCGAAGGCTTTTTCGGTCGCGGCGGCAAGGTCGCCGATCGACTTGATGGGCTTTTCGAGTTTCACGAACTTGGGCTCGGGCGTCATCACGACGAGCATCTTCGAAGTAATTCTCACTGTGCCGCGGCCCTGTCCGGGAATAACGAGATCAAATGGGATTGCGCCGGTGCCGAACCGGTCGAGCGTGTACACCTCGGTGTGCGCGACGGCCTCGTTGTAGGCTCGTTTGGCAAGCTCCGTAGTTTCAGGGCTGAGAAACAGGTCGACGAATTTAAATCGCGGCAATTGGGCGGTCGACGTGTTAAATCGAAGCAACTTGCCGGTTCGCGTTATTTCAGCAGATGGATAGCGGCCGGTAACGATTTGGTGCAGCCTCGGAAGCATACACTCGTAGAATTCGGCGAGCGTTTGGCCAGGACAGCCGTCACGGGCGTCGCACAGGATCGTCCGCAACTGGTCGATGATGGTATCAGAAGTTTCCGGCGCTTCGAGGCTGTTCCTGCTTTGCTCGAGTGCCCAAGCGAAGGTAGCTTGGATCTCGTCGAAGGCATGGTGTATCGGCACTTCGGAAGTAACCTTCGGCGAAGGATTGTTGTAAGCGATGCCCCGCCAACCCCAGGCCTCGGTGGCTGCATCGAGCGCGTCCGAATCACCCTTGGTGATGCGCTCCACTGAGACGCCGGCTTCGGCGAGCGCCTCGCGCGTCACTGGTGTCTCGCTGCCGAACAACGCGCTAAACTCGCCTGCAGCGGACCAGAAGTCGCGGGTCGATCCATCGTTCTTGGGTAGAGCGATGAACCGTTTGTCCGATTCGACTCCACCCGGAAGCTTAGCGAAATAATCCGTGTCATGGACACCCGCGACGAGCGAGATTTTCTCGCCGACAGCCTCCGCAAGAATCGGCAAAACGGCCTTGAGCGGTTCGTCCCAAAAGACCGTTTGACCCAATGCAAGCAACGGCGCGCCTGGCGCCTCCTCTTGGAGGCGCTTCAGAGTATCGGCGACGCTGGGATGGACAGCCAACGTCCTATTCTACTGCGCTTTGCTTTTTATAGCCCCTTATCTGCCATGAACTTTACGAGGTCAGCGCAGCGTACGGAATAGGCCCATTCGTTGTCGTACCAGCCGATGACCTTTGCCATGCTGTCGCCGATTCGCATCGTCAGTTCCGAGTCGATCGTGCAGGAGAACGAGTTGCCGATGTAGTCGGAGCTGACGAGCGGCTCGTCGCTTACAGCGAGGATGCCCTTCATACGGTCTCTTGCCGCGGTTCGGTATGCGTCGTTGATGTCGTCCGCTGACGCAGGTTTGCTGAGCGTGATGACGAGGTCGACCATCGAAACCGTCGGCGTCGGGACGCGTACGGCGAATCCGTGCAGCTTGCCCTTAACAGCAGGAATGACCACGCCCAGCGCCTTTGCTGCGCCCGTGCTGGTTGGAATAATGTTTTGTGCGGCTGCCCGCGCTCGACGCAGGTCCTTGTGGGCCTGGTCTTGGATCCGCTGATCGTTCGTGTAACTGTGAATTGTGGTCATCAGGCCGCTCTCTATGCCGAAGGAATCCACAAGAACCTTGGTCATCGGCGCGATGCAATTGGTAGTGCAGCTTGCGTTGCTGATCACGTGGTGGTTTGCTGGCTCGTATTTCTCGTCGTTGACGCCGAGCACCAACGTGAGGTCCTCGCCTTTTGCGGGGGCGCTGATGATAACTTTCTTCACCGTGCTGCCGAGGTGCTTGCCGGCGCCCTCTCGGTCGGTGAACACACCGGTCGATTCAAGCACGACCTGAGCGCCGGTCGACGCCCAATCGATCGCTGCAGGGTCTTTGCTGGCAAACGAGCGAAGCTTCTTGCCGTCGATGATGATTTCGTCTTCATCGAACTTCGCTTCTCCGTTGAACGGGCCGAAGATGCTGTCGTACTTGAACAGATGCGCGTTTGTTTTCGGATCGGTTAGGTCATTGATACCGACTACTTCTATTTCGTTTGGGTACTTTTGGAGGATTGCGCGGAGAGTGAGTCGGCCGATTCGGCCAAAACCATTTATTCCAACCCGGATCATGGATAGGAGTATATCCCTGCGGCGTTATAATCGTTTGTGGCCCAAGCCGCAACAACCCCCGAAAAGACTTCGTCGCGCGGCGGCCTGTCACGTCCATTAGCTGCGTGGGCGTTTCTGGTCCGCAACCCAGGCAAGACGGGACCACTCGCCGGAGTGATCATGCTGGCCGTGCTGCTCATCGCTGGGATCGTCACCGTCATGAACTCGATCCCCTTGTCGATCGATACCGTGTATGGCTTTAGCCGGTTTCTAACCGGTGTGACAACCCGAGGAGACGCTGCAGAAATCCCAAAGCTGGAAGAACATTTTAAGGCGTCGCCTATACCCATTGAAAAGCAATTCCGATGCCGGACGGCTATCTTCAATGTGAAGAGTATTGTCGGGCCGTGGCCGTTTGTCATGTACGGATTCAAGCAAGCCGACATTGAATATGCGATCAAGAAATTCGAGTTGGGAAACCTCAACGGGCGATTGCCGGTCGCCGGGGAATCCGAGGCGGTAATTAGTTCGCAAATTGCAATCAATCTAGGTTTGCGCATTGGGGACACTCTGCTTAAGCCCGCCGATGAACGCAGCTATTCGCCCTATCCGGTGAAGGTGGTCGGAATATTCGAAACCGACGTCTGGTTGGCGTTCTCAACTTATGAATATTTGGCGGCAAACCATTTTCCTCCACTCGATGTTTTTCTGATTTTTGCCAAAGACCAGTCAACGCAGCGACTACTCGATGCTTGGGCAGAGAAATCCCTTAAGGGCGAGCGGGCAGTTGTCTTTACCTACCCGTCACTCCAGCGCGATACGCGCGATACATTTCGCACGCTCTTCAAGATACTCAACGTGGTCGTCGGGTTGCTCGTAGTTGTGATCGGCATCATGATGGCCATGCTCGTGAACATCTATCTGACCCAGCGAATCGTGGAATTCGGGCTTCTGCAGGCTATCGGTTTCACGCGCAGGCATCTTACAATGCGCGCTATTAAAGAGGTTGCTCTTGTTGTTGTAGTCGGCTGGGTAATGGGTGCCGCCCTGGTTTACGCGATGCTGACCGTTATCAAAAAGCAACTCATGGATCCTCGCGCATATGCGCTGGACGCCTTAGACCCGGTCGCTTACAGCTACACGCTTTCGGTGCCAGTCGTTATCCTGCTCGCAGCCATCGCTACGGTCTGGTATCGCTTTAAGAAATTCGATCCTATCGCCGTGGTTGAAAGGAGGATCGTTTGATTTCAGCCGTAGATGCCAGCCTGGTCTATCAAGATCACGGCCGCGAAGTTTTTGCATGCCGCGATATCGACCTTACAATTGGACCTGCGGAATTTGTTGGCATCCTTGGGCCGAGCGGCAGCGGGAAGTCGTCCCTGCTCTATTTGCTGAGCGGATTAAAGGACCCGACTGGAGGCGACGTACTTTTTGAGAAGACGCCCTACTCGC
The DNA here is from genome assembly GCA_030854945.1 of Armatimonadota bacterium. Lineage (GTDB taxonomy): Bacteria > Armatimonadota > Fimbriimonadia > Fimbriimonadales > ATM1 > JACDEQ01. The sequence continues at coordinate 20,523 of JALYSG010000029.1, forward strand.
GAATGGAAGACACCGAGCGATCGAGCATGCGCCTCAGGTCGTTTGGGTTTGTTTTTCAACAGCCGTTTCTTTTGGGATATCTGACGGCACTTGAAAATGTAGTGCTCGTCGGCCCAGCGACTGCCGATGCTCGAGATCGCGCGATAGGGCTTCTGGAATCGGTCGGGCTGTCCGACAAGGTGCATCGACTTCCCGCCGAACTTTCCGGCGGTGAGAAGCAGCGGGTCTGTGTGGCGCGGGCGCTGTTCGCGGGGCCGAAGGTCGTCTTTGCCGATGAGCCCACGGCATCGCTGGACCACGCGTCAGGTAGCGCTGTGATTAGGCTGCTATCCGAGCGCAAGAGGGGGTCGCTGATTGTGGTCACTCACGACCCGTCCATGCTGGTAAGCGCAGATCGAGTGTTGTGTATGGAGGACGGGAGGGTTACTGGTCATCTACCTTAGCGCCCCCTCTCCCTCGCCTGCTCAGGAAGAAGCCTGTGGCGAGCAATGCCCCGCCGATGACGGCAACGGCTGCGGGCCAAGCGGCACTCTCAGAAAACAGTTGGCGTGTCACAAGGAGCAAATAGGCAAAGAGCGCCAGGCAGCCGGTGTGCACGAATCCCTTTAGCCGAATCGAGGAGCCCCAGATCAAAACGCCGAACGCGAGGATCGGATACACGGCAATCCATAGCCAATTCGGATCGCTTCCCCACCGGCAGAGCCATGCACCTGCCCAAAGCACAGCGATGCTTCCCAGCGTAGAAATCAACGCGAAAGAATTGCGAAAGGGCGTGTGCTTGACCATGTGGGCGATTCCCGTGAGCGAAAGGCCATAAGCTGCCAGGGCGTAGTTAAAGGCCGCGAACGTATCCATGCCCATCTGCTCCGCGCCCCAGGTGCAGAATGTTGTAAACGACCAGCCCGCAAAAAGCGCAGACATGACGATGCACACAGTCGATTTTGCGCGCAAAGCGAGCGGCAAAAACGCTGCAGCTCCTACCAGGCCCAGCACGCTCTGGACGCTGAGCGCGGAAGCGTTGTAGCCTGCAGCTTGTGCGCTGTAGATCAAGAGCAACGGTGTCACCAGCCCTGCTAAAAACAGCAAAGGCTCGGAGAGCGGTCGTCCAACTGTACTCTTCGAAGCGGCCGCGCCCGTGATCATTGCCATAGTGACGGCGACCAGGCAGACGAGCGCGCCTTCAAAGGGATCGATGCCCAGGCTCATAAAGAAGATATGCAACGCGGCGGCAACGAGCATGGAACCGACAAACGCCAGGGTTGGCGAAAGCCATGTGGGAGGAGGGGCCGACGTGCCACGGTACGCGTCGAGGACCTCTTGCTCGGTTAAGCGGCCCTCCCTTGCCATTTCCCGAACCGCAGCGAGCAGGTCATCTTTGTTCATTTATCGATGATCCAACCCAAGAATTCGAAGTCCTGCCCATAGCCGGAGTGATCCGGCATCGCGTCGAGCTTCCAGACGGTCCCATGACCGCGCAAATGTCCCTGTGAGAGATTGATGCCACCGAAGAGGTCGAATAGCCCATAGTCCCTGCCAGGCGCCTCGAACACGTATTTGTCAGGTGACATCGTCGACCGATTCAATGTCAGCTTAGCCGCCTCTGAAAACTCGATGGGCTCTGCGCCGCCGTCAGGCACCTCGTAGCGATACAGCTCCGCAGCAATCGCGCCGGGGTCGCCCTTGCGTGTCTTCTTCACCAGTTTCCCGTTTTCGATAGCGTAGAAGACGGGGCTCCCATACGAATTGCCGGTGACCAAGAGGATGTCGTGTTGTGGCCTCGGAGCCAGCATTCGCGGGACAAAAACAGCCAGGAGAACTCCGACGACGACTAGGGTCGGCAAACCGATGCCGATGAGAAGCGGAACGTTCAGCCTCTTGCTCATGCTTACCAAAGGAACGCGCGAGCTAACCCGAAAGTTGCGGGACGGTAGAATTCCAGCGTGCAATGAAGTTTTCCACAAAGACGATTCGCCTCGGCCAGGAGCCGACGCCTCCATACCGTACGATCATCCCACCCCTGTATCAGTCGGCGACTTTCGCATGGGAGAACTTGGACGAAGCTCCTGCTTACGATTACACGCGAGTTGGCAACCCAACACGCGCCGCCCTGGAAGAAGTTTACGCGGGGATCGAAAATGCAAAGTTTGGTTTGGCGCAGGCGACCGGTATGGCCGCCATCGCGACCGTTTGCTCTATGCTGCAGCAAGGCGATCATATTGCCGCAACCGAGGATATTTACGGCGGCACCTATAGGCTTTTCGAGATATTTCTAAAAAAGCAGGGGATTTCGGTTACGTATTTCGATGAGACCGATTCTAAGAACCTCGAAGCGGCGATAAAGCCAAACACTAAGCTTGTTTGGTTAGAAACACCGACAAATCCGACGTTGCGGATTTGCGATATTGTCGAATGCTGCGAGATCGCAAAGCGCATCGGCGCACTAAGCGCTCTCGACAATACGTTTGCATCTCCGTATTTGCAGAACCCACTCGACATGGGATGCGATATCGTGATGCATTCCACGACTAAATATATCAACGGCCACAGCGACGTAGTTGGCGGCGCGTTGATGTGGAATCGTGAAGACCTTACAGAGCCGTTGACTCTCTACGCGAAAAGCGCAGGAAACGGGCCAAGCCCGTTCGATTGTTGGCTGACGCTCCGCGGCGTGAAGACGCTTGCTCTGCGCATGGACCGGCATTGCGAGAATGCGGCGAAAGTCGCAGAGTTTTTGGAAGCGCATCCGAAAGTCTCGAAAGTTCATTATCCTGGTCTCAAGTCTCACCCGCAACACGATTTGGCCGCTCGGCAAATGCGCGGTTCCGGCGGCATGGTTTCGTTCGAGCTCGCAGGCGGCGTCGATGCTGCCAAGAGATTTGCCACGAAAACAAAAGTCTTTATTCTCGGCGAATCGCTCGGCGGCGTGGAAAGCCTTATGGCTTGGCCGCCGATGATGAGCCATGCAACGATGACCGAGGAGCAGCGGGTTGCCCGTGGCATTCCGGGGTCGCTGCTGCGCCTGAGCGTGGGCATCGAGGAAACCGAAGACCAAATCGCCGACATCGACCAGGCATTGGCGGCGGTTTAGGACGCAAAAGTCAATTGTCGCCGCTAATGGGCCGCACCGCGATTCATTAAATCGCTCATTTTGCTTGGTTTACTCCTCTCATTTTATTCTGAATTCACGGCGACAATTCTTTGTCCCACTCGACTCTGAGTTGTTACATTGCAGTAATAGCCACGAAGTGAAGGGTTGTCAACCGAGTATTTGATTATTCCGCGCGGTAGTCGCGTTCGAGTTCGATGCCGAGAGCTTTTGCACGGCCCCCTATTTCGCCGAGAAATCCTGGGAAATGTCGCTCGAAAGTGTTGTCGTCAGAGGAAAAGTAGGCAAAACTCAGAGCCTCTTTCGCGGCGGCAAGGTCCTCAGCGGTCCTCGTAACGACCGTGTCCGCTTCCAGCTGATTGCGGTACGATAACCACGCGCCCAGTGCCACCGACAACGTAAATAATAGTGCCGCTACAAGCCAATAATGCCAACTCACGTCGTATCGATCGAGAAGAGGGAATGCGACGACTATGGGCAGACATGCAAAAATCGTATAAAGCGTCGGTTTCTTGCTTGATCGCAACGCATTCATGTCGGCCTTGCATGACCAGAGAAGTGCATTGGGTGACAATCGCTCTGCGAGGAGTTCAGGTATTTCTAGAGTGCGACGTCGAATGGTGGTTTCACGAGCATCACTGAATTGCAGTGGAATAACGTTGACCTTGTAATTCTCAAACCCATGCAGTAAAAGCCAATCTCCGATGTGCTTGACATTTTCGGGCACCTTTTGTTCTGCTGACTTCTCGTTCGGCCAAACCAAGTATGTGACACAGATTGCAATCGGGAGAAAGACCGAAATTGGTAATCCGATATCGCCCGATAAAAGGCTGTAAAGGAAAGCAGCCGCGAGCCCCAAGAAGGCGGAGACTGCCAACGCGCCAAACTGGGTAGTAGGCAATGCCTTCACTCGGACTCGATCACACCCCGCAAGCGATCGTAGGTGTCCTCCAAACTTTGAGCCAACACTCGGGTTTCGCCGACGGTCGTCATAAAATTCGTGTCGCCATTCCAACGCGGAACGATGTGCCAATGCAAATGGTCTTCGATGCCCGCGCCGGCGCTTCGGCCCATGTTGACGCCGATATTAAATCCTTGCGGTCCGTAAGCACTGGTCAGCCAGCGAACGCAGTCCCGCACAAATTGGTTGACTTCCAACAATTCCGCATCGGACAAATCCTCGAGGTTTCCTGTATGCCGATGGGGTGCGACCATTAAGTGGCCGTTCGTGTAGGGATACGCATTCAAGATTACGAACGCATGCTCCCCGCGATGGAGAATCAGGTTTTTGCGGTCGTCCGATTGCGCCGGCAGGTCCACAAAAATGCAGCCTCCTTCGGGCTCATCCTTCTCGATGTACTCCAGTCGCCACGGCGCCCAGATCCTGTCCGGCATGCTTGAGAGTATATCTAAGGCGTCAACAGGGAGAGCCAGGTGTCCGTGGCGTGGGGGCTCGCAAGGTGGATGACGGGGCGGCCGGATTCGACCCATTGGCGTATGCGGCGGCGCTTGCGGGCGAAGGATTTGAAGTGCCATGCGAGGATCGAATCACGCGAAAACATCTGGCGAAGGGTTTCTCTGTTCCCATTACAAACCGGCGCCCCGTCGATGGCGCGAGCGAGCGTGCGGCTTAATAAGCGGGCGAAGGAAACCCAACGCGGATAGTCCAGGCAGACGATCAGCTCCACCCGTTCCAATGGGAGTTCGAGCCACTTCGCGTACGCCGTGTCGAGTATCCATTCATCCTGTCGGCAAATAGTCTCGATCTTCGCGGCCTGCTCTTCGTCCGGCACCATTTGCCAATTCGGCATCCACGTCAGGTCGTCCACCGAATGCCACGGAATGCCCGTCCTTTCGCTCAGCCTTGCAGCCAGATGAGTTTTGCCTGATCCGGTCACACCGTAGACGAGGATTCTCCTGGCTTCCATGCCGAGTGAGTTTACGCAGTCGATCTGCCCGCGGTACGCCGGTGCTCCTTTCTTACGGTGCTACGTATATACTCGCGAGCTATGAACGTTGACCTCCTCCGAACCCTTGTAGAAGCCCATGGCGTGCCAAGCCGTGAAGAAGCCATCCGGGAAATCGTGAAAGCCGAACTTGGCAAGTTCTGCGACATTGAAGTTGACTCTATGGGCAATGTGCATTGCCTGAAACGCGGCCAGGGCGCGAAGGGCGAGCCGACGAAGCTGATGCTGGCCGCGCACATGGACGAGATCGGCTTCATGGTGAAATTCATCGACGACAGCGGCTTCGTGCGTCTGCAACCGTTGGGCGGATGGGACCCGCGGCAAATGTCGAGCCAGCGTGTCTTTGTTCACACGAAGGCCGGACCGCTGCCAGGAGTACTGATGGCGAGTACCAAGCCGAAACACATGCTCACGCCCGAGGAAGCAGGAAAATCGCCGGTGATCGACAACTTTTTTGTGGATTTGGGGTTGGATGGCAAGGCGGCGAAAAAGAAAATCAGCCTCGGCGACCCTGTGACCATGAATCGCACCATGCAGGAAATGGGCGATCTCTTAACGTGCAAGTGCATGGATGACCGCGTCGCGGTCTTTGTAATGATCGAGGCGGTAAAAGCCGCAAAGAGCCATAAAGTGGACGTTTACGCTGTAGCAACCGTGCAGGAAGAAATCGGCCTGCGCGGCGCAGCTGCAAGCGGATGGGCGATTAATCCGGATATCGCGGTAGCCATCGACATTACGCTCGCGAACGATATTCCTGGAATCCCGGAGCAAGACCACGTCACGAAATTGGGCAAAGGCACGGCAATTAAAGTGATGGATTCATCGCTGATTTGCCACCCGAAAGTCGTGGAACATTTTAGAAAGATCGGCGATAAGAACAAGATTCCTTACCAGATTGAAGTGCTCCCGGCAGGAGGCACGGATGCCGGCGCGATCCAACGTCTGCATGGCGGTATTCCTGCGTTTACGCTGTCGATTCCAACTCGGTACGTCCACACAGTGAACGAGACGGTCCATCGTAAGGACGTTCAGGCATCGATCGACATCCTGGCGCGCTACATCGAGGACGCTCACAACGGCGACTATTCCTACACTTAGGCGCGGTTCCAGCATAATGAGGAGGCGCATGGTTCGCTCTAACCCAGCCCAACTCGTGCTGGCGTTCGATTGCCCGGAGGACTGGGCGGTCGAGGCGCTAGAGATCGCGCGAAAACGCGTGCCGAGTGCCCTGGTGCCGGCTATCGAGTGGACGAACTATCCCACGACGGCAGGCCGAGCGTATTTGAAAGAGCGAAAGATCTGCCTGAGTCGCTTCGTACTCAAGACGCATGCGCACGTGTACGACACGGTCCTGCACGAGTACGCGCACCTTGTCGTGCACGCGAGACATGGCCGAAATGCCAAGCCGCACGGCCCCGAATGGCGACAGGTGATGGTCGATCTTGGAATTCCACCTAAAGTAACGCACGACTACCCGGTGGAGCGCCGCACGGTTGTCAGGCGATACTCGTTTCGCTGCAGCGCTTGCGGTTTTATCTTGTGGCGCGTGCGGCCCTTCAAACGAAATCGCATTTATTCGCACGTCGGTTGCGGCGGGAGATTCGTTACTTGAAAATAGTAACCGCAGCCGAAATGGCCGATCTCGAAGCCAGTTGCAACCTTTCCGAGGAGCAGCTTGCCGAAAATGCAGGATATCGCGTCGCCGTGGCAATCGATCATCTCGAACCGACAAATCCGGTCATGGTATTGTGCGGGCCCGGGAACAATGGAGCCGATGGATTAATCGCTGCGTTTTATTTAGCATCAGAATTTGCGATTGATGCGCAAGTTATTTTGGCCGCCGATCCAGAGGGGCTCCGGCCGTTGGGGCGAAAGGCATACAGAAGGCTTGCCGAAACAGACGTGACTATTTTCGTCGCCGGCTCGAAGAAGTACGAACGGGCTCTGGAGCGTCTGGGTCAAGACGAAATCTTGGTCGATTGCCTCTTAGGCACAGGCCAGAAAGGTCCGCCGCGCGGCGAAGTGGCAAAAATCATGGATGCCCTAGGGGGGCACAAGAGGACAGTTGCTGTTGACGTTCCGACTGGGATCGACAGCGACACCGGCGAAATATTAGGCGCCCATGCCGCACCGTTCCTGACACTTTGCTTGGGGTATCCGAAGCGCTATTTATTTACAGGCGAGTCGCGTAAATACGCCATTCACTGGAAGCTCGTTCCAATAGGAATTCCGGACGATTTTGAAAAGCACGCGAATCGACCGGAGTTAATCGGCCAGGAAATTGAGTCGCTTCTCCCGGAACGAGTCGCATTTTCGAATAAACGAAGCAGCATTGTTCTATCCGTCGCAGGAAGCCGGCAATATTCCGGTGCGGCCGCGTTAGTTGCGAGCGCAGCGATGCGGATGGGCGCAGGAATGGTTGTTGCCGCCGGCCCGCCGGATGGCCTTGTTGCGGTTAGGCAAAGAATTGTCGAGGCGCCGATCGCCGAAGTGCCCTCTTACGACGGCGAAATCACGGGCGACGCCGCGGTGGTACTCCAGCCCTGGCTACTGCAAGCGGACGCAGTAGTTCTTGGGCCGGGCCTCGGCCGCTCCTCTGGAGCCGGCGATGCTGTTGAATCTCTGCTTTCGACCGACATTGTGACCAGATGGGTCGTCGATGGAGACGCCCTCCATCATGTGACTGAACGCGGGCTAACGGACTGGCAAGGCGGCTCTGTACTCACGCCGCACTCCGGGGAAGCGGCGCGACTCCTGGGAACGACCGCGGAAGAAGTTGACCGTGATCGCTTCGGCTCAGCTTCCGAATTGGCAAGGAAATTCAATCAGGTCGTTGTACTAAAGGGCATGCATCCGATTGTGGCGACAGCCGATGGCGAACTGACGGTGGTTGCGACCGGTACTCCGCTCCTTGCTTCGGCGGGCACGGGAGATGTGCTTGCCGGGATGATCGGCGCATTGTTGGCGCAGGGGGTTAAACCGGCAAATGCGGCGTCGCTTGGCACATGCATCCATGGGTACTTGGCTGAAATTACCTCGGTGCGAATGGGGCGCAGGACTTACGGCGTATTGGCGTCCGAATTAGCAGAAGAAATCCCTGTGGTCGTGGCGCTTATGAGGGAAGGCGGACTCTGTCCGAAATGCCTGGAGTTGCTCGCTCCGAATATACAGGAGGATGAATATGAAGAAGAGCAGCCTTAGCTTAGTTCTCGCTTTTATTTGTGCATTCGCTTCCGCCGAAAAAATCGATATCCGATTCGAGGCTGCCGCAAAACGCGAAGTATGGGTTTTGGATCAGATGCCGGATCGCATGCCTGCTGCGGGGCGAGCGTTCGATTCAAAGATAATTCCGGTGGAAACCGAAGGCGATAGCCAGGTAATTGTCGTTCACGATCCCAAGACCGCCAGCGTCGCCATCAAAATGGCGGGCGACGTCGAAGGCGCCTGGACTGTAACGGATAAGGAATGGCGGGCGGCCGAGGTCATCGTGAGGGCGTTCAGTAGCGGCACACCTTTACCATCCGGCCGAATCGCATTGCACGCGCCGAACTTTACGAAGTCCGTGCCGGTCGAAGGCGGAGAAGCACGTTTCTTCGCAGTGCCTTATGGCGAATTGGAGGTGAGGGTCGACTACAAGGGTGGCGGCATCCCCGCGACAGCCCCGCAAATTTTTCGCATTCTTAAGGGCTCGAGTGCCGAGCAGCGCACGATCGGGGTTACTGTCGTGGAGCCTACGGGGGACGCCAAGCGGGACGAAAAAAGTGAGCCGTCGTTACCGAGTCAAGAGGCTTCGCCGTGGTACGTCAACTTCGTTATCTGGCTTGTTGCCCTAGCGATCGGTGCAGTTGGGCTAGTTTTTCTCATGCGCTTTTTGAAGGATCGCTCGGATATCGTCGAGGAGAAGCTAAAAGGGCTCGGCGTGCCAATTCCAAGCGACATTGGCGCCGTTCAGTCCGCGGACGACGCTTCCGGTGCGAAACCTTTCGAAGCAGTGCCGGTGGTGCCAGACGGACACTGTGCGTACTGCGGAAAGATGCTAACCGACTGCATCTGCCGGCTCGATGCCCCCAAAGCAGCAAGCGCTCCGAAGCATGAGTTTGAATTCATAGGGAGTGGTGTCGAACTGAGAATTCCGGAAGGTGAAAGTATTATCGGCAGGGAAGCGGACCTCGTGATTCTCGATCCGACGGTTAGCAGGCAGCACGCGAAAATTGTGCGCGAAGCCGATGCCATTTTCTTGGAAGACCTTGGCAGCTCTAACGGCACTTTTGTCGATGGAGTCAGGATCGAGGAACGGACCGCGGTGCGACCAGGCGCGGTCGTCCACTTCGGCAGCGTGAAGGTTCGGTTCGAGGGCTGATGTCGAAGATTCTCGCGATCACGTTTCTTGCGGGTCTTGCCGGCCTCGCTGCTTGGGCGGTTACTGAGCCGTTTTCTCCCCCCACGTTTTCCGATCCCAACTGGAGTCGCTGGTCGACCTTTTTCTCGCTTACCCTCGGTGCGTTTATCGGCGGTGCCCTCGGTGGATTCTCAGGCTATCTCCAAGGAAGTCGCACTCACCTCATGCGAGGGCTCCTCGTTGGCGGCCTGCTCGGCGGCCTTGGCGCGGTGTTCGGCCTGAAGGTTGGCTCTACGATCTCCACGAGCATTTTTGGCAAGGATGTTTTCGGCACGGCGGTCTCTGAAGGCGCAGCTTTGCCAATCCGAATCTTTGCGCGGACCCTTGTGTTTATCCCGATGGGGGCAGCCCTCGGGCTGATGTACGGACTGGGCGCCCGTTCGGTGCCGCGGGCGATTCAAGGAATGATCGGCGGGATCATCGGCGCTGGAGTCGCGGGCCTCATGTTCGATGCCGTCGGACAGCTTTTCGGAGAGATTCAATTGGCAGCACAGGGCGTCAGCGTCGGCGAGGTGGGCGCCATGCCTCGTGCGCTCACCTCGGTGCTCACCGGCGCGGGTATCGGGCTGTTTGCGGGAATCGTCGAGATGATGTCTAGGAGGGCGTGGATTCGCCTGGAACTCGGGCGAAACGAGGGTAAGGAATGGATCGTTGACGCGCCACAAACTTTCATCGGCCGTAGCGAAAGCGCACACATTCCGCTTTTCGGGGACGCAAATATCATGCCGATGCACGCATGCATTGTTCGCGACCGAGGCACGTATCGTCTCGTGGACGGCGGCGCTCCAATCGGCATTGGCGTCAATGGCATTCGCGTCCCTGAAGCGATCCTCAATCACGGGGACACCATCAATCTTGCATCCTTCAGCCTCCGATTCCTTATGAAAAACCAGGCTACTCCGATCCGGCAGGATTACGCGAGTCCGCCGGTCGCAATTGGCCTGCCACCCGCGTCCGTCCCCGTGCCAAACGCTCCCACTGCTGCGCGTTCGCTTGTGGCAATGGACGGCCCGCTCGCGGGCCAGCGATTCCCGGTGGGGGCGGGCGAAGTGGTCGCCGGGCGCGAAGGGCCAGGAATTTCGGTTGGCTTCGATACAACGGCGAGCAGACGACATGCCGCGTTCACTTCCAGCGGGGCAGGCATCTTGGTGCGCGACCTCGGAAGCACCAATGGAACGATCGTTAACGGAATTCGCGTCCAAGAAATGGCGCTTCGCCCTGGCGACACCGTTCGCATAGGCATCACGACGCTTCGCGTAGAGTAAACACAATGGACCCGAACAAAACTCAGATGGCACCCGGCCCCGACCCCAACCGAACGCAAATGGCAGGCGTCGATGCGAATAGGACTCAAGCGATGACCGCGCCGTCACCCTCAAAGGGCGTGGAGGCGATGGTCATTGCGGGCCGAGAGTGCGCGTTGGCCAACAGCCCTGCCCGTGAGCAGTATTTGCTGGACCTGCGTGGCGCGGCCAGAACCCCGGGATTACCTATGGGACGCACCTCAGTAAATTTGTGCTTGGTCATAGATAGATCCGGGTCTATGGAAGGCCCCCCGCTAGACTACGTAAAGCAAGCTTGTGCCTATGTTGTCGATATGCTTTCGCCGGACGACGTCCTTAGTATCGTCACATTTGAAGAAATCGTGGAAGTCCTGATGCCGCCACGAAAGGTTGCAAATAAAGAACTCATCAAGGAGCACATTTCACGCATAGTCCCCGGAAATACTACGAATTTATACGACGGCCTCTCGCTTGCGGCACAACAATTGATGTCGACAGCCGAGTCGGGACTAGCCACTCGCATGGTCGTCTTCAGCGACGGTGATCCGACAGCGGGGATAAAGGATTTTGGTGCGCTGGTGCAGCATGTCGGCGAGATAAAAGATCGCGGCATTTCCTGCGCGTTTTTGGGGTTCGGGCCGGATTACAACGAAGAGCTGCTCGCGGGAATGGCAAAGCGCGCCGGCGGAAACTATTACTATATCGCGCGCCCTGAATTAATCCCGGAGGTTTTTCGTGCAGAACTCGACAAGCTAATGACAGTGGCTGGCCGCAATCTGAAGCTGCGCCTCAAAACTGCGCGCTGGGTTACATTGCGACAGATATACGGACACGATATCCAGCCCGGTCAGCGCGAAGTGGTGATCCTTCTGACAGATTTAGAGCGTGGAATGACGTTGAACGTGGCACTCGATTTCGAGTTCCAAAACCATCCCCTCGGGCACTACCGAGTGGCTGCCGGATCTTTGGAATACGACGACGCCGTAACCGGCAAAAACGAAACAGTAATGCTCGACTTTGTTTTGGAATTCACCTCAGATGCAGCGCGCTGTTCCGTCGACCAGGATCAGCGCGTGGCGCAATGCGTGGAGGTTTCGATCGCCTCGCGTGCCGTCGAGAAAACGATGATGGGATTGAAATCGGGGCAAATCACCGAAGCGATGGCGGTTGCCGAATTGCAGAAGACGCAGATGCTGTTGGCCCAGGACGGTCGGGGCGCAGAAGCGCAGCAGGTGGGCCAAGCAATTCAAGACCTGAAATCCGGCAACCGAGGCTCGGTCGAGAAAACTCTTATGGGCGCCGTCGTTTCGCTCGATCAAGGGAAAACTGAGAGCGACAAGTAGTCGTCAGCTGTTCAATAGGGCGATGACTTGTTCCCGGCTATTGGTCGCCAGCTGTTCGGCCGCGTCGTAGTTACTAACGTCGATAGGATCGCCCACGCGTAGCGCACACGTTCGCTCGGCCGACCACCGCACCTCGCCGAAAACTTCGCGCTCCAGACGGACGATCGTATCGATGATTCGATGCGTCGTAACTTTTTCACGAAAGTAGTCGCGGTCCAGCGCAATCCAGTTCTCCAAGCGATGCGCGTCTTCGAAAATGCGAGCCATGCGTTCAAACGATTGCGTTCGCAATGCCTTCTCGTATTCGGTTTGCGGGGCGAACGCCTTGTCTACCCTTGCCGACGGGTGTCGCGCATAGAGTTCATTCAGCACATTTCGCGCGTCTTCGAGTTCTGTTGTTGCCGTCGCTTTCGCACGGTTCGGCTCCTCGCCGCCGACTTCCGCCATTTGCGCACGGAGCGATTCGACGAGGTGACGTTTGATCCGCATCCCCTTCGATTGCACATCGACTTCGTCGGCTTGTGGCTCAAGATCGAACATGCGATCGAACGAATCCACCAACGCGTTGCCGATGGCCACAAGCCGGTGGACAAAATCTACGTCCCGAGTCGATATCGGCAGTCCCACTGCCGCCTCGAGTTGAATCAGAGCCTTTGCGATTTCTGCGTCGACTTTTTGGTACTCATATCTAATCGCTACTGGCACTACATAAATCGTCTCATCGGGCCTTGATCTTGCCAATAGCGCACGCGCCCGCAAAATAAGATCGAAGGGTTGCACGAGAAAGGGGAACGCTGAATCATTCCGGCTGTAAGCGCCACCTTCAGGAAAGAGAAACAAGCGAACCGGTTTGCCACCCGAAAGTAATTTCGTCGTGTATTTTATCGAAGCGATATCGACAACGCCTCGAGCAATTGAAAAGACACCGCTACTGCGGAGAAGCCACGTGTACAACGTGCCCTCCTGCAGCTGCTCCCGATTCGACATAAAATAGAATCGGTCGCTCAGCAATTTCGAGAGGTGAAAAGCAATGACGGCGTCACGTCGATCTACATGATTGGAAACAAACACTACACGCTTGCGCCGAACCGCATCAAGGCGTTTAAGGTCTGTGGCAGGGCAATCGACCAGCTTGATTCGATAATAAATGCGCATCAGCGGGTTTAGCGCCGCCTTACAAAGCGCGATGACCCACACGCGGGGAGTCGCCTTCAGAAAAAGTTGCTCGGCCATGGGTTTCAACAGAGTATAGGACGGAAGCGCCGCATCGGGTAACCTCTCGCCCGTTCCCTGGGGATGTAGCTCAGCTGGGAGAGCGCTGCAATCGCACTGCAGAGGTCGTGGGTT
>JALYSG010000030.1 GCA_030854945.1 Armatimonadota bacterium
ATTATGGGGGATAATCGCACTCGCCCGGCAATACCTCCTTATGACACTGTAGGGGTCACTGGTTCAAGTCCAGTACCGCCCACCACTTCCTTCCCATGCGCATTGAGTCCCAATACTTACCTTAGAGTCGGTGCAGAGCACGAGCGCAGCAGCCCAGGACCGGCGTTAGCGGTCGGGATCCCTTCCACAGTTCCTCGATCCAGTCTCTGATAAGGGGTTGGGCCGGCCATCGAGTCGAACCGCCCGCCGAACCCGCCAATTCCGAGTTTCCCCCGACGATCTCGCGACGTCCTGAGGGGTCGACTCGTCTGATTAATCGCGAGCCAGCTCGGGCGATTTCCTAAGTAGAATCGAGGGCGGCGCGCGCCCGATTTTTCGAATGTCCAAGCCCTTCGTCCACATCCACAACCACACCGAATACAGCCTGCTGGACGGAATGCAGCGTATCGGGCCGATGGTAGAGAGGGCTAAGGAGTTGGGTCAGCCGGCTCTCGCTATCACGGACCACGGTGCGATGTACGGCGCCCTGGAGTTCTATCTGGAGTGCAAGGCTCGAGGGGTCAAGCCGATTATCGGCATGGAAGCGTACGTCGCCCCTGAGGGCCGCCTCATCAAAGCGGGCAGGGAAGAGAAGAACACCTACCACCTGCTCCTCCTAGCGAAGAACGACATCGGCTACAAGAACCTTGCAAAGCTGGCGACGATCTCATCGCTTGAAGGCTTTTACTACAAACCCCGAATCGACCACGAGGTTCTTCGTGAGCATGCTGAGGGCCTGATCGGCACCACCACCTGCATAGGCAGCGAAATAAATCAGTATTTGTTGGCGGGCGATTACGAAAAGGCAAAACGAACGGCAGAGCTTTACAAGGAAATTTTCGGCCACGACTCGTTCTTCGTCGAATTACAAAACCATAAGCTGAAAGAGCAGGAGATCATGCAGGATGGCCTGCTACGAATCGCGAAGGAGTTAGACCTTCCGTTGGTGTGCACGAACGATTCACACTATATGTGCAAGGGCGAATACGACGCGCACAACGTTCTCATCTGCATCCAAACGAATCGCAAGGTTTCCGAAGACCGCATGTTCGCGAACAACGAATTCTATTTGAAGTCGGAAGAGGAAATGCGGGATGTTTTTTCCGATTTTCCAGAAGCGATCTCAAACTCGGGACACATCGCCGAACTTTGCGACGTCACCCTCGGCAGCAGCCGCGTCGAGCTGCCCGACCCCGACGTTCCCGAAGGTAAAACCTCCGGTGAGCACATGATCGACCTAGCGAGGAGGGGTCTCGAAGAACGATTCGACACCCTTACAGAGCTGCATTGGGAGCGACTCGGCTACGAGCTCGACATTATTGGCAAAACCGGATTCGAGAAATACTTCTTGCTCGTGCGAGAGTTTGCGAATTTCACCCGCGAACAGGGAATTTATTATGGAGTGCGCGGCTCTGCAGCCGGTTCGCTGGTCAGTTATTGTTTGGGCATTACCGATGTGGACCCAATTGAATACGACCTCACTTTCGAAAGGTTCCTAAATCCCGAGCGAATCGCCATGCCCGATATTGACATGGACTTCGAAGACGCAAGGCGCGACGAAGTCATTCGATATGTTCGCAACCGATTCGGAGAGGATCGCGTCGCGCAAATAATCACCTTCGGAACACTTGGCGCAAAGGCCGCAATTCGCGACGCGGGGCGCGTGATGGGGCGCAATGTAATCGAGGTAGATCGCATTTGCAAAACAATCCCCACGATCCCGGGATTTACGATTGCGGACGCATTGGAAAAAGTGCCGGAGTTCAAGCAAGCCTATGCCGAGAACCCGGAAACGAAGGCGTTGGTCGATACGGCAAGGAGCATCGAAGGAATTTGCCGAAACGCGGGCGTTCACGCCGCCGGCGTTGTTATTTCAAAGAATCCATTAATCGACGTCGTTCCGCTCACTCGAGGCAACGACGGCCAAACGGTCACGCAGTTCCCAATGAACATGTTGGAGAAATGCGGCCTTCTCAAAATGGATTTTCTTGGTCTCTCCAACCTGACCGTTCTTGCGCGCGCGGTGGAGAATATTCGAGCGGCAGGCAAAGGCGAAATCGATATTCTGAATTTGCCGATGGGTGACGAAAAGGCGTACCAACTTCTCGCCGAAGGCAACACGGTCGGTATTTTCCAGCTTGAGGGCGGCGGCATGACAAGATACGTGCAATCGCTAAAGCCACAAAGTATTCATGAGCTTGCGGCGATGGTTGCGCTATATCGGCCTGGCCCGATGGATCATATCGATACGTATATCGCTGGCAAGCACGGGCGCCGGCAACCGAAATACCTCGACGACCGCATGGAGCCTTTCTTGCGGGAGACGTTTGGAGTTATTGTCTACCAAGATCAGGTTCTACAGATCGTGCGCGCTCTCGCGGGCTTCACGCTCGGCGAAGCGGACGTGCTCCGAAAGGCGATGGGCAAGAAGGACGCCGAGATCATGGGGGACTCGCAGGCGAAATTCGTTGAAGGCGCAGTGGAGAGAGGAATGGACCAAGGCGTCGCTGAGCAGGTGTTCGAATTGCTTCGTCCGTTCGCGGGCTACGCATTCAATAAAGCGCACGCCGTTTGCTACGCGATGATCGCATATCAGACTGCCTACCTAAAGGCGAATTACCCTGTGGAATTCATGGCTGCGTTGCTCGGCGTATATCGAGGAAAGGAAGATCGTGTCGTTGGGTGTATCGACGAATGCCGGCGCATGCAGATCGACGTGCTTCAGCCGGACGTGAATAAATCGCATGAGGATTTTACAATCGAAATCGAAGAGGACCGTTCGAAGATTCGATTTGGATTAGGGGCGATAAAAGGTATCGGCGAGGCTGCAATTGTTGGGCTGCTTAAAGCCAGGGAAGATGGCCCGTTCTCGCACATTTACGAACTCGCCGAACGAGGCCGAGAGCAAGGTGGACTTAATCGTGTCGCACTGGATGCGCTTATCAAAGCGGGCGCGCTCGATTCGATCGATCCCAACCGCAAGAAACTGCTGGCGATCCTCGACACAGCTATCGCTTTCGCCGAGCAGGCGAACCGTGACAAGGCAGCGGGGCAAGATTCGCTTTTCGGTGGAGACGGCGAGCCGGGCTCCGTCAAATATCCGAATTTGCCGGAGATTCCTCCTGCGACGCGACAGGAGAACCTCGCTATGGAAAAAGAGGTCACTGGCCTATACCTGAGCGATCATCCCCTGAAGGGATTCGAGCGTGCAGTGCAGCGTGCGGCGTCACACGCCGTCGCGGACATTGCCGAAATGGACGACGGCGCAATCGTGACATTGGCAGGCGTCGTTGCTGGAATCCGTCAAATTCGTACGAAATCGAAAAACGAACTGATGGCGACCGTAACACTCGAAGACATGACGGGCCAAGCGGCGATTACCGTTTTCCCGTCGGCGTTCGCGCAGTACGCCCCGCTTCTCGGCAAGGATCGGCTCATTGTTGTCAAGGGTGCGCTGCAGCACCGCGATGTCGCAGCGGACGGCACCAGGCGGGTCGAAGTGATCTCGCGCGCCATCACGCAGCTCGAAGGGGAAGACTCCGGCGACTCCGGCGAGGATCATTCAAATGGCTCGACCGGAACGATCCGAGTCCAAGTTTTGAGGGCAACCCATGCGCAGCTTCGTCGCGTGCGCGAACTGATCGACCAGAACCCGGGAAGCTTCCAACTGACGCTCGAGGTCGGATCCAACGGATCCACGATGCGCTACGATACGTCTTATCGGGTGAGCGACGGGCCGTGGGTTACCGAACTCCGTCGCACCCTTGACCTCGGCTTCGTGCATGTGATGCGCCACCGTGACGCGTTCGCGAAGCACGTCGAAACTGCCCAAGTTTAGGCGTGGCAGGTATAATCTTTACGTGCGTAACGCTCGTTAATGGGGTTCGCGTGTTGCTTCGACTGCTCGGTTCGGGCGTGAAAGGAGACTCTATAGGTGAAGAAAATTGCCGTCTTGACGTTATTGGCGCTTTCGGCCACCATGCTCGGCCAAGCGCTGGGGACCTGGTCGGAGATTAACTGGCCCAACGGATATTATCATCGGGCGATTCACCTTTCGCTTTTGCCCGATGAGCGGATGATCTTGTGGAACAGCTCTTACAGCTTAGGCCAACCGCTGCCCTACACTCCTCGAGTCACCATGGTATGGCCCGGCACCAATCATGCTTATGACGTCTTCAACGTTGGTGATGCCGAGAACACGACGACCAATCTCTTCTGCGTGGGCAAGACGCACTTGGAAGATGGCAGATTGTTCTGCATCGGTGGGCACAAAATCGAAAACGGATATGGCGACGACCGTATCAATGTCTTCGATTGGCGCGATCCCAAAAACGTGTGGATTACCGGCACGGAAGTGATGACGCAATTGCGTTGGTATCCTACTGCCACGTATTTGCCGGATCGTCGCATTTTGCTTACGACAGGGCTGGGTGGCCCCACCCATGCGCCGAGCTATATCCCGGACCTATGGATCGTCGATGTTCCGTTCGTGAGTTCGCCCCTTAAGGATTACCACGCCGCGCTCCCGGAATTTACGGCGATCGACGCGGTCTATCCGTTTTTCTTTGTCGATCCTAAGGACGGCAACTTATTCCTCGCAAATCGCGGGCGCACCGACGAGAGCCCGTCGCCCAACAAGAAATTTAACCTTGCAACTCTTCAATGGTCGAATTATGGAACCCTTGCGAATCAAAATATGAACGTTCGCGAGCAGTATCCCAGCCCGATATTTATTAATGCGAAGAATTCGCTGGGAGAAAGGGAGGCTATTGTCCTAATGACCGGTGGCTCCAAGAACGGTGAGCAGCCACTCGCGACTTCGAGCGCTATTTTTGCAAATCTATATAACGACCCGCCGACGTGGACGGCAGCGCAATCGATGAATATCACGCGGCAATGCCACCAGTTGGTCGCGTTGCCCACGACAGACGTGATCGCGTTCGGCGGTACGGATCGCTTCGGGCTCAACGGCGTTCCATATTTGGCCGAAGCCCTTACGCGCGCCACGCCCGAATTGTGGAACACGTTCGCGGCGGATCGAACGACGCGGCCCTGGAGGCTGCTTGCCACGCCGACGCGACTGATTCCCCGTGGCTATCACTCGACCGCTGTCTTGATGCCCGACGCGCGTGTGATGACGGCCGGCGGCGAGCCCGAGGGCGGTGCCGCTGGAACCGGCTACGAGTGGCAGAAAGTGCCCCAGATTTACTCCCCGCCGTACGGCGGCCGTGCCGATTGGATCACGCGTAGGCCCAGCCTGTCTGCTGTGCCGGGTGTCCTCCGCTACGGCGAGACGTTCCAAGTGACGATGAGCCCGAATGCGACGAGCGGTAGGCCGATCACAAGGCTGATCATGTGCACTCCGGCCGCGTCGACACACGCGTTCAACGGACGGCAAGAGATGTACGAACTCGAATTCGTACACGTGAGCGGCAATACCTACGACGTCACCCCGCCGGCCGCCACGAAGCTGGCAACGCCCGGCCACTACATGGTTTTTGCGGTGGACGACACCGACGACGGCCCTGCTGGCGAAACGCGCATTAAAGGAATTCCAAGCGTTTGCAAATGGGTTCAGCTTAAGGACTTCGAGCAAGTGCTGGTCACCGGCGGGCGCATTGCCCGAGGGTCGTCGCTAAATTCAATCGATTGGACAAAACCTTTCGAATTGTTGCTTGGCGATAACGATTATCTCGGGGATGCGCTTCGCTATGGCCCGGGTTTTTCGTTCCCCACGGTCGAAGTCGAATTCGAGGGCGACGCGGTAGCAACTACCGCATCGAAAGTCCGTTTGCGCGTTCAGGCAAAAGGTTCGACGCTTGCCAATATGTGGGTTTATTTGAAGAAGCGTACGAGCGGACTTTGGACGCTTGTGGATGGGCCGCTTTCGGTGGTGCAATCCGACAAGGATTTCGAGACCGTTGTTGATAACGACGACTATCTCGGCCCCAACGGAGAAATAACGGCGAAAATTGCATTCCGGCAAATGAGCCCAGGATTCTCGACGCCGAGCATTTTCGTCGACCTCGCCGAGTTCGGCGTGCGTTAGGTGGCGGGATTGTTCACATGTTCACCAGAAAAGTTGAGCTTTCTTCGGCCAGTTAGCGTATAGTCTTATCATGCACGCTAAGCTGTTCAGGACGGCTGCGCGGGCGGTCGGCGGGTTCGTCGGTCTCGCGGCGTGTTCGGTCGCGTGGGCCCAGGGCGTTCGGTACGAGGTTGTGCCGATCGAGCATCTCTACGGTTCAATGGACGGTGGCGATATTAGCGACCTTGGTGTTGTCACGGGGTCTTACGAAGAGACTCCTCCTGGGGCGACCTTTTTGCTCGACAAGACATTGTCCGTCCTTCCCAGGCTCCCGGGAAGCACTTCGAATTGGGGGCTGCGGATCAATCGGCACAACGCGATCGTGGGCCGCGCGAATGTGGACGGGACATATCATTCGGTGCTGTGGCTGGACGGCAAGCCGATCGACCTCAATATGACTTACGACGAATCCGGCGGAGATTCGGCAACCGACCTCAACGACTCGCTGCAGATTTCGGCATACGTCGATGGAAGGCCGGCGGTCTGGGAAGCCGGCAAAGTCACGTTTCTACCCGTGCCTCTAGGGTCGGGCACGGCAGGCGCAATTGGAATCAACAATGTCGGCGACGCAGTCGGTTCGGTTCATCTCCCAGATTTGCGCGCTGCAAAATGGGTCGAAGGGATATACCGAGACCTTCACCCCGCAGGCTACGACGAGAGTTTCGCAACGCACATCGCAGATAATGGCGATATCGGTGGCGAGGTCAGCCGTCCTGGATTAAACAACGCCGCGCTCTGGAGGGCGAATGGGGAGTTCATCGACCTGGGCAGCCTTGGGCCGGGGATGCCCAGCTACTTCCGCGACCTCAATTCGAAGGGCCAAGTCGTGGGGCTTTCGGCTATCGACGGTCAGTTTAGGGGGTTTCTTTGGGACAATGGTGCAATGCACTCTCTCAGCGACTTAGTGCCGTTCGGGTGGACGATCATCAATGCCCGAGCCATCAACGAGAGGGGGCAGATTCTGGCGACGGGCAGATTGGGGGATTTGAATGGCGCAATTCTGTTGAACCCCGTGCCGGAGCCAGCGTCGTTCGCCGTGCTGGCTTGCCTGCTAATTGCACTGAAGTTTCGATTTTCGGCTCGTCAACGAAAGTAACAAAACAGGCGGGAATGCAATCCCGCGCTCAAAGGGAGGAATAAAAGTGAAAACACTTACAGTAGCGGCAGGAAGTTTCCTGCTTGCCTCGGCCAGTTTCGGCCAGGGCTCTTGGACGAACGTACCCAACTGGCCCACAGCGGACGATGAGGCTCATGCCATCCACATGAACCACTTGCGCCCTGCAAACCCGGCTATGGGAAACAAAGGAAGGTTTCTGTTCTGGGAAAAGATGGAGGGTCCCTCACAGAGCCCCTATATTTGGAACCCCTACTCGGGCGGTGGGACGTTTACACTCACGGCAACAGGCGGTGAACTTGACTACATGATCTTCTGCTGTGGCCAAACGCTAATGAAGAACGGCAAAGTCATCGCGTGCGGGAGTGGGTTTGAGAATCATGTGACAACAACTAGAGTGTCTGTGTTCGATCCATTGACCGATACGTGGAGCACCCAAGCGGGCCACTGGATGAACCAAAAACGCTACTACCCATCGGTGATTAGGATGCCCTATGGAGAAATCGTCGTCGCGGGAGGTCAGGCAGAAGACTCCGGAAACATTTGGATTTACGACAATCCTTATGAAGTGCAAACCGACGTGCTGAATGCAAACAATGCGTGGGTTAGCCCATCGCCGAACGACTACTACTTCATCAACTATCCTCAGCTGTATGCTCACTCTGCCAGCGAGGTTTTCTTTGCGGGATCAGCTCGACGAAGTGCGTTGTACGGCGGCACGGCGTATCAAACGTTCCTGTTTACGACGTCGAGTCAGACCTTCGTTCCCTATGGCGGCGAGTCGCGAGTTTGGTGGAGGGCATGCTCTGCCATGATCAGGCCGGGACTGATATTCAAGTGCGGAGGCTTTACGGAGTCGGACGACGGCGATCCCTATTCGGGCCAGGGAGGATGGCCATCCGATCCTCCGGCATCCGTTCGAAGCGAAATTTTCAATTTGGCGAGCGACGTGCCTTGGACGCAGAAGACTAATATGAACCACGCACGGCTGGACTTCAACTTGGTACTACTGCCGGATGGCACGGCGATGGCGGTGGGCGGTTCAACGAAGCATAGCGATGTGAATACCATCGTTCGGACCCCGGAAATCTACGACCTAACAACGAACACGTGGACGGACGTGGCCAACCACAGCACCGCGTTCCGCGGATATCACTCCTCGGCGGCCCTCATGCCGGATGGTCGAGTAGTTCTCGCAGGGGCTGACCTCAATGCCACCCCCTCTGCTGAGATCTACACGCCGACATACTGCACCAACGGCACACGCCCGAATATCGTGACGGCGCCGGACGTTATTCAGGTCGGGGTGTCAGACGGCTTTCCGATTACCGTGAACGATGCTGCCGTAAACGGCGCGTGCCTTATTGCGCTCGGTTCAATGACGCACGGGTGGGACTCGAACCAGCGTTACATTCCGTTGACTGTCAATGGGACTGGCACGTCGAAGTCGTTGTCCGGCGTGACGTCTGTAACGCAGACCCCTTTGGGATGGTACATGCTCTTTGTTACCAAACCCGCTGCCGGGGGCGGAGTGACGCTCGGCAACTTGGCCAAATATGTGTACGTCGACATAGGCGGCGAGTAGCAGACCCGGACGGGAGGAAGGCCGTCCGGTACAATGATAGACGATAGCCTCGAACGCCTTTGTTCGGGGCTTGACCCTACGAAGGAGTAGATTTTTTGGCCGCCGATATCAACCGAATTGTCGCAACAGACTGCGGGTCCACGACCACCAAAGCCATCCTCATCGAGAAAAACGCCCAGGGCGAATACCGCCTGGTTGCGAGGGGCGAGGCGCCCACCACCGTAGAAAAGCCCTTTGAAGACGTTTCCGTCGGCGTCGTAAACGCGGTGCGCGAGCTCGAGGAGATCACCGAAGCCAAGCTCGGCTCAAAGCGCACCCTGATGAAGGATGGAAGAGTCTGGAGATTCCAGAAGAACGGCCACATTGTCGAGCAGGAGAACGACCCCGAGCAGGGCTCGGATTTGTACTTGAGTACCTCATCCGCAGGCGGCGGCTTGCAAATGATGGTAGCCGGTGTTGTCAAGGCGATGAGCGCCGAAAGCGCCGAGCGCGCAGCCCTCGGAGCCGGCGCGATCCTTATGGACACGCTCGCAGTAGACGACGGCCGCAAGGACTTTCAAAAAGTAGAACGACTCCGCCAGCTGCGTCCAGACATTATTCTGATGTCTGGCGGCACCGACGGCGGCACGAAGGACCACTTGGTCGCTATGGCTCTTGTGATTCGCCGCGCCGACCCGAAGCCGCGATTCGGCGACATGAAGCTGCCGGTAATTTTTGCCGGAAACAAGGAAGCTCGGGAAGATGTGAAGCGGGAAGTAGGCCCCGCCATCGAAGTCCACGTTGTGGACAACATTCGTCCGACGCTGGATAGGGAAAACCTCGGACCCGCACGCGAGGAAATCCACGAGCTATTTCTCGAGCACGTGATGCAGCAGGCGCCCGGCTACAACAAATTGCTCGACTGGACGAGCGAAGAAATCATGGCGACGCCCAACGCCGTCGGCAAACTCATGGAGAGCTTCGCAAAGGGCCGTGGCATGAATATTCTCGGCGTGGACATCGGCGGCGCTACGACCGACGTATTTTCCGTCTTTGAAGGGATTTTCAATCGCACCGTTTCAGCGAACCTAGGCATGAGCTACTCCATCTGCAATGTGCTGAAAGAAGCCGGCACTGCGAATATCGCGAGGTGGCTGCCGTTCGATATCGACGACTTCGAATTACGAAATCGGCTGCGAAATAAAATGATTCGCCCCACAACGATTCCGCAGACCTACGAAGACCTGTTGATCGAGCACGCCGTTGCACGAGAAGCGCTGCGTTTGGCATTTATTCACCATAAATCGCTTGCTCGTGGGCTCGTCGGGGTTCAGACTCAGCGAACGATCGGCGAAGCGATTTCGCAAGAAGCGGGCGGCCAAACGCTGGTCAAGATGATGAACCTCGATATGATCATCGGCTCGGGCGGCGTCCTCAGCCATGCGCCGGATAGGCGGCAAAGCGCGCTTATGATGATCGACGCGTACGCGCCGGAAGGAATTACGATTCTCACGGTCGACTCCATTTTCATGATGCCGCACCTCGGCGTGCTTTCCGAGCACCACCCGGCGGCAGCCGAGCAGGTTTTTGAGCGCGACTGTCTCGTGCGAATCGGCACGTGCATCGCGCCGATCGGCACGGGTAAGAAGGGAGAGCCATGCCTGCGATTAACCGGAACCGGTCTCGATGTTTTGGTGCCTTTCGGCGAACTCAAGGTTGTGCCGTGGGATCCGGCTGCAACGCCGGAGGTGACCATCGATCCGGGCAAACAATTCGACGTCGGCGCGGGCAAAGGCAAGCGTATTGTCGCATCGGCAACATCGAGCGGTACCACGAAATTGGAAGCAGGAATCGTCGGCTTGATTGTCGATTGCCGCGGACGCCCGCTGGCATTACCGGACGACCCATCTGCACGACGAAAATTCATGCGTGATACCCTCGCCGCTTTCGACTTGCCGCTGCCTAACTAAGCGCTTCGATTACGCTTTCCGCAATCTTGTGGTTTCCGAAAGGCGGCATCAAATAAATGCCTTGCGCAATCGAGGGAAGTATTACCGCAAGTTCTTGCGCAGTCGAAATGCCCACTTGAAGGGAATCTTCATCCGAAGCCTCGGCCATGCGTGTGCGCAGCCAATCCGGGACTTCAATGCCAGGAACTTCGTTGTGCATAAACTCCGCATGACGCTTGCTCCTTAGAGGCAAAACCCCTATAAGAATGGGCAATCCGGCCTTATGAGCCACTTCGCATGCAAACTCCGCATGCGCTTTCTCAAACAACGGCTGAGTATAAATCAGGTGCGCGCCTGCGTCAACCTTTCTGCAGAGGCGGTCTATTTCGTGATCCAAATTATTTGCGACAGGATTGAACGCAACGGCGATTGTAAAAGCGCACTTCATGCCCACGCTGTTTCCTGCCATATCTATGCCCTCATTGAATCGACTGAGAACCCTCACCAAGCCGATGGCGTCGATATCGAAAACGCTTGTCGCGCTCGGAAAGTCACCGATATTAGCAGGGTCGCCGGTAATCGCCAAGA
The DNA here is from genome assembly GCA_030854945.1 of Armatimonadota bacterium. Taxonomy (GTDB): domain Bacteria; phylum Armatimonadota; class Fimbriimonadia; order Fimbriimonadales; family ATM1; genus JACDEQ01. The sequence continues at coordinate 11,343 of JALYSG010000030.1, forward strand.
CGTTGCGCAAGCCCAGTGCGTGCGCGCCCAATAAGTCCGCCTGCAATGCCAGCAGATTACGGTCTCTGCAGGCGATGTGCATCATTGTTTCGATGCCTGCTTCCCGTTCGATTATCTCGCAGACTGCAACGGGGGTCATGCGCAGCCGCGCGCGTGCGCCGTCGCTGATATCGATGGTATCGACGCCCTTTTCTTTAAGCGCGCGCGCTCCCGCAAGGACTTTAGACGTGTCCAGGCCGCGCGGCAAATCCAACTCGACAGTGACCACAAACTTTTTGCCAAGTTTGCCCCCCAGAGCGCTGGATTCCGCGGTTTCAAGCGGCTTCTTCGCAGAAGCTTCCGCAGCTCGAGATCGGGCCCGCACACGAACCGATCGGTCCTGCAAATGCGCAGCAAGCGAAGCGATATGTTCTGGAGTCGTTCCGCAGCAGCCGCCGATAATCGTCGCACCGGCGTCTGCCAATCGCGCCGCCGCGGCTCCGAAATACTCCGGCGACGTGTCATACGCCAATTGCTTTCTAATTAATTGCGGCATTCCGGGCGTTGGCAGGGCGGCAATCGGAGCATCGCCAACTTCCGCCATCCACCGAATCACATCGTGCATGCGCTGAGGGCCGACAATGCAATTCGCGCCAACCGCGTCCGCTCCCATTTCAAGCATGCGACGGGCAGCGCGCAATGGGAACCCTTCCGAAAGTGTCTCGCCGTCTTCGATAAAACTCTTGCAGGCGATAATCGGCTTATCGCTCACTTCGCGCACGGCGCGCATGGCGATTTCCAATTCGTCGAGGTCGCTAAACGTCTCCAGAAAGAATCCGTCCACGCCTTCTTCGTTCAGCGCGCGCGCCTGCTCCAAAAAGGCTTCATACGCCTCGCCCGCGTCGATCACGCCGATGGGCATCAGCGGCTTGCCGCATGGCCCGATCGCCCCGAGCACGAACGCCCCATCCGCCGCCTGTCGCGCGAGGCGCACTGCGGCGCGGTTGATCTCGTCGGCGCTTTCGTCTCGCCCAGCCATGCGCAGCCGAAACCGGTTGGCGCCGAAGGTGTTGGTCTCCAGGGCGTCCGCCCCGGCCTGCCGATACTCGGCATGGGTTTGCGCCACCAGCTCGGGCGCATGCAGGCACGCCAAGTCGGCGGGCGCGCCGTCGTAGCCCAGCTGCTGCAGCCGCGTCCCCATGGCGCCATCTAAGATAAGCACGCGCGTCTTGAGCGCCTCGCGAAGGTCCATCTAACTACGATTATGAGGCACGCGACGCTTTAGCTGCGACTCAGTCGCAAATCCTCACCGAGTTTTGCTATAGTCTCCCCAAGCGGGACCCGGGGCGTCTCGCCGGAGGAACAAGAGTGACACTCGGAACACGTTGGGGAACGACGTTCGCCGCCGCGATTTTGGTGGCCGGCGCATACGCGCAGTGGACAGCGACCGAACTCGACGGCTTTGCCGCCAGAGGGATCGCAGAAGGCGAAGTAGTTGGCGAAAGCGTCGCGTTTCGGGCTCTACTGTGGGACAGCACGCTGAACCTGGTCAGCCTGCATCCTCCTTTAGCGAACTTCAGCTATGCCTACGGCACCGACGGCCAGCAGCAGGCGGGTGAGACGAGGGGGCCGTCGGGCCTGCGTGCTGCTTTGTGGGAAGGCAATGCGGCATCTTGGGTCGATCTGCATCCGGCAGGGGCGACGCGCTCGGTCGCAAACGGCGTCCACTCTAGCGAGCAGGTGGGATGGGCGGTTTTCAGCGGCGTTCAGCGTGCCGGGCTTTGGACCGGAGACCCGGCCTCGTGGACCGACCTCAACCCCGCAGGCGCGACGCGCTCGTTAGGTGAAGGGGTCCATTCCGGGCACCAGGTGGGCAGCGCCATGTTCGGAGGCATTTACCACGCGGGTTTCTGGTCAGGAACCGCCGCCTCGTGGGTGGACCTCCACCCGGTCGACGCGTCCGAATCGATTGCGTATGGTGTGTACGAAAACCGACAAGTCGGGTTCGCCACTTTCATTGGGGATCGTGCCTCGCTTTGGTCAGGTACTTCGGAGTCGTGGGTAAACCTTCACCCGGCGGGCGCATCTGCGTCGATCGCATATGGAATCTTCGATAGCAGTCAGGTCGGCTACGTAACTTTTGACGGATTTGATCACGCCGCATTTTGGCGAGGTACTGCCGAATCGTTTGTCGACCTCCACGCGAGTGTCGACCCTAAATATGTTGATTCCTGGGCGTATGGAGTTTGGAAAGATACTTCCGAAGGCAAGACCTACGCAGTCGGTCGCGCGTACGACGGCCAAAATTCTGTGGCGATGATTTGGACACTATTGCCAGCAGAAATTAATCCGCACACATTTAATTTGATTCGCGGAAATGTAGGTTCCGGAGGTCTGAGCTCGGTGTTCGAGAGCGACAACGTTAGGTTGGTTGTCAAACCTGGAATCGTGTTCTCGATAGGTCAATCACCCTTGGTTATGGAGTTTGTGGGCACCGCGACTACGGTCCCATTGTCTGCGCTTACTTTATTCGTTGAGAATTCGGCGTCGTCTTCGAGTATCGAGATTCGCATCGAAATGTACGATTACGACGCCCCAGGTTATGTGCTCGTGCAAACGCAACAGTCGACTATGTCTGATCACGTTTTCCGAATCGATCGGTCCGATGCGAATCGGTTTGTCGGGCAAGGCGGCGAAGTAAAGTGCCGGCTCACTTATAAAGCAACGGGACCGTTGTTCGCGTTTCCGTGGACGGCCAACGTAGACTGGGTTCGTTGGAGAGCGGCGGAATAGAACAAGCTACGACCAGAGCTACATCTGTGGTCGCGGTCAATTGCGCTTGTGATCCACCCTAGCTGCGCGTGGCCCAAATATATTTGCTCCTACGAGGAAAACAACTGGCCAGACGGCCAAAACGAGCGCTTGTAGCCAGGCGCCTCTCCAAAAGAAGACGGCGCCGGCGATGATCGAGAGGCACGCAACGGCATTGAAAGCGATCCAGATCTTCGCAAACAGTTCAAATCCCTTGGGCGGAGATATCTCGCCGCGCCGAGCACGCTCCCGATTATAAATCGCGAGAATTATATGACTGAAGTACGGCATGAGGGCCAGGAGACATACGACGGTGACCCCTATTTTGGCTAGCATTCTCTATCGCATGGAAATACCACGGCTGCGGTTATCCCGTTGCACGCCCCGGCCCGCTTTGTCACTGAGTGATGCCATAGTTCCTACGTGGCAAACGTTCTTGTAGAAATCATCGCGTCGTCGCCCGATGACTGCGTCGCGATCGACGCGGCGGGGGCGGGGCGGGTCGAGCTTTGCGCCGCACTTGTGCTGGGAGGGCTGACGCCCTCGTTCGGCGCAATCGCGGAATCCAAGGCGCGCGTGCGCATCCCCATCATGGCGATGGTTCGGCCCCGAGCCGCCGGCATGGCGTACTCCCAATCCGAATTTGCCACCATGGAGCGAGACATCGAAGCCTCGATTCAGGCCGGCGCGGACGGGTTGGTATTCGGCGTGCTGCAAGACGACGGCAGGATAGACACGCAGCGGATGGCGTCGCTCGCCGCGCGCTGCGGCAGTCGGCAGAAAGTGTGCCATCGCGCGTTCGACGTGACGCCCGATCCGTTCGACGCGCTGGAGACGCTGATCGACCTCGGCTTTACGCGCGTGCTGACGAGCGGGCAGAAGCCCACCGCGCTCGCGGGCGCCGACCTGATCAGGCGGCTGATCGAGAAAGCCGCAGGGCGGATCGAGATCCTGCCGGGTGCAGGAATCGACGCAACGACTGCATCGCAATTAATTGCCGAAACCGGGTGCGATCAAATTCACCTAGCGGCGTTCAAGCGTGCAGTCGACCCTTCGGGCAGCGGCAACCCGGCTGTACAGTTTTCCGGCGCTGAGCCTCCGCCCGAAGGCGAGTACGACCTCGCCGACGGCGCGATGGTTGCCGAATTAATTCGCGGACTTTCTGACGGCTAAGATATCGTGGTCCGGATCGACGACGACCGAATCCGGCTTCATAGGCATATCGAAAGACGCGGTCGTTTCCTTGCCTGAGATGCGGATGGGCTTACGTGTAACCGAGGTACCGTTTTTGAATTCGACGACGGTATCGAACGTGTAATACGGCGTTCCCTTGGAAGTGTCCTGGGTTTGCCGCACTTTTACTTCGACCTTTCCGTTCGCGTGACTCCATGCTGTTTCAATCTCCAGGTGCCCTCGCTTGAAAACCCATTGATCGAACCAGCTCTCTAAGTCCAATCCGCTCGTCTCTGAAACGCATTGACGAAAATCGTCGGTTTCAACGGGCATGTGTCGGAAACGTGTTAGATAAAGTTTTATGCCTGCGAAGAACGCCTGATCGCCCACATGCCGTCGCAGCATATGCAAGATGACGGCGCCCTTACCATAGCTTTGTCCGTCGAACATCGCATCGCCGTGTGAATACATTTGCGTAGAAAGCGCTCGCAGGTTCTTCTCGCCCGCATATCCGGCGAAATTGCCCTCGACGGCCGCCTGGTAGGCAGCTTTCCCGCGGGCCTTCTCTTCCCAGAGCGCTCCGCAATAGGTTGCGAACCCTTCGTTGAGCCAAATGTCCCCCCAGGATTTACAGGTGACGAGATCGCCAAACCATTGGTGGCCCAATTCGTGTGCGATGAGGCCCTCGAGGTTGCCTCCCAAGCCTTGGATACCGAGTGTGGTCGCGCTGACGTTTTCCATGCCTCCGCCGAAATCGTACATACACGACTGTGCATATTTTGACCATGGGTATTTAACGCCGAATATATCGGAAAAATGGGCAAGCATTTTGGGCGTTACGGAAAACGATGCGTCGATTTTGTCTCCCATGCCCTTCGGCACGGCATAGATTAACTCCACACCGCTCCAAACGTCTTTCTTCAAATCTAATGGCCCGCCAACTAATGATATTAAATAGGTTACGTGCGGCTGGGTCATTTTCCAATGAAACGTTTTTGTGCCGTCACTGTTTGTGCGTGCCGATTGCAATGAGCCGTTGCCGATAACGGTCCAGGTGCCTGGCACGGTCACGACCGTCTCGCTGGTAGCGGTGTCGTTCGGATAGTCCCAGGTGGGCGCCCAGTGCCGGTTTTCTTCGGTTTCGCCTTGCGTCCAGAAACCCTCCCTATTCGCCTCGCGTCCGTTCGGTTCGATGAAATGCCAGCCTGCGTCGCTCATCAACCGGCCGGCGCTTCCGCGCTTCGTGCCGGAGTAAACAATGCGCACCACTTGGGATTTCCCACGTACTGTCCGCGCGGGTGGAACGATCTTAACCATGTTTCCGCTGCGCGTAAACGTTGCGGGCCTTCCATCGACTGAACACGTGGCTACCCTTAAAGCCTCACCGCAGTGGAAATCGAGCGTTGCCAGGCCATCGGAAAATGGTGCGATGGTGTTTTCGGAATAACCGGAAATGCTTCGATTCGGGTAGTCCACGCTTAGCGAAACCTTGACGTGTTGCAAGTCGAACTGCCGGTCGGGCGCAAACTGAATTTTAGCTTGCGGAGGCTCGAAAGGGCTTTGGGCCAGTGCGTGTGCCGACAGAACCAGACACAGAATGATCGATAAACGCGAACGCATATCAGATTATGCGCCGAGCGGACGGTAAACTGCCGCCCGTGCCGACGCTGGAAGTCCGGGGATTAAGGGTGGCTTTCGATTCCACAGAAATCTTGCGCGGGGTCGATTTCGACGTCGAACCGGGCAAGACACTTGGCGTCGTAGGCGAATCGGGTTGCGGCAAGAGCATGACGGGGCTCGCGGTGATGGGTTTACTGCCTCCCGGCGGACGAATTACTGCCGGCTCCATCATGTTTGAGGGCGAAGACATCGCGACGGCCAAAGAGTCGCGCATGCGCAGACTCAGGGGTGGGGACATCGCCATGGTGTTCCAGGATCCGTTCACGTCGCTCAACCCGTCGATGCGGGTGGCAGATCAGATCGCTGAGGCCGTCCTGCTGCATAGGGAAGTGGACAAGAAACAGGCTCGCGAAATAGCGCTGCAGCAGCTGATCGATGTTCGCGTTCCCGCACCGGAGAGCACGGCGAGGAAGTTTCCGTTCCAGCTATCGGGTGGGCAGCGGCAGCGCGTGATGATTGCCATGGCGTTTGCGTGCCATCCGAAGGTGCTGATCGCCGACGAGCCGACCACTGCGCTCGACGTAACCCTGCAGGCGCAAATCCTTGCGCTTCTCGACGAGTTGAAGCAAAAGCACGGCACAGCCGTGATCTTGATCTCACACGATATCGGCGTGATAGGATCGGTTGCAGATCGGATCGCGGTGTTCTACGCCGGCAAAGTGATCGAAGAGGGCGCAACCGAAGAGGTCTTGCGGAGCCCTTCGCACCCATACACTCAAGGGCTGCTTGCGAGTCTCCCGGGCAAGGAGGAGCGGCTGTACTCCATTCCTGGCCAGCCACCGAATTTTGCCACCCTAGCGGGTGCATGCTCGTTTCGCGAACGCTGCCCTTCGGCCCATGATCGTTGTGCGGTCGAGCCTGGTTTGCTGAACGTGAATGCGAACCATCGCGGCGCCTGCTGGCTCATCGACGCACCGATACCCGTGGAATCCGGAGTCGCCACGACTTGAGCGTCCTCGAAATCCTTGATGCGACAATCGTTTTCGACGTGCCCGGCGGAAGCATACGCGCGGTCGATGGCGTGTCACTCTCACTCTCGAAAGCGGAGACTTTAGCCATAGTCGGAGAATCCGGCTGCGGAAAGACGACACTCGCGAAAGCGATCCTTGGCCTCGAACCGCTCGTGTCCGGCGAGATCAATGTGCAGGGCGAGGCTGTGAGCACAAACCTAGCGGGCCTTGCGGAGCGCGTAGGAATCGTCTGGCAAGATCCGTACGCCAGCCTCGATCCACGTTGGCGGGTCGGGCGATCGATAGCCGAGCCGCTGGTCGTCAATAACCGATTTACTGAAGATCGGGTCGACCAAGTTATGAAGGAGGTCGGCCTAGAACCCTTCATGAAGGCCCGCTTTCCACACCAACTAAGCGGAGGGCAGAGACAGCGCGTGGCAGTCGCACGAGCCCTCGCGCTCAATCCCGCTCTTGTCCTATGTGACGAGCCGACGGCGGCGCTAGACCTTTCCATTCGGGCGCAGATATTGAACCTGCTTAAGAGCTTACAAAAGGAACTTGACTGCGCATACTTGTACATATCGCACGATCTGACGACAGTCCGATTCATCGCAGACCGCGTCGCCGTGATGTACCTCGGGAAATTCGTGGAGGTTGGGCCCACCGAAACCTTATTCGAGAATCCGAGGCACCCTTACACGCGAGCGCTCATCGCATCCTCTCCAACATTAGAAACGCTTGGCAGGCTGCCGGCGGTACTTCCTGGCGAAATTCCCGACCCGCGAGACAAACCCAAAGGCTGCCCGTTTAAGACGAGGTGCAGCAACAGGCTGGAGGCTTGCGACAAGGTTTTCCCCGAGCCAACGATCGACGGTTCGCGCACGTTCTACTGCCACAACCCCGTCAATCCAACGCCCGCTTCATTAGGTTGAACCGCGGGCCGTCCGTAGCCGCAACGCATTCGCGATCACGATCAGCGACACGCCCATATCGCCGGCGACGGCGAGCCAGAACGGCAGCGGGGTCAAAACACCGGCCGCGATAAGCACAGCTTTCGTGCCTAAACTAAACCAAATGTTCTGAGCGAGAATCGCTCGGTAATCCCGGGACAGGCGGATCAGTGTGGGAATCTTGCGGATGTCATCGTTCAGCAGCACGATATCCGCCGAGTCGATCGCCGAGTCCGACCCCATCGCGCCCATCGCAATGCCGACCGTTGCTTCTTGGAGAGCTGCGGTGTCGTTCACGCCGTCGCCGACCATTACGACGCCTTCGCCGGATAGCTTGCGAACCAAAAGCGCCTTTGATTCGGGGGTCGACGCTGACCGGAAATCCGACACTCCCGATGAAGCGGCAAAGTATTCCACGCGGTCGGCCGAATCACCGGAAAGCAAAACCGGCGAGGCGCCCGCAGAGCGGATACTTTGGAAGACAGCATCGATTCCGCCGCGAGCGTCTTCGGATAGAACGAACTCCGCCAAGACTCGACCGTCCTCCGCAAGGATCACGGATCCGGTTCCACCGCCCACGAAAGCAGGCGAGCCCAGCCGCAGCGTTCGCCCGTTCACCTTCCCAGATACCCCTTGGCCCTTGAGTTCCTCAATATCCGAGGCTGCGGCTAACGCGCCTGGAAATGCGCGCAGGATTGCGACGGAGGCAGGGTGCCGGCTCGCGGCGGCCAGCGCAGCCGCCAACTGCCCAGCGCCGACTTCGTGTTCGGTGAACGAAGTCACCCGCATGCGCGAGTGCGTCAATGTACCGGTCTTGTCGAAAACCCAGTGCCGCACGTTGGAGAGCGACTCCAGAAACACTCCGCCTTTCACCATCACGCCCAGGCGCGAGGCCGCGCCGATCGCGGTGACGGTCGCCACCGGGATCGAGATCACCAGCGCGCATGGGCAGGCGACCATGAGGAGCCAGAACGCTTGGTGCAGCCCTGCTTGCCAGGCGCGTACGCCAAGCAGCGGCAGCCCGACGCCGAGCAAGATCGCAGCGATCAGCACCGCCGGCGTGTACCAGGCGGTGACGCGGTCGATCATCTCCTGCTGCGGCGCGCGTGCGCTTTGGCCCTCCTCGATGATCGAGACCATGCGCGCGAAGTTCGAATCCGCAAACGGCTTCTCCGTGAGGATCAGCAGCCGGTGACCGTCGGTGATGCTTCCGGCGAGGACGGTCGAGCCGGGTGAGACCCAGACCGGGTCGGACTCGCCCGTTAGCGAGGATGTGTCCAACAATGCCTCGCCTTCTATTACAATTCCATCGAGCGGAATCGCGCCGAAGGGAGCGACTTCGACTCGCGAGCCGACCGGGACGTTCGCGACTTCCATTTGCGTGGAAGCGCCGCCCGTGATGACCGTTGCCATTTTCGGAGCGGCGTCGATCAGCGACCGGATCGCGGAACGCGTTCGGCCGAGGGTCCGCGTCTGGAGGTAGTTCCCCAGAGCGAAAAGCCACGCGACCGCGGCTGCCTCGCCCCATTCGCCGATGGCGAGGGCGCCGATCACGGCGATGCTCATCAGCGTGTTCGTTCCGAACCGCAGGCGAGCGATGCCTAGCAGCCCTGGCAGGAACATCCGCCAGCCCGCAACCAAAGCGCACGCGCTAAACGCAGCGCCCTTGATCCAAACCGGGTCGGACGGCGCGAAACAACCCATCAGCCACAGAACCGCCCCTAATAATAAGGGGAGGACGCTCGGAGCAACTTCCTCCGATGCCTCGCGGACCGGCGTCGCCGAGAAGCCCAATTTGCGGACTTCGCCGCGGACTTGGTCGGACGTGAGGCCGGCCGCGCTGTACTCCACCACGAGGCGGGCGGTGGGGAAATCCACCGAGGCCGAGACAACTCCGTTCAGCTTGGCGACCACGTCGCTGATCTCGGAGGCGCAGGACGGGCAATCCATGCCACCGATTCGGAGCTCCTCGTGAACGTAGCCATCTGAGATCTGCTCCATGATCTGCCGCGCCTGGGTTTCCACCTCGGCCCTGTCGCGGGCGTCGACGACGTCGATGACGACTCGGCGCCTGTCTCGGAAAAGCTCGACGCTTTCGATGCCGGCGAGGGCGCGCAGCCGCTCGGTGAGGCGCGTCAGGCACGCCGCACACTCCGCCGACTCGGCGGGCAGGCTATCGAATTCCAGCGTCAGGCTTTTGCTCATTCAGCGCAGCCTCTATTGTAGCCGCGAGGCCCTATAGCTCACAGGCTCCAAGGTGTTGCCTTGGTCGACGGCTATTACGTCCTTGCGTCACTCTCCCCATTGTGTCAAGAAACTCGGTTTTACGAGTGCGAGATACCAGGTTTTTGCGCGTTTTCGCTAATTTTGCTGTATCTTAAGTGATAGGAGAATCGAAATGAACCTAAAGCGATTGGGATCGGCCGGTGTGATGGTGTTGGCGACGGCAGGTGCGGTCGCGCAGTTCTACGGTGGTGACTTCGACGGGAGTTACTGGTTAGCCGTTGACTTTGATGCTTACACCTACGATGACTTCGCCGTCGACGGTACCGGGTGGACCGTTACAAGCCTTTACGCAAACTGCCTTTCTAACGAGAACGTCGACAACATGAGTTGGGAGGTTCGGAGCGGCATAACCTCCGGCAACGGCGGCACGCTCGTGGCCAGTGGCAACGACGCGGTCACAAGGACGGCGACCGGTAGGCACGGTGGGCCGGACGGTGGCTACGATGAATATACATTGCGAGTCAATGGGCTAAGCTTTTTTCTAGCGCCGGGGCTCTATTACATCGGCGTCAACGTCGGGGACCCGTTGCCGGGGATAGAGGAACGAACATTTGTTTCCGGGACGACAGGCACCAATGGCTTCGGATCACCCATCGGCAACGGGAACTCATGGTTCGATAGTGAGTTCTTCGGTGGCTACAACTTCGTCGCCACCGAGAACCTTTTAGGTAAGCCCGTCGACTTCTCGTACGGCGTCGTTCCCGAGCCGAACGGAGTTATAGCTTTGGGCATCGGCATCGCAGTCTTCCTTTCCATGAGAAAGCGACGGCAGATGGCGGGTTCAGCGTGAAGCTAGCGTTTATAGGCCGCCGCAAATAGGAGCAGCGATATCAAAAAAGAAAGCGCTCCCGGCAACCATCGGGAGCGCTCCCTTCTTATGAGACTAGGAATCAGTTTAATATGATGTCGACGCTGCGCGAGTACGATGACTCCCAAAGGCGAAGATAAGTCGGCTTCATTGCCGAACGGTATTTCGAACACGTAGCAGACTCGCATTTGCTGGTCGGGTCCATGTTGCCGTGGGTTGGCTTATCGGGCCTATTACTACCCAATCTCCTTATCTAGCAGAAAAATTGGCGCGCTACCACTTACAGCTATTGGCAAGTTGCCTTGGTAGTCGGCCACATAACCATTGCCTGCCGGCGAAACAATGAAGCCCGAATCCGTCTTGGGCGTCGACGACGTCGATGACGACTCGGCGCCTGTCTCGGAAAAGCTCGACGCTCTCGATACCGGCGAGGGCGCGCAGCCGCTGGGTGAGACGCGTCAGGCACGCCGCACATTCCGCCGACTCGGCGGGAAGGCTATCGAATTCCAGCGTCAGGCTTTTGCTCATTCAGCGCAGCCTCTATTGTAGCCGCGAGGGCTTTCGGCTTACAGGCTGTTTCGGTCTCCCTCACCTCCGTACGCGGCCGCGTTGGGGCGACATAGGTCCCGGACCATCTCCTCACCCCGTCCACTTCCGCTTCGCTGCAGGGACGGACCTCTCCCAGAGGGAGAGGAGACCATTCTGGAGTTGACGGTTTGCGTTTTTTGGCCGCAAAAAGCATCCACAGAAACCATCCACAATGTGGGATTGTGAATGGTTTGGGGGTTGACGCCGTTCCAACCACCGTAAAACAACCTAGGGTAAGTTTGCTGCTTAGCAAGGGGTTGGTTTCTCGAAACGGACATCCTTCTCGCACAGCTTCGCCACTACTCTATAGGGCCATGGGAGTAGGGTTTGTCAACCGGACGATGCGATTTACGATTCGCGACGTGATGTGCGCATTGCCCATAGGTTCCGTTTGGGCGTCGTTGTGGCCCGCAAGCCCTGCTTTGTCAAAAGACGATGCATGCAAGCATGCCGAAGCTACCGACCACACCGCACAGTGCACCGAGCAGTATTAAGATGCGGGCGGCGCGCGGCTCCCTTTGCCATTCCTCGGCCCCGCCTGAGGTGAATATCAGCTTGATTTGCGCTTTTCTGTCCGGCCGATGCCAGACGTGGCGGACATAAAGGAAGTAGCCGGTTGCCATGCAAACAAAGCCGATTGGGTAGAGGGCGAAAAAGCCTAACAGCAGGTTGTCATTCATCGACCTTCTTGCGAGAACCGCGTGGATTTTGCCACAAGTCGGCGCCGCTATACCGACGCAACCCGCCTAATCGTGCCACTCCTGCCGACGACTCCTGTTAAGGACTGTCCACCCGCCCGGAATATCTCCCTCACCTCCGTCCACGGCTATGCCGGGACGGTCCTCTCCCAAAGGGAGAGGGGACCCTTGGCTGCATACCTTTGCGGCGTTTGAGTCGAACTTCAGTATTCTAAACCAGTGCAGGCTTACAGACGCCTCCGAATAGATCTCCTTAAAGCGGAAATCAGGGCAGCTTTTGCACAAACTCCTCGCCCACGCGACATGGAGCTACCTCAGGACGAAGGCGAAAACGCAGAGGAGATGGAGCGCGTGTTGGGCGACCGAAATTGGTGGGATGTCGATGTGCGAGAACTGTCCGACAGTTGTGGGGTGAGCTTAGGAACTCTGACAAACGAAGCCGCACTGTACTATTTGCCGGCGTTCTTGTTGGCTGCCATCGACAATCAAAAAGATGGAACCGGCACTGGGTTTTATTTGCAGGCTATGCCGTGGAAAGTCGATGGGTTTGACTTCACGAAGTGGTTGCGAGAACAACTCAACCCGCAGCAAAGGCAAGCAGTTCTCGCACTCATTCGTTTCGAATACGAGTTCTATCCCGACAGGTTCAAGTACGAGTATTGCGATGAGACGCTGGCGCTGTGGAGCGACGGTTCCTGACAAGAAGGGCCCCGGAGTCGCAGAATCACGCTGTGGCACAGTCCTTTGCTAAGGGGACACTCAACCAGCCATGGGAGAGTGGATTAAGAGACGGGCAGTGTCGGAGAACCTACCTGCCCTCGACACGACGGAGTTTGGCGATTAGGAATATCTCCAAAGTGTCATCTTTGGTCATATAGAGGAACCCGGGCTTAGATTTGTCCGGCCCAGATGAATTGTGCAACGTGATCATAAATCCGACCGGTGAACAAACTTTCTTAACCCCCCGATCCGTCAGCGTCTTGTTCTCCCCATCGTGACGCCGAGCCCAGTCCTCAATTGTCTCAGCCTTCCAGATATAGTGTTGATCCTTCGCATCCGCGGACCGTTGCGTAACTGTGCCGTCGGCACTGAAACTGTACGTAACATGCTTTGGTAGGCCCTCGTCAGTGCCCTCCCATTCGCCAAGAAATCCATATCGGGCCTCAGACGTCTCGGTGGTTTGATTGGTGCACCCCAAGATCAAGGCTACCGCTACGAAGAGGAAAGTTCGCATGGTGGGAGGGTACCCCCGCTGCGACCCATAGGGATACGGGCCGCAATCACGTAACAAGCCGTTCCATTTCTGCGGGAATAATGGCTTCATGAAAACGTTCGCTATGTTCTCGGTGGTGGTGCTTCTGTCTGGTTGCGGAACAACGCCGGACGCTGAAACCCCGAAACCGGAGGTCCCGGTCGTGAGTGAGAAAGTTGAGGAGCCGTGGGGATACTCACGGCCCGATAACTACTTCGACATCGATGCTTGGCGTAAGGATCCTACACTGGCGACGACTCCAATTCCCGGTAAGGACAACCTTGTACTAACCCAGCACTCGGTTGGTGCCGACGAGGACACGAACTACGTGGAGGTGACACTGACAAACAACGGTCCTAAAGAAGTCTTCGTCCTGCCAATCACACCAATGCATTATCAATTTCAAGCGAAGCTGGTTCCCGGTGGCACTGTCGAGCCGCTTGTAGCGTTGCCACCGGTCGATCCGCCCTTACCGAACGAGACCACTCTGGTGAAGCTCTACCCCCGCAACTCAATATCCGCCATATTCGGACTGAAGAAGAGTTGGAGGAGACAGAACGCTACATATCGGGTAATTGCGTTTGGCCATTTGGAATTGATGATTGACGGAAAGCCTACGCTTGTGCCCTTCGACGTCAAGTCGATCTGGTCCCCCGGTAAATGATGTGGATTAAGGCGCTTACGTCTCGGTGACTCAGGATGAAAGCAAGCAGCTAACTCCTCGAGCGCGTAACATGAGCCTACTAACGAAGTTACCTCAATCCCTACAGTCCAATTAAAATCAATGGTGCGTGTCCGATAATATCTAGATATCGTGAAGTTCTTGTGGCCGGCCTAATCTCGGGATTAGGTGCAGCCGCAATAGTCTTTGTAGTTATTTACACGACGACAGCGGTTGGCTTATTCGATGCCAGTGGTTTGCAGCAGAGTGCTAATGATCCACTGGAAAATGCGATGAGTGCCGCGCTTCTTCTTGGCTGTTATGGCTTAGTGCTCGGTCCGCTTCTCATTTGGACTCGGGGGTTTTGGACCGGGTCCCTGCTCATGCTACTGCCATTCGCAATGCCGATGCTGCTTGCGCTTTTGGCGGGCAATTTCTCGACTGTTGTAACGGAAGTGATTTTAGCAATAACGATTGGCATCGTCGCAAGGTTGGCTGCTGATTTTGCAACTCGAGGGCGTTCGTAGCGACGCCTGAGACGCCAATACGGGCCGTGAAGCGATTTCGTGGTACTTTCGCAATAGGAACGGACATGAACGACCCCACGAAGAAACTCGAAGACGAAGTGCTGAGACTGCGACAGCAGGTGCGCGAGCTTAAGGAACAAGGACGGCGCGGACAATGGATGACGCTCGCGATCGGGCTGGTGATCATTTTCAGCTCCGGGTGGTCGCGGCCTGAGCGGAGAGAAGACGTGTTCATTCACGACGATGGCGCAAACCAGACCACGATGCTAAGCCAGGGCAGTTTTAGAATGTCGGGACACGACGGATTCGTAACTATAACGAACGATCCGCAACCCGTGATCGAGATCGGCGAAGGGGATGCCGCGTATTCGATTTTTATCGATGACGGCAAACTCGTGGCATCGACGCCGGACTCAAAGGGCGGATGGATTACCAAGACGATTATGGAGCCGAAGTAGCCTCAAGACGCCTGCTGGCGTCGGTAAGCACCGATGCGCCGTAATCGAGCCGGTGCCCAGCGCGTCATACTTCTATTATGCTGATCGCGGGGTTGATCATGCTGGCGGCTCAACAGACACCGATGCAGGTGGCGCTCGGAGCCATGCCGGGGTGGGAGAATGCAGGCTCAGAGGCCCATCGCATTGTAATGCGTAAGAACGAGTCTGGCTTTGGCGCCCAGATGGCCGGCGCAGCGAGTGCGCCGGAGGCGCAGATTCCGAAGGAATACTCGCAAATCGAAGTCTTGCTCTTACCGACGGATGCGGCCGCGGTGAAGCCGCGATTTGCAAAGCACGAGCAGCAGTTCCCGATTTCCGAGCTGTATCTTGGCGAGGGCGATGACTTAGCGTGGTACGGCAGTGGGCCGATCTTCTATTTGGACGAGCTGTCCGACAAACTCAAACTGAATGGCGGCGACGATCGACTTGGGCTGCTTGCCGAAGGCTTGCTCTCAAAAGACGGCCGAGTTTCGTCAGCTTGCGGCATCCGGCTCGCGCAAAAGGGTGATGACGCTCTACCGCACATCAGCAAAGCTATTGATAAAGCCGATGATCAGTCTTTGCAAGCTTGCCTCTACCCTATCGGGCTAATCGAAACAGCCTCGGCGGAGAGGCAACTCGTTGAATTCTATGCCATCGACAGAACGCGACCTGCTGCCGCCGTGGCGCTGATTCACGTCTCGCGACCCAATGCGCGCGAGTGCTACTTCGACATGGTGCGGCGCGGCCTTCACACATCGAGCGCTGCGCGCGAAATCGCAAAATTCGGCTGGGTCGCCGGGCTGCCCTTGATAGAACGGGCCATGGAAAGCGTGTCGCTGTGGCAGGACTACGAGACAATGTTTTTCGCGATGCGTTCGCTCGAGGGCCGGCCGTTACCGGATGATGTCGCAGCGGCGATCCACGAGCTTGGAGGAAAAGATGGGCACGAGGCTCGCCGAACTTTGATGAATTACAAGGACGTTGAAGCGGTGGTGGTGCTTGCTGTTTGTCGTGCGCTTTCTGCACCTAAGGGCAAGGCCGCGCCCGCGAATGACTCCGTCCGCGATCTGCTTCGCTCGCTCGATCGCGCAATCGTTAGATCACTTCTAACGCGTGCAGTCACCGCTGTTCGCGCAAAGTGGGACCGAGACAAGCTGACGCAACTGCTTGATATTGTCCGCTAAGCGTTTTGATTGTTCAAAAATAGCCCTATGCGGCGAACC
Source organism: Armatimonadota bacterium (assembly GCA_030854945.1). GTDB lineage: Bacteria > Armatimonadota > Fimbriimonadia > Fimbriimonadales > ATM1 > JACDEQ01. Next base: position 27,408 of record JALYSG010000030.1, read on the forward strand.
GGCCTCAAGATGAAGGCGGCTCAGAAGAATCGAAGCCAAGAAGACGCAAGAGGACAGCCACAAGGGCTGCCAAAACAACGAGGATTAGTTCAGCGCGATGTCGACGCTACGCGCAGACACTAAATCGCGAAGGCGCATGTAGACGGGTTTCACGGCGGCGGGCGCCTCGAAAACAAAACGGAAGCGAATCATTTGCTCCGGCTCCATAAGCGTCTGGCCGCGCGCGTCCGCGCTGCTCATTTTTGCGTGCATCAAGAAGGTCTGCTCTTCGCCGTTCTCATCGAAGAGTTTCGGCACAGCCATACCAGGGGCGAAAGAAATCTTGTATTTCGACTTGTTGGTGATGGTTACCGTTGCCACAATTAGCTTATTGCCTGCGCCCGCCTTGAAGCCGGCAGACTCCTGCAATTCTTCGACTTTTTCAACGTTGTAATCCCATGGGCCGACGCCGAACGGAACACCAACTTTGGCTTTTCCAATCTCGATAATATCGACTTTGTTCTCGGCAGCGAAAGGTCCGATGAACGGCTTGACTTTGTCGCGCAAGTCGTATCGAAGCACCGGCGTTTTTTCGCCGCGTTGAACGATCAGCTTATTCATGACACCCTTCGGATGAATCGCTACGGCGAAATACGCTCGCACTTATTGCGCCGGCTTCAAATTATCTTGCATGGACCCGAGATTTTCCGGATGGTAAACGTAGGCTTTCGCTACGTAGTTCTGGTCGTCCGGCGAAACGACCTTGAATTTAAAAGAACTACCGTTAAACACGCGATCCGCGGCACTTGGGTTTTGCACGGCGAAAGTAACGATGATGATGCGTTGGTCGGCACCAGCCATGATCACGTCGTCATGTGTGAACGCGCGCACGGCGAACTCGGCCTTTTCGAGCGTGAAGACGAGCTCCGTGCCCTTGGCGCCCATCGAATACGGAACGGCGACTTTGCCGTTATCCCCCGGCATTTGAACGGCAGGCGGCTTGGCCGGCTGCGAGTACGCTGCGGCCGCTGCGGCGAGCACGGCGAATGCGAATAGTTGGCGGATGGCCATTGGTTTCCCTCCTAGGGGGCGTCTGTGGGCGCTCCCGAAACTAAGATACCAAGTTTCGGCGCTTATCGGCGCGCGGTTCTTGGGGAGACGACGTCGTTGTAGATACGCACGTCGCGAATCAGGCCGTCGAACGGCTGCCGGTGAACGCCGCCTTGCGGAAACTGTGTGTTTCCTATAGACACTCCTGGGTGGTAGCCGGCGTTCAAGGGGCCGAGCGGGACGATTCCCGTGCCGGTCTCACCGGCCAGCCTGCCGTCGACGTAAAACCGGAGGATGCGAAGTTTCGAATCGAACGTGCCGAGCAGGTGCGTCCATTTTCGCAGGACAGCCTGAGCGTGCAGCGCTGCCGTGCCTTCATGGTTTTCAATGGCGAATGCAAAGTGGCCTGCGCGCGACAAGCAAATCCGATAGGGGTCTAAGCCGCTTTGGTCGTCACCTCGGAAAACGATCTGAGACCCAGGCGAAGTGGCGAAGGGGCTGACAAATGCGCGAGGATAGACCCAACACGAAATAGACAGCGAACCGGTAATGGCAAGCTCCGGCGAGTCAGGCGTGAACGCTACTTCTTCCGGCTGGCCGGAGAAATCGAAGGCTCGATCGGTGTTCTTCGCCCCGCCAAAAAGGGCTAGCCTGCTTCGCCCGACGGAATCGCGGATGTCGTTACCTTTCCACTGAGCGACCAGGTCGGCGCGCACGAAGGCGCTCAAAAGAACCAGCGCAAATACAATTGAAACTCTCATTCTCCCGCCAGTAAGACGCTGCCTCGCGGATCGCCGTTACATCAAGCTATTCGTCCCTCGTATACCGCACCAACTCGCGGTCGATGCTCGCGGTCCATGGATACCCAAAGAGCGGTCCTTCAGCCTTATATTCAACTCTGACCCTGATCTCGCGCTGCGGCCCCACGTATTGAACCGGGTTTGGTACCGGGATGACAGCGTAGCGGTCCGGTCCTGCCGTGGGCAATCCTGAAGTGCTTTCGATTAGCGTCCATGTGGCCGTCGAAAAGTTGTACACCCAAACATCCTGTCGAATCGCGGATGCGGACGCTCGGGATTCGAGTACAACAGACATCGAGGCAGGATCCTCTGCAGGCGCAACGTGATTGAGCCTGAACGAAATTGGCGCCTGCTGACTTGAGAAGGTTGGGCCAGGTCTCAGCCTCCAGTATCCGTCGGAACTGTTGTACAGGGCGTGGTGGCTGTGTTCGAATATAACGCCTCTATCCAATGTGGCAGTCGTGTGTTCGATACCGCCGGCATAAAATGACACCTTGTAGCCTTCAAATGGCCACTCCGCACTGGACGATTTGCGAACTCTCGACATCGCGGCAGCATGAAGTCAAAGACAAGGCTCACAGGCTCGCGTTCTTGCCGTGACTCCAACAGTGTCATTGTAAAATCTGAGGGCACAAGAGCCTCGTTTAGGTTCGGGATTGGAGTCATGCTGGACCATCGAATGCCATTTCGTTTAGGAACCATTGTAGGAACCAACGTGCGATTAGAAGTTACGACTCGCCAACTCGCGACCGCGTTCCTTGCTCCGCCGGTGGGTGTGCCTCTGTATACGTGTGCTGGAAGTTTGTCGCGGCCAACCACTGTTTGAACTCGGCATTGCCTGAGTACAGCTTGAACAGTTCTAGATGATCTTTCATCATCCCCGCGATAACCGTTCGCAAGACCTTGTCATGCTCTAAACGGGCGTTTTGCTTATCGCCGCTCTTCACCGCGTTGGCATAGGCTTGGTTCTGCAAAACCTTCGGCGGCAGCTCGTCCGCAATGACCTTCGCCATCTTCTCCGGGTCGTCAAACAATCCGCCAAATCGGTCGTTGAACTCCTGACGATATTGCTGAGATAGTCCATCTCTGATTCAGGCAAACGACCGCCGCCTGTCGTGGGTACCGGCTCAATTTCAGCGTCACTGTCTTCCAAGATAAGTTTCATCGTGGATCGCTTTTCGGCACGGTATGTGTCCATGTCGATCGCTTCGAGGATTCCCCTCGCGAGGTCGGGCTCCTCCGGTGCTGGCAACTTGGGAATCAGGAAGTTCAGAAAGATGCTGAGCTTTTCCCAATCAGGATTCGAATACGGCAAGATCGACGCAAGGAACGTGTAGGTTCGGACAAACGCCTTCGCCTTGCCCTTGAAATCCACCTGCTGGTTTTCATCCAGCTTATTCACGTAGAGGTCAACCGAGCGGTCAAGGATCGGATCCAGCTTGTCTCGCTCCGCGCCGCCCAGGAAAAGTTCGACTAACTTGTCTACGGCCTTTGATTAATCTTGAAAAACACTTCGACAATAGTCGGGGTGTCTTTGTTATTTCTTAGGTATTAATACTAGTTTTTGTGGGGGGGAGGGGGTAAATGGCCTTCATTTGTTGATACAATAGGGCTGAGTCAGGACGCACTAAAGTGAAGAACCCTCTAGTTCTAGTAGGTCTATTCGCAGCCGCTGCAGTAGCGTGGTGTGCGGTGGTGGTTTACTCCGTCGCCCCCAAAATGGCTGTAGAGCGACGCATAACGAATTACGACCTGTCCGATGACCCCAGAACGGGGACAACAGTTGAGATTCCAGCAGCAGATGTCTTTGGCCGACCGATCGACGGCCCTGAAGGTCGCGTGCTATTGATTGTTTCAGGAACGTGTACCTCTTGCCAGGCGAAAGCGGTTGGCGACAGCCCCCTACTTGAGCAGGTTGACTTTCCAATCGTTGTTGTCTACCCTGACACGCCGGACACGCTTCGCAAGCAGTTTGCGGAGGGATTGCCGGCACGGCTTTTTGTGGTCAGTGATCCCTCAGAGAGGTTTTCCAAACAGCTGAATTCCCTTTGGTCGCCCCGCCTATATATAATCGATGGCAATCGGCTAACCCAGCTGCAGGCAGAGCCCGGCGAAAAGATTTGGCAGGGGTCGATACGATGAATCTGCGTGCCTACAGGACCGGCTTCACACTCATTGAGATAATAGTTGCTATGGCCATTTTGGCCATTTTGGCTGCGATGCTTCTGCCGGTTTTGCTGTCATCAGTGAAGCAAGCCAAGAAGACCAGTTGCCAGGAAAAGCTTGTTCAACTCCACCGAGCGATAGAGCTCTACAGAATCGATCACCAGCCTAACAGCGATCACGGCCTCCCTGCTGCGATGGGTCTACCTCCAAATCTCGCCACGCTGCGGATTGCGAGCAATCTACCCAGAGAGTTGCTGCGATGCCAGGGTGTAACGAACCGCAGTGCGGGTGTTGCGTTCACAACATTGTTCATGGTAACGCCCGAACTCGAGGCTGAATGGCAGGCATATGTAGCCAAGATGGGCCCGAGGACGGTGCTGATTTTGGATGACAACCATCAGCAGAATCCGAATCTGCAGAACTCGCCGTTCGCTGTGCACGACGCGTTTGGCGTTAACCTCTCCGGAAGCGTCGAGCGTAGGTCGTCTGCCGGTCACCCGGCTTCGTTTGAATTTTGGTCCGAATAACATAAGAGCAACAAAACCTATAAGGAGATATCATGAGAAAGTTCATAACTGCTTCGTTCGCAATTCTGGCTGCTCTTGCGGTCCTGGGATCCCCATTCTTAGCATTCAGCGCATGCAATTGGATCTACTTTGGTGTACAAAACAAATGCGATGATGAGAGTTGCGGAATAGGCTGTGAGATTGAAGAGTACGGCCCCATCATAAAGTATTGCTCAAACGGGACCGCCCAGAATGAGTGCTGCGAGTGTTGGTCACAGATCATAACTTGCGATTGTATTTTTGGTACTGGATATGGCTTGGAGACATCGCGACTTACTAAGCAACAGCATCAGTGCAGTTTAGTTGACCCAATGGGTCCAATGCCTGGCCAGGGAGTTTGCGTAGCAGTTGATTGAAGGTGCGTAGTTTCGTCAAACCATGGCTGATAACGGTTGCTACGATAACAGTGCTTTTGTTATCCGCGATCGTCTTTATCAGGCAACGTCCAAGGCCGTACGACGACCTGGTGGCCCTATCGTTGGCGGATGCATTGCTGGCCGGTGACATGAATGTCGTCGGCCAGCACTTGTTTGAGCAAGAGGTTGACTTGGCAGGGTACACCGACGAAAACCTCGGCGAGGTGTGGAAGCAACTCATTGGACCGTCGCTGTCGGGTGCGAAAGTTGTTGGTACTGAGCGCGATCTGAGTGAGAACTACGGAAGCGCTAATCACGTTCTCAAGTTTCCGGATGGTAATTCTGGTTCGCTACAGGTTGTTGTTTATGCCACGGACGACGGACCGAGGATGCTCATTTCTCCACACGTTTATTACGCGTGGCAGCGCCGTTACCCTGGGGGTCATTCTTTGGAGAATTCGCGACGAGCAATCCTTGAAGGCGTCCAATCCGATGGTGATAAGCTGGAGAAAATGGGGGTCAAAGGGTACGTCAGTTTCGATATCGTTGAGATGAATGGCCCCCCGCAATTCACGCTAAAAACTTGGGATGAAGTAAGGCGTCGCGTTGAAGGTCATCTCGGTATCCAGCCCAAGTAGAGTTTTCATCGCGTAGGTGCGGCTGCCTGCAGCCCGCTATCAAGGCAAGAGGAGTTTTCTAGATCGCGAGTTGTACAAGGTGGAATGCTACGACGACTTCATAGAGGAGCGGGGAAAACTCATCGCGCAGCATGTCAACGCCCTCCTTGCTCCGGCACTAAGTCCGTGACGGTACATTACATGTCGGTCTCAATTTCAGTGAAACGCAGCCTAGCAAACTTGGGCTCACTTAGCCCTTTTACTTGGAGCTGGATCGACTAGCCTAATTGAGCCGTTAAAGCTGAGCCCCTGAGCCGGCGGGAAACGTTCTAGCCCGGATCGTTTGCAAGGTTGAAACTAGCTGATCGACGATCCCGGTTTCAAAGAGGCCGTCTGGTCCAAGAGGATTGATGTCGGTGAATGGCGATTCGTAAAGGGCTCGGGGCTCCATGACGCCGTGCTCGGTCAAGTAGTCGATGATAAGGCTCATGAATTCGATCTGGTTGGCCGTCATGGATTCGACCGCGAGTAGGCTGTTGAGTGCGGCTTTCGCGGCTTCACGATCGAGGCCAACCATTGATCGCACAAATAGACCAAGTCCGCCTTCTGATGCTTTCTGAATGGCTTGCTCGTTGCCTGCACCGCTCTCGGCTAAGATCGTTGCTAACTCGGCCAAGTCTTGGTCGCTTAATGGCTCATTTAGGCGAAGTTTTTGAATTGCCTCGCGGTCCTGATGGTTGCGCAAGAACGCGCG
>JALYSG010000004.1:0-75879 GCA_030854945.1 Armatimonadota bacterium
GGTTTAGCTTCTCCGTCGAATCCAGCGCCAGTTTCGGCAGCGCGGAGCAAAAGGTCTGGCTGTGGAACTATGTGCTTGGTGGCTACGAGCTCTTGGACACGCGCCTTGCGACCACAACCGACGACGTCGTGACCGTAACCGTGCGAACGAACCCCTCCCGCTTCATTCAGCCGGGGACGCTCGCGATTCGGGCTCTAGTTAGCTATCGAGCCGTCGGCCCCGCATTCGGCTACCCCTGGTCCGGCCGCATCGACAAGGTTTGGTGGAACTTCCCGGGTTGAGAAACGCCCGCCTTGGGTACGTCATCGGCATTGGCCTCTTCGCCGCGGGATTGGCGCTAACTCTCGCCGGCCTCTATTTCGGCTACCGCTATGTAGTCGGCCTGCCGATTCCTGACCTGATCCACGTCACCTTCAAGAGGCATCCACCGGAGACGAAAGCGACTCGTTCATCCTAATCCTCCCAGGCGCAATCATCGCGCTGGCTGGGTTTTCTATGGCGAGAAAGTACGAGGGATAGTCGGCTCCCGAAGGAACAGGACGACACCAGGGCGAACTCCGGTGTTAACGAACTATGGAGCCGAGGGACTACCTAATTGAAGAGTACACGCGTACCGTGTGCCCGAAATGCCACGCGAACGGATTACGCAGCGACGACCCGCACGCGTTCGTCGACGGAATGCTGATTACCCGAAACGGCTCGGTGTGGATGAAGCGCTACTGTCGGACGCATGGAGAAAGCGAGTCGCTTTATGAAGAGGATGCCGATATCTGGAGGGCGCGGCGCGGATGGAGCACTCCGACGCTGCAGATCACACCCGATCGTGCCGACAACATCGGCGGGTTTCCCGAAGCCTACGCTCAGGGTCTGCCCGCGTCGCATGCGCAGCACACTTGCATCCTGCTGCTGAACATCACCGAACGGTGCAATTTCAAATGCCCGACGTGTTACGCGTCCGCGCTGCCGCCCGATGCGCCTGGGGAAAGCGAAGGGCCATCAATCGACGAGATCGTGCGCACGGTGGAAACGGTGATCGAGCGCGAAGGCGGGAAGTTGGGAGTGCTGATGCTTTCTGGAGGCGAGCCCACGATACGCAAGGACCTGCCGGAAATACTCGCGCGCGTTGCGGATCTACCAATTACCCGCGTGATGATTAATACGAATGGCCGCCGGATCGCGCGCGATGCCGCGTTTCTGAAAACATTAGAGGATTATCGCAAGCGGATCGAGATTTATTTGCAATACGACGGCCTGGAAGCGGAGGGGTCACTAAAGCATCGCGGCGAGGACGTCCGCGAAGAAAAGCAATGCGTTCTTCAAAAACTAAACGACTCACGCATTTTTACGACGTTGGTGACGACTATTGCCAAGGGAGTTAACGATCACGAAGTGGGCGCGATGCTCGATCTCGGGCTATCCACGCCGTATTGCGCGGGCATTGCGTTCCAGCCTATGTTCGGCTCGGGCAGAGCTGTTGCGTTCGACCCGATGAATCGCAGCACGCCAACGGGTGTGATTCGTGATCTCGAGAAGCAGAGTCGTGTAGTTACGGCAGGCGACTTCATTCCCCTCCCCTGCTCGCATCGTGACTGCTGCGATATCACTTACTTTTTGAAAACGAAGCAGGGTGATTGGAAATCCATTCCATCTCTGATCGGCCGAGACGAGTTGGCGAAGTGGATTCATCTGGTTTCGAACACGATCAGCTTCGACGGCATTTCCGACGGAGTCACGGCAATGCTCAAATCCGGCGCTTTGCAAAAGGTGTTCTCGGAGCAACTCAAAGTGGGAACGCTGGACCTGGCCAAGCAGATCGCATCTATGTGCAACTGCATTCCCGGCTTGAACGAAATGCTCGGCGCAATATGGAAAAGCAGCGTGGACGAAGAAGCAATGGCAAAAAATACATTCCGCATAACCGTGAAAATGTTTATGGACTCACACACATTTCACGAAGCGCGCATCAGGCAGTGCTGCGTGCATACAGGAACCTTCGAAGACGACCCGCGTAGGTATTCGTTCTGTTGGAGGTGGCTCTTCGACGACGCAAAGGACGCACCCACCGATACAATACGGCGCGATAGCGTAAAGGTGAAATGAGATGCTCTTGGCGCAATTGCTAACGCTCTCGGCATTCATTGTAGGCGGCATCGTGTTTTACGCAGAGGCAAAGCGTCGGAAGCTCGCGACAACAGGTATCGGAAAAATCACGATTGCCGCCCTAATCGGCGGACTTGCGGGCGCGAAAATCACAGAGCTGATTTTCGGGGGAGGGCCATCCCTCACCGAATCCCCTTGGACACTGTTTGATCCGACGACGGGAGGCAGAACCATCGTCGGTGGGATCGTCGGCGGATGGATCGCCGTCGAAATCGCAAAACGCGTACTGGGCATCCGACGAACGACCGGTGACATGTTCGCCCTGGCCCTGCCAGCAGGAGAAGCGGTTGGCAGACTCGGCTGCTTCGTCGGCGGGTGCTGCTACGGAATCGAATCCTCTGTGCCTTGGTCTGTCTATCAACACGGGGCTTTTCGGCATCCGACCCAGCTCTACTTGGCGGCAGCGGCAGCCATCACTTTCCTCGTGCTGACGTCATTACGCAAACGCACACGCGAAGGCTCGCTATTTCCATTGTATTTAATGATGTTTGGCAGTTATCGTTTAGTGATCGAATTCTTTCGCGTCCGGGAAATCGCGTTCTCCGGGCTCTCGGTCGCCCAGTGGGTGAGTATCGAGTTGATTGTAAGTTCGATTATTCTGCTGGCGTACCGCCTGCGAAGATCGGTTGCAAAGGGGCAGTCATAAGTGAGTGATCCAGTAGTAGATTCCGCTCGAGGGTCGAGATTCGAAGGCATCGCCTTTTCTTTCTGCAAGGCGGCGACCGTAGCATTGGTGTTTCAGAACTTCGCCCTCCCGGCAGCGGCGCTTCTTTGCGCCGTATTTTTTGTGTTGGCAGTTTACTTCGGAAAGAAAGAGACTAAGTGCGTGCTCCGATACCCACTATTCATCGCTGGATTCTGGGTCGTGGTCGCCGCCGTGTGGTTCGTTTTCTACCTGCGATGAAGTGCCCTACTTGCGGAGTCGAAAACCATGCAAACGCAACTCATTGCACATCCTGCGGAGCACCCGTGCGAACGGATCTCGGTCCATCCTGGATAAGCGTCACGCTCGGAGTGCTGCTGCTCCTTGTTTTCATACCCGTTGGCCTGTGTGGCTTGGTACTTTCCTTTAGTCTTAACACCGCAACCGACCCGGTGGCAAATTCGCTTGCCCCTTTCGCGTACGTCAGCCTGGCAGTCGGCGCCCTCTTCGTTTATGTCGCTTACTTGGTACTGAAAAGGAAATGAAATGCGCCTATTGCAAAGCCGACAATCCGCCAGGAACCGCGCACTGTGCGTCATGCGGGGCTAGTCTCGAGAGTCGTCGACCTTCGTGGGTAGGCATAACCCTCGGGGTGCTACTACTAATCGTTTTCATACCTATTGGCCTTTGCGGCCTGCTGTTTTCGCTTGACACCTTTTGGTCAGATGATCCGGAAACTGACTATTGGGCCCCTGTTGGTTACGTCAGCTTGGCAGTTAGCGCGTTCTTCGTTTATGTCGCCTACCTGTTTATGCGAAGGCAATGAAGTGCTACCGCTGCCAGGGCGACAATCCGGAGAACGCCACCCACTGCGGGCATTGCGGCGCAAAATTGTCGAGGGGGTCCGCCGCCTGGTCTTGGGTCAGCATCACCGTTGGTGTAATTCTTATGGCTATTTTCGTACCGGCTGGACTCTGTTTTGCAGCTTTCTCAAGCGGCTTCCATCCCTCGATGCTCGCAACAGCAGTCGTGTTTCTCGTGATCGGCGCCATCGGCCTTGCGCTCTTTTTGCGGGGAATACGTAGTGAATAAACGATGAATTGTCCGCGCTGCGGTATGCCTATCGAACAACAGTTGTTCCACTGCCCAAACTGCGGCGCCAGGATCGCAAGTGCCGGCTGTTTCGATTATTTCGCAACATGCATCGCATTCATACTTCTCGCCATTGTCTTACCGTTCGGCGCATGCGTAGCTCTAATAAGTTCTCCAGGAATCATGGAATTCGCAGGTGAACGCTTTGGAATAGTGGTAATCGGGCTGTATGTGCTTGGCATCGTGGCCTTCGTAGCCTATGTTGCGCGCACCCGCACGTAGCGTTACCTCGCCGGCAAACGCATTATCGGCGACATGTCCAGTCAAGTCTGCAGTGCGATGCGGTCTCTAAGAAAGCATCGCCTTGTGATGCCGATACCATTCGCTTTGAAATAGCTCTCGCGCGTCATAGATAAGTTTCTTCGCCAAAAACTCCTCGAAATTTGGATAGCACGATAGCACCTGCTCTTTCGTTGCCCAACGATGATACGTTAAGTAATAACTACCTTCGCGTGCGATTGCGAGGTCGATCAGGTTGCGAAAAGAACGCGCTGCCTGTTCCATTCCATCAGTTGTGTGAACGACGTGGAGATTAAAGATAACGCAAGCATATCTTGCTTCGCCCACGCCAAAAACGTTTCGTCGTCTTCGCTAATAAGCCTCACGGTTCCGTAGATGGTGCTGGAGCCGCTGCGCTTTAACATTTCCGCCGCGTCATCCAAGAAGTCGGCTAACCGCTCGCGCGGCACGTAGAGCTCCGTGATCATTTCCGTCGCCGGGGCGGCGGCGTTGGTGCGGTCGTCTATCCGCTTGTGATAATTTTCGAAGTAACCGCCGATTTGCGAGAGGTCCGACCAATATATCTGACCTGTCGTTTTCATGTAGTAATCAGAGTAAAGTTCGAATGCCCGCTCTTTCTCGACGTGCCCCATGTAAACGAGCTCCTCCCACGTGCGCTCTGATATCTGATCCTGATCCTCGGCAATCGGTGTTTCGGTCGGCACCGGCCTGTAACATGAAAAGACACCCCGCGTGAGAAAGTCAGCGCTCGCCTCGTTCGTCACGAACTGAAAGTCGCCGTGTGTAAATCCGTCACCAATGCGGTCGTTTAGCGCATCGACTAACTTATCCGAGCGGATCATTTCGACGACTCTCTCGATTTTATGCCTGCGTTCCAATTGAAGAGCCACCGAGTGCACGATCCCGAACAATCCGTACCCGCCGATCACTAACGAAAAGAGTTCTGGATTCTCGGATCGGCTGCAGCGGATAATCTCAGCATTGGCGTCGACAAGCGTAAGGGATTCGATGCTGCTCACCATGGGCCCTTTCGTAAGCGTGCGCCCGTGTGCGTTCGCAGACACGGCGCCGCCCAGTGTCAATTTGTCGGCGCCCGTTTGCTTAGTGGAAATAGACCACGCGTTTGGTGAGTTATCCTGCCTCCGCAAAAGCTCATCGACAAGGCCCGGCCATTCGACGCCGGCCTCGACCTCGACAATCCCCCTTTCAGTATCCAGGTCGATGATTTGATTCATCGACCTGGTATCGACAAGCAGACCGCCGCGAACAAACTGCTGGCCTCCCATTGCATGACGCGAACCGGAGATACATATTTTATCTCCGGTTCGGTTTGCCCGCTTTATGATGCCGGTCAATTCCTCCAGTGACGTCGGGTGCGCGATTGCCTTAACCGTTGTGGCATTCAACTGCGAGTGGACATCGTTGACGTGCAGAGATTCCGGCGCGAGAGGTCGCGATCTAAACCATCGAAACACCCCTGCTCCAGCTACGGCGAGTCCCGCCCCAGCAACACCTGCTATCATGTCCCGACGCGAAATGGTCGGCGTTCTTTTCTCAAGCATTATCTCGCCGGCGTGCGCATTAGCGACGACACATCCAGAATCACGTTCTGCCCTGCTCCCGCGGAGACGCTTGGCACTTCGCCGTTCCACTTCTCAATCCACTCGCGCGCGATCACCAATCCGCCGCCCTGCGCCTGCAAGGCGGCAGCCGATAACTTGGCCGCCTGCGCAGCGCCTTCCGCGCGCGTAATCTGCGTCTGCTTCTCAAGCTCCGCCTGCTGCAAAACGTATTTCTGCTTTTCGGCCTGTTGCTGCGCAACCTGCTTTTCCTCGATCGCCTTGTTAAATTCCGGCGAGAAGTCGAAATTAACAATGGAGAGCCCGTTCGGCTCAACTGTCACATTGTAAACCGCCAGCCGCTCGGTAATCTCCAGCTGAACTTCGTCCTTCACACGCGATCGGAATTTCACCAATTCCTCGGCGGTATAGCTCGCGGTAACCACTTTCAGGGACTCCTGCACGGCAGGGTCGATAATTCTCTCGACATATTCGCGCCCCACTTTCTGATAAAGTTCGTCAACTCGCATGGGATCGACGTGAAAATTCAACGCCAAAATCGTAGTTACGATCTGGAGGTCCTTGGAAGCTGCAGAAGCCTGGCTCTCCTCCTTCTGTGTGCGAACCTCGATCAGTTCGGTCGTGTTCACGAACGGAACAATCAAGTGAATTCCCTCGGTGAGGATTCCGCGCACTGCGCCGAACTGCAGTTTCACCGCCCTGTGCCCGGCAGGCACCATGACCACCGAATCCACCAAAACTCCGCCCACAATCATCAGCACGCCGAGCGCGCGAGCCACCCATGCCCACACGCCCAGATTCACACTCTCCGGCGTACGCTTATTCAGCCCGACGGCTACGAAAGAGAGAGCCAGGATCAGTACGCCGAGAACAGCAGCAATCATTTGATGTGGGGACGAATCACGAGCCTCTATAGACGCGCTTGTTACGCCTGCGGAGGTATGTCGAACGCCGCCGTTCCGCTTCCCTGCAGCCCCATCGCTCGCAGGCGCCTGATTCGATCGGAGGTCGGGGGGTGCGTCGAAAACAACCCCACGCGCTCGTGCTCCAAGGCATGGGCGCGTAGCGGATCGACGATAAACATCGGGGCAGTGCCGGCGTTGGCTGTATCGACCTGCGTATCCTCGGCTAACGCTATTTTTTCCAGAGCATTCGCCAGTCCTTCCGGATAACGCGTTAATTGCACGGCCGTGGCGTCCGCCAAGTATTCACGATTTCGGCTCATCGCCATCCGTAGCAGCATGGCAAAAATTGGCGCGAGAATGATAAAAACTATCGCGACGATCATCACAATGCCATTGCCTTCTTTTCGACTGCCGCTGTGAAACCTGCCACGTATAAAGAGGTCGCGCATCAGTACAATCACGCCAACCGTCAGAGCGAGCGTCGTAAGCAGGCGCACATCGTAGTTTCGAATATGCGACATTTCGTGCGCGACTACGCCCTGCAGTTCGTTACGGTCGAGTTGGTCGAGCAAGCCGCTCGTCACGCAAATCACCGAGTTCTCAGGCTTGGTCCCGGTTGCGAATGCATTCGGAGACGCCTCGTCCACAACATACAACTTGGGCAGCGGCAGCCCTGCAGCGATCGACATTTCATGTGCGACGTTGACGTACACCTGGTATTCCTCGTGGGTCGCCTCACGGGCCCCGCTGATGGAGAGAATGGCATTCCCTCCCGCGGTATTAGCGTAGATAGCCAGCCCAATGCCGATCAGCGCCGCGATGCCCGCCGTGAACGGCCACATTTCCGGGTTCCAAATGTAGCCGCCTGCCGCTCCCATGCCCGTAAGTAGCAGCGCCATAAGCACGCAATAAAAGGCGCTCCACCGCTTGTTCGCGGCGATCTCATTCCAAAATGTGGGACGCATTAAGAATTAGCGGCCCGGCAAACTACTTCGACGTAAAGTCGACTTTGACGGCTTCGCGCTGAACCGGATCGACGAGCTCGAACAATTCCTTTTTCTTGAACCCGAACATATTCGCAAAAATGCTTGAAGGAAATTGCTCGGTCTTCGTGTTGTATTCCATCACCGAATCGTTGTAGAACTGCCGCGAGTACGCGATTTTATTCTCTGTCGTAGACAGCTCTTCCTGCAACTGAAGCATATTGGTGTTGGATTTCAGTTCCGGATAGGCTTCGGCTACGGCGAAAATGCCACCGAGGGCTTGCGTCAACTGCCCTTCGGCCGCGGCCTTCGCCTTCGGCCCCTGTGCCGACATGGCGGCGGACCGCGCCTCGATGACCTTCTGCAACGTCTCTTGCTCGAAATTCATGTAGCCCTTCACCGTCTCCACGAGGTTCGGGATCAGGTCATAGCGGCGCTTGAGTTGCACGTCGATTTGTGCCCAAGCGTTCTCCACCTGCTGGCGAAACCGAACGAGGCCGTTGTAGGCGCCAATGCCGAAAAGGACCAGCACGACGACGATGCCGAGGATAATTAGGATAGCTGTCATAGTTTTGCGATTCCTCCCACACAAGAGGATTCGATAGAGGCTACCGCTCTTCCTTCAAAAAGGTTTCGCTTCGCTATACTTTTGTGATGACCCGAGCAGTACTCAGCCTCTTGTTTTTCCAAATCATGTCGAACGCTTGGGCACAATCCCTGATCCCACAGCCAAGTTCCCTCACGCTACGGTCGGGGTCGTTTACCTTCAATCGAGATACGAGAGTCGATGCGGGCGACAATGCCTGGCCGGCTGTCGAGAAGTTGTGGTCTCACCTTCGGCCCGCGGTTGGCTCCATGCTTCCGGCAAATGGCCGTAAGGAGAACGTCCTCGTATTCAAGGTCGACGAATCGCGAAAAGACTTGGGTACCGAGGGCTACCAACTGGACATCAGGCGCGATTCGATCTACGCGGTGGCGGCAACATCTTCGGGCCTGTTCTACGCCAGCCAAACACTGCGCCAAATGCTGCCGGCTAGCTCCTCCGAACGCCAAAGCGTGCGATGCGCAGAAATCATGGATTTGCCGCGGTTTTCTTGGCGCGGACTGCACCTTGACGTATCTCGGCATTTCTTCCCAGCCGACGTCATCAAGAAAGAAATCGACCTCGCCGCGATGTTCAAGCTGAACGTGTTCCATTGGCACCTCACCGATGATGGTGGATGGCGCATGGAATCCAAAAAGTACCCGAAGCTAACGACGGTCGGAGCATGGCGGACCGATACCGGCGAATTGTGGAGCACACGAACACTCGAGTTCCCCGGCCCGAACTCATCGAAAAAACTTTATGGCGGCTTTTATACGCAAGAATACATTAAACAAATCGTTGCCTACGCCCGCGGACAAAATGTGACCGTGGTCCCCGAAATTGAACTGCCGGGACACTCGATGGCGGCCGTAGCCGCATATCCACACTTGGCATGCGACATGCCCAACCCTGCCGCATTCAAGCGCGGCAATCCCTATCCACACCCAAACGTCTTTTGCGCAGGAAAAGAATCGACGTTCGAATTCTTGGAGGCGATCCTCGACGAAACGATGGCGATTTTCCCTTCCGAGTTTATACACATCGGAGGTGACGAGGTCGATAGGTTCGCGTGGTCGCAATGTCCATCATGTAAAAAGCGCATGCAGAAGGAAGGGCTCAAGGATTACAACGAGCTTCAAAGCTATTTTATTCGGCGGATTGAGAAGCATATTAACAAACGCGGACGGAGAATGATCGGCTGGGACGAGATTCTGGAAGGCGGCCTTGCGCCAAACGCGACCGTCATGAGTTGGCGTGGCGTCGCCGGCGGAATCGCAGCGGCGAAAGCTGGCCACGCCGTAATCATGTCGCCCACCAGCCATAGCTACTTCGACTACCCGTACAGCACGACACCGACGGAAAAGGTCTACGGTTTCGACCCGATCCCGCAGGAAATTGCAGGGCAAGCGAGCCTTGTCCTCGGGGGCCAAGCCAACGTGTGGACGGAGTGGCTCGATACAACCGAGAAAATCGAAGTGATGATGCTGCCTAG
The DNA here is from genome assembly GCA_030854945.1 of Armatimonadota bacterium. Taxonomy (GTDB): domain Bacteria; phylum Armatimonadota; class Fimbriimonadia; order Fimbriimonadales; family ATM1; genus JACDEQ01. The sequence continues at coordinate 9,742 of JALYSG010000004.1, forward strand.
GCTGCTCGCCATGGCCGAGGCGCTGTGGACCCCTCCAAATCGTAAGAATTACGCGGACTTCAGTCGCAGACTCATTCCCTGGTACCGGCGGCTCGAAAAGCTGGGTTACGGCTACCACCTGCCGGCGCCGTCTGCCCCGGTTTCGCTTGCGGTGTTCAGAAAGGGTGCGCAGGTCGAATTTGCAAATGCTGCTGTTCCCAGCTGGGACGTTCGGTTCACGACTGACGGACGCGACCCGCAGCCAAGCTCTGAATTGCTGCCTGCAAAAATGCGTTTCGATAAACCCACTCGCCTGCGAATGGCAACATTCACTCCAACAGGCAAACGAAGCGAGGTCATCGAATTCAACGCGGTCCAATCCGATGGTCTCGGCATTCACGTGGTCGGCTACGAAGTAAAGAAATATCGCGGCGAGTGGGCAAAGTTGCCCGATTTTTCCCGATTAGTACCGAGTTCTACTTCGCGTGCGGACGTTGCTGAAGTGGCAAACAGCGACGAAGAAAATTACGGCTTGAGTTTCTCGGGCGTTTTCAGCGTGCCGGGAGGCGGCTATTACACCTTCACCGTCGGGAGCGACGATGGCAGCGCATTGTATATCGCAGGCGCGAAGGCGGTCGACAACGACGGGCTCCACGGATACGAAGAGCGCAGTGCGCGAGTTTGGTTGGACGCCGGCACGTACCCGATCGAGATCAGGTACTTCCAGGCAGGAGGCGCAGCGAGGCTCGCGGCCCTCGTGGAAGGACCCGATATGCCCAAAAGGAAACTATGAAACAGGCCGGAGCGCCGGTTTAGCGGCGCTCCAAAAGCTTGTTTTTTAGAAGCCGCCCCGAATCCAGGGCAGTTCATGCGGCGAGGCGAGGAACGTCGCGCCGGTTCCGTTCTTAACGGCGAAGATCGTTGCAGAGCCGCTATCGTCGGGCAACGAGCCCACAAAGATTTGCGTATTCGCAGCGTCGCCGCCGTTCTGCTTTGCGTAGCCGGCTGCGAGTTCGAAGACACGGCCGAGCAGGCCGCCCATCTTGTCGCGGCGAGCGGCGTCGTCGCCGTCCCCAAGCATCCGCATCGCGTAGTCGTCCAGTGTTTGCCAGCCCAACGACAAATCGATGGGCCCTGTAGTGTAATAGTGCATTCTAAGCATCCCTCCGTTGCGTAGAATCTTTCCGCAGATTCTTGCCAGATTATAAGGACTTTCGGGCTCACGTGGGACACTTTTTTGGAAAGTTCGCAGGAATGTACCGGGCGGCGCCGAAACAGGTATCTACGTGGAGAGCCTGTTTGCCCACCTGATACTGGATGTCGCGAGCGTCGACGAGTCGCTGTCGTTCTATCACGACCAGCTCGGGCTCGTGGTCGCTGGTGTGGGCGAACTCGACGGCAACCGCCTCGCGACCATCATCGCAGGCACCACGCAGATTCTCCTGCTCCAACAACCGGAGCAGGATCGGCCGCCGGTTCAAGACCGTGGGCGCGGGCTTGTCCTCAACTTCAAAGTCTCCGGCCTGTGCGATGTTGCCTCTCGGCTCAAGCAGTCGCACGTTCAGATCCTGCGCGACCTTGAAGATCCCCCGTTCGGCGACCGAACGTTCCTGATCTCCGACCCGGACGGCTACGCGATCTTGCTGTCCGAGCCCGTCGGCACCTTGCATTAGGATCGTCGACCTTCCGGTAGCGCCACCCACGAGGGTGGGGCGGGAACGTCTCCCGCGCCTTAAAGTGTGACGAATCTCGTCACGGAACGGTCACAGAGGCTTTCGTAACATGTAGTCACTCCACAAGGAGAACGCGGCAACTAATCGCCGCACAAGGAGGGACCTGATGGTTCTGAAGAATGTATGGATCTTTGCGGGCGCACTTACGCTCGCCGTGCCGAGTGTAATGGCGCTGTCGCTCAGGACGGAGAGTGCCCAATCGGCTGTCTACGAACCCGTAGACGTGTGCGCGACTCAGAACCCATCGCAGGAAACCCTCAACGCGCTCGAGAAACTGCATGACTCAACAGAAGGCGGGATTGACAGCCAAGTTGTGATTCCGGTGGTCTTTCACGTTATCAACAGAGGCGTCGGGATCGAGAACGGCGACGTACCCGAATCGATGCTCCTAGCTCAGATCAACGTCCTCAACACCGCGTTCTCGGGGGGAGCCGGCGGATCGAACACCGACTTCCGATTCGAACTGGCGGGGATCACGCGCACGACCAATGCGGCGTGGTACACGTGCGCTTATCACAGCCCCGAGGAGTATGCGATGAAAGAGGCTCTTCGGCAGGGCGACGCCGGCACGCTCAACATTTACACGACGAACTCGCCCTGGAACTGGGGAGGATTCCCGTGGCTCTATCAGAGCGCGCCCCTACACGACGGCCCGGTGGTTAGGCACGCAGTCTTGGCCGGTGCGGGGGACCCATACTTCGGATCCGGTCACATCGCGGTTCACGAGGTCGGACACTGGATGGGCCTTTATCACACTTTCCAGGGCGAGTGTTCCAAAAACAATGATTTCGTTGCGGACACGCCGGCGATGAGGGTGGGTGGGCCGCAGAATTGCGCCGCACCCCGTGACACTTGCACGGGAAGACAGTATCCCGGTACCGATCCGCTGAACAACTACATGACTGGTACGATCGACTCGTGCACGAACCAATTCACGGTGGGCCAGGCCTCCCGCATGGCGCAGATGTGGGCGATGTACCGGCAGTAGTCGGGCCAACCGTCCCTGTTTCGTTGTTGGAATTCGCCCCCCCAGGGCGAGTTCCTTTTTCATCTTAAGCAACGATCCGCTTCGCGGGCAGGCATCCAATAGGGAAGAAGACTGAATGTCCCCTAAAACCTTGGCAATCTTCAGCGGTAGCCGAGAACGCTGCGGAGCGCCGCTCCGGTCAATGTAAGGCGCGGTTCAAGCACGGGCATAAGGTTACCCGCGGTCGCGGTGACTCTCTTATCGTATTCTCTCTAAATCGCGTTCCTGTGCAGCCACTATCAACCAAAGCAGTGATAGATGTCCGGACCTCCAATAAACAGCCTTTATTCCTGTGGCATTTAGTCGCTCGATGTCCCTTTCGATCAAGTCGGCCCAGCGTGACCTCTCTAGCGACGCTCTGCCATCGAATAAACTCCATACTATGCCATCGACAAATACTCGGCCGTCTGATTCGCCCGCTCTGAATTCGAAGCTCAATAAGCGGCCATCCGACGTCCTGTAGTTGCGATTCAAACTGAATTGGACGCTGGGAAAGTCTTCTTCGAGGGGCTCCGGTCCGCCGGACGGGGCAATGCTTTTAATGCCCCTTAGAACGTAGTCGTTCAGAAACCTCGCCAGGTTCTGCTCTGTCAACCCAAGCGCATCGATCTCACTCGGCGAAGTTAGGGAGAGTAGCGTTTTTACATCGCGGTCGACAAGTGCTTTATGGGCTGCTTCTGCAACCTCCTGCGGGCTACGGTGTTTGCCCGCAAAATATAGGCAAGTGCCGAAGATCAGTACGGTCAGCACCATCAAGAACGCGGATAGCCTCACACATTACGAGACACCCGGCTTGAACAAACCAGTTCCAACTTGCAGGAACGGCACCCTAGGCGCGCATGTCCCGGATCCACCCGCCGAAAGCAACGACATGAGAAACCGCTTTATCAATCCCTCGCCTCAACCAATTAGGTTCTCTCATCAACGCGGCCGCTGCGTTCAAACAGTTCCGAAATAAGAACCGCTGGTTCGCTGAATTCGTCTCGCCCGGGGCAAGTGAAAACAAAAAAGTCGAGGATAACTTCTTGTTGCTCGCGAGTTGTGTGATCGCAAATGTACCGTCGACGTTGCTCCAAATGGCGTCCAAGTTTGTGCTGGGCAAGATGATCGTGGTCACGCAATAAATCGTCGATCATCCATGCTGGCAGAAAATACAGCATTGCCTCATCGTTGAACGCCCAGCCGTCCTGGCTCATCCAGCCCAGTTCCTTGGCCGTCAGCTCCGACCATCGACTCCCCTGGTAATGGTCGCGCACATACTTAGTGTCAAAACAGCTGTAATCGGCGTCGAGGGTGGCCAACTTGTCCGCCGGCCAACCTGGATCCGGGAAAGCTTCTCGTATGCGACTGACAAGTTCCATCGATATCTATCGGTACGCTACCTGTCGGACCACCGTAGACCCCTCCTCAAGGCGTGGCGCGATGGCCGCGTGCGGCGGGGAAAAAGCAACCGGCCGGAAGCTCGAGTTAGGAATCGAGCAGCCCGCAGGAGATATGGCTGCGAACATCTTGGTTTGTCGACGTTATGAAGGTTGCCCCATTGGCTTATCCAAAGTTGCCCGAGCGGCGTCCGTCAGGCATTGAAAGACTAGGGTACCGCAATCATGTGTAGCCACCCCAAGGGCCGGCGCGATAGGAAAAAACAAAACCCTCCCTCATCGAACCGATGAGAGAGGGTGACGTCGTGCGGTACGTTCGCCTACTGAAGGGCGTCCGGAGACGACAGCTGGGTGACCGCGTTAACAAGCGGTAGCAGCATCGCGATGACGATGAAGCCGACGATGAAGCCGAGCACGACGATCAAGAGCGGCTCGATCGCCGCTGTCAGCGATGCGAGGGTCGCCTCAACCTCACTTTCGTAAAAGTCGGCGATTTTTTGCAGCATGTAATCCAGCGAGCCGGACTCTTCACCGACCGAGATCATGTGAACGACCATCGGTGGGAACATTCCACTGCGTTCGAGCGGATCGCCGATGCGGTCTCCTTCGCGAATTCTCGCTCGTGCCTCCATCAGCGCTTCGGAAAGAACGGTGTTGCCAACCGTGCCGGCAACCGTTTCCATCGCCTGAAGGATAGGTACACCGGAAGTAAGCAGGGTGCCCAGCGTTCGGCTGAATCGCGCAAGACAAATCTTGTGGTGCAATTTACCGAAAACCGGAATTTGCAGCTTAATACGGTCGACCAATCGCCGGCCGAATTTCGTGCTGACGAACGCCTTCCAAACAATGAGGAAGACAATGAGGCCGATAATAAGCCAAAGGTAACGCGTGGTCATAAAGTTGCTTATATCCACCAGCAGCTTCGTCGGACCGGGGAGATCCTTGATGCCTAAGTCGATAAACACCTCGATAAACCTGGGAATGATAAACGTGACCAAGAAAATCACGATGCCGATCGCAAATACGACGACCAAAATCGGATAGGTTAGGGCGGCGCGCACTTTGCGCCGCAAAGCAACGTCGGCTTCCAGGAAGCCGGCAATTCTTTGGAGAGTTTCTTCCAAAACGCCGCCGACCTCGCCGGCCCGAACGAGACCGATAAATAGATTGTTGAAGGTGGCAGGGTGTCGCTGCATCGCTTTGGAAAGCGAGTCGCCGGATTCCACCCGTTCGCCGACGTCGGCAAGAATCTTTCGGAGCTTGGGGTCTTCAGTCTGCTGGCCGAGAACGTCCAAACACCGAACGAGCGAGACACCCGCATCGACCATCGTCGAGAACTGGCGGCAGAAAACGGAAAGGCGTGAAAGCCTGACCTTGCCGAATGATCTCGGTCGCGTCGAGCCCTTGCGGAGCACCTCGACTTCCAGAATCTGGAAGCCCTGCTCTTCGAACCTCTTTCTTAATAGCTGTTCGGTTTCGGCTTCTGCGGTTCCTTTCTGAACCGCGCCGTTGTTGTCGCGAAATGTGTATCCATATACGGGCATCGTGGTCTACTCCTGCGGTTAGCGTTGTGGGCCTGGTTGACTCGCTCCCGAACTTGGCGTGTTGATCATCTTCTTCAATTCTTCCACGTTCATGGCGCGCGTCATTGCTTCTTCGTAGGTGATGAATCCCTTCATGTAAAGGTCGCGAAGGTTTTGGTCCATCGATTGCATGCCATGGGCAGCGCTCGTCTGAATCATGGAAGGGATCTGGTGGGTCTTGTTCTCGCGGATCAGGTTCCTGACGGCGGGCGTCGCCACCATGACCTCGATTGCGGGAATACGGCCCGGAGCGCCGGCGCGCGGGAGAAGCTGCTGCGCGACGACGGCCTGAAGGTTGTTGGCAAGCTGGATGCGAATCTGCTCCTGCTGGCCGGGAGGGAAAACGTCGATGATACGGTCGATAGATTCGGCCGCGTTGTTCGTGTGCAGCGTGGCAAACACAAGGTGACCGGTTTCAGCCGCCGTAATCGCGAGGGCGATCGTTTCTTGGTCGCGCATTTCGCCAACCAGAATCACGTCCGGGTCCTCACGAAGGCAGGCCCTCAGCGCGTTGGAGAAGCTCTTCGTATCCTGCCCTAACTCTCGCTGGTTGATAATGGAAACGTTGTGCGCGTGCAGATACTCGATCGGGTCTTCGATCGTGATGATGTGCGTTGCGCGGTTGCGGTTGATCTGGTTGATCATCGCCGCGAGCGACGTCGACTTGCCGGAGCCCGTCGGGCCGGTGACAAGGATGAGGCCACGGGGCCGGGTTGTGAGGTCTTCCAAAACAGGCGGAAGGTTCAGCTCGCGAACAGTGGGAATTCGGTTGGGGATCAATCGGAAGGCGCCGGCGATGGCGCCGCGGTCGCGGTACATGTTCACACGGAAGCGAGCCTTTTTAGGAAGCGAGTACGAGAAGTCGAGTTCGAGGGTCGATTCGAATTTTTGAATCTGCTCGTCGGTGATGATCTCGTACATCAAGCGCGCCGTGTCGGTGGGCGCAAGCTTCTCGTAGTTCAGCCGTACGAGGTGCCCGTCCGTTCGGATAATGGGCTCTGCGTCGTAGCAGATGTGAAGGTCAGAGGCGTTCTTTTCGACGACGATATGCAGAAGTTCGTCGATATGGACGTCGTCCATCTTTTGAGGGCCACTGGAAGCTCCCTCTTGTTCTACGACGAACATTTCGTCGCCGGGTAATTCGAATATAAGTTCCGTTGTACTCATGTGGCTCAGCCTGAGAGTGAAAGGATACCTTCCCTTCCCCATCGGGAAGATTGTACGCACTCGACGCATTCCCTGCCGGTTTTAGGACGGAATCCGCGGCCTGAGAAGTTCGATTCCCCGTCTATACTCACCCAACTTGAGCAAGAACCGCCTAGAAGCCTTCAGCGATGCCGTGATCGCCATCATCATGACGATCATGGTGCTGGAGCTTCGCCCGCCGCACGGGGTCGATTGGGAGGCGCTGCGCCCGCTCGTTCCCAAGTTCCTCACCTACCTGCTCAGCTTCGCGTTCCTCGGCATTTACTGGAACAATCACCACCATATGCTGCAGGCGGCAAGCAAAGTGAACGGCAAAATCCTGTGGGCAAATATCCATCTGCTGTTTTGGCTTTCGATTATTCCGTTCGTCACCGCATGGATGGGAGAGGCACACCTCGCGGTCGCTCCCACGGCGGCTTACGGCGTTGTCCTGGTTTTCTGCGCAGTTGCCTACACGGTGTTGCAGGCGACCATCCTTTCCCACCACGGCCCGGATTCGGCCCTGCGTCAGGCGATCGGCAGCGACTTCAAAGGAAAGCTGTCGGTAGCTTGCTACACGGCAGCCGTCGGGTTGGCGTTCGTCAATCCCTGGCTCGCGATTGCGCTTTACGTCTTCGTAGCGCTCGTTTGGCTCGTGCCGGACCGGCGCATCGAGCGCACCCTGTCTTAGAAGCCGGCGGTAAAGATAACGCGCATGACTTCTTCGGGAGTCGTCGTGCCCGCCAAAATTTTCTGCAGGCCGTCTTCTCGAAGCTCGTGCATGCCGTTCGCCTTCGCGGCGGCTTTGATGTCCGCAAGCGGGGCGCGCCGGACCACCAGTTCCGCAATCTCGGCGTTCATTCGCATCAGCTCGTAAACTCCGATTCGTCCACGGAATCCGGTGAAGCGACACTCTTCGCAGCCCTTGCCACGGTGCAGGATCACCGGCGCTTCGGGGTCGGTTACATCGAAGCCGAAGCGGCGCAATTCAGATTGTTTCACTTCGTAGGGTTCTGCGCAATTGGCGCAGTTGCGCCTGCCAAGACGCTGGGCAAGAACGCCGATCACCGTCGCTGAAATTAGGTAGGGCTCAAGGCCCATGTCCGTCATACGTGCGACCGCCGAGGGAGAGTCGTTCGTGTGCAAAGTGGAAAGCACAAGGTGACCCGTGAGCGACGCTTCGACCGAAATCTCGGCCGTCTCAAGGTCACGCATCTCGCCGACCATGATAATGTCGGGGTCCTGCCGCAAGAAGCTGCGTAGCGCCGTCCCGAAGCTAAGGCCGGCCTTCCTGTTCACCTGCACTTGCGAAATGCCGTTCAACTGATACTCGATCGGGTCCTCGATCGTGATGATGTTGCGCTCGATGCTGTTCAGCTTGTGGAGCACGGAATACTGCGTCGTGGTTTTGCCGGCGCCGGTAGGACCCGTGGAGAGGAACATACCGTTCGGCTGGCGGGTGAGTTCTTCGATTTGGGACTGCACCTCTTCGCTGAAGCCCAGCTTGTCCAAGCCGAGCAGGACGCTCGTCTTGTCCAGAATTCGCATAACGATCTTCTCGCCGAAAGGCGTAGGGATCGCACTGACACGGAGGTCGAAGTCTTTGCCCCCCTGCCTTATCTCGATACGGCCGTCCTGGGGAATGCGCCGCTCGGCGATGTTCATGTCAGCCATGATCTTGTAGCGGCTGATGAGTGGCGCTTGAAGGTTTTTGGGCACGGTCATCGCTTCGTGCAAAACGCCGTCCACCCGATAGCGAACTCTAACTCCGCGCTGTTGCGGCTCCACGTGAACGTCCGAAGCACGATCCTGGATCGCCTGCTGAACCAACGCGTTTGCGAGCCGAATGATCGGCGCCTGCTCAGCGACCTGAGCAGCGGCCGCCGCGTCTTCCTGGTCTTCCAAGCCGCGCGATGCGCCCGCCTCGGCAATCGCCTGGCTGATATCGCCGCGTGAGGACGATGGTGCAGCCTGAGCCATCGCTTGCGCCATGCCCTGCTGGCTCTCGCCGTTGGCAGAGCCGTAATACTTGCGGATGGCCTCTTCTATGGCTTCTGGAACCGCGCGCACCGGCTTCACATCTAGGCGCGACACCATCCGAACGTCGTCGATCGCCTGGATATTGTTGGGGTTAGGCATGGCTATATAAAGCACGTTGCCTTCTTTCCGGACAGGAATAACGGTGTGGTTCTTAACGATGCGCTCGGGCACCATATTAATAGCGTTCGAGTCGATTTGGTACCGGTCGAGGTCAACGAAGTTGAGGCCCTCTTCCTGGGCTTTGCCCTCGATCATTTCTCTCTCACCGACGTAGCCGAGTTCTACGAGCACGCGGCCCATATCGGTCGATTTCGATTGTTGGAAGACCTTTTGGGCCTCGTCGAGTTGCTCCTGGGTGACGTAGCCTTTCTCTAAAAGGAACTGCGTCATCGGTTTACGGGGCATCGCCATGCTTAGTTGTTACTCCTGAAAGCCCGGATTGGGCTTGCTGCCGAACGTGAGATCATACCTTCCCCGGGAGCAGCGAACTTCCTGCCTGTAGTCCTGTTAAGGACGCGAAGATTTAATCGAAAGTTCAGAGGCCGCCGTCGCAGTTAGACGTATGCGCGGTGTACCGCTGAACTCCAGTTCGAGCTTTGCGATTTCTGAGCCGACGTGGACGTCGGCGCTAAAAACCGGCCGGGGGTGAGTAGCGGTATCTTATGCCTCAATGAGGAGGATGAACAGCGAAGGCATCGACCGAGCGCGGCTCATTGACGCGCTGCGTGACGGCCGTCATGTGACCGAGGCCCGGCAGCGTGGCCAATGTCTGCTTTGCCGAGGCAGGCCTGTGACGTGCGCAGGGCTCTGCGAAGGGTGCCTGGCCAACCTCACCGACGACGAAATCACCGCCGCGACCCCGTGGATCGAGGGAGTGCGGACATGACAGACCTCGCCGTCGCCCTCGTAGGCTTCGGCATCGGGGTTGCGATTGCGCTTTACTTCAGTAGGAGGCGGCAGCCTTCCGTACCCAAGCAGAGGTTTCGCATCGAATTTTGGGTCTTCGCACGCGCGGCTGAACGCCCCAATGACGCGGAGATCATGAAGCGCATTTCCGCTGCGCCCTTTGCGGTGGGAGGAATTCGCAACGAGGACGCCCGCATGATCGCGGACATCCGCTTCAACATCGGCAGGGCGAGGCGCGACAAGAACGCAATGCTCTTTAGGCCGGACATGTTCGGCGACGCCGACGTGGAGATCGACCGCGCCGCCCTCGCCCTGGTCGACGAAGTCGATACGATCATCACCGTACGATTTGCGGCAGACACGCAGCCAGTCGACCCGAAGCGTTACCTGCGTCTCGCCACTTACGCTGTAGAAGCCATCTGCGACCTCGCCGCAGGCGTGGCGATTTGGGACGCGGTAAAGCAGGAACTTCTTGCTCCTGCGACTTTGGTCGAGCGACTAAAGGCAAACTCGGACGGCGCAGCATTCGAACATCACGTTGGCATCCGATGGATGGAGACCGACGAGGCGGGGATCGCATTCACGCGCGGCATGGAGCAGGTGGGGCTGCCCGACGTCGCATTCGACGACCAGCCCCTCGATCAGCGGATCTTGGCGTCGTACTTGGTTTCGGAAACAGCCAAAAAGTGCTGGGAGGATGAGGCGATGGTCGATTCGAAGTTCGACGGTTTTGGCGAACACTTCTCTGTGGAGGTCGGCCATTCCCCTACGGCCAGTCCTCGGCACGCGGGACCCGTCGTGAGCGTTCGCGCGTTTCGCTATCGCCCGGTTGAGTAGCTGAGCCATAATAGGCTTGCGAAGCGAGTCATGCGCTTCCGGAGGATTATTACGATGTTGCTATTAGCCCTGACGGCGTTCTCCCTTGGCGCCGGCCAACCATCTGACGACGTTATTACGAAGACCAAGCTCGGGACCATCGAGCAAAAGATCAAACCCTCGGCGACGGCGCGGGAGCGCAAGCCCGATTCGCCCAATGAAGCCGCGGCGTTTTGGTACGGGGCGCGAGTTTCTGAGAATGGCGAGTGGCCGGAAGACGCCGTCATGAAGGCTAAAGCCCAGATCGAGCAAATGTCGCACGCAGACGGCGGAGGCATCTCGGCTGCTTCTTGGACTTGGCTCGGGCCCGGTAATGTCGGAGGCCGCCTCCGCTCAATTTTAATTCATCCGGCAAATCCCTTGATCATGTGGGTCGGCGCCGTTGGCGGAGGCATTTGGAAGACCACGAACGGCGGAGCTTTGTGGGCTCCAATGGATGATTTTATGGCAGCCATCGGCGTGAACAGCATGGCAATGGACCCAGCAAACCCGAATCACCTTTATGCCGGCACGGGCGAAGGATTCTTTAATACTGGAATTCCTGGTACCTCGAATAATGCCTTTCGGCGCGGCGCTGGAATCTTCAAGTCTGAAGACGCGGGCACAACATGGGAGCGATTGCAAAGCACCGAAACATCGGCATTTTATTTCGTGAACCGGATTGCCATTTGTCCCACAAACCGAGACCTGATTCTCGTTGCGACTAACGATGGAATTTATCGGAGCATAAATCGGGGCCTTTCGTTTACGCAAATCGTAGCGGGCAAAACGTACGACCTGCAATTTCATCCTACCGATCCGCTAAAAGCAGTTGCTGGCCGATCGAACGGAATCGTGATGCGGACCGTCGACGGCGGACAATCGTGGCTGAGTGGCACCGGAACTGTCGGGGCGCGCGTGGAAATTCGCTACCATCGCGCAGACCCGGAAATTGTCTACGCTGCGATCTCATCATCTGGACGCATTAAGATCTATCGGTCGCTGAATGGCGGCGCCGCGTTTTCGCTGAGGTCGACCGGAGCCGGAGCATCGACCTATGTTAACTACAACACAGGATTCTGGGTCGACCCGACAAACTCCAACAGGCTCATTCTAGGCGGAGTGAATCTATACCGCAGCCTAGATGGCGGAGCGACATTGACCAGCGCCTACGGAAACGTCCACCCAGACCACCATGCGATTGTCGAGCATCCGCAATTTAATGGCGGTACAAACAGAACTGTATTCTTTGGCCATGATGGCGGGATTAGTAAAGCTGTCGATTTTCTGACAGATTCGACGACGGACCTCAACAACAACCTGGGCGTGACGCAGTTTTATGGCGGCGCGATGAATAACACGTCCGGCGTGATGATTGCCGGAGCTCAGGATAACGGTACGCAACGATTTGCCGGAAATGTACAGGGCTGGGTGCACGTGCTCGGTGGTGACGGCATCTCATGTGCGGCCGATCAAACTGATTCTAACTATTTCTATGCCAGCTATCAACACGGCGCAATCCAACGATCATCGAACGCGGGAGCATCGTTCAACTCAAGTGTCTCCCCGCCGGGATCAGGGGGAGAAGACTATAACTTCGCGACTTACTACATGCTCGACCCGAACAGCCAGACCCGCATGTACGTTTGCGGCGACAGACTCTGGCGCGCGGACAACGTGAAGACCGGCTCCCCAAACTGGGTGGTCGCAAAGGACGTGATCACCGACGGTGCCGGTGGAGGGGGCGCCCCTCCCCGCGATCACTTCGAAGCCGTTCCTCCGCTGAACTCGTCCACCGTTGCGGTTGCTGAAGGCAACGCGAACCTGGTTTGGATCGGCTACAACAATGGGCAAGTCTGGAAGAGCGAGAACGCTTTGGCAGGTTCCCCAACATGGGAACGACTCGATGATATCGCTCCGCTGCCAAACCGTTTCGTCAGCCGAATCGTGATCGACCGAAACAATCACAGCCGCGTATTCGTGGCGTTTATGGGCTGGGATCCTGACAACGTTTGGCGAACGACGAACGGAGGCGACTCTTGGCAGGAGATCACCGGCACGAATCCCCACAAGCTGCCGAGCGCGCCCGTCGGCGCTTTCGCGCAGCATCGTACGAAGCCGGACTGGCTCTACGCCGGGACGGACGTCGGTATGTTCACCTCGAGCGATGGGGGCACCAGCTGGAGCAACTATACCGATGGTCCCGGAACCGTTCCCATGGCAGAACTGACATGGCGGAATGACTCGACTCTTCTCGCCATTACCCACGGGCGAGGTGTCTTTAGCGCGACTGTCGGGACGACCGTCGAGCCGGTCTCGCCGAGAAACTACCAAATCTTGCGCGGCACCCCGGTCGGAAATGGGCAGTTGCAAGACGTGATCTACTCCGACGATCAGCGCGTAACTTTGCAGCCGGGGATCACATTCTCGGTTATGCAGCCACCTATCGAAATTCAGTTCGAGGGGACCGCGCCGACTACCACAACCTCCGGCCTTACAGCGAAGTTCGAGGGCCGCGCGAGTTCCGTGAGTGTCGGAATGACCATGTCCGCATGGAACTTCACGTCCGGCCAATGGGATCAGATCGGAAGCGGCACCATGGCCACGACAGACAATGTGTTCACGTTCAATCATGGCGGCACATTGTCAAACTACATACAAGCCGGAAACCGAACGATGCGCGTCAAGTTGTCGGCACGTTTGATCGCGCCGATCTTCTCATTGCCGTGGAGCTTCGAGGTCGATCAATTCATGTGGACTCTCCAATCTCCGTAGGCCTCAACGCCGTGGGATGCACGTCCGCATCCCACGGCGTGAAGTGCTATCCTAATCGCCTAAATGATCCCGCTAAGAGATGAGCGGAGGCGAGGGCCGTTTCCCTTAGTAACGGTGACCCTTATCGGGTTGCTGGTTGTCATCTATCTGTGGGATCGTGATTGGAGCGTTCTCGGACAGAGGTATGTCTTCGCTGATCTGGCGGTTCGCCCTGTCAACGTGATCGGTGCCTTAACGGGTGGCATTCGGGAGCCACTCCTGACATTGTTCACGAGCATCTTTTTGCACGCGAACCTGATGCACCTCCTCTCCAATGTGCTCTTCCTTTGGGTATTTGGCCCGAGGGTGGAGTCTGCTTACGGTCCGATGAAGTTCGCCTTCTACTATATTCTTTGGGGGGTTCTGGCCTCGGCGGTGCAGATCATCGTTACTCCAGATAGCGGAATCCCAATGGTTGGCGCCTCTGGCGCGATCGCAGGTGTGATGGGTAGTTACTTGCTACTTTATCCTGCGGCCGTTATCGATACCATCGTGCCGCCTTTCTTCTGGATTATTCTGGACATGCCCGCGTGGCTGCTTTTGGGTTTCTGGTTTCTCTTTCAGATTTTCTTTGCACAGCCGGGCGTCGCAAACTGGGCGCATGTCGGAGGGTTCCTGGTCGGAATGCTCGCCGTAATTCTTGTACGGCCGAAGCGACCAGACCGGCTCAGGACGTCCGTTCCTTAGCATGAGTCCTCGCTTTCGATTTCCAATCTGGCTTTGGCTCGTGTTCGCGGTGTCCACCGCATCCGCACTTTGGGTCGCCGCTCAGCGCTATCGCGATGAGACCGCAAACCGCGCCGTTCACCTGATCGTGGATATGCCGGACGTTCGCCTGATCGCCGGGGTGAGCGGCACGACTGTTCCAGTTGTTTTGGAAGCGCTCAAAGAAAAGGGCGTGACCGGGGTCGCCATTGCCGAGGAAACGGTCGACGACTGGATTCTGAGCGGAAAAATGCGAATCGAGCCGGGGGATCCGGTTCGTTACGTGGTCGAAGACCCGAACCTCGTCGTCAGAATGGTCGAGTTCGCACACTCGAGGCTGCACCCGGTCGATGATCCGCCCGCGGTGCTCTCATTTCCAGGATCGCCCGACATCCCACTTTCAGCAAAGTTCGGAGACATGCGAACATTCGGGCTGGGATTTAATGTGGACGATGCCGCCAACATTCGAATCGCGGGCCTAAGCGTTGTCGCCCGCCTTTCCAACCAACCGCTGGGCGACCAATTCGCAATCGACGGCATGCTCTCTGCTGCAAAAGATGTGCGCGCTGAAGGCATCCTATTCGGAGGCGAGCAAATAATCGGCAGGCGCGAGTTAATCGATTACGCTGCAGCGAAGATTCGCGAAGGGGGCTTTTGGATCGGCCCTGTGGAATTCACGAGCCAGGGCGGACTGCCCAAAATCATGAAGGAATTGGACGATCGCATCGTGCGTGTCCACAGCATGGTGGCAGCCGAAATCGACCGCAACGAGCCGCCGGATATCGTCGACCGATATGTTCGCGCGGTAGTCGAGAGAAACGTCAAGGCGCTCTTTCTTAGGCCAATTTCACTTTCCAGCAAAAATCCGTTACATAGTTTCGGCGAATACATCGGAATGATTCGCGGTGGCTTGGAACGCGAAGGCTACCAAGCAAAGCCTGCCCGGCCTGAAATGCCCGAGCCACGCCCGCTCTGGGCTGCCATCATCTGTGGTATCGGCATCGCGGCTGCCGGTGGTTTCTTGATGTGGCGCGTTGCAGGGAGCAAGTGGGGCATTGGTATCGCCCTCCTGCTAATCGCCCTAACCGCCGGAATTTCAGTAGACTTCGGTTTGAAGTTCCTGGCGCTAGCCGGCGCCCTTATTTTCCCTACGCTGGCAATGCTTGCGGCATTCGATAAGGAAAATAGTCCGGGTACTGCGTCTAAATGGCTTGCTGCATTTTTTTTGATTTCCGCCCTAAGCATCATCGGCGGATTGCACGTCGCTGCGCTGCTCACTTTGCCTTCGTATATGCTTCGGCTGGAACAATTTTACGGCGTAAAACTCGCCCACTTTCTGCCGCCGGTTGCGGTCGCAATTTACTTGTTGTTTTCGGACACCGACCCAAAGACCCTATTGAAAGGAACGGTTCGTTGGGTCGACATGGCAGTCGTGGGCGTGATCGTCCTGGTCGTATTTATCATGCTCAGCCGCACCGGCAACGATGCTCCCGGCGACGTGAGTTCACTCGAATTAAAACTCCGCAATATCCTGGACCGCGTCCTTCCAGAAAGACCACGAACAAAGGAGTTCGCGATCGGGCATCCTGCCCTTATCATCGCCCTCGCCATGGCATTCCGCGGCCAGCGCGCATGGCTTCCCCTAGCGGCGTTTCTGGCCACTGTGGGCCAGGTCAGCGTGCTCAATACGTTTTGCCACTTGCACACTCCAATCATGGTCTCGGTGCTTCGCGTTGGCGTCGGATTCGCGCTCGGCGGCATCGCCGGCTTGCTGGCTTTGTGGTTGTTCAACATGTTCTTCAACCGCAGGGTGGCTGCTTGAAGATTGTCGTGGCCGGATATTACGGCTGCGGAAACCTAGGCGACGACGCATTACTTCTTGGGCTTCTAAACGGACTCGACATAAAACATGAAGT
Organism: Armatimonadota bacterium; assembly: GCA_030854945.1. GTDB lineage: Bacteria > Armatimonadota > Fimbriimonadia > Fimbriimonadales > ATM1 > JACDEQ01. The sequence continues at coordinate 25,864 of JALYSG010000004.1, forward strand.
AACGGTTCTTTCGGGCAATCCTGTATCGACTAAGAGGACATTTTCTGTTAACGCTGTCCCAAGAAAGAACATCGGCGAGGCGGCAGTGGCAATTCGCTCTGCCGACGCTTTGGTTTTCGGTGGCGGAGGTTTGTTGCAAGACACCACTAGCCTGCTCTCACTGATGTATTACACGCACCTCATCGGGATCGCGGCTAAAGCGAAAAAGAAAGTTGCGCTGCTGGGCCAAGGCCTTGGCCCGATCCGTAGCATGATCGGAAAACGCGCCGCTGCAAGGGCTTTCACCCAGTGTCATTTGATCACGACTCGAGACGAAGGCAGCATGCGACTCGTCGAACGCTTGGCATCCCATTCGAAAGCCAAGCGATTGGTCACGGACGACCTCGCTTGGCTCTGCAGCACCTCTGCCCAGCCCGCACGCCGAAAGGCAATCGCAATCTCCGCGCGACCCTGGAAGTCTGAGACCCCCAAGATCGTCACTGCGTTTCAAGGCTTTTGCCGCCGGGCCGCCGCCGATGGCTGGGAGATTCTCCCCGCCGCCCTCGACCGCACGATGGATGACGCTGTTCTCGACCAAATTGCACCAAGCGCAAACATCGGTGCGAAGGTCGAGACCCCAGGGCGCCTCATCGAAAACATTGCTCAGGCCGGCGCGACCGTGGCCATGCGCCTCCACGCCGGCATTTTCTCTGTCGCCAACGGGATCGCGCCCACTCTCGTCTCCTATGATGACAAGGTAGCCACCTTCGCACAATCCATCGGCCAGCCCGCGCTCACACTCGACAAGCTCACCGAGGACTCGCTGTGGGAGGCGTTTCAGTACACAGAGCAGAACCGCCAAGCCCTGGAAGCGGAGGGTAGGGTTCGTCGCGAGGCGGGTGTCCGTCGAGCCCGCATGAATCTCGAGATGCTGGAGTCTTTGCTCCAAAGCGGGCGCACCGAGCCGCGCGTTTAACGTTTAATAGTGAGTACATGTCGCGCTCTGTTAGGATAGGCCTCGCTCTCGCGGGCATCGTTGCGTTGCCGTTCGTTTACGGCGGCGTTCGCAGTTTCCTGTCGCGCGACCCGTTCGGCTACTTCAATCAACAGTGGGCAGACCCGTTCGGCGGGGACGTCGGATCGGTCATGAAAGACGTCAAAGCCACGGTTTACGAAAAAGGCGAGAAGAAGGCGGCATTCTCGGTCGATCAGGTGGACATCCGGCGAGACAAGCAGTTCATGTCTCTGCTTGGTCTTCATGACGGAAAACTATTCGATAAGGACGAGCAGAGCGCATCGTTCAGCGCGAATAAAGCAAGCTACAACGCGGCCGAACAGTTTATGACAATCATCGGCGCCGCTCACATTAAAGGCAAGGACTTCGACATCACGGCCCCTGAAGCGAAAGTCGATATCGCAAAGAAAAAAGTCGTGATGCCTAAAGGCATTAAAGGGACGATATTCAAGGGAGCAGTGAAAGCCGGAAAACTGGAACTGGGATTTGCGGATGGCCACCACCGGGCGACGAACGTTGAATGGAGAGGCGCTCCTCCAGTACAAGGACTTTCGCAGAGCCGCGAAGTGCAGTTCCGCGCGGCGGACACCGAATTTACGTCCGACCCCGACGTTACCGTCTTCTTGGACGCCGAAGCGATCGATGAAAGCGCATTGATGCGCGCAAAGAAAATTACATACGATCGTTCTAAAGACATCGTCACTCTCGAGGGTGGCGCCGAATATTACGGGCCGGAGGCAATCATGTCGGCCCCGAAGGTTATCGTTTATCGAAAGCAAAAAAAGGCTGTCGCCTCCGGTCCGGCAGGCTCGGTGTACCTGCTGGTGAAACCGGAATCTGAAAGAGGGATCCCGGTGATGGAAAAGCAGCCTGCCCAGCCGGAATTGCCGCCAGGTTTGCCGCCTCAAGATGACCTTGACGACCTACGGAGCGCGAAGAATCTAAGGAAATACCCGGTCGTCGTCACCGCAGCAAACGTCGAATACTTCTATCAGAAGGGTGCAAAAAAAGCGATCATGACGGGCGAACCGAAGGCGCTGCAACAACTCCGGTCCGGAACGTGGCGCGAAGTCACGGCCCCGCGCGCCGAATACGAAGAAGAAAAAGAAATTCTAAATCTATTCTCGTCCGGAGAAGGCAAAGATGTCCGCATGAAGAATTCTGCCGGAGACGATTTTATCGCGCTTTCTGTCCGCATTGGGACAATCCCTGGAAAAGAAACCATGAGCGGGAAGGGGATCGAAGGCGTGATGAAAGTACGCGACGACGAGGTCCCTCGCGCGGGTGGCGGCGGCGGCTAATCGCTCGATCCCGTTTGCACACGCCACAACGCTGCGTACAGCCCGCCCGAATTGACCAACTCGTCGTGCGTGCCTGATTCGATCACCTGCCCTCGCTCGATCACCCAGATCTTGTGGGCATTGCGTACCGTCGATAATCGATGCGCGATTACGACAGCCGTCCGTCCTTGCGTCACCTGCGATAACGAGCGCTGAATTGCGGCTTCCGTCTCGTTGTCGACCGCCGATGTCGCCTCGTCCAAAACTAATATCTTTGGATCGCGCACAATCGCGCGTGCCAGAGACAGCCGCTGCCTCTGGCCCCCCGACAATTTCTGCCCGCGCTCGCCGATAACCGTGTCGTAGCCAAGCGGCAACTCCATAATAAAATCGTGCGCTTCGGCGCGCCGGGCTGCCTCCTCGATCGACCCCGCATCTGCTTCTGGGTTTCCATAGGCGATATTCTCTTTAACCGTTCCGTGAAAAAGGAAGACGTCCTGGCTCACATACCCCATCGAGCGTCGAAGAGCTGAGTAGCGCATCGTTTTAATGTCAACACCTCCGATGCGAACCGTGCCATTGTCCGGATCATAAAATCGTAGCAGCAATTTAATAACGGTCGACTTGCCCGCCCCGGTCGAACCTACGATCGCGTGCGTCTCACCGGCGGGAATGGTGATCGACATGTCCGTAAGCGTAGGCACATTTCCATCGTAAGCGAACGAAACACTGTCAAATTCGATACTCGTATCCGCAACAACCGCCTCCCCGGTGCCTTCCACCATCGTCGCCTGAGTATCGAGCAATCCGAAAATCCGCCGAGTCGAGGCCATCGCGCGCTGAAATTGATCCAGCGTTTCGCCCAATGAGGTCAACGGCCAAAGCAGCCGCTGAGTCATAAAAACCAGGACGCTGTAGATGGCAACTTCCATGCGGCCATTCAAGACGAGCCAACCGCCAACGACCAGTGTGCAGGTGAATCCTCCCAAAATCGCCATTCGAATCAGTGGCACAAATGCCGCGGAGTAGCGTATCGCCTCGCGATTCGCAAGCCGATAGTCGTCCGACACTTCCGCGAGCCGCAAAGCCTCCCGATCCTCGGCGTGGAAAGCCTTTATCGTCGCAATGCCGCCCAAATTGGTCGTTAGTGTTGAACTCAGTTCAGCGACCGACTCGCGCACACGCGAATACCGCGGCTTGAGCCGCTTCTGATAAATGATCGAGCCGAAGACGATAATCGGAATCGGAAGAAACGCAAGCCCGGTAACCAGCAAAGAGCTCGCGGCAAACACCGCGCCCACTAAAATCACATTCCAGAACAACGTAATAATCAAGCTGGCGCCCGTATCCAGGAATCGCTCGAGCTGGTTGATATCGTCGTTTAGTACGCTTAGCAACCCGCCGCCGCGTTGCTCGTCGAACCAGCCCACTTCCAATTTCTGCACGTGGCTATAAAGGTCGGTTCGCATCTCGTGCTCAAGGGTCTGAGATAAATTCCTCCAGGATAATGCCGACAGATATCCGAAAAGCGACTCCAGTATCCATACGCAGAAATTGATCTCCGCAAGAATCAGCAATTGGTGCCAGCGATTCTCGACACCGAAAAGCGTCGCCATGAACGACTCGTTTCCCCTTACGATCACGTCGATTACGGCGCCGATCAGCACCTCGGGAACGACGTCCATTACCTTGCCAAAGGTTGTGTAAGTCGTTGCCAGAATTACGCTTCGGCGGTGAGGGCGAGCGTAAGTCCAAAGCCGCCTGAGGCCGTAGCGAGCGGAGTCGCTCAAGCGCGAGCGGTCTGCATGGTTTCGGGCATCATGCGGTCTGCCTCGGCCCCTTGCACGATGCTGCGGCCGTTGGCGATGTAGTACTCGAACTCCTCGCGGAAGACCTTTATCGCGCCGACAATCGGCCAAGCCGCCGCATCCCCAAGTCCGCAGAATGATCGTCCGTCGATTTGGCTGCAGACGTCCAGCAGCGTTTGCACGTCATCCGGGCGGCCGCCGCCTTTACGAATGCGGTCCAGTATCTGAAATAGCCAATCGGTCCCTTCGCGGCATGGCGTGCATTTTCCGCACGATTCCTTCATGTAAAACATCGCGGTTCGCCACATCAGCGTGACGATGCACGTATGCTCGTTCAAGAAAATACAGCCACCGGAACCGACCATGCTGCCGACGTCAGCCATTTCCTCGTAGCCCAAAATCGCCTTTCGCGAATTTTCAGCGTCGATAATCGGCACCGACGAGCCGCCTGGTATACACGCCTTGAGTTCGCCGCCTTTCATGCCGCCGGCCATTTCCAATAATTCGCTCAGCGTCGTTCCGAATTCTATCTCGTAATTTCCGGGTTTATGCACATGTCCCGAAACCGAGAATATTTTTGTCCCGCGAGAATTCTTTGTGGAGGCGCCCAAAGTGGCGTACCATTCGCCACCGTTCATCAATATGAATGGGGCACATGCGAAAGTCTCTACGTTATTAATCACCGTCGGCGATTCCCAAAGTCCCTCGACAGTCGGCAGCGGCGCGTGTGGGAATTTTAGACGTGGCATTCCGCGCTCGCCCATCAGGCTGCTCATCATCGCGCTTTCCTCTCCGCACTCGTAGGAGCCTGCGCCGAGGTGGACGTACATGTCGAAATCCCAGCCGGTGCCCTGGATGTTCTTACCCAGGTACCCGGCGGCATACGCTTCGTCGACGGCCGCCTTCACTGCGCGGGCGCAGTCCACAAACTCTCCGCGGATGTACACGTAGCCGGCGTCGCCTTGCGTCGCCCATCCGGCAATGATCATGCCTTCCACCATAAGGTGGGGCGTGTTCTCCATCAGCTCCTTGTCTTTGAAAGTGCCAGGTTCGCCCTCGTCGGCGTTGCACAAAACGTAGTGCCGCTTTCCCGCCTTCTCTTTGGCGATGCCGTTCCACTTGATCCAGGTCGGGAAGCCGGCTCCGCCCCGCCCACGCAACCCGCTCTTCTTGATTTCGTCGATCACGGCCTGCCGCTCCATGCCGAGCGCCTTCTTCAGCCCCTCGTAGCCGCCCTTCGCCTCGTAGCCAGCAAGCGTGCGGAATGCAGGATCGTCGGTGTGTTCCAGAAGCAGCTTTCGTTCGGCCATGTTAGGCTTGGATTGTACACCGCCACGCCGTTCAGGGTCCGTACGCTAGGTCACTTGCCCCCGATTTATTAGGACACGTACCGCAGTTTCATGCCGACTACGTACCAGTCGTCGCCGACCTTGCGGAGAGTTACCTCATAACCGTCGCCATTGAGACCCCCGGAAGAGCGCGAGACAATTGTCTTCGCGACCGTTCCTTCTTCATAATATCTGACGAAGTCCGGATATTCGGTTTCTTCACCTTCGACCTCTGGTGCAAATAGCGAAATAATTTGCACGCCTGCTCCAAAATTCCCGCTCAGATTTCCCTCTCTGCGAGATGCCTCCCAAATAACGGTGCCCCCGTAGCCATAAACTTCGAACGGGCGCATGCCTTCGATTGTCAGGACGGCGGGACCGGCGTTGCTCCAGCCAAAGAATCTTGCCTCGATAGCTGCTGAAGCGATTTTTTCTCGGTCACCGAGCTTCCTAGGGTAGGCGTTCGGGCACTGGTCGTAAGCGTCGGACAGCCGGTCACCATCGGTATCTCCCTTTAATGGGTCGGTGCCGAACCGACTTTCTACAAGGTCAGTTAGGCCGTCGCTATCCGTGTCTCTCAGGATGCCGGCGTCCGAAGGAAACACATTGAGCCACTCTGTCTTAACAAGGTCTTCGATCAGAATGCCGCGGTAGCTCTTTAGTTCCTCTTCCTCAAGTGTGCCACCGGTGTGAACGTTCAGAAAGATCGGTGGTCCGTAGCCACTACCTTTCCTTTCCTGCAGAAAAAGGTCGCTCGCATTACCAAGTGCATCGCTTTCCACGAGCCTCCATTCGCGCCCTACCGTGTCCGATCCGCGAGCAACGATGCTCTTCTTGTTGATCGAGGCCGTGTAACCAAACACCCAAGATGGCCGAGGACCACGCGAGCGTTTCGCGGCCTTCACCGCGGCGATGCCGGCCGGCCCTCCGGTTCCCGCTAAATGGGAAAAAGCGGCGACGCGAAATTCTGTGGGAGCCCTCGGATTTTGCAGAGCGGCAAGCATGAAAGAGACGGCGTCAGGATGGTGCGATTCGGCAACCGCTTCCAACGCGGGACCACCAGACGCGCCGTCTGGGTTCTGCAGTTGCTTAATAAGGTAGGGGGTGGTTTGCTCAGGGTTGCCGACTTTAATCAAGATCTCTTCCAATTGAGAACTGTAGTACGACGCAGGCATCGCCTCCAGCCCATTCAATAGTAACGTTGTATCTTGGGGCAACGCAATTTCTGCAAGTAATTTCACGGAACGACCGGCAGAATCCCTGGCACGGTCATTCCGTTTGCCTGCGGGTGTCCTTGATTCAGCCGCCCAGCGTATGAACTTATCTAGCAGGGGGGCAACCGCGTAGTCCCTTAATGTGATTAATTCGCGCTCTTCGGCATCGTCCAAAAGATGAAAATCGTCGAGCATTTTGTCGGCGAGAGACTTGCGTTCCTCCTCGCCCGTGGGAACCGGTGGCCGCGACCCTGCTTTATATCCGATCAGCCGGTAACCATCTTGACAGACCATGAGATTTGCGTCGCTGAATATTGGATATCCGCTCGCCGCATTTGAGTTCCAGCCAACTTTTCCATCTTTCAAGATATACATCAGCTCCTCCTCACGAACGAGAGCACCAAATGAGTCGCTTGGCGCACTGGATTCGACGCCACCCATGGAAATGCCCTTTTCTTCATTTTCCGGCCATTTCCACAGCAGTTTTCCAGTGCTCATGTCCAGGCCGCAGTAGGCGCCATTGTCCCTGCCGATGAGCACGTTCTCGACGATCGTGCCCGGCTGGTAGAAATTGTCCTCGAACTTCCACAGGGGCTTGCCGCTAAGATGATCCCGGAGTTGAACCCCTTCGAACCACGTGATAACGCCGGTCTGCGTAATAAAAGGTGGGTCGTATAGGTTGTACTCGCCGTTACCTGTCCACAGGACTTTGCCCGACGCGGGGTCGACGGCATGAAATCCGACTTCGGAGATTCCGACGTAGAGCTTTCCATGGCCGGCGGCAACACAAGTAAGGGGATCATCCCCTTCAGGGCGCTCGGTATATAGAGCAACTTTCCACTGTTCGTTGCTAGAAGATGAATCCAAACACATTAAATTCTCATCCACCAGAACGTACACGCGCGCGTCGTCGGCTGCGATGCTTGCGCGCCGACCTTTGAACGAACCTAAAACACGGCTCTCGCCCGATGACAAGTCATACCTTAAGAGATTGATCGACGAGTCCTTGTACACGACCGTATGGATTCCCGTCGCATTGATCGCTCCGCCCATCGCAAATCCGTCGGACTCGCGCGACCACTTCGGTTCTCCGGAAGCTAGATCAACCGCGCCAGCGCCTCCCTCCGAAAAGTAGTAGAGAATTCCGCCTCGGGCGCTGAACGTCTGAACTCGCGATCCTGCCCAAACCGTCCACGCACGGTGGAATGGAGGCTCTATCAGCCGCTCCTGCCCTATCGCTCCGACAGCGGTCAGAATAAATAAAAGGCTGGTGAACCATCGATGCTGCAACATGTTTTGAACTCCTCTTGAAGTATGGACGTGCTCAAATGCATTTTCATTGGCTGGGACGGCAGGCTCGCGTTTCGGTAGGTCCTACAATCGGGCGGGTGGCCGGGTAACGCTCTCCCCTCCCGTGTGGCACGGATGTGCGGGTGAAACACTTCCGGTTACGGCCCCTCTCCATACCCGGCTCGTCCGTGCAAGAGCTTGCAGCCACAGCCGGGCCCGATGGTGACCTCCGGCCCTCCCTGGATCGCTCCTCGCTGACGGTTGACAAACCCCGCCGCCAAGGACCTTAGTAGTGATGGCGAAGCTGCACATGACACTCCATCCTTTGGCCCTCATATCGAAAACAAACGCCCCCGCAAACGTGGGGCGCGAGGCCAAAGCGTTCACAATCCCCAATTGTGAACGGTTCTGTGAACGGTTTATCGAACCAAACTCACAGATCCGTCAACCACATCCAAATTCTCCTCTCCCCCTGGAAGAGGTCCGTCCCTGGAGCGAAGCGAAAGTGGACGGGGTGAGGGAGATAGAACATATCCTCTTGGGCGGTTCAAGCTACAGCCCGTCATTCCGCTCGAAGCGAAAGTGGACGGGGTGAGGGAGATCCTCTTGGGCGGAATGAGCAAAAGCCCGTCATTCCGACCGAAGCGCAGCGAAGTGGAGGAACCTATGGCCGCTCATGGATCCCTCGACTCCGCTCGGGATGACGTAAGCCGTTTGCTCATAACATCGACTGCGCAAAAAGTGAGCATGTTTTTACAAACGATGAATGAATGAACCTAAAGCCCAAGAAAGTGCTCGTGCAAGCGGGTGTCGTCCGTCAGTTCCGGATGGAACGAGGTCCCGAGAATGCTGCCGGAGCGTACGGCAACGACCTTGCCCTCGACCTCCGCAAGCGGTTCGACGCCTACACCGCATCGAGTGACGATCGGGGCGCGAATAAAGACTGCATGCACAGGTTCGTCCAAGCCCTGAATTGCGATTCCCTGCTCGAAGGAAAACACCTGCGCGCCGAATGCATTTCGACGCACCGTAACATCCAGCAGGCCGAATCTAAACTGGTCCGACCCTTCGATTTCCTTAGCAAGCAAGATCATTCCCATGCAGGTGCCCCAAACCGGCATACCGGATCTCACTCGATCCGGAATCGCCGCATCGAGCGCCGATAGTTTCAGCAAGATGCCGAGGGTCGTGCTTTCGCCTCCGGGCATGATTAGCCGCTCACAGCCTTCCAAATCGTCGGGCGTGCGCACTTCGCACGCATCCACGCCGAGCGATTCCAGCGCACGCAAATGCGCTGAAAAATCGCCTTGCAGGGCAAGCACTCCGACCATTACGTTGCGCTCAGCACGCCTTGCCCAAGCAAGACGAACAGCAATAATCCGAGGGCGACGCGATATGCGATAAAGACGAAAGTCGAGCGAGTGCGCAAAAAGCGCAGCAGGAATTCAATGGATACATAGCCGGAAACAAACGCTGCTATGGAAGCGACCAAAACGGGCATTAGTCCGAGGCCCGCAAGCGCCTCTCTCTCGGAAATTAGCTCAAAAATACCGGCGAGAAAAATAGCGGGAATGCTGAGCAAGAAACTAAGCCGCGCAGCCGTTTCTCGGTCGAAGCCTAAGAAGAGCGCGCCGGTGATCGTGCTACCGCTGCGCGAAACGCCGGGCACCAACGCCAGCGCTTGAAAAACTCCAATAACCCACCCGTCTTTGATCGTAACGTCATCGAGTGGCCGCACGTGCTTCGCCAGTTTCTCTGCGAGCCCGAGCAAAAGAGCTAAGCCGATCAATGCGCCAGCTATCACATACAAGCTCCGAAATTCCCCGCCGATAGAATCCTTGAACAAAAAGCCGAGCACGACCACAGGAATTGTCCCGTAAACGACCGCCCAACCCAGCCGGTAGTCACTGCCTCGAGCGTTCACATCCCGCATTCCCGAGATCCATGCCTTCGTCACACGCAAAATGTCCTTCCAGAAATAAACAAAAACCGCAAGCAGCGTGCCCAGCTGAATGACCGCCGTAAACGCAGCACCGGGGTCTGGCCAACCAAGAAATTCAGGAACGAGGCGAACATGTGCGGTGCTGCTGATGGGCAGGAATTCAGTAAGCCCTTGGACGATGCCGATAACCAGCGCTTGAAACCAGGACAATTATTCGGCCCTATGCTTCGCGATCGACTGGTCGTTGCGTGTACTTTGAGCCGCATTTTCGACTCGTTGACAAAATTGCTCCGGCGTCGCTTGACCATTTACCATCGAAGTCAACGCGTTCTGCATTTCGGTGTCGAAAGCGGTGTACCACTGTCGGTACTGAACAGCCCAAACTTGCTTGCTGGATTTAAACCGCGCCGCGGGCCCCGCCAAAACGGCCGGAAGGTTAGCTTGATCGCTGCCCTTGATTGCCATAAGCGTTCCCTTCTGCTCGACGAATTGCTTCGCTTTTTCGAGTGACGTCAAATACTTGAAAAACGCGATCGCTCCCCGCGGATTCTTCGCTGCCGACGGCACCATCCAAGGCTCGATCCCGATGATGATCGCGCTCGGGTCTCCCATTCCGTGGTTGACGACGGGCGGCAGCATGAACTCCATCTGCGCGTTAGCCGGCATCACGTCTCTCATCTCGGAATAGAGCCACGTACCGCAAGGAATCATGGCCGCCCTGCCCTGCAGGAATGCCTGCTGCGATTCAGTGTGGCTGAGCGCCGTCGCACCTTGCTGGAAGAAGCCCCTGTCCCGCAAGGTCGCAATCATCTGAGCTGCTTGAAGAACGGGCTCGGCTGTCCATGCCCCGGGCTCAAGATTCTGGCAGCTGCGGATGGCTTCCGCCCCGCCGATGCTCATCACCCAAGGTAGCAACATGCCCTCGACCATGTAGTACGGGTACTGGCCTTGGAAAGTAATCGGCGCAACTCCGGCCGCCTTGATGTCCTCGCACAGAACGAGAAGGTCATCCCACGTTTGGGGCACCTTCCAGCCGTGCTTCGCGAAGACGGCTGGGTCGTACCACCAGCCCAACACGTTAAAGAAATACGGCAGAACATACTGTTTTTCGTCTAGCTGACCCAACTTGAGGATGGACGGCTCGAACGTGTCGCGCCAGGTTCCTTCGCCCTTGTGGGGCTTGCCATCCAGCGCTCCGTCGAGCTGCAGCAGCTGATCCTCCTCCGCGAGCGCCCAATGGTCCATTCCCCAGCCAGGATAAGCCAAGTCGGGGGGATCGCCGCCAATGAACCGAGGTCGAAGCTGCTCCCAGACACGAGGGTTGCCTTCCACCGTGATAGCGAGGCCGGATTCGCGACCGAAATCCTCAGCCGCCTTCTGGAAGAAATCGATGCCGTAGCCACCTTGGAACGCCTGAACCTCGACAACGCCCTTTGCCCCTTCCGCGGTTTTGGGCGACTGCCCACATCCAACTAGCCCAGCGAGAGCAAGGCCCAACAACCAGTGCTTCATGTCGTGTCATGTTACCGAAGCCCTATGCTCATAATAGGCACGCATGGAAGCCGACGAATGAAAAAGCGCAGGCGGACGCTGTTCGTCGCGTCGTTTCTTGCCCCGGCGGCGCTGCTATATAGCCTCTTTGTGCTCTGGCCGTTGGCGCAGGCTTTTTGGCTTTCGCTGTTCCGTTGGCGCGGTGTCTCCGTCAAGAAAACTTGGCTCGGTATCGAGAATTTTCGCAACTTATTGCAAGACCACGCTTTCTTGACGTCGCTCAAGAACGGCCTTTGGATTTTGATCGTTTGCGGCCTTGCCATCATCGTTGTTTCAGTACTACTCGCACATGCTTCACAAGGCGAATCGCGGACCGCTCGAGGACTTCGCGCGGTTTTCCTGTTCCCTCAAGTTATTTCGCTTGTCGTCGTAGCAATTCTTTGGAAGTTTATTTACAATCCTGAGTACGGGCCCGTAACCGGCGCTCTACGGTCTGTCGGCGCGGAATCGTTCGCAAAGCCCTGGCTCGCAGACAATTCGACTGCGCTGATCTGCGTTGGCATAACATTCATCTGGTGGGCGTCCGGCTTTTATATCATGTTGTTCGCCGCCGGCATTAAATCTCTCCCAACCGACGTTCTGGAAGCAGCTGAACTAGATGGAGCGCGAGGTTTATGGAAATTTTTCAAAGTGACCTGGCCGATGCTTTGGTCTGTTAAGCGAGTTGCTTATGTTTACATTGTCATCAATGTGCTGAACATATTCACGCTGGTTTACTTGATGACCCAAGGCGGGCCCGACCGCCGAACTGAGGTTCCGCTCACCTACCTTTACGAGCAAGCGTTCAAGAACAATGAGTTCGGGTACGCAACGGCCATCGCTGTCACTTGCTTCGTCTTAGCGAGGGCGACTAGCGGAATTCTCATGCTCGCAATGCGGCGCAATCCGGAGGGCGCGCGAACATGACACACGCACTGGGGCGTCTCGGCATTCTAATTTTTGCGTTGGGGGTCCTCGGGCCACTCATTTGGGTGCTGATAACGTCGCTTAAAACTGGCGCTGAGGTTTTTGCGTCTCCTTGGGCGCTGCCGGACAATCCGCAATGGCATAATTACGTAAAAGCGTGGCAGGAGGCCGGAATCGGCAAGTATTTTATTAATAGCCTGCTGGTTTCCACCGGATCTATTTTGCTCCTTTTGCCAATCGGTTCGATGGCAGCGTATGTCTTGGCGCGATTTCCGTTCAAAGGCTCGCAGCTAATTTTCGGAACTTTTCTCGGCGGAATGATGTTCCCAAACTTTTTGGTAATCGTACCTCTGTTTTTCTTGCTGAAGGACCTTGGGTTGCTGGACACCAAGACTGGACTCATTCTGGTTTACGTTGCCTACTCGCTTTCGTTCACCATCTTTGTGATGCATGGCTTCTTCCAGAGCCAGCCCAGCGAACTTGTGGAGGCGTCGGAGATCGATGGCTGCAGCGATGCGCAAACCTTTTGGAAAGTCATGCTGCCGATAGCAAGGCCTGGGCTCGTCGTTGTCGGTATTTTCAATGCGATCGGTTTGTGGAACGAATACGGCCTTGCCCTCGTTCTGGTCAATAGCGAGGAGAACCGAACGCTGCCGCTCGGCATCGCGAACCTGGTGATGACGCAACATTACCAAAGCGATTGGGGCGCACTTTTTGCAGGTCTCGTTATCGTAATGGCCCCCGTGATGCTTGTTTATTGGCTCTTCCGAGATAAGATTCACGAAACGATGCTTGCAGGTGCAGTTAAGGGATGATAATGCCGTTTCTGCTCATGGCCCTTCAAACGCCCTTCGGTGCCCTCCCGAGTGCTAACCAGATGGACTGGCACAAAATGCAGTATTACGCTTTTGTTCATTTCGGGCCGAATACCTTTACTGGAGAGGAGTGGGGATCGGGCACGGAGCGTCCGGAAGTTTTTAATCCGCAGAGACTCGACTGCAAGCAATGGGTAAAGGTTTTTAAGGATGCAGGGATGTCTGGTGTTATCATTACAGCGAAGCATCACGACGGCTTTTGCCTTTGGCCCTCCAGGTTCTCTAAACATACGGTCGCACGGTCGCACTGGCGCGAAAGCAAAGGCGACGTACTTGCCGAACTCGCAAGGGCGTGCAAGGAAGGAGGGCTTAAGCTTGGCGTGTACCTCTCGCCATGGGACCGCAACCATCCCGCGTATGGAACGCCTGAATACAACCAAGTTTTCGCGAGCATGTTGGAAGAAGTGCTGACGAATTACGGTGAGATTTTCGAAGTTTGGTTCGATGGCGCAAACGGAGAGGGCCCGAATGGCAAGCTGCAAGCGTACGACTGGGATCTGTTTTTCTCGGTGGTTCGCAAGCACCAACCAAAGGCAGTCATTTTCGGTGATGCGTTCGATATTCGATGGGTAGGCAACGAACGGGGGTTCGGCTCGACCACGAATTGGGCAACGCTCCATAAATCCCGTTACGGCCCCGCTACGCCGCTGCATACAGAACTGGGGGAAGGCAACGAGGGTGGCACCGACTACTGCCCTGCTGAGGCAGACGTTTCTATCCGTCCGGGATGGTTTTGGCGAGCATCGGAAGACGGCAAAGTTAAAACCACCGACCAGTTGATGGAGATCTACGAAAAGTCGATTGGGCGTGGATGCAATTTGCTGCTCAACGTTCCCCCGAATGCCGATGGGCTCATTTCGCAGCCGGACGTTGAAGCATTGATGAAATTTCGATTAGCACGCGAGTGGTGGTATTCACGCGATGCTGCGACAGGCAAGCGAGTATACGCATCTCACACGCGGCCCGGACTTAAAGCGACCGACCTTATTGACGGAAGGTATGCAACCTATTGGTCGCCACCGGATAACCGAGCGGCATGTGTTTTAGTCGACTTGCAAAGTGGAGAAGACGTCATCAGCATCGAGCTGCAGGAGTACGTTTCGCTTGGTCAGCGCGTGAAGAAGTTTTCTATTGAGGCAGAGGTCGAGCACAAGTGGCAGAAAATCGGCGAAGGCACCACGATCGGCTACCGTCGGATTATTCCTGTAACACCGGTGACAGCCTCAAAGATTCGAGTGAACTTCGAAGAATCTCTCGCAAGTCCGCTTATCTCTGCGATAAAGATTTATTGTTCACCACACTCGATGTAGTATCACAAACGTGATGCCAGATCCTCGTCTCCGCTTTCAAGGGCATAATCCGCTGCGGTCTTACCTTCGTCAGTCTTTAGCGTTTTATCGGCGCCTGCTTGCAACAGCACCTCGACGGATTCAACATCGCCGTTTTGCGCTGCGGAATGTAGAGCGGTAAAGCCGCCCTCAGCTATAAGGTTGGGATCTGCGCCGGCAGCGACCAGGGCCGATATCGCTGCAGAATTCGCACCGAATGCAGCGGCATGGATTGGAGCAACGCGGATGTCGGGATTTGCCGAAAATAACTCTAGATCTGCACCCAGGCCGATCAGCGCGGTTACCGTTTCAGCATCCGCGAATGCGGCTGCGAGCGTCAGCGGCGTGAACCCATCCTCGGAAAACTCGTTCGGGTCGCCGTCGATATGAACTATTTGCCCGCTGCGGCCGAGGGCGGCCGCGTCGTGAATCGTCGGAGAAACGAGCCGCTCCGCCAACTTGTCGGCCAGACCACTGTTTCCAACATAGAGGGCTGCTCGAATGGGAGATACCCCGCCCATATAAGAATCTAGAAGGGCCGGCTCGTCATCGAGAATCGCAAGGGTTGCCTGCTCGTCGCCGGCTTTCACAGCAGCGAATAACGTTTCAATTCTTTCGTCTTTCAAGTTCTGCCTGCTCCTCGGCTTCGATTTCCGCGAGAGTTTTGCGCGGGGATATTTCTGGGATGTCGGCGTCATCGTAAAGCACGTCCTGCCTTACACTTGTGGGGTCGAAAGAGTCCAGATCCTCTTCCTCCTCGTCAGCGAGCTTCGCAGGTTTGGGGGCGGGAGGTCCCTTTACTAAATCCTCGGAGTGAACCAGCAAAACGTGGTGCGCGTCGAACCTACGCTCTTCCTTGCTCAACCGCCGTTTCTGCTCTTCGCCCAAGCTGTCCAAGAATTTCGCGCGCATTCGCTTTACCGCCTCTTTGTGCGTCACATCGATGGTAGCGGTAAATGATTCTGCGTCGATTTTAACAGCGACTTCATCGACCCCGTAATAATTCTGTACCGTTCCCGTCAGCCCCGCCATGTGACTGAAATAGAGGAACGATTGCCGGTCTTCTCGGTTTACTTCGCGTTCGACGATTTTAACGCGATCTCCGGTCGCCCACTTCGGCTTTGTCATGCCGTAATTGTACCTCTCGAGCCCGGAATCCCGGGCCCGAAAACTGTACCTACTTGAAGTGCGGAGTGGCCTTGCTGCCACCGGAAACGTCTACTTCGTAAATCTGCCAGCCGTCCTCCCTGCTTGCCGCAAAGAGGATGGACATATTGTCTGGAGCAAACACGGGAGCCTGGTCGACTCCCGGGTCGTCCGTCAGCCGAATCTCCTGCTTCGTATCAACCACGAGGGAGTAGATGTCCCAGTTGCCGCCGCGCTTGGAAGCGTAGGTGATGTGACTGCTATCAGCGCTGTACGACGGATCCCAGTTATGGGCGTTGCTGTCGGTCATTTTCACTACGTCGGTGCCGGCGAGGTTCGTGGTGAACACTTCGAAGTCTCCGCTATCGGCGCCACTGAAATCTCCTTCAACGTAAACGAGGCGCTTCCCGTCCGCGCTCCAACTCGGGTTGAAGCAGCCAGCTTTGGTCCCTGTGATTTGATTTTCGTTCTTGCCGTCTGCGTCCATGTAGAAAATGTTGCGGTGCAGGTCTCGCGATGCTGCCCATGCAATTTTCGTGCCGTCGGGGCTAAAAACGGGTTCGCGATCCTCACCAATGTAATTTGTCAATCGCTTAGGATCGCCGCCAGTTGCCGAGATTGTATATATCTCGAAGTTGTCGTCTCGATTACTCGCAAAAACGATAGTGTTGCCGTCTGGCGAGAACGACGGCTCTCGGTCTTCTGCAGGGTCGGAGGTCAACCGTTTTTCGTCCGAGCCATCTGCGTTGCGAATGTAGAGGTCCCAGTCTCCTTCACGGGCAGACGCATACACGATCTTGGTCTGATCCGGGCTGAAAGCCGGCTCCCACTCGAAAGCCTTTGTGTTGGTGACTTGGTCAGTCTTGTCTTCCAGTTCATCGGGTGTCGACTCTTGTTTGTCACATCCGATGACCGCCGCGGTAACAATGCCTGCCATTGCCAATGCAATCCACTTCATGATGATTTCTTCTCCTGACGCGCCGCGAGGCGCTAACCATTCTATACGCCTTTGGCCCGAGCCCCGTTAGGTAACCTTCGTACGATGAGTTTGCTTGAGGGCAAGAAGGGAATTGTGCTCGGCGTGGCCAACGAGCGCAGCATCGCGTGGGCAATCGCAAAGGCTGCGGTGGAAGAGGGTGGCCAGGTCGCGATAGGCGCCCAAAACGACCGCATGGCGGGATCCGCGCAGAAGCTTATCGACGGTACTCCAATGCGGATGTTCCTTTGCGACCTAAACATCGAGGAAGACCTTGAGCGAGTGCGCAAAGAGCTCGAGAGCACCTACGGCAAACTCGACTTCGTCGTCCACAGCGTGGCGTTCGCACTTCGGGAGGACTTGACGGAGCCATTTATTAAAACTAGTCGTGAGGGCTTTCGTGTTGCGCTTGAGACGTCAGCGTATTCTTTCGTCGCGGCGGCGCGGGCGCTCGAGCCGATCCTCTCAGATGACGCTAGCCTCATCACCATGACTTATCTCGGCAGCCAACGCGTATTGCCGAACTACAACGTGATGGGTGTTGCGAAAGCCGCCTTGGAAGCCTGCACGCGCTATCTTGCTTATGACCTCGGCGACCGAGGAATTCGTGTCAACGCAGTTTCGCCGGGGCCGATCATGACAGTCTCTGCACGAGGCATCAAGGGATTCAGCGGCATTCTCGGGGTGATTGGAGAGCGCGCCCCCTTGAAGAGGCCCGCCGAACAAGCCGAAGTTGCGGCAACATCGATGTACCTGCTCTCCGATTTGTCGAAAGGTGTTACCGGCCAGACGATCTACGTCGATGCAGGCTATAGCGTCATGGGCATGTAATGCGGCTGCTCTGCGTCGCGAACTGGTCTGAAGGCCGCGACGAGGTCTTGCTTGCGGCGGTGCGGGACGCGTTGCGGTCGCGCGGAGCCACAGTCCACTTCGATGGCTCAGATGCGGACCACAACCGCGTCGTGACGGCATTCTCCGGCAGTGCTGAAGAGGTTCGTGAGACGCTGTTTTCGGTCGCCGCAGTCGCGTTCCAGGGCATCGACATGCGATCGCATGATGGCGTGCATCCGCGGAGCGGGGCCCTCGATGTATGCCCGTTTATTCTTCTTGACGGAGAGCTCGAACACGCGGTGCAGTTTGTCAATGAGGTCGCCGAACACCTCGCTCATGACTATGGCCTGCCGGTTTTCTTGTACGAACACAGCGAGACGGGCCGCCATGCCGCCGATTTGCCGAGCCTGCGCAAGGGTCAGTATGAAGGTCTATTCGGCAGGGAGCTGAACCCGGACTTCGGCCCCTCTACCGCAAACGCCAAACTCGGTGCCACCGTCTTTGGAGTGCGCGACTGGCTTCTGGCCGTGAACGTCGACCTGCCCCAAGACGCCCTTGCGAAAGCCAAATCAATCGCACGCGAAATTAGGGTGCTGCGCGACGAGGGCGATCCCAGAATGTGCGGGATCCGGGCTCTCGGCCTGCACCTGCTTCGGCGAGGGCTCAGCCAGATCTCGATGAACCTAACCAACCCCGAAGCAACATCTCCGGACGAGATTATCCGATGGATTGCGACCCAAGCTGAAGTCGTACAGACTGAGCTGATCGGCGTCATCCGCGAGGGCGATGTTGCGAATGCGACTCTGCTCCCGGTGGAGCCGAACCAAATTATTACGATCCCCTAGGGCCGGTACGAAATGTATTCGCGATCGAGGCTGACGCGCCAGGGAAACGAGGCCGAAGGCCCGACGAGTCGATAACGTAGGCGAATACGCACCTCGTTGGAAGGGCCGATGTACGGCGCAGCCAAGCCAACATCCAGAGTTCGCGAAAGATCCGGCTGTCC
Organism: Armatimonadota bacterium; assembly: GCA_030854945.1. GTDB lineage: Bacteria > Armatimonadota > Fimbriimonadia > Fimbriimonadales > ATM1 > JACDEQ01. Next base: position 44,339 of record JALYSG010000004.1, read on the forward strand.
TCCAAGCGGCACATTGGGCAAAACTTCGATGACGGTCCAACCTGGACCTGTATGATCCCAAATCGCTACCTCTTGGCTGACAGGGCCGGACGCCCTGGATTCAACCGTCACTCGAAGGGAGGAAGCAGTCGGATCAGCCAGGACATGGTCGAAAATGACCACGATTGGCGGAGAAGAGGGGTTAAAAACGATGCCCGGCAGGAGAGTCCAATAGACATTGTCACTTGCCAGAAGATCGAGGTTGGTGCCAGAAAATGTCGAGCCAGGCCCCAGGTTCGGCGGATCGGCGTGCTCCACGATGATCGGCGGTGTGTTGGTCACGAACTTCGCGCTGAAATTGCCGATGATATTGTTGAAGCCTTCTGTCGTCAACGGCCAGGTCGTGGGGTCGTAGGTCGGGTCCCCAAACCAGAACGCGGACATGATTCCAGCGTCGCGATACCAGAAGGTGGGCACGCTCGAACCGGGGTTCGGGTCGGTACGGGCCGGGATTGTAAGTGCATCATCGGCCAACTGCGTTACGCCCGAAAACTCGATTGTCCAAATGACGTCGTCGGGAACCAGAATTTCCGGATAGACGGTGAAAAAGTGACTGCCGAGCGTCACATCGATGGGCTGCGGCCCGGAATCGAAGAGCAGTGCGCTAGGCTCACCGAACGGGCTGAGGGGGTCGCGGTCGTAGATTCGTACCCTGGCCCGTTCGTCTCCTTGAGGGCTGTTAACCTCCGAAACATATTCGATAACGGCGTCCGAAAGGAAGCGCCCTGCACCCTCGAAAACTGCGTCGTCGCCAATCTCTGCCCCTGGGGTTACTCGGTATGCCCTGTCTGGCGCGGTAGTCGAATCGAAGATGACCGGGGCCGGCGGCCCGTCAGCCCAGAAGACGGCCCCAAACGAACCGTACGCAGTGGCGCCGTTGGTCCAGTTCGTCGTTTGATACGACCACGGAGACACGTGGTCGCTTCTCTTCCAGACTCGCGGGTCGCTCAGGCCGATTGTCGGTGGGCCGAAATAGCATAAGCCTGCTCGATTGAACGGGGCGCCGGTCGTCCCTTCGAACGAGGCGGTCCAGACGAATTGGTCCGGCACAACGATCGACGGCACAATGATCCGTTGGACTCGCCAGCCTGCCTTCATCGGCAAGGGACCGCTGTCCCACAGAACAGTGCCGGGAGTGGATTTAGGCGGCGCTCCTACCGGCGGCCCGTCGGGCACGTATAGTCGAATGCGGATTGCCTCGGATCCGGTGGGGGTCGCAAAGTCGCCGAAGGTGTAAACGGACATTTCGGTGAGCGTCCGGCCGGTCCCTGCGAGTTTGATTTCGTCTCCCCACTCTTGCGACACACCGCCCGCGACGCTGGCGAGGCGAAAGAACGACGACGTCGCTTGATCCGCGGGGCCGTTTCTGTAAACGTTTTCCGCGGACCAAGCTGGCGTGAAGGCAATAACCGCTAAGAGCGTAAGCGCTTTCATAACTAGACTGTAAGGACGCTTCGTCGCGTCCAACGGCACCGTCGAACCGAGACAATCGGGGTGACCGATCCCAAATTGTAACCAAGCTCGGTATAATTTGCTCAACCTGGGAGGAAGGAACTTTGCTGAGAACTGCGCTCTGCTCAGTCCTCGCTGCTACGTTTATATCGGGCTACGCTGGCGAATTGCCGCGATTAGTGTTCCCTGTAGCGGGAGGCGTTAAATCTTGGAAACCGAACTTCGGCGCCGCGCGAGACGGCGGACGCCGCTCACATCGCGGGCAAGACCTCATGGCCCCGCGCATGACCCCCGTACTCGCCTGCTTTTCAGGCACCGTGTTCACCTCCAAAGGTGGCAATGCGGGCAATTGGGCCACCATCCTGGGGGACTGCGGCTGGTCGGCCAACTACATGCATCTCAACGATGACAAGACCGACCTCGATGACGACGGCGCCACGCGCGATCTGACCTACGCTCCTTGGATTCAGGACGGCGGACACGTACAGGAAGGGGATTTGATCGGTTTCGTGGGCAACAGCGGGAACGCAAAGACTTCCGGCCACCACCTCCATTTCGAGTTGATCGGGCCGGAGGGCGAAGCTGTCGACCCCGCTTCATTTCTAAGGCAAGCGCGCATCGAAGAATCTCCTTCCGTGACGGTACCGCCCCTCACCTACACGGCCCCCGTTTTTACTGAACGCATCGTCGAAAGGCCTCTGCCAATGACGCTCGCGCCCCTGAGGTTGTATCGCGACCAAGCCCTGCTGAGATTCGGCAAGCCGGGCCGACCCGTCGCAAATGTCGAACATCTCGTTCGCATCGACCATCGAGATATGGCGACCACCGGGAAATCTGAGATCACCTACACGTGGGATACCAATCGCGAAGCTGATGGAGAACACCTTATCGAATTCGTAAAGCGGAACTTCGTGGACCGCTCTGAAATCGTTTTGGAAACCAAGGTTGTCCTGGTAGCAAACGGCCCGATCCCGGAGCGGCCGGAAGTCGGCGGGCCGAACCTCGATCTTTTGATGGGGCTGAATTACTATCGCAAATTGTCTGGGCTTCCTTACTTAACCTGGGACGAGCGTCTCGGCCGCGCAGCCGAATCCCATACCGATTATTGGGAGATCAACAAATCCAACGTCCGCCACTCGCCCCACAACGAACAGCGCGGGCACTCTGGTTTCTCTGGAGAGATGCCATCCGACCGCGCTCGCGCGAACGGATATCCACTCGGCACCGCCGAGTGCATGCACTTCATCGGACGACGCGATGCTATAGACGCCCTATGGGCGGTGCCCTACCATCGCTTTGCCCTGGCCAACGGCGCCGGTGCTCACGTGGGTATAGGCTCCTCCGGCCAAACAGTAACGGTCGATATTGGAATGGGACCAGGAGAGGGAGTCGTCGTTTTTCCGCCTGACGGCATGACAGGTGTGCCGTTAAATGGGAACGTGAACGAATCGCCCGCTCCACTGAGAATGCACCGTGGCCAATCCGGCCAGGCCGGCTACGTCATCACCTACGCGGTCTATGCGCCGTTCCCGCAACGATTACAAGTGACCAAAGCCGAGCTGCGAGAAGCAGGGCGTGTGGTCGATTGTATATCAACACCCCGCAAAACGACGAGGCGATGCAGACCGGTGCAATCTTGATTCCCAAGTCGCCTCTTCGAGCGATGACGACTTTCGAAGCCTACGTGCAGGCAAAGGATTCACGAGGCAGGGACGTCTCCAGGCGATGGCGGTTCACGACCGGTAAACAGGCTACCGAGACACATACCTTGAATTACCGCGATGCAGTTTCGCGGACCGTGACCACCCAGCCTGGAGAGATCAAAATCCGAGGCAGCGTGCGCAAGATCGCCGAGGACGGTGAAGCGCTGAGCATCGAAATCGAGGGCGGCGAAGGTGTGCCGGCGGAGTTCGTCGGCAGCACCACGTGGGTCGGTCTCGCGAGCGGAGTACCGGTTAGATTGGGCGACGATCCGCTCGGTGTTTACCCTGCGCGTCCGCACCTGACTCGAGGTGAATCAGTGGTGATTATAGGGAGAGGCAAGTCGCCGACTGATTTTTCCGCGCGCATTGTCATCGTAAAATAGTGGGGTGCCTCGTGTTTACACCGTTAAGGAGATCTTTTACACCCTACAAGGCGAAGGCGCGCAGGCGGGCACTCCGGCTGTTTTCCTGCGATTCGCAGGGTGCAATCTATGGTCTGGCCGCGAAGAGGATCGTGCTGATGCGGTCTGTCAATTCTGCGACACCGATTTCCTGGGCGGATCGCGATTTGCATCAGCAGAAAAACTGGCGCTCGCCGTTAGGGCGGAATCGCCCTTCGCCGAGCTTGTCGTGTGCACGGGAGGCGAGCCGCTGCTTCAGCTCGATGTCTCCCTCATTTCTGCGCTGCAGAGTTTAGAGTTCCGCGTTGCCGTAGAAACGAACGGAACCATAACAGCCCCTGCCGGCCTAGATTGGATTTGCGTAAGCCCAAAGGCGGACGCACCCTTCAATCAGCGAACAGGTGACGAATTGAAACTCGTTTTCCCGCAGCCATATCTAATGCCCGAAGCGCTTCCTGAAGACTTGCAATTCGCGCATTACTTTTTGCAGCCAATGGATGGGTCGTCTATTGCTGAAAACACGCGGGCCGCAATCGAATACTGCCTAGCTCATCCGAAATGGCGGTTAAGTTTGCAAACTCACAAGGCGATCGGCTTGCGCTAATCGCTCATTTCTTCTTCGGTTCTAATCCCAAGTGACGCAAAAACGCATCCATCTTCGGCTCCCTTCCGAGATAGTCCTTTAGCAAGTCCATTTCGTCCATCGAACCGCCGCGTCCAAGAATCTTTGTGCGGTAGTACATTCCGGCTTCTGCATCCAGGACGCCTTTATCCACGAAGCGGGAGAACATGTCCTGAGCGTAGACCAACGACCAAAGGTAGCCGTAGTACGCGCCTTCGTATCCAACAAGGTGGCCAAACGAAGATTGGAAGTAAGTATGCGGGATGAATCTGTACTGAGTCGTGCGGTTATAGACATCCTTCTCAACCGCAATCGTGTCCACCTTGCCGTCGGCATCGGTGTGGAACTCGTGATCCATCAGGCCAAGATAAAACTGGCCCTGCGTTTCCATTCCGCTTCCCAACGTTCGCGCATCCTTCATGCCTTTGAGCATGGCTTCGGGCAAGGGCTCGTTCGTCTTATAGTGCTTCGCAAACAGCTGTAACGAAACACTCTCCCAAACCCAGTTTTCCATCATTTGTGATGGCGCCTCTACAAAATCCCTTGCAACGCGCGTGCCCGTGAAACGCGCCAAATCCGTTTGCGCGAGCATGTTATGCAATCCATGGCCAAATTCATGGAAAAAGGTTTCGACCTCGCCATGGTAAAGCAGCGAAGGCTTGTCCGGCGTGGGCTTAGTGAAATTGCACACCAGCGCCGCGAGCGGAAGATCTACTGTGCCGTCGGCCCACACTTTGCGTGGCCGGAGCCCCCAACATGCAGCATGCGTGTACTTTCCATCCCGCGGATAGAGGTCGGTGTACATGCGTCCCAGCGGTTTTCCTGTGGCTTTATCGACCACCTCGTATAGCTTTACGTCAGCGTGCCACAAAGGCAAATCGAATTCGGCGGCGCGAGAAGTAACGTTTTTGTACTCGATGCCATAAAGCAGGGACGTAACAGCGAAGAGTCCCTCGACAACGCGCTCCATCGGGAAATATTCTGCCACTTTCTCCGAATCGACCGCGTACTTCGTGCGCAGCAGATAGTTCTTGTAGAATGCGTAGTCCCACGGATAAAGATTTGTGGTCTTGCTGTTCGTGAATTCGCGTTTTGCGTTCTGGAACAGCGTGTAATCTTCCTTTGCCTTCAACGCGACCACTGGAATAATGTCGTCGTAAAATTTTCGCACAGTTGCTGAGTTCTTGGCCATGCGATCTTCGACCACGTAATCCACAAAATTGGCAAAGCCAAGAATCTTAGCCATCTCGGCACGAAGCTCGATCATCTGTTGCAGCAATTGGACGTTTTCGCTGCCGCCACGGCGGCGATATAGCGTCCACGCTTTCTGCCTCGTGGCAGAGTTCGTGCAGTAATCCATCAGCGCCCCATACGAGGGGCCGTCGAGTTTATAGAGGACAAGGCTGGAAATTTTGTCTTGGCGATCGACAACGTCCTTGGGGACACCGGCAAGCTCCCAAATATTGATGGCGATCCGCGTGTCGTCATCAGCGATGTTCTTTTCGAACTCGATTCCAAGTCGCGAAAGCTCCTTCTCTATTTCCTTTAGGCGGTTTCGCTGCTCCTCGGGAAGCGTTATTCCGGCGCGGCGGTAGTCGCGCATCGTAAATTCCAATGCTCGTTTTCGCTCGCCCGCCAATGTGGGGTTCGTGTCGGCATAAGCCTTCACCGCTTTGTAAAGATCCTCACGCTTCGCGGTCTCGATATACCAGTCCACGACAACCTGCTCTGATGCGCGGGCAACGTTTCGCTCGTTCGCGTCAGTCGAAACGTTGGCCATGAACAGCGGAATCGAGAGCGCTTGGTCCAGTCGCACGTCCATATCGTCCAGCGGCAACATCGTGTTTTCGAAGGTGCGCTCGGCATCCGGGACGGAGATCACCTTCGCTACCTCGGCATCGGCGGCAGCCAAGGCATCTTTGATCGACTGAGGGACTTCTTGTGCGACCGCGAGGGTGGCGACAAGAAGCATTGCTAAAGCTGTGATTTGGGCACGCATAGGCGATTTGTTATACCGATAAAACCGATAGAGGCGTTCGCAAGAAACGCCTCTATCTATACGCGCAGCCGAGATCTATCGCTTCACGAACCCTTCCAGTGCCACGGTGTACTCCTGCCTCGTTGCATCGAACGAGATGCGGTACTTCGTGGGAAAGTACTTGCCTGCCGGATACACCTTCGGCTGTGGGAAGTCCACGATTATCGCCGGGTTCGTCTTCAGGAAGGCCATTGTGAACATAGGCTCGATGAATATCATCTTCCCGTCATACGACCCATAGATGAATGTGTGAGTGAACGGTTTGCCATTGAACTCAGGCGAGGCCAGCGTTACCCAATGGGCTCCCATATACTTCTCCTCGCTCTGGGGCGCGTAGATGTAGCCATCGGGCATCGTGCCCACCGGCTGTTTCTGAACCATTGCCATACCGTCGCCTTCGAGGGTAATGCCAAGACGGTCTTCCACTGTCAAGAGATAAAAGTGCGCATCGAAGTGCGGCACGTCGTAGATTCCCGGCGGGATGTGCCCGAGCGGATTCCAGTCGAATGCTACGTGGTTGAACGGAGTCTTCGAGGCTTCCACCGGAAGTTTCAGCGGAGTTTCATACCCAATTGCGCCGGTCTTCGGCTTTTCCGTCGGCAGGCCGTTGAGCGCTGTCGCGGTCATCGTAACGCCGACTCCAGTCGGCTCACCCTTTTCGTTGTTCTTGACCCAGGAGTAAATGGTGCCGTTACCCAGGATCTTTGTTTCTCCTATGGTCAGCCCTTTGGCGTCGTAGCAAAAGGGGCATGAAAGTGCGGCCGTCGTCAGGGCGCCCAAGACTGCTGCGATGGAAATTGTTTTCTTCAAGATTTGCGTCACCTCTCTGCGCAAAGTTTACCAGCGGTGATTTGTGTTCTGGGATGTTAGTCCCTGAGTGCAAGCTCTATTTCCCTAGAGGATATGGATCCTTCTCGCAGCACCTTTCGCTGCGCGATGTCGTACACAGTCGATTCCACGCCGATGATGGAGGGCCCGTCGTCGAACACGTAGGCCGGCGAGCATCCTAGCTGCCCGACTACTTCCGCAGCCGTCTTCGGCGAGGCGCCTCCTGAGAGATTGGCACTGGTGAGCACCAGCGGGGCGCCCACGAGGCGAATCAGTGAAAAAGCTATTCCGTGAGCGGGTGCCCTTACGGCAACAGAAGGTCCGCCCGCCGTGACAAGGTACGGCATCTTCTCCGACTTCGGCAATACCAAAGAAAGCGGACCGGGCCAAAATGTCTCGGCCAACGTCTGCGCGCCCGCCGGCCAGCTGCCAGTGATCGTTCTCGCCATTTCGGGGCCGTCGACTCCGACAATCAGCGGTTTGTATTCGGGACGCCCCTTCGCCTTGAAGATTCTGAGCAATGCGTCCGGCTGAAGTGTCGATGCAAGCCCGTAGACCGTTTCCGTAGGTACGACGACGATGTCGCCCGCCTTCAGCGCAAGTGCCATGTCTGCAAGATCTTGCTTGTCGCGTGTCCAGATCAAAGCCCCACCGCCTTTCGCATCACTTCGACCGGAGGGTTACGGCGAGTCCACCAGCTAAAGGAAACCGCTCCCTGCGCCACGAGCATTTCCCGGCCGTCGACCGTTCGCACCCCTTCGAGAAGGGCGTGGGAGAGAAAGTCAGTCGGTCCCTGGCGGTAGGCCAGGTCGTAAATGGTTGTTCCCGCCTCAAGCCGCCGCCATTCGAGCGGGGGCTCTTCGCCCTGATGCAATCCCAATGACGTGGCGTTGACCACAAGCGAGCAACCGGCGGGGTCCGGTTCGTCCCGATGTTCGCACATCCACCTGGCTGCAAGGCTTTGGGCTTTGGAGGAAGTTCGATTCCAGACGGCGACGTCCCAACCCTTTTCGCGCAGCGCAAAAATCGCGGCAGCAGCTGCACCACCGGCTCCAAGAACCAACGCCCTCCCGTGTGGAAGAGTTTGGATGGGAGCGTAGAAGCCGGGCGGGTCGGTGTTGATGACTTGCGTGCCCTCGTTCGTGAAGCGAACCGTATTCGCCGCCCCCGTCTGCTTTACCACAGCGTCCCCAAGAGCCAACAACGTTGGGTGCTGTTTATGCGGGACGGTGATGTTGACGCCGGCGAACCCGCACATTTCGAGATTCGTTAGGCAAGGGTCGAACTCAACTTCGTTAACGCTAATTGCGAGGTATTCCGCGGGGATTCCCAAGGCATCGAAGGCTGCCTCTTGCATTCGTGGAGACAGCGAGTGCTCAACGGGATCGCCGAGCACGCCAAATCGCAGTCCAATCGGGGTTCTACCGAACGGATCCAAAGGATCCAACTCTGGGACTATTTCGTGCCAATTCATTTTCGGGCTTCTCGAAAAGTCCAGAATTTATTCATAGGGAACGTCCATGCGGTCGTCACAACGGTGGCTACAACGAGCGAAACAACATAAATCAACTTACCGGCGCCGGGATGGTGGATGCTGCCGGCAACCGTCGTATTAATGAGGAGCCCGATTCCATACACAATATACGATCGAATAAGCTGCCGATGCGCACGGTCCTTATCGACCGCGTCGAACGTCCACCTGCGATTCCAGTAAAACCCATTCAGCGTAGCAAGGATAAAAGTGAAAGCCTTGAGAAGGACAAAAGCTGCGTCAATGCCATTGGCTGCCAACCAGCCCTCCATTCCGGGCGTGAGACCATATGCGAAATCTCGCAACGTGTCGTTTAATGGCCCGTCAACCGCTTTATATAGGATCGCATGCAAGCCCATGTCGATGACGGTGCTGCTCGCACCGACAACAACAAACTTTGCAAATTGCCGAACTCCCCGGCGCTGCGCCAATTTCTCCAAGAACGGAGAAATCACTATGTTTGCGCCCATCCGTCGACGGATACGGCATAGAGGCTAACCAACACCCAAAGGATCACCGTGACCGCCATCCACGGATCGCGAACGAGGGCCCTGTCCGGGTGCCCTCCGCCGTTCTCCTTGTATACAACTTGCAAGTACCGAAACACGCCGAAGGCTGGAAAAGGGATCGTTAGCACCATCATTGGATGGGTCTGAGCGGTGTTCGATTCGATGGCATAAACACTGTAGGCAAGCAGCGTCGCGGAGGCGGCAACAATCAAGTAATGATCCAGCAGTTGAGTCGTGTAGCCGGTTAGGCTTGCGCGCGAATTGGAACCCAGTTCCAATTCGTGTTTTCTCTTCGCAAAGCCGAGAAACAGTGACAATAGAAAGGTACAAACAAGGAGCCACGCGGAAATGCTCACCTGAATTGCAGCTGCTCCTGCTACGGCACGAATCAGAAATCCCATGCCGATCACAAATACATCGAAGATTGCAAAACGCCTGGCAACCGAAGCATAAAAAGCTTGATTAAAAGCGTAAAGCCCAAGAGTAAGCATCCCGTAAGGAATTGACAACAGCCCCATCAACCCGAACCCCGCGAGTACCAACAGGATAGCCACGACAACCGCGGCAGAGGTTCGCAGGCGGCCCGAAGCGATGGGCCGGTCTTTCTTCTCGGGATGCTTAGCGTCGTCTTCTCGGTCGACCACGTCGTTGACCAAATACCCTGCGCTCGAAATGCAGCAAAAGGCCGCAAACACCACGAAGGCGATCTTGACGGCTTCCGGCTCGTTGAATTTTCCGGCGAAAATCAACCCGCCAAAAACCAAGAAGTTCTTCGTCCACTGCCGAACGCGGAGCGCGCTGAGCCAATTCAATCGCTGTGCCCCTTATGGATGAATCGGCTGAGCAGTCTTTCAATCATGCGGCTGAATTTCGTGCCAAAAAACTCTCGGTCCGCCATGCGCTCGACCCAAATGGTGCGAATCCCCGCGCGATTTCCTCCCCAAACATCGGTAAACATCTGGTCACCGATCATAACGGCCTCGCCGGGCACAACGCCCAAGATTTCCAACGCCTGAACAAACCCCATGCGCGAAGGCTTCATCTTGGCAGGAGCGACCGCGGGCAGCTGCATAGTCTCGGCCATATCCCGAAGACGAGCCAGATTGCGCGTATTGCTCACCAAACAAAGTTTCAGTCCCGCAGCCTTGCACTTTGAGATCCAGTCGGTTGTCTCTACCGGAATTTCGTGGCTCTTCCATGGCAAGAGCGTGTTGTCCAGGTCGAGCAGCACGCCTTTTATACCGAGTAACACAAGGTCGTTCGGATCGACGTCTCGAATGCGCTTGACCATAAAGTCGGGGCAAAACCTGCGAAGAAAGGGAGCCACCCGCAGACGGTCGAACGGTTTTGCGTTCTTGATCAACCGCTCGGCCTTTGCGCTGCGTGGGCCTTGCGGCTTACGTTTACATTGTGCAAATGCTCCTGGTAGGTTCGCCCGAACTTGTGCGTACCGTCCGGCATCGCCACGTAGTAAAAAAATGCGTGTTTTTCCGGTTTTGCGGCCGCAAATACCGACGCCGCCCTTGGGCTGCAGATCGGTCCCGGCGGCAACGCCTTGAGTTTATACGTGTTGTACGGATGATCCAATAAATAATCTGCATTCTTCAGCGTTCTTCGTTCTCCGAGTCCATAAACAACTGTCGCATCGATCTGCAGTGGCATGCCTTTCATCAATCGATTATAAATAACACCCGCAATTCGCTTTCGTTCATCATCGCGTTTCGCCTCTAACTCCACCATCGACCCGATAATTACCCACGATCGCAGTTTCCCTGCATCTGGCTTTCCAAGCGGCTCGTAAATATCCCTCTCGAATTCCGCGAGCATACGTCGCACAGCATCCTCCGCGCCAAGGAGCGGCGGCAGATCGTACGTCTCCGGATACAAATATCCCTCTAACCCTTTGGAAGGCACAATAAACCGTGGAAGATCGCCCAACTTCGCCGGATCGGCCACGATCGCCAGTACCTCATGTTTAGGCGCAACCAACTTCGCCTCCAGCGTCGCGGCAACCTCACGCACCCACAGTCCTTCACGAACCAGGACCATTTGCCTGACAGGGTCGTCATCCAGCAATTTCTTGAGCACAACGTCCCCGCCGTCAGCGGGGTTAACCACATACGTGCCGCGATTCAAAGCTCCGTCGCCGCCGAAAATCCGATGATGCACGCGCACCGACGACGCGCTGTTGATAATTCCATCCCGTTCAAGGCGTTCCAAAGCAGCGGAAATCGTCTCGCCATCCTCAATCCGAAAATAGCGCGGTTTCCCAATCTCGCTAACTGGCCCAAGACCGGAGAACAGCACCGCCCCGCCAACGCCCGCCGCAAGCGACAAAATAACAAACAGCCAGAGCAGCTTTTTCACGACTGCAAATACGCCTCCAAAATAATTCGCGCAGCCTCGGAATCCAAAACCTCTTTCAGTCGCGCACCGGAAAGATGCGACAACGAAGACCGCGCTGCAGCGGTGGAGTACCGCTCGTCGAAATACTCCACCGGAGCACCAAGCCCAACCAGAGCCTCGCCGACAGCGCGCGTCACTGCAGCCTGATCCCCCTCATGCCCGTCATCCAACCGAGGTAAACCTAAAACCACCATATCGCATTCTTCGGCAGCAAAAAAAGAGTAAATCGCAGCAGCATCGGCAGCAGCCGACCCGGTCCCTGGCAAGGTTGTTCGCGCGAAAGCCATCCTGATTTCGGTCTCGCCGATGGCAAGCCCGATCCGACGGAGGCCGTAATCGACGCCCAAAACCCGCATAAGAACTACTCGAGGTCCAGCTTGCCCTGGCCCGCCGTCACCGTCGCAAATTCCCCTACCTTCGGTCGCTCGAAAACATCTTTCTGAACCTGAATTGGCACCGGTATTGGGTATTCCCCATTGAAACACGCTAAACAAAACTGATCCTTTTCCCGCCCCACCGCGCTCACAACGCCATTCACCGATAAATACCCCAGCGACGTCGCGCCGATATGCTCGCTGATTTGTTCTATCGACCACTTCGCTGCAGCAAGCTCGCCTTTGCTCGCCATGTCGATGCCGTAAAAGCACGGGTGCTTGATCGGTGGCGCAGTGATTCGCACATGCACTTCTTTCGCGCCGTTCTCGAAAAGCAATCGGACGATTTGTTTCGTCGTCGTGGCGCGAACGATCGAGTCGTCGACGACAACCAGGCGTTTGCCTTCGATCTGTTCGCGCAGCGGCGTCAATTTCATTCGCACGCCCATTTCGCGCATACGCTGGTCGGGCTGAATAAACGTCCGATGGATGTAGCGACTTTTTATTAAGCCCTCGCCGAACGGGATGCCGCTGACCCGACTGTAGCCGATGGCGCCGGGGAATCCTGTGTCGGGAACGGGCATGACCATGTCGGCCTCGACAGGGTGCTCGCGGGCCAGCTCTTCTCCCATGCGTTCGCGTGCCGTGTAAAGCCGGGTGCCGTACATCGTGCTGTCGGGGCGGGCGAAGTAAATAAACTCGAACATGCACATCGCCGGACGCTCCGCAGGAACACCCTGGATGATCCGGGCGCCGTCGTCGTCGACTACGGCGATTTCGCCGGGCTTGAGCTCCACCAGGAATTTGGCCTGAACCGGGTTGAAGGCGCAGGTTTCGCTGGCGACGCAGTAGCCGCCGCCTTCGAGGCGGCCGACGACCATGGGGCGGACGCCGTTGGGATCGCGGAAAGCCGCGATGTGCTTCGGCGTGAGCACCGCCACGCTGAAAGCGCCTTTCAGCTTCGACATCACGTTGCGGATGCTGGCGACGATGTCGCCGGTGTGCTCGCGCGCGAGGAGCTTGGCGATCACCTCGCTGTCGTTCGTGGTGTCGAACACTTCGCCTGAGGCTTCCATCTGCTGCCGAAGCTCGTGCGCGTTGATCAGGTTGCCGTTGTGGGCAACGGCGACGTCGCCGACCACGGTGGTGCAGGAAACGGGCTGGGCGTTTCGCCTTACGCTGCTGCCGGTGGTGGAGTACCGGGTGTGGCCGATGCCCATGTGGCCGGGCATGGCGGCGAGGTCGCCCTCGGTGAAAACTTGGGCCACCAGGCCCATGTCCTTGTGCATGCGCACTCGGCTGCCGTCGCTGACAGCGATACCGGCGGACTCCTGCCCGCGGTGCTGCAGCGCGAACAGGCCGAAAAACACCATTCTGGCGGCCTCGGCGCCAGGGGCGTACACACCGAAAACCCCGCACTCCTCCTTCGGATGATCGTGGTCTACGAGGGCGTGTTGTTGTGCCACGTCCTAGTATAGCGGAGGGAGGCTCCGCAGGGCGGGTCTACGTCAGCCCGAGCGGAGTCGAGGGATCGATGCGCCACTTCGCTGGGTTGGCCAAAGCGTTCACAGAAGCATTCACAATGTGGGATTGTGAAAGGTTTGCGGTTCGGTTCCGCTGAAAACCACGCATAACTACCTGAGTCACTTTTCGGCAATTTCCGCTTCCCGGCGCACCTCGTATGGCACCGCTACCTTATAGGCATTTGCGGGGGATTTGTCAACCAGGCTCTAAGCACAATATCTCCCTCACCTCCGTCCACTTCCGCTGCGCTTCAGGGACGGGTCCTCTCCCAAGGGGAGAGGGGACCTGGCGCATTCGGATATCCTGAATCGTCATGCCGAACGTCGCATTGCCGCCACCGATTGAGAGGTACTTCGCCGCGAAAGAGGGAGAAGACGCGGAGGAGACCTTGGCCTGCTTCACCGAGGACGCCACGGTCTGGGACAATGGCGAAGACCTCGAGCTGAAGGGCATCGCGCAAATTCGGGAATGGATGACGGGCACCGTCGCCGGGTACAAGCTGTCCTCCGAGGTGAAGTCGGGCGAGATGCGGGGCGAAGAGTTCGTGGCCGGCGTCGTTGTTTCGGGCGACTTCCCAGGCAGCCCTTACGAGTTCGCTTATCGTTTCAAGCTGCGGGGCGACAGGATCGCCGAACTCGCGATAGATCCAATCGGCTCACTGGCTCCATAGCTGTCCCACAACGGGATGCTGAGCGACTTACGAGGATCTGGACTCATACCCCGTCGTCCCGCTGCGCTTCACGAGCGAGATTAAGCGAGAACCTCGAGCGACTCGTTGTTGGCAGATGTGCCTTCGGCACCGGGACATGCTTGCGATGAGTGCTGAGACTGCGCTCGTCTGGACGCATGTCCCGGCCACCCGTCGAACGCGGTAAAGTTGGAAGGATTGCTGGACTCGCGGTCGGCGGAGTTGGCGGTTTTGGACGACGAGTTCACGGCGTGCCCGGATGACCTGGCTGAGCTGCTTTACGGGTACCAGGAGGGCATTCGGGAGAAGTTTTTCGTAACCTCCCATCATTTCGTTTCCATACCAAGATGGGTTTCGGTCACATTTTGCAGGGGTGAGGACCTATAATCTAAGTAACCCATCTGTGGAACACTACGTCAAAGGACGTCAAGAGCCGTTCTCGGAGAGAGGTCCTGGAGAGGAATATGATACGCAAATTCGCTTTCGCAACCGTCATTTTAGCGTCACTGCTTTCGAGCACCGGCGACGTTACGGCACAACGTCTTCCAACGTCAACGGCCGGAGATAGCCCACGCCTGGATAAGGTACAGGTTAAACAGACTGGGATGCCTATACCGACTCCGTATCCCCCTCGCGAAGTCAAGCCGAGCGCGGTTGCGTCGGTGTCATTTGAGAACGGTCGACCAGTGATCACGTCGCCGTGGGTCGAAATGGACGGTGCAGGCACGGACTCGTTCATTGACATCCTGACGGACTTTCCTCCTACTTTCTATCCTGGGTTTGATGGCTACGAAGCCGCGTCTTCGACGCATTTCGGACAGCCGGGAGAGCGGTACCATCCTTCGGCTGGTATGGGCAACAGCCGTCTCTGGTTTGGAGCAGCATACAATAACCCGTTCTTTTGCAACGATCTCCGGGTCGTCCGTGGCCAAGAAGGGCGCAATGCAAAGCTGGTAAACATTAGCTGGGCATGGAACATGGCGTCCTGGGCTCCGTCGGTCCAAACATGCTACGTACTCGTGTACACGGCAGATGGCTTTGGCTATAGCACCGGTTCACTAGCCTTCACGAACCCCTATCCGGCCGTGATCATTAGGTATGACAACCTTCCCAAGGGCATCTGGTATTCAAACGTCGACCTCTCGACCACGACTTTAGGCGTGAGGCTGCCGAACGACGGCATGGGCGCCTACGGATGCGCATTTTTCACTCGAGTTACGCCAAATTATGTCGTTTCGAACAACGCCCAACCCTTGTTATGGGGGATCAAAGTTGGGAATCCATCCTACTATCTGGATAGGCTACAGTGGGACGACGACAATCCAACTAATGGTGTACTCGAATCCTACCGGGAATTGTACAGCTACACCAATCAGGCGAACTTGGAGCAAATTGGCGGCGTGCTAGGGTTGTATACAACAAGTTCCCCGTCTTCATGGCTGGATTGGCCCGTTCATCGAGGCAAGACTTGGAGAGTGAGCTGGGCGTATTTAGCCTATTGGCACACCCGACCCGGCAGTCTTTGGTGTCCGATGGCAGTCGACTTTAAGATAAACGGCGACAATGAGGAAGGCGCGCAAACATACCGGAAGGACGCGCTAGCGGCGGCGAGCGGCAGGGTGACAGTTTCGCACTACACGGGTCTTGTCTGGGGCAACAGAATTGAAATCGACCACGGCTACGGCTACCGAACAACTTATAGTCACCTAGACCAGCGGACTGTTTCGGCTGGCGCGCAAGTAACCAGAGGACAAAGAATTGGCTACATAGGGTCGACCGGCTGGGCGATCGTAAATAACCACTTACACTTCGAACTCTGGAAAAATTCCTCGAATGTTAAGCCTGAGCCGATCTCCGGCAACATCGGGTTCTATACTGGATTTGTATTCTATCGACCTTAGGAACTTCAGCGTTCGCGTCCTGAGCGGGGCCAACAAACTTCTCCCGCGTAATTGGGTGAACCTTGCATGACAGAGCGGCAGGTTGCTTCTTAGCCTACACCGTCGTCGCCAAGTGCGTAGCCACGCAAGTCGTCCTCGGACATCTCGTCCGGTGCCACCAAGCGATAGTGCCGTTCGTTCCGAATGACAAGGTCGTCTGGCCCACGGGCAAACTCGAAGAGAGCGATGGTGAAGTCGTCAATGAATTGCGCACCAATTGGGCGGCATTGCAAGTGCCCGTACTTCAGTTGCGCATAAGCCATATCCTGTTCAATCTGAATGCGACCAATCTTGTCGCTGCCGCCCTTTGCCTGCACAGGCACAATGTAATGTGCGCCGGCTTTTCGAACAGCAATGTAGAGTTCGTCGACTTCAATCTGACCAACCTCGGGAACTGAGGTACGCAGGTGACTCTGAAGCGAATAACACGCTGCGCCAAGAAATACGTCGAGCAGACGATTGTAACGTAGCTTCGCCAAGAGTGCTTGTTCGTCTGATTGTGCGTACATACCAATAATCCCGGGTGTTGCATCTGGAATCTTGATTTTCTCTAACTGCTCGTTTGGTACAACGCGAAATTCGCGGAGCAGGGCAAATCGATACTTACCCGAGCCGGCCGGCCTGATCACCCACTCCATTCCTTCGGGCTGCGTATCGAGCATTGCTTTAGGAAGTGATTTCCTGTAGCGATATGAATAAATAATGTCCCCCAAGTTCTTGGGCAACTTGATGTTCAACTGCTCGGCTGTTTTTTCCAGTTCCTCGCGCGTGAAGTCGATAACAGTTGCTTGAGGCTCGAGCTTGGATCGAAATATGTGCTCGATCATTCCGTCATATCTGCTCATGGATGCCACTCCAGGACGACAACCTCTTCTCGTAGCTGTTCTTTCGTCGCAGTTGAGAGCCTGGTTCGGAATATATCGACGGCTGAAACTCGATAACCAATTGACTCAGCCACCTCGGCCAAGATTTCTCCTGTATTAATCTTGATCCTAAAGTACGACGCTTGATCGCCGACCACGTAGCCTAGTTTGGCGCCCGGAATCAAAACTCGCTTCAATGATTCGAGGTGCCTTTCCATGCCACCGAAGTAGGCAGCTGTCACTTTGGAATATAACCGCTCGAATCCAGAGGTTTTTCCAAGCTCCTTTCTGCGATCTTCAATTTCATTACAGAGCGAAGTAATCCTGGGATGTCGCAAACCGATCTTGTGATCAGTATCCGAAATGTACATATTCCGCGTGTTCGAGCGCAGGAGTGCTTCCTTTAGCTTTCTGAGTTCGGCTTTTGTCTTGATCAAGCCCAACAAAACCGTTTCCAACCTGGTCGTGCGTGTGTAGTCTTTCTCGTTGGGATAGGGCGGCGAGGTGAATAGTGCTCCGATACTCCGGTCGGACATCTGATCAATCGCGTTACGCGAATCCGCCAAATAGACTTGACTTTGCGGAACGTGCTGCCCGACAACATCAGCAAGGTCGTTAGCGCTTTGCGTCACATTTTTCAGCCAAATCGAGGTTACTGGTGCATCCAACCGCTTGGTTCGCTGCACGCCAACTTCCGGTCCGAAGTGCAGATTTCCAACGGGCCCGACTAGTGCCTTTGCCATTGCAAGCCTTTGTATGTTCGAGATCGGCTGTGAATCGGTTGGCAACATTTCGATAAGCGTTAGCACGCGGTGTAAGGGCAATGGAGAGATGGAACCCTTGAGAAGCAAACTCTCAGCTTCGGCATCCAGGTCACGCAGCCCGAACAGGTTGCGCTCTCTGGACTTCTTGTCCGACAGAGGCTCTGGATAGCCCTCGGATTCGAGGGTCGCTATTGCCCTCTGCGCAACGACCGCGGTCTCCTTTTCGAGACGCGATGGATCAACGTGCCAATTGGTCTTGGCAGCAGTAGCGAGATGTGCAATCGGATTGGCCTCGATTCCGACCACATCCAGCCCCATTTTCATCGCTTCGACGAGTGTCGTACCTGTCCCACAGAATGGATCGAGAACCGATGTGTTCGCAGCCGGCGCAAACGAATCTAGGTAATGGCGGACAAGGTGAGGGGGAAATGACAGGACAAACCGGTACCAGTCATGGAATGCCCTGTCCTCGACGTTGACCTTGTTGCGGTTGGGGCTGTGAACCGGGTCGCTGGAGTGAAACGCACTTGCCGAGGGCATGTTCTATTCTGGCCGACTCAGATGGGTTGCAGTCATTCTGTAATCGATCGCTCTGGCGGAACTCTTAAGACCTGAGTCGCCAACCCCGGCCATACCTTGGGCGGATTCCGCCTGCACCCAGCGTCCGTGGTCGTGAGGTGATGTGTTACTGACCGACTCCCCCTCGCCGTCTAACCCACATGCGCCTCGCAACACTCTTCCTCGCCCTCGCGCCGATCGTCGCCGCCGCTCAGCCGCTGATTCCTTCGAAGGTGAGCCTGGAGGCGCAGGCGCTGAACAGCCGGTACATCGTGGTCGGCACCATCGTGAGGCTTCAGAAGCCGGCGAGCGGGGACCTCACGGTGGGCGCCGTCATCAAAATTGAGGAATCGCTGAAGGGCGTGGGCGTCGGGGAGGAGATGGAGTTCCACGTGTACGACCAGCTCAAGGACGTGGAAAAGTGGCGCGACGGCAAGGCCCGCCTAATGGTGTTCCACGACCGGCCGACCATCGTGCTGAGCGACCCCGCTCTGGAGGTTTGGTCCTCGGCGGCGGTGCTGGGCGCGGAGTTCTCCACCATGCTTCACACGGGCTTCATAGGTCCCTCCACTTCGCTTCGCTCCGGTCGGGATGACGGAGGGGCGGTTCGCTGCGGTGACATAGGTCCCTCCACTTCGCTTCGCTTCGGTCGGGATGACGGACGGGCGGTTCGGTTCGGCCTTCGTGACGAGGGAGCGCTTGGTTTTGGCGGGGGTGGCGGGACGGCGTTCCGGTTCGGTTTGCGCGACGGGCAGGGTGGCGCGGACGGAGTTTTGCGGCGGGCGGAGGATGTGATCGAGCTTGTTAAGAGGACTGTGGCGGCGTATCCGGGCGTGTTCCGCATGGAGACGTTCAACGATCTTGTCGTGCCGGGCCGCGAGGACCAGATGCGGGTGGTTGTGCCCGCGAATGCGGCTCTGGAGCGCTGGGCACTGCGGACGCTGCCTATCTCGGCCGACCAGCATCGGCGCGCGGAGGCGGCGATGGCGCTGGGGTATTTCCGCAGCGAGGCGAACATCGCGACGCTGCGGGCTTTGCTGAAGGATGAGGGGACGGTGCGGTCCACTCGGGACGGGAAGGATGTGGATTTGTATTTGGTGCGGATTCGGGCGTGGGAGTCGCTGGAGATGCTTGGGGTTCGGGCGCCTCGGCCGGTGGAGTTTCGGGGCGGGTTTTGACCCCTTCCTTCAGGTTCCCCCTGTAAACAAGGGAACCGAACGGATGATGGCTGGCGAGGAGCAACCCTCCCCTAGCTCCCAGGCTTGGGAAGGGAAGGAAGGCCAGGTCGGCATCACCCCTTCCTTCAGGTTCCCCCTGTAAACAAGGGGAACCGCCGTTTGCCGAGTTAGAGGCTGCCGTCGTCGGGTTCAGTCAACATGGGTAGCATTTCGTTGTCGCATCTTTAGGAGTGACAGCAGGAGAATTCAAAAATGATCAATGTAGTTTTCGAAGGCACCGGTGTTACCGCCGACCAATATGACGCGGTTTGTCGAGACGCCAACATCAACCAAGACAATGTGCCGGACGGGATGATTTTCCATTCGGCTTGTACTACCGACAGCGGATTCCTCGTTGTGGACGTTTGGGAATCGGAGGAGAAATTTCGCGCTTTTGGCGCACAGTTGGCTCCTGCGATGGATAGGGCTGGGATATCCGTTCAGCCGCGCGTTTACAAGAATCACGCGATCATTAAGGGCTAGGGCCGTTTTGAGGGGAATATCTCCCTCACCTCCGTCCACTTTCGCTGCGCTCCAGGGACGGGTCCTCTCCCACGGGGAGAGGGGACCTCTATGCGCTGGCTGCCCTTCCTTGCAGGCTCATGAGCCTGCGAACGCGCTCTTCGACCGGCGGGTGCGTGCTGAAAAGCGACATGAGACCGCCTCCACGGAGCGGGTTGGAGATGTACATGTGCGCGGTTTGCGGCGCCGCCGTCATCGATGGGACGCGGTCGCCGAAGGAGTGCAGGTTCTGCAGGGCGTTGGCGAGGGGCCGCGGGTCTCCCACGAGGCGTGCGCCCATCTCGTCGGCGGCGTACTCGCGCTGGCGGCTGACGGCCATTTGCACGAGAATCGCGGCGAGCGGGCCGAGGATCATGATCGCGATCATGGCGATCGGGTTCGGCGCGTCGTCGTCTCCGCCGAAGAAAAACGCAAAGCGCGAGATGAACATGACTGCGGACGCCATGGACGCGACGACGGTCATTGTGAGGACGTCGCGGTTGGCGATGTGGGCGATTTCGTGGGCGAGGACGCCGACGACTTGGTCTTCCGGCATCGCCTGAATGAGGCCCTCGTTGATGCAGATAGAGGCGTGGCCGGGGCCTCGTCCGCAGGCGAACGCGTTCGGCTGAGGGTCGGGGGAGATATGGAGGCGTGCGGGTGGGATTCCGGCGCGCTGGCTGAGGTCGCGGTTGGCTTGCTCGAGCCAGGGCATTTGGCCGGGCTGGAGCTCTTGGGCTTTGGCGAACTTCAGGGCGATGGTTTCGCTGAACCAGTACATGCCGAAGTTGAAGGCGAGGGACACGCCAAGCATTACGATGGCGCCGCCCATGCCTTTGAAGAGGTAGCCGACGGCGAGGAAGATTCCTCCCATGACGACCATCAGAATTCCGGTTTTTAGTGCGTTCATTCGCTGTAGATATTAACGATACACCAGGGCGCGTCGTTCCCGCGCCTGGTCAGTTGATCTCCACCGGGAAGGCGATATGGTTTCTGAGGGTTTCGCGGTGGCCGGTATCGACTCCGACGAAAGAGATCTCCGGCAGGGTGCCCTGCTCTTTCCAGCGTTCGGTCAGGGCGCGCATTCTCTTGAATTCTTCGCTTGTCATTAGTTCTGTGCCGCAATCCGTGTAGATGCGTATCGAGATCGGCTTCGACCAATCCGGCAAGCGGCTGTCTATTTCTTGGAACAGATTTAGGAGGTTTGTACCCTTTGCGCCGGCACTTCGGTCGAATGTGCTTTTTAGAAGCATGGCGGCCTCTTCGTCGTTGCTGAACGACGTGCCCTGATACGCTTCCTGCGGTCTGACATCGAAGCGATAAACGACGAAACGTGCACGGCCATCGCCGCTCATCATGTCTTGCATTCCGCGATTGAAGAATTGCTCGTGAGCGTCCTTTGCGGAGCCGGAAGTGTCGTACGCGTAAACGCGCGTGCCGGCCTCGCTTGTGGCGGATGCCGTTCCGCACCCGGCTGCGAAAATCAGGCCTGCGATGAAAATGCCGAGTGAAAAAAAGTTATGCGCTTTCACGGTGTGCCTCCTTGCTCGTTGCCTCTGACGGGAATGCCATCTTAAAGGTCGATAAGCGCTTTTCGGCGTCGGCAATTTGCACGTTTAGCGCATTAACGCGGCCCACGTAGCTGAGAAGAGCCTCGTAATCCGGCGCAGTTTTGTGGTGTTCGAATTCGCGCCTTTCATTTTCGTAGTCCTCGCGTTTGCGAGCGCACTCGTTTTCATATTCGCGCAATCGAAGCGCATGCGCTTCCTGCTTGGCATTCATGTCCGCCTCGAATTGCCGTTGCAACAACTCGAGTTGCTTTGTTGCGGATTCCTTTCGGATGCGCAAGTTCTCATCCACGACGCGGCGCTGCTCCGATTTAATGGCGTCCATTTGAATGCGCTCATCTTCGGCGGTCATCGTGCGAACGCCTTTTCCGTAGCCCTTGAACGCAGAGAAAAGCAATATCGGCGTGGAGATCGCAGCAGCAATTAGCAGCGCGATCCAGACGGAGAGAGCGTCTTCGGCCCTGAACGCGACTCGCCTACTGTAGGTGATAAGCGCGTTTGCTCCCAGAGCCGCTTCGGCCGCACAGAAGGCAAAAGTCAACGTTGTGAAAAGTGCTAGGAGCCACTTCGACGCCGTCGATCGGCGCACGCTCCTGCCGTACTCTTCCCACATTTTGTGCAGCAGCATCTTTAGGCCGACGATGACGCCGGCGCCCATAGTTAGGAACAGCCCCAACAGAATGGGCCGCTGATCGATCGGCAGGCCGGTGATCTTGCCGAGGCCGTATCCAATAAAGGCGCCAACAAGCAGCGCGATTGCCCACTCGGGAATCGACCGATACCATTTCTCGGTGTCAGCGGGCAGTTCGGTATTCGGCTGCAGCCGCTTCTCTAGCTCCGCGGCGGCATCGCGCTCGGCTTGTTCCACTTTGTCGGCGGCTGCTTGGAACTGAGCGTGGTCGAGCATGAGGGGCGGAGGTGGTTCCGGCATCTCGGGTTCTTTGAGGCCGGACACGACGCGGACGTACTCGTTGGTCTCGGCGTTGTAGACGAAACCCAGGTTGCCTGCGTGGGTTGCGGCTGCCTTCATGGCGTGCTCGCGCTCATCGCGCATTGTATCCACCTGGTCGGAAAGGCGAGCAAGCCCGGCCCTTGTCTCCTGATCCAGCGAGGCTAGGTTCTGCTTCTTAAGTTCGTATTGCTGCCCTGGGGATGGGCTGCCGTTATTGCTTGTCATCTGCGGTTTAACTCCTAAATCCGGAGAGAGGATTTAGAACGTTACGCGCGTGGGCGGATCGGGGTTGCGGCTGCTTAGGAATTCAACTTCGCTCGAGTTCAACGATTGTATAAACTCGCGCAAGTCCTTTTGAAGGGCCATAGTAATCGCGGATCAGATTCAGGAGAATTTCCAGGCGATCCCGTGGTGACACACTTAGGAGATAGGCTCGATCAGCTTTGTCCGCTTCTTCGAGCGACTCAAACCACCGCATCGCCATTCTCACAACATCATTTTGCCAGCGGGCGGGGCATGCCCCGCCCGTACATGCGTGCTAGTTACGCCCCGTGCTGTTCGAAGTGTTCGCTTGAAGTTTGGGTGAGGGTACTGAAGTGTGCTCCCTTGCCACGAAGGTACTCCACCGTTTCCTGCAATGCGCCGCTGCAATCCATGTGATCGCGCATGCCAATGCAGAGCACTTCGCGATCCATGCAGCCATCGATCACGGGCTGGACATCTGAAAACCCCTTGTCCAAATAGGCGTGCATACCGCCGTGCGCTGAAACCGGAACTTCCAATAGCTTGCTGTCTCCCTTTGTCAGCAGGTTTTCTCCGGAGGGATGGTACGGCTCCGTTGGGCCATCAGACCAATCCTTGAACATTTTATAGTCGCTTCCAGAAACGGAAGACGAGGACACTAAAATTCCGATATCCTCGAGATACGGAATATCGGAAGCTTCGAGCGCAAAGGCGCCCGCACGAAAAGATGTGGCCTTAACGCGATGCGACTTGAGCGTATCTTTCGCGATGCGAATTATGTTGCCCCGTTCTTTAGCGTTATCAACGTAGCCGCGCTCGTTTTCAAAATAAACGAGCATTCCCACTTCGTGCCAAGACGGAATCTTATGGAAATACTCGCGGTAGTAAAGGTTGGTATTTGCGGATGGGTCGGCTTCGGAAATGTGAATCAGCCAAGTGATGGGAACGAATAGTTTTTCAGCAATGTCGATGAGCGAAGCGGTGTAGCACCGGTCGTGGTGGGCTGCTTTGCAGTCCACCGTCAGGGCAACGGTCGGCATAGGTTATCCTCCTTCTTCAATGGTAACTCCGGAATGCGTGATGCGAACAGTGGCCCGAGTCGGGCCAAGGAAAATGTTGCGCAGGGTAAGGCTCTTCCATTCTGACGGAAGGCTCGGACGAAACGCCAGCGCATAGTCACTGTCCAAAGATTTCGCCGCCGCCGCTCCCGTTCCTTCCCGCTCCAAGTGAATTCCTGAAAATCCGTAGAAAACCGTTTGCAGGCATCCGGCTGCGCCGGTCATAAAATACGCATCCTGCTTGTTTCTACGCTCGTGAAACATCATCGCGTTGTCCGTGTAGGTCTGCCACGACGTCCGCCAGCGCTCGTAGGCATCTGGGCGTTTGAGGCGCGCGCCTATCGTCGCGTGGATGCTTTCGCTCATTGCGGGCCCGACCTCGCTGGTGAGGTTGGCATAGCGGTCGAACATCTTCTCGGCCACACTTTCGCCGAAGTCTTCCTCCAGCGGATAGATCGCCAGAAGGGCTGCTGTCTGCTGATACCCCTTGAGTAAATCGTTGTCATATGTTGCAGGGAGGCCGTCTGCGGCAGTGGGCTTGACAATCCGCTCCCACCAGATCATATCGTTGCGGTCGATGATCGATTCACTGATGGCGCGCACCGCAACACGAAGGGCCAATTGGTTCGTGACAAGGTCATTGTCCCTCAGCCTTCCTTCATCCGGGCTCTCCACGCCACGAATCTCGACGCCGCGTTCCGTCTCCACCGCGGCCTTCTTGAATTGGCGGTAGGCGACCTCGAGGACATTGTCGTAATCGTCGAAGTCGGCAATCCCCAGGTGCCAAGCGCGGTGCATCCACCAAACCGCCCACCCGGCAACATGCAGCGCGTTACCAAACTCTTTGGGCGTGACATCCATGCCGCCACGTGCCGCTTCCCAAGGAACCCGATCCCCGAGGTTGTTCGCGCGCCACTTCGTCGCAGCCTTCGCCTTGTCACGGTCGACGAGCGCCAGAACGGGCAGCATCCATGCTTCCGCGTCCCAATAGCGTGCGCCCCGGTACTTTGCGTTGGACGTGCCGAACGGCGGCAGCTTCGCGGTCGCACCACGCCTTAAGTAATAGAGCATCGCTCGGACAGCCAACTGGTCCTCGGCCGGACCGTCGATCTCAACGTCGGTTCTCCACATTTCGGCGTGCGCTTTCTTCGAGGCGGCGAACACATCTTGGTACGACGAGGGCAACGTCATGTCCTCGTAGTCGGCGAACACGCCGAAGACCTTCGGCCCGAAGCTGCTAACCAACGTCAGACGCACAGGCCCTTTCGTTTCACCCTGGATTGCAGTTTGCGCTTGATACGTCCGGTAGTCGGCATCGGCTTTCTGAGTGCGCTCCAGCTGCGGCAACCTCGCCAGTGCTCCATGCCAAACGAACCCGAAAGTCGGTTCAGTTGTCGTCCATTCGACGGCCCCGACCGGACGCGTGGGGTGAAGTGCGATACGCATCTCGTCACGCCTATTGCCGCTCGTTCTGACGGACACGAACTCCCCCGTTCGTAGATCGAACGACCATTGGAGTTCTTCTGCTGTAGTCATCGCGCCCGGGCTGAATGCAGCGAAATCCGGAATCGGTACGAGCGCTCCGTCGACCATCCGAAAAGCGTCGTGCCGCGCCAGGCCCCGATCCGTTTGAATCCAGAGCCCCATGGTGCCGTTCGTTAGGAGCAGGTTCTCGGGTTCTGTCCCCGTTATCACCCACCGCGCGTCGGATGCATCGGCCTTGGGGGACGGGTCGGGCGGAGAGGGCGGGGCGGAGCATCCGATCAGCCCTATCAGCAACGGGAGCCAAGCCCAACGCATCTGATAGACTCTACCATGCCCGAACATGGCGACGAACCGCCTGAAATCGAACCAGTCGAGCTTCCTGAGCCGCCGGATTGGAAGTGGGAGCGGCCGGCCGAGGTGAACGAGCCAATGCCTGGCCGCCCGATCAGCCAGGGCACGCTCTCAAGAGGTATAGGGCTCGCCTTCGCAATCGGAAGCTCGTTCCTTGGACCGGTTTTGGCGGGCCTTCTCATAGGGTTTCTGATCGACGGCAGAGCAGGCGGAACGGCAGGCACCATCGGTTTGCTGGTCGGAACGGTGCTCGCATTTGTTTTACTGATACGGCTCGTCAACAAGCTCAACGAAGATGGCTGATCGCAGCCCGGCAGCGTTCGCAGTCCGCTGGACGCCTCTGCTGGCGGGCATCGGCGTTCCGGTGGCTTGGTTTGCGGGGGGGGCGAACGCGGTCGCGGGTTTTTTGATCGGCTCCGCGCTTTCGTGGTTGTCGCTTTGGGCGGGCACTCTGGTGGTGCGGAACTCAATCGACGAGTCACAAACCAAGGTGTCTGCTCAGTCACGGTTGCAGCTTCTTTTGCTAGTCAAGCTGCCGATTCTGGCGATTGTGACTTTTTTCACAAGTTCCCTCGGTTTGGGTGCCGTTATCGCCTTTCTTGTGGGCTACTTCTTGGTATACTTGGCGCTGGTTTTAGGGGCGCTCAGTCGGAGCAGCCCTGCCACAGACACGGATGACGTTCGGTAACCTCACACAACTCATCGCCTCTACGGGCGAAGCGGCCGAGGCCGGCGCAGAACACGGCGCGTGGTGGGCTCCCATCGCTTGGATGGGGGTCGTTTTTGTGGTTATCTGCGTACTCCTCATGGTCGGTCTTCGAGGAGCGAGAACAAACGTTCCAAAGAGCTACATCGCACGGCTCGCGGAGCACGGATATTTATTTATCGAGGACATGTGCGTCGGCGTAATTGGGCAACACGGCAAGAAGTACATCCCGCTCGTGCTCACGATTTATCTTGTCATCCTGTTCTCGAACATGTTCGGATTTGTGGGCCTGTTCGCACCCACGGCTTCGCTCGGGTTTACGCTCGGCCTGGCCGTCGTGGTCATTTTCTATGTTCAGTACGAAGGCATTCGCGTCAACGGCTTTGTAGGATATATCAAGCATTTTGCAGGCCCAAATTTGGGCATGCCTATCCTGGCGATCTTTATTACTCCGCTTCTGTTTTTTATCGAGATCGTTTCCGAAGTCGCCAAAAACTTGTCGCTTTCCCTACGATTGCAAGGGAATATTTCCGGCGAGCATATGGTTGGCCAGACGCTGGGCGGCCTTATTCCAATCTCGGACACATTCTCGCTGCCTTTGCAAGCGGTTCTGTTACCGCTTGGCGTTTTCGTGAGCCTGGTTCAGGCTCTTGTATTCACGATGCTCACATGCGTCTACTTGTCGCTGTTCACCGCCCATGAGGCCGAACCGGGACACGCTCACTAAAAACTATTCATTGGAGGATATCTAACAAACTATGGTTGCTCTACAAGGGATCGCAATGGCGATCGGAATCGGTATCGGCTTTGCCGTGCTCGGCGCGGGAATCGGCCAGGGACTGGCCGCGAACGGCGCAATGAACGGGATGGCTCGCCAACCGGAACTCGCCGGCAAGATTCAGACCGGCATGATCATCGCCCTCGCGTTCGTCGAGTCGCTGGTTATCTTTACTTTGGTCATTTGCTTCCAGTTGCTCGGCAAGCTGCCTGATACCAGCGGGCTCACACCCGAACAACTAACCGGCGCCCCAATCTCGCAAAAAGCTTCGGATAGCGTGCTCGCAAAGATCGGCGAGCCGACGGAAGTCCGCCACTAAGATCATGGGCCGCTTCCTAATGCGCATGCTGCCGGGGATCGTCATCGCGGCGATCTTCTGGTTCCTGTCTACGCTTCCGTTCGTGGATGCGTGGAACCACATTCCGCTGGTCGAACAGTTGGGCCTGAACTTTCGGACCACGTTCGTAACTATCGGTGCAATCGCTCTCATGTTTCCGGTGATTCAACTGGCCTTTGTTGCGCCGCTGAATCAGGCCATGGACGATCGGACAAAGCGTCTTGAAGACACTTACGCCGAAGCCGAAACACTGAAACAGCGTATGACCGACCTGAAGTCCTCATACGAGGAAAAGTTGGTCACTGCGGAAGCAGAGGCGCGCGACAAGATTCAGGTCGCACTGGGAGAAGCGCAGGAAATGAAGGGCAGGATCATCGAGGAAGCTCGGGGCCAGGCTGAGGAGATAGGTACTCGCGCGAACGAAGAGCTTCGACGCGAGCGCGAGAAAATGCTCGTGGACCTGCGCACACACGTGGTCGACCTCACCATGACCGCCACGCGCAAAGTCATCGGCGAATCCGTCGACGAGACCAAGCAGCGCGAACTCGTCGAACGGTTCATCGAAACAGCAGAGGTCGGCAAGTAGCATGAACTTGCAAGCGGCGCGGCGATACGCGCTCGCGCTGTTCAAAGCGGCGCAAGAATCGAACGCTGTCACCGAAACTTCGGAAGACCTGGACGCTATTTCCCGCATTCTCGAAGCGAGCCCGGAAACCAAGACGTTCCTCGAAAGCCCGAAGGTCGACCGGAGCCGCAAGCTTGCATTCGTCGACAAGGTATTTTCGGACCGTGCGCGGCCATTGACAATGCGGCTGCTTCGGCTCCTTATCGAAAAGAACCGCCAGAAGGAGCTTCGAGGGATTCATCGTGAATACAAAATCGCGGTCGAAGACGCCTCGGGAATCATGCGGGCGTTCATAACATCGGCAGTACCACTCTCCGAAAATGAAGTCGAGCGCATCTCGAAACTAATCTCGGACCAAACGGGCAAGAAGATTATCGCCGAGGCAGAGGTCGACCCGAAAGTGATTGCGGGTGTGTCCGTGCAGTATGGCAATTCCGTTTTGGACGGAACGGTTTTCGGCGCCCTCAAGCGGCTGGAAGAAAAATTCCAATTCGACGTTTTGAAACAGGCATAGGTAAGAAATATAAATGGGAATCAGACCCGAAGAAATTACGAACATTCTCGCCAAAGAACTTCAAGGCTTCGACAACAAGGCGCAGACCGAACACGTCGGCACCGTCTTGCAAGTCGGTGACGGCATCGCACGTGTGCACGGTTTGCCCGACTGTCAGATGGGAGAGCTTCTCGAGTTCCCGGGCGGCGTTATGGGGCTCGCGCTGAACCTTGAGGAGGATTCGATCGGCGTCGTTCTCATCGGTGAAAGCACCGCAATCAAGGAGGGTGACGAAGTCCGCGAAACGGGCCGCATCATTTCCGTGCCCGTTGGGGATGCGATGCTCGGGCGCGTGGTTAATCCACTCGGCCAACCTATCGACGGCAAGGGACCGATCGCCAGCAGCGAGTTCAGCCTTCTCGAAGTTATCGCGCCAGGTGTTGTCAAGCGCCAGCCGGTTAAAGAGCCTCTGCAGACCGGGATCAAAGCCATCGACGCGATGATCCCCATCGGGCGCGGCCAGCGAGAGCTGATCATCGGCGACCGACAGACCGGCAAAACCGCCATCTGCATCGATGCGATCATCAACCAAAAATCGACCCACGCACCCGGCGGGAGCCCGGTCTACTGCATCTACGTAGCGATCGGCCAGCGCATGGCCAGCGTCCGCCGCGTGGTAGAGACCTTGGAACGCGAAGGAGCTATGGCCTACACGATCGTCGTTGCCGCGGACGCTTCGGACTCCGACGCGATGCAGTACATCGCGCCGTTTGCGGGCTGCACGATGGGCGAGTTTTTCCGCGACAACGGCAAGCACGCTCTGGTTGTCTATGACGACCTTTCCAAGCACGCTCAGGCTTATCGAACGATGTCGCTGCTGCTCCGCCGACCCCCGGGCCGCGAAGCCTATCCTGGCGACGTTTTTTACCTGCACAGCCGCTTGCTCGAGCGCGCGGCCAAGCTCAATGACGAACTCGGCGCAGGATCTCTAACGGCGTTGCCGATCATTGAAACCCAAGCCGGGGACGTTTCGGCCTACATCCCGACGAACGTGATCTCGATCACCGACGGGCAGATATTCCTCGAGCCGGACCTGTTTTTCGCGGGCGTTCGACCGGCTATCAACGTCGGCATCTCGGTTAGCCGAGTCGGTGGTAACGCCCAGGTGAAAGCGATGAAAGCGGTCGCCGGAAAACTGAAACTTGAAATGGCGCAGTTCCGCGAGGTTCAGGCGTTCGCACAGTTTGCTTCCGACCTAGACCGGGCCACACAGCAGCAGTTGGCGCGCGGCCTCCGGTTCACAGAACTGCTCAAGCAAGACATCTACTCACCCTACGCGGTGGAGGACCAGGTGCTTTCGGTCTTCAGCGGAATCGCGGGCTACTTCGACCCCATCGAACTATCTGAAATCAGGGCGTTTGAAAAGGGACTACTCGGATACATCCACTCTGACTATCCGGACGTCATTCAGAAGCTCCGCGAAACCAATGAGTGGACGCCTGATGTCGAAGAAACCGTTCGGAAGGCGATGGGCGAGTTCCAGACGAAATTTGTAGACGCACGAGGCGGACAGAAGCCCGTAACGGCCGAGGTTGGCGCCTAACTTTCGATGGCGACGATCAAGCAACTCCGGGGCCGGATTCGCAGCGCGAAAAACATCCAGCAAATTACGCGTGCGATGAAACTCGTCGCCGCCGCAAGGCTGCGGCGCGCCCAAGAGCGCGTGCTCGAAGCGCGTCCTTATTCGGAGAAGATGAAAGAACTGATGGCGTCTCTCGCCGCGGGCGGCGAAATGCCGGTAAACCCGCTTTTGGAGAGACGCACGGTCAAGAAAATCGCGGTGTTGGTGTTTACCGCGGAGCGCGGCTTGGCCGGCTCATTCAATACGAACATCAACCGAAAGGCGAGCGACTTTCTAAAAGAGCAGTCGCTTCCCAACCGCGTGTTCGGCGTGGGCAAAAAAGCATTTCAATTCTTTAATCGGCGTGGGTTTGATATGGCCGGGCAGATGAACATGCCAACCAGTGGCCCCACGCTCGATCACGCCAACGAGATCATTTCGAAAGCGCAGGAAATGTTCGTGAGCGGCGAGGTCGACGCGGTCTACCTCGTTTACAGCAAGTTTTATTCGGCCATTCGGCAGACGCCGCAGGTGGTCCAACTTCTCCCGATCGAGCCACCGGTGCTGGAAGGCGCCACAGAGGGTTTCAGTAAGACGTACACTTTCGAACCTGATCCGGCCGAGCTTCTCGGCGCGCTGCTTCCGAAGTACGCGCTAACTATTGTGCTGCAGACGCTGCTGGAGTCCACCGCGAGCGAGCACGGCGCGCGCATGACCGCCATGACGAGCGCAACGGACAACGCCGGTGAGATGATTCAGCTTCTCACCCTACAAGCGAACCGGATGCGCCAAGCCACGATTACGAAGGAAATCCTCGAAATCGTGGGTGGCGCCGAAGCGCTTAAGGGTTAGCCCGACTAGCGCGAGTGGCGTACAACGATGTCGCCCTGGGTTAGGTGGCCGTCCGCGCTGTGAACCATTGCGCCGGATTCATCGCGGGCTGCCATGCGCAAAAAGTCGCGGCCGCGCGGCCCGCCATCGATGGCTGTAACCGTCACGACGACCGGGGTCGTGCGGTTGTACGTTCCGCGTCCAACGAAGAACACGCTGTTGCGATTGAACTCAACTCTCAAAATGTGAGGGACGGCGATTTCAACCGGAATAAACATTCCTTGATCCGAGAAGCGGAAGAAGTTCTCGTGCGCCGGATCCTCAGGCGCCTCCACGTGGAAATGGAAGTGCGAGCCGGCATACGAGCCGCCAGCCACGACGCCTCTGCCAAACGATTGGTGGGTGACCGACGCCAGCGCGGCAGCAAAAAGGGCGAGTCCTGCGAACAAGATTGATAAGCGTTTCATGAGTTGCCTCCTGTCTGCAACTACGCCGTGAAACGTAGTGGGTTCACAGGTCAGGCGATTTCATTGAG
>JALYSG010000004.1:75889-92903 GCA_030854945.1 Armatimonadota bacterium
ATCTCAGGCAGCTTGTTCGTAAGTTCGCTGTTTGATGCGAGGCGGTCACATCCTGCCTCACGGCCCGCTGCATGCAATTCCTTCTCTTTGTGCCCGGCATGGCCGATCACGAAAGCTCCGAGTTGCTTTAGCGCAGCAACGTCTTCAGCCATCGAGGGGCGGCCCAGGGCTAGAATCGCCACGTCGCAATCAGCGGGAACTGAACCGACAACCGGCTCATGGCCGAATGCGGTGAGAGTCTGCTTAAGGCGGCTCGACCACAAGAGGTTGTCCTCGAGAATCAACACCTTCAATCTAGTTAGGCTCGCTGCGAACTGCCGTGTCTACGACCCTGCTCTTGTTGGCCCATTCCGAAACGTACGGGCCGACAAATAAATACCCG
This sequence comes from Armatimonadota bacterium, assembly GCA_030854945.1. GTDB lineage: Bacteria > Armatimonadota > Fimbriimonadia > Fimbriimonadales > ATM1 > JACDEQ01. The sequence goes on from JALYSG010000004.1 coordinate 76,272, forward strand.
GCCATCACAAGCGCGAGCGGGACGAATACCCACTTCACGGTTCTCAATAACAGGCGTCGGGATGCTCGCGTCACGTCTCATTTTACCGCCGGCACTTCCTCTGCTGTAGAATCAGATCGTGCGAATTTCGACGTCCCATGACCCTGAGAGCCAGATCTGGGTGATCGACAATTCGTTCCTTCACATTACGGCGTCTGCTGATCGAGGGCGTATCACCTCGATCATCGACAAGCGAAACGATGAGGAGTGCCTGGGCAGTAAGGGCATGGCTTTTTGGCCCGCCGAAGAATCGGAGCGACCGACGTTAGTCAGCAGCCGACTGGACGACGATGCGGCGACTCTCATCCTCTCGAGCACCGATTGGGAGCGGCGGCTAACCTGGCATGCTTGGGTCACGATTGTGCCAAACGTGGCGTCCATCGCGGTGAAGCTGGTGGTTTTCAATCGAGGCTGGTCACCGGTCGATTGCTCGCCCCATGTCTGCGCGTGGCCGATAGGACCGATGGCTGTCGTGCCGATTCGCCATGCGGCAGAGAGCCTTGTTGTCGACGAAGCCGTCGGGGTTGTGGGCACCATGTACGGCCAACTCACATGGCAGTTGGGGCCGCAGGAATCCGCCGTGACCGAGGCGAGGCTCCTCTGGCACCCGGCATTGGACAGGATCGACTTCGCATCCGCCGACGCGATCGCGCGACTGGGCGAAGGCACACTAACAATCGCTTCAGCGGAAACGAGAAGGCAGCAGCTGCTACTTGTTGGCAGCGAAGGACGAACTTTTGAGACTCGTATCGACATCTCACCCACGGTACCGACCGAAATGCCCTTGGGATCGTTGCCCGCCGGGCTCGACATCTTCCAGCTACGCGACGAAGGCGGCCGCATCATCCTGTCGAACACGCCGTCGAGGGGTCTCGAAGCATTGCTTGAAGCGCCGCCGATTCCGTCCCTCGATCATCTGCTGCTGGACGAGGAGGCTTTGAAATCGGCCGGCCGCATTCCAAGTGTGTCCGCCGCTGCGACCTTTGCACTTGGCCTACTGGCGATGCGCGGGCAGCGATGGGAAGATGCGGTCGAGATCTTTGAGGATGCTGCGATCCTGCGAGGCGACAACCCTTCAGTGTGGTGGGCAAAGAATTGGTGCCTTCGATACCTCGACCTACAGAACGAGCACGACTTGGCGAATGCGCATTTTCTTGCACCCCTCGACCCCGCGCTGCGGGCGGACGCCTACTTGAACGCTCCTGAAGATGCCAAGCCCGATCCGCTCTTGGATGCTTGGGGTGACGACCCCCAGCCTTACCTTGAAATGGCCGACCTCTTGGGTTCTGCCGGTCTCGCCGAGCCCCGGGCGAGGTGGCTCGAAGAAGCCAGAAGGCGTGCGCCCTGTTCGCTCATCGAGGTACTGCTTGCCGCAGCACACTTGGAGCACGGGAGAGAAATGGCGGCGGCGGAGCATATCGGTTTGTCCACGAAGGCGCCGGATCGTGCGACAGAACATCGCCCGTCAGAAATTCTTGCCGTGCGAGCGGCTCGCGCACGGTTTCCCCTGAGCTAGAATAGCCGTATGGCGGCAAAGATTCGCGTTGTGGTTGCGGACGACGAGGCGGGGTACCGAAAGGCTCTTACCAGCGTGCTGGCCAGCGCGCCGGACATCGAACTTGTTGGCGTTGCGATGAACGGCCGTGAGGCATGCGATATGGTCATGGAGAACGATGCGTCCGTTCTTCTCACGGACATTCAGATGCCTAGGATGAACGGCCTCGAATGTTTGCGTGAAATTGCAAAGCGTCGACGTGAGACCGCAGTTGTTATTCTGACGGTACATGAAGACGACCAAAACGTTTTTGAGGCCGTCCGATCCGGCGCCATTTCGTACCTATTAAAGACAAGCACGCCGAAAGAAGTCTTGGATGCGATTCGTCGGGCGCACGACGGAGAAACAACCCTCACGCCGACCATCGCCTCTAAAGTCTTGTCGGAATTTCGGCGACAAAAAGACGACGTGGGAGTGGACGACGAACACCTCTATGAATTGAGCGATCGTGAGCATGAAATTTTAGAATTTATCGCTCGCGGCCTACGAAACCGGGATATCGCCGGCAAGCTACACTTGGCCGAAAAGACCGTTAAAAACCACGTTAGCAGCATTCTAAAGGCACTTCACGTGAATAGCCGCACGGAAGCGGCGATGAAAGCCCTTAAAGAAAGGTTGGTCGGCAGCTAATCTTTCAGCCACCAAGAAAGAGTGCGAGCGTCCCCCGGCTTTTCCATTCGAACCGTCGTACCATCGAGAAGCACCGCGAGCCCGATTCGCGGCTCGTCTAATCCTCCCGGCGCGTGGCTCAAGTTGCAGTCGAGATCGATAAAAAGCGGAGACTTGTCACCTATGCTCTCAAGGAGGTCCTTACGGCTCGGTGACCAGGTGTATATGTACGACACGCCGTACTTGCGTGCCATTTTCTTTGGCCTGGAATCGCAAGGGCTTATGAAGTATTCGCGCGTAAAGCCTAACCAGCTTTTGTACACATAGCGCTGGTCGGGCAGAACTCCGTTCCACTCTTCGCGGTACAGGGTCGCGGCCCTGTGTAGGTAACGCATTCTCGTGAGTGAGGTTTGCTCGGCGGCGTCGGTGCCCGAGCCGTAAACCCTGCTCACGACCGTGACGATCAGACTTAAGACAAAAATTCCGCCCAAAAGTTCGACAAGCGAAATTCCACGGTCTGCGGCCACATATATTATTGACGCCGCGCGGTACCTCCGTGACAGCAACCGCTGGCTATTTGGTGCCTGCGGGCGGCGGAGGTGCTTCTTCGGAGTGGATTTGCGTGTAAATCTCTTGACGGTGGACAGAGACTTCCTTGGGCGCTCGGATCCCCAGGCGCACCTGCTCGCCACGAACTTCCAACACGACGATCTCAATCTCGTCGCCGATCATGATGCTCTGATGAACTTTTCTTGTGAGTACAAGCATCTGCCCTCCCTGGCTGAATCCTTCCCTAAGAGTTTACACAGAATACAATCGACTTGATGGACCCCATCGTGGTGATCGGCGCCGGAGCCGCAGGAATCATGGCCGCCCGCCGCGCTGCGGAACTCGGCTCAGCGGTCCTGCTCCTGGAGAAGACGCCGCGCCTCGGAACCAAAATCCTCATCTCAGGAGGCGGAAAGTGCTACATCACCCATGACGGCCCTATCGAGGACGTGCTGAGGGCGTTTCGTCCCAGGGAAGCTCGCTTCATTCGGCCCGCATGCTATCGCTTCACGAACAAGCAGATCGTATCGCTGCTGACCGAGCGGGGGCTCCAGGTGTATACGCGCCCGGACGGCCGTATATTCCCGGTAGACCAGACGGCAAAGGACGTGGTTGCCATCTTGCGGCGATGCCTCGACGAAGTCGGGGTTCGCATCCGATTCGACGCACCAGTATCGGCAATTAGGCGTGATGAAAAAGGAATCTGTGGGGTTGATTTTGCGGGTGGCTGTCAAGCTTCGCGTCGCGTTGTGCTGGCCGTCGGCGGCAGTTCGTACCCTAACTCGGGCACGACGGGTGACGGCTTTGGTTGGGCCACGTCGCTTGGGCACACAGTTGTGCCGATTCGTGCTGCCCTCGCGCCCATTCGACTTGCAGACGAGATGTGGCGCCAGTATTCCGGCGTAGCCCTCCGGGACTGCTTGCTGAAGGCTCGGCAAAATCAAAGAGAAATCGCCCGTTGGCGCGGGGACACTCTCTTTACGCACCTTGGACTTTCCGGGCCGTGCACATTGGAAATCAGCCGGGAGGTTTCAGAGGCGCTTGAACGGGGAGCCGTGGAACTTGAAACTGACCTGCTGCCGGATCAGTCTTTCGAGGCGGCTACATTTTCAATTTTGGATTACGGAAAGCAGTATCCTGCGCGAACGATAAAACGATACTTAGGTGAAGCCATTGTCCCTGAAAGGCTGATCGACGAAATACTGAAGTCGTCCCGCGTTCCTGACGAAACCATCTTCTCTAAGTTGCAGCGCGGGGGCAGATCTCGCTTAATCGAGAATTTGAAGGGCTGGAAGCTCGGAAATGTTGCCGAGGTTATTCTGGATAAAGGCGAGGTCGTCGCGGGTGGCGTGTCCCTCGACGAGGTCGACCCAAAAACAATGTGTTCCTTGAAGTGCCCTGGCTTATACCTATGCGGCGAGGTTCTGGATATTGCCGGCCCGGTCGGCGGATACAACTTGCAAGCCGCATTTGCGACAGGATACATTGCGGGAGAGACCGCACATAATGATCAGGCCGTGCGAGTTTGAAGTCTCGCGAGTCGCCAGCGATCGAGCGCAACCGCGGCAACGATAATAACGCCGGTCACGATTTCCTGTACCCAGTTATCGAGTCCTATTTGCGAGCATCCCGCGCGAATTGTGGACATGATGAGCGCGCCCAGCAGGCTGCCGGCAATCGAGCCTTCACCACCGTTCAAGCTTGCGCCACCAATGACGACAGCTGCAATAACATCTAATTCGAGTCCGACGGCCACTGTGGGATCACCCACCGTTAGGCGCGAAAACTGCATGAGCCCGGCGAGCCCCACAAAGAATCCGCTTAGAGCGAACACCCAGATTCGCGTCTTGTCGACCCGAATGCCGGAAAGGCGCGCGGCTTCTTCATTGCCACCGACGGCAAGCACGTTTCGGCCGAATACGCTGCGCGAAAGCAGCAGCGCGGCAGCAATCGCGGCGATAATTACGAGCCAAACGCCGGGCGGCACGACCTTCCACTTCTCGTTTGGCCCGAGCGAAGCGAGCACGTCGGCGAGCCAAGTCATCGGAGCGTCAATTTTCTGATTATCAGCGAGTCCCTTTGCGATTCCTCGGAATAACAGGAACCCGCCTAGCGTGACGATAAAAGAATTAACTTTGAGGCGCGAAACAAGAAAACCATTCATCGCGCCGCATAGAAAGCCGACGCTCACACCGAGCGCAGCTGCGCCCAACGCAGGCACGTGGCGCTCCAGGAACCACGCGATCACAACCGTAACAAGCGCAACCATCGAGCCGACGGACAAGTCGATCGCCCCGGAAATGATGATGTATGTCATTCCGATCGCCGCAAACGCAACAATCGTCGTTTGGCGAAGGATCGTTTCGAGGTTAGACAGCGTGGGGAACGTCTCGGGAGCGCGGAGCGCAAAAAAGCCGAAGACAAGAAGCCAGCCAATTGCAAGGCCGATCAGGTTTAGATAACCCTTCTTCATCTTCGGCTCTTATCTTTACTTTAGGCCGAGCAGGATCTGAATTTCATCTTCCGCGAAATTCGCCTTCGTTACCAATGTGGCGCCGGTATCGATTCGTTTTTCTACCGGCTCGCCCTTAATATGCGCAACCATATTCTTCACCCCGAGATAGCCCATCTTGCGGGGGTTTTGCACGATGAGTCCGTCGATCTTGGCAGCCTGCAAGCCATCGAGTAGCTTTGCGGACGCATCGAATCCGACGAATTTGACTTTGCCAGTCACGCCGGCGTCTTCAAACGCGCGCAACGTTCCAAACGTAGTCGATTCGTTCGAACAAAAAATCGCGTCAAACTTTCCACCAAAACTCGCGAGCAGATTCTCGGCGGTCTTTTGCGCGGACTCGGTTGTGGCACCACCATACTGATTGTCGCTAACCATTGTAATTCCTGGAGCTTTTTTCATCACGTCTAAAAAGCCCGCTTCTCTTTCCTCGGTGCTGGCGCTGCCTTCTTGGCATCGCATCATGATGACGCGCCCATTACCATTGAGCAGCCGAAGAACTTCCTCGCCCGCCATCTGGCCGCCCTTGAAGTTATCGGTCGCCACGAAGCTGACCGTTTCCACCTCATTGATCGCGGAGTCGAAAATGACAACCGGTATGTTCTTCTTCTGGGCCTCCGACACGGGCACGCGCAATCCGGTGTCATCGAGGGGTGCAAGCACAATCCCGCTCACGTTCATCGTCGTGAAATCCTCGACGATTTTGATCTGTTCCTCCAAGTTGTTTTCCTTCTCCGGGCCCTTCCAGAGAATCTCAACGCCCAATTCCTTCCCCGCTTCATCTGCCCCGGCACGTACGGATTTCCAGAATTCGTGCGTCGCACCCTTCGGGATCACGGCGATTTTGAGCTGCACACCTCCGCCGCCGGATTTCGGGGTCTCCGCCCCACCGCCGCAGCCGGCCAGCACCGCAAAGCCCACACACAAACTTAACCAAACCTTCATGCCGGGATTTTAGACCACCTGAGCGTCATTCCGTCGGATGCACTCAAAAAGTTCTGGTGACCTTGGTCAAGTTCGGCGCAGTGTCGGGGTTGATGCCCTTGTCACGTGCGGCAAGAAGTGCAAGGAATTGGCTGAAAACAATCTCTCTAAGCGGGGCATCGGGCTGCTTTCCTGCGTCCGGAGCTTGGAGAATGCGGCAACCTGAAGCGTAGAGCCCATCGGGTGGATCGCCAAAAACGATCGCTCCTACATCGGGCCCAGTAATCGCCTTCGGTCCGTGGGCGAAGTCGGCGGTCGAATAGCTTTTGCATGGAATGAGGGCGCATTCCATCAGTTTCAGGGCAGTTTCTTGGGCGCCTGGCGAACGAAAAGCCGCGTGCCAGCGAAAAGAGCACTTCGGATTCGATCACCGGGCCAACGTTCGACTCCGCTGCCGTACGGGCGTAATCCATCCATGCATCGTCCGGCAGGATCGGCTCGGCGAGCTGCGCTCCGAGGGCGCGTGCAAGGTGATAACCTGCCAATAACGAGGCCGTGTAGGTCTTCGTCGCGGCAATCGAGGTTTCGATGCCAACCCCAAGGTCGATGTGCATTTCGGCTTCGCGAGCCAGCGGCGAGTCCGGCGAATTCGTGATCGCGACCGTCGTGTGTCCTTGTTTGCGAAGCTGACTGACGACTGCACGGACATCGGGGGACTCGCCGCTCTGCGAAATTGCAACTCCAAGCGCCCCTTCATACCGCACCTCACGGCCGTACATCGTCGCCACCGACGGCGCCGCAAGGATGGCAGGGATACCAAGGAAAACCTCGATGAGGTAACGAAGGTAGAGGGCGGCATTGTCCGAGCTGCCGCGAGCAACCAACACGACTTGTCGATAACGGCGCAGCTCCAGAGCGGCGAAGGCTTCGCGATAACGCAAGTCCGCGTCGTAAAGCGATTGGGGCTGCTCCAGTATCTCGCGCTCCATGTGGACGCCAAGTGCCTGAGGCTCCATACCGGAAGTATGGCGGTATATTGCGCTTCGATGGCCATCATCCTGCCCTTTCGGGCGCAACGCTTCTCGCCTCACGTCGGGGAGCTTGCGCACCTTGTTGCACCACCTTATGACGTGATTTCCTCGGAAGGCCGTGAGAACCTCGGCTCCAGAAGCCCTTACAACACGGTTTGGCTAACCCTTCCAGAGGCAGAACCTGACGACCGAAGCCAGTTTATTAAGTACGGACGAAGTTCGTCACGCCTCGCTGCCTGGAGGGACGAGGGTGTTCTCGTTGTCGACGATCAGCCGAGCCTCTACCGGTATCGGCAAACGTTCATCGACCCGGTCTCCGGCAAGAAGTTGACACGGGAATCGCTGATCACGCTCATCAAAACTGAACCCTACGAAAAGGGCGTTGTTCTCCCGCACGAGCAAACGTTTCCAAAGCACAAGGAGGACCGGCTGAGGCTCTTGGAAGCAACGAGAACCCATTTGGAGTGCATCTACGGCCTCTACGAGGATGTAAACGCCGATGTCGGCACGGCTCTCGCGGGAACCGCCTTCGAAGTGGTCGCCGACATTACAACCGAAGACAGCGTTACTCACGAGCTTGCGAAGTCGAGCGCAGTTGAAGAGATCGAGCGTATCACTTCAGCATTTGCTGCGGAGAGGGTTTGGATTGCCGATGGCCACCACCGCTACGAAACAGCAGTCTCGTTTCGCGAAGCGATGGGCGAGCAACCCGGCCCGGTGCCCGAGGACTACATGATGATCGCTCTCTCGAGCATGAGTGATCCGGGGTTGGTTCTACTACCGACCCATCGGGTGGTCAAAGACTTCCCAGTACCGTGGGACCAGGTAGAGGAGAAGCTTCAAGGCCGCTTCCACACCCGCGAAGTTGCAAACGATCAAATCCACCGCGAGCTCTGTTCGCTCGACAAACCGGACGCGAGGGTGTTTGGTGTCGCGCTGCACGGCGGGCGCGGCCTCATACTCACCATGAACGAGCCGGCCGATGCGCTTGCTTGGATTGGGGGAGACGCCAGCGACCTACAGAAGATGCTCGACGTTACAATTCTGCACGAGGCCATCCTGAAAGACCTCTTCGGAATCTCAGGCAGCGACAAGATCTCATACACGCGCGATGCAAAGGAAGCGATTTCCGCACCCGAAACCGACCCGCAAACCGTATCATTCTTGATGAACCCGCCGAGCATTTCGGATATGCGACTCATCGCGCTCGGAGGAGAAAAGATGCCGCAAAAATCGACGTACTACTATCCCAAGCTGCTTAGCGGCCTGCTCTTCTGGTCGATGAACGACTTCAAGTGAAACTTCACCTCCTTGGCACAGGGGGGGCGGACGGGATTCCGTCATTCTTCTGTGACTCAGAGTTGTCCCAGCACGCTCGCGAGAAAGGCAAAGAGGACATTCGCACGAGGACGGGCGCGGTGGTGGACGGCCACCTCAAGGTGGACTTCGGACCGGACACGTTTATGCAGGCAGCCTATCAAGGGTTGCGGCCTGTCGATTGGAAATGGATCATCGTAACCCACTCGCATTTCGACCACTTCGATGCCGGCCTACTTCAATACTGTTTGCCACCATTCGTGCCCGCGGATCAGCGACCACCCGAAGTCCTAGGGAACCCGCATGTTCTGGCCGAGCTTGAGGGGGCCTTCCCGGCTGCCGATCAAATTCAAACCCGGGTTCTCAGGAGTTTCGAATCAGCAACTGTCGGCGACTATGAGGTAACCCCGGTTAGCGCATACCACAAGCTCGACGAGGACAGCGTCAACTTCATTGTCGAGGGCGGAGGTAAGCGGCTCCTTTATGCTACGGACACCGGCGTGTATCAGGAACCTACGTGGGACTTCATTTCCGGCACAAGGTTCGACTGCGTGGTCATCGAGAGTACCGACGGTTTTAGCCCGAGCGACTACTGGGGACACCTCTCGTGCGCAGAAGCCGTCGCTATGATCGACCGAATGCGGAAAATCAGTTGCGTGGACGACCGGACTGTCGTAGCCACAACCCACCACGCGGATAGTGGCGGCGCAAATCACGCTCAGCTGGTTGAATTCTTCACGCCTCACGAGATTCAAGTCGGGTACGACGGCATGCTCTTAGATTTCTAAGAGAACCGCGCGACTATTCAGTATCGCCTCGCGTCTCTAACCCGAATCACTCAAGGCGTACTGCCGTTTGGGTGCCCGCAGTTTTCATCCAGGATGGACCACGGGAGCGTCGTGCGGCTTCGGCGCTCCCCCTACCTAGTCCATTAGCCGGTTTCGTCTTTTGGCACGAATTCCCCGATCGTAAAAATCACGCAAGCAGCAATCACGGAAAAGACGATCAGTATTGCCAGCGTATTCCACGCGGTAGCAGCGGGAATTTCGTTTTGATTCAGCATCGACAGCGCTTCTGCCATTCCGGACGGCACCGACGCGAAAGACGCATCCGACCCGAGAGCTCGAAGCTGCGCCATGATCGACAGCATTTTTAGGTCGCCCGGCAGGAACGGAACGAACGCTTCCCAAAGGAATCCGAAAGCAACCGCAAACAACCACGGCTTGGTGGAGAGCACGGACATCAGCGTGAAAATGCTGCAGTAAGCCAACGCGCCAACCGGCACCAGCCACAATTCGCTTAGAATCGGCGAGCGTCCGATATCTGCGCCATAGGTAGCCAACGCAGTAAGTACCGCCGAAATTGTAGTGGCAAGGGCGACGACGAGCGTTGCGCCGGACCACTTAGCCAGCAGGATTTTATAACGAGGTATCGGTCGCGTCAACAAATACGAAATGGTCTTGCCGACCATCTCCGACGACACGATTCCTGCAGCGAAAACGACCGAGAGAATGATGAGCGTAAACGAGTAGACCGCCATCGGCATTGCGAGGCCGTACGACGTGGCCGACGACCCCGACGCGTACTTGGCCAGCGCGCCGAACAATGGCCCCATCAGCCCGCAAATGACCATCGTAGCGATCTTGCGAGTCCGCATTAGATCCCACACAGACCAAGAAACAAGCTCGATAAAACTCATCCTTTCACCAAATACCGGAACACCGATTCGAGGTTGTTATCAGGGGACGTGAACGCTGTGAACTCTAAGTTCTTAGATAAGACAAGCTGCGAGACCTCGTTGTAAAAGGTGTCAGGATCAGCCGTCTCAATTTCAACATGGTTCAAGTTGGTGCGATCGAAGGCAACCGACAGTACGTTCGGCATCGCCATCAATTCGCGCGCAAACGACCGCGCGTTCTCCATTTCCACATGCACGCGGTGCGGGTGCTTGTCGATTAGCGCTCGAATTTCCCCTACGTCGCCAAGCGCTAACAGCCGACCCTTGTGAAGCAAAACGATATGGCGCGTCATCTGTTCGACTTCGTGAAGAATATGGCTGCTGATCACGACGGTTTTTCCCTCCGCGGCCAGTTGCTTCAGCAGGTCTTGCAATTCTCGCCGACCCACAGGATCGAGCCCGTTAAGCGGTTCATCCAAAATTAGAATATCCGGATCGTGCGCAAGCGCCTGCGCTAACTTGATCCGCTGCCTCATGCCTTTCGAATAGCCTGCAATTTTGCCATCGCACCGATCCGACATCCCCACTTTATCCAGCGTCGACGCCGCAACTTGATCGACTCGCTCCTTCGGAATTCCTGCCATCCGGGCCATCAGGGCGACGAATTGGCGCCCTGTCATTTCTTCGTAGAAACTATCGGTTTCCGGGCAGTAGCCGATGCGTTCGTAAACTTTCGGATTGGAAAACGGCGATTGCCCGAACACGGTCAGGCTGCCGGTCGTCGGACGCAGCTGCCCCGTAATCAGCTTCAACATCGTGCTTTTGCCCGCCCCGTTCTGGCCGAGCAAAGCCGTGATTCCCGGGTTGAACACGCAGGAAACATCGTTGAGGCCGATGACCTGGCCATACCACCGAGATGCCCTTTCGAGGGCGATCATCCTTGCACCACCTCGACCGCTCGGATGCGCATCCGCGCGACCATCACCCCCGCAACGATCAAGATCGCCGCAATGATCATCAAGGGCAACGCGCTGGGCCGAGCCGTCGATTCCATACCTGGTGTTAGGCTTCTAGGCTCCGCACTTAGCAGAAACTGGCCGATTCCAGAAATGATGCCTTCGATGCTCAGGTGCCTAAGGGTCGCGTCCGTCGTCGCCGATGGGCTGCTTATCGAGCCCGCAAGAATCATCGCGAAAATCGTTGAGAAAAAGTAGACGCCGGCGTAAATAACCCCGACGATCCAGGGCGTCTTGTTCCAAGCGCTGATCCCAACTAAAATCGATGCGTGCAGCGCGGCAGGCAGTGCCGCGAGTAACGGCATTGCAAAAAACGCGCGGCCGTCGGACTTGAAAAACTCGGCGAAGCCGACATCGAAAGCTCGATACATCACCACGATGAAGAGTGGCACAATATAAATCGCGAAGATGATGAGGAAAATGTAGAGCCATTTTCCAATCAAATAATCTTTCTTCGTCATCGGCTTTGCGAGATAGACCTGCAGAGCATTCGCGCGGTTATCGGCCGCTATGCAGCCCGATCCCACCAGCAAGGCAATCATAAGAGGCCAGAAGGCATTGCCGTAAGTGCCCACAAGCTGCTGGCGAAACGTACCCAGCATCTCGCCCCCCATTTCCGCTGTAAATGACTGCATGAACATCATGAACAGCATAAACAGGTAGCTGAGCGAGGACATGCCGAAAAGCACCCAGAGCCCCTTCTTTTTGAAGCTGACCCGAAGGCCGTTCTTCGCGATAACCCACCAACGGGCCGTTGCAAGGCTTTTCGGACCGTCGTAATTACGGTAACTGAGGTCGGCAATTGGCGATTGTTGGCTCATTGAACGGCCTCCAAAAATGCATCTTCGAGGGAGCGCTGCGCATGCGTCAAAACGCGAACCTGCGCGCCGCACTCCTTGGCGGCCTCAAAGACCGCCTTCGTGGGTGTCTCGAATCCGGGTGGAAATTCTATGCGGTATCGGGTTGCAAAGTTATGAATGATCTTCGCAGACTTTCGCGCAATTGCCTCATCAAAACTAGGAGTATAAATCTTCAATTCCAAATCGAATAGCGACGGCCCGACAACCCGAATTGTTTTTACCGATTCCTGGGCCCGCAGCTTCCCGCTGTGCATCACGATTACTTGGTCGCATGTTTTCTCGATGTCCGGAAGCAGGTGAGACGAAACCACGACGTTCACTCCCTTTCCGTGGGAAATGTCCTTGATCAGCGCCAGCATCTCGTCCCGACCGGCGGGATCCAGCCCATTGGTCGGCTCGTCGAGAAACAAAAGCTTAGGACCGTGCACTACAGCTTGGGCAAGCTTTGCCTTTTGCTTCATGCCGGTGGAATAGGTCTCTAAGTTGCGGTACCTCGCTTCGCCAAGGCCGCAGTATTCGAGAACCTCATGGGCACGCCGCAGTGCCTGCTCGCGAGGCATCCCTGAAAGCTCGCCCGCATAGGCCGTGAACTCCACCGCCGTCATTCCAGGGATGTGGCAATCCATTTCGGGCATGAGGCCGACGTCCATACGAATCTGGAGCGCGTCCGTGGCGATGTTGTGACCAAGCAATGTTCCGGTCCCGGTCGACGGTTCGACAAAGCCCAGCAGCGCCCGAATCAACGTCGACTTACCGGCGCCATTCGGCCCTAGCAGGCCGACGCAGCCCTCCGGAATGACACATGTGAAATCGGACACGGCGACCTTCTGGCCATAAGCCACTGTGAGCCCTCGCAAATCGGCAACCATCATAGTCTTGAAGTTAAAAGTATTGCACCGACCGGTGCATGGAAGCGGTACGCGTCACTCCCTGAAGACGTTGCGGAGTGACAGAAAAGCAAAAGGCCGACCGCAGAAGCGATCGGCCGGACTCTTGTCTGAAGAGTCGACGAGGACTACTCGGGGACGGTGGTGTTGTCCACGGGAGCGGTCGTGTTCGTGTTGTTCTCTTCAGCCGGCGTGCAGCCGACGATACCGACGAGGATGGCCGCGAGGGCCGAGAGAAGAATAATCTTCTTCATGTTAGTTACTAGTACCTCCTGAGGTAGTTGTGTGCGCGTCGAAGACTCGACGCCTTGCTATTTTATCTCCAAGACGAAGAAAAGGTTGCAATAGCGTCAGGACGTATCGACGCGATACTTTTCGCCGTCGAACGCATTGATTCCTGCAAAACGAGGCAGGAAACCCGACGGACACCGTCGAAGTATCACATAATTGCACGGGCCCAGGGCCTTAGGAGGGATTTCCAACTTGATAGTCATCGTTATCCACAAAGATTCCGGCACAGAACTTTTGAGGGAAACTAAGTGGGAAGGCGATACGCCTCGCTTGGGGGACGTCATGGAGCTTCACTGCGGCGATACCAGCCGCTGGAAGGTCGAAGAGGTGGACTGGGTCTTCGAAGACTCGGCGAAAGACGCGCACGACGACGTTCCACTCAAGCATATGCGCGTAGTCGTGAACCCGTACGATTCGTCCACGGGGAAGGAGATGGACCCGATCTGTGTCTGCGGACACCGCCAGTCAATCCATTCGCCTAACGGCTGCACCGGTCGCTCGCACACGTGCGAGTGCCCCAAGTTTACGGCTCACTAAACACAGATACTTCTTGGCCGCCTTCGCGAACCAGTTCGGCGATTTTCTCCATGAGAATGTCGCCGAAAGCGTTCCGCGCGTCCTTGCCGTGCCTACCCTCGACGGCGGAGAAGGTGAACGGCTCGCCGAAGGCCACCGTTAGGCGCGCTCGCCGCGGGAACTTTGCGCCCTGCGGCAGCCAAAGGTGCGTACCGGCGATTCCAACGGGCAGCACGGGCGCGCCGGATTTCATGGCAAGGAGCGTTACGCCCTTGTTGGCCTCGCCCAGGGTCTTGCCATCGCCCCTGCCGCCCTCGGGAAACACCAGCACAGCCTCGCCGTCGGCCAATAGAGCAAGCGTGTGCTTTACGGCAGCCGTATCCGCAACATCTCGCTGAATCGGGAATGCGCCGATGCGCCGGATCAGTGGCCCAAAGACCGGCGGCTTGAAAAGCTCGGCTTTCGCCATAAAGTTGAGGCGGCGGTTGGTTGAAACCGCCACAACCGGCGGGTCGGCGAAACTAGCATGATTCGCGGCAAGGATCACTGGTCCCGACATCGGCATGCGTTCCCCATGAAGCACTCGCACCCCGCCGAACGGCAGAAAAACCCCGTATCGCACGAAGTTTAGGACAGCGAAGTAGATCGGGTCGGCGTTTTTCGCCAACTACGCGCCCCTCTCGATTGCGAAGCGGGCGAGGTTTCGTGCCGTATCTGGGTTTGGGAACCCTTCGAGGCGCTCCAGCGCCCGCTCGGCGGATTGCCGCGCCAACTCGCGCGAGCCGTCCACACCGATCGAAGCAGGGTACGTCGCCTTGTGCAGGTCGCGGTCGGCCTGCGAGCGCTTGCCCAGGCTCTCAGTGCTACCGGTTTCGTCCAGCACGTCGTCCGCGATCTGGAACGCCAGGCCGATATCCGCGCCAAACGCCCTTGCCTGCACAACCTGCTCCGCTGAGCCCCCGCCAAAAAGCGCTCCCATACCTGCCGCCGCCTCGAATAGCGCGCCGGTCTTGCGGCGATGAATCCACTCGATGGTGTCGAGGTCTGGCGCCGTTCCCTCGCACTCAACGTCCACCGTCTGCCCGCCCACCATGCCGCGCGTGCCACTCGCCTCCGCGAGCAGCGCAACCGCCTCTCCGGAGCCCGTACGCGCCAGGGTCTCGAAGGCCAGCGCAAACAGCGCGTCTCCCGCGAGAAGCGCGATAGGCTCGCTGAATGCGATGTGGACCGTCGGCATCCCCCGACGCAGGTCGTCGTTGTCGAGCATCGGCAAATCGTCGTGGATCAGGCTGAAGCAGTGAACAAGCTCCACGGCGCAGGCTGCATCCAGGGCGGCTGCCTGCATGTCGCCCACCGCCTCGGCAAGGGCAAGCGCGATCAGCGGCCGCAGTCGCTTGCCACCGCTCAGCACGGCATAGCGCATGGCGCGGTGCAGCGACTCGGGCCGCTCGTCTTCGCTGGGCAGCAGCTCCGCCAGCCGCTCGTCGATGGTTGGGCGATGCAGTTTGGAAAAAGACTCGAAATCCACGGGCTTTCGAGTGTACCGGCACCCGCCCGAAACGCACTTTGCTAGGTCGCCCTACCCGGGGAACGTCCACCAAACCTTATCGACGCGTGCCGACCACGGATACGCGAACGCGGGGCCGATGGCCCTGTAGCTGACCAAGGCGCGTATCGCAAGCGTGCCGGGCTGAATGAAGCGGGAGGGGTTGGTTCGCACGGTCACCGTCACGACGTCGTCGGTTGTGGTTGCGAGGCGGGTGTCAAGGAGTTCGTAGCCGCCCAGAACGTAGTTCCACAGCCAGACCTTCTGCTCGGCGCTGCCGAAGCTGGCGCTGGATTCGACGGAGAAGCTGAACCCATTCGGGGAGGCTGTGGGGGCGATGCCGTTGAACCGCACTTGCACCGGCGGCTCGCCGACGGAGAATACAAAGCCTGGTCGCATGACGAGCCGGTTATTATCGCTATTTAGCAGCGAAGCCAGATTGCCTGAAAAAACCGTGCCCCGTATCATACTGAACGATGCCGGCGCAACCGTTTGGGAAACCCACATCACCGCCTCGTAACGACCGATCGTCTGGTTGCGGCCCCAGCCGCTAACGTAGGTGCGATCGCCATCGACCCATACACCTGACGCCCTAGACTGCACAAAAGCCGTTGTCAGAAAGTCATGGAGAACGACGGCCGACTGAGCCGTTCCATACCAGAGGATTGCCCTATCGGTCCCTGCGCCGCTGCCCGAGTACCCAACCTGCCGGCCGGCAAACACATCGTAAGCCTCCGAGTATTGGTTAAGGCCCTGAGGATGCAGATCGACCCATGACTCGGCCGATCCGGTCCAAAGACTCGCGTGCCCTTCCCCACCGACGACGGCAACGCCTACTTGCTGGCCCGAGTGAACCCCGCTTGCATGTCCGCCCGTAGTTGGGGTGAGATTAACATCGGGCTCTCCGAAGATCCATGCAGCCCCATCGACGGCACCGACGATCTGATTTTCGTCGCAGGCGGCGGCCCAAGAGGCGGTCGCCTCAACCGGATGAAGACTTTCCCATGACGCGGGCGTACCGGACCACCTGCACGCTCGCGCGTCACCGCCACCGGGGAGGGTGCCGGAGTAGCCGACCTGCATCACGCCATTTGTGCCGTATGCTTGAGAGTAGTTGTGCGACGGGGGATGCAGGATAACCGCAGAAGCTGCGGTGCCGGTCCACATCACCGCATGGTCGTTAGGCTGGTTTCTCGCAGAGCCAACCTGTTGGCCGTTATGTGCGCCCCAGGCAACCGAAGTGTGGTACCCCGCGGGATGGAGGTCCACCACCGAGGCGGCGGTTCCCGTCCAGCGGGCAGC
>JALYSG010000071.1 GCA_030854945.1 Armatimonadota bacterium
GTCTGCTGCTTTTAAAGCGTGTGGATGATTCCGATCGCGACACGTACACCCTGCAGTGGCGTGGCGAAGATGAAATTCCGGTTCCTGCATGGGGCGGCGTGCTGCGGTTCATCCCGGTTGAAGGCGAGGGGTTCGATCCGCAGTGGCTGCGCGCCAAACCGTTGGAGGTGCGCTCGCGAGGTGGGGGTGAACGTTTCAAGCCGCATCCCTCGCGGCCGTCCAAGACATTGAAGCGGTTGTTTCAGGACGCCGGCATTCCGGAGTTCGAGCGCGCACGGTTGCCGTTGATGTGGCGCGACGGCGAGCTGATTTTCGTTGCGGGTCTCGGCGTCGACGCACGCCTTACCGATCGTGATGGTGAACGCTTCATTGTCGGCTGGGAACCCGATGCTTCGCTAATCGAGCGCGATCTGTAGAACGGGGCCACGCTCCCTATAATCGCGCGCTGAAATTTGCTCGCGCACCGGAAGAGATCACAACTAGCAGCAACAATGGCGCTCATCGTTCACAAATACGGCGGCACGTCGGTCGGCTCGGTTGAGCGCATCAAGAACGTCGCGCGCCGTTTGGAGAAATGGCACCGCGCGGGCCATCAGTTGGTCGTGGTCGTATCCGCGATGAGCGGAGAAACCAACCGGCTGATCAGTCTCGCAAAGGAAGTGCAAAGCAGCCCTGACGCGCGCGAGCTCGATGTGGTGGCATCGACCGGCGAACAAGTGACCGTGGCCTTGCTCGCGATGGCATTGATCGAACGCGGTCTTAAAGCCAAGAGCTATACCGGGCCGCAGGTGCACGTGTTGACCGACAGCGCGTTCAACAAGGCGCGCATTCTGCGCATCGACGAAAAAAGAATCCGCGCTGATCTGAACGGTGGAACGATCGTCGTGGTCGCCGGCTTTCAGGGTGCCGACGAGCACGGCAACATCACTACGCTGGGACGCGGTGGGTCAGATACATCGGCGGTCGCACTCGCGGCGGCACTGGCAGCCGATGAGTGCCTGATCTACACCGACGTCGACGGTGTCTACACCACCGACCCGCGCATCGTTCCCGAAGCTCGGCGGCTGCACCGAATCACATTCGAAGAGATGCTTGAAATGGCGAGCCTCGGATCGAAAGTGCTGCAGCTGAGATCGGTCGAGTTCGCCGGCAAATACAAAGTGCCGTTGCGCGTGCTGTCGAGCATGACCGACGCTGGCATCCCGCTGGATGAAGAGGCCACATCCGGCACGCTGATCACGTTCGAGGAAAACATCCAGATGGAAAAAGCCGTCATCTCCGGCGTGGCGTTCACGCGCGACGAAGCCAAGATCACGCTGACGCGCGTTCCCGACCGACCCGGGATCGCCTATCAAATTCTCGGGCCGATTGCCGACGCCAATCTCGACGTCGACATGATTGTGCAGAACATCAGTGTCGACGGCACCACCGATTTTTCATTCACCGTGCATCGCAACGAGTACG
This sequence comes from Armatimonadota bacterium, assembly GCA_030854945.1. Lineage (GTDB taxonomy): Bacteria > Armatimonadota > Fimbriimonadia > Fimbriimonadales > ATM1 > JACDEQ01. The sequence continues at coordinate 1,465 of JALYSG010000071.1, forward strand.
AAAAAGCGCTCGGCGTGCTCGAAAGCAAGGTCATGAATCACATCGGCGCGAAAGAGATCGTAGGCGACCCGAAAATAGCCAAAGTTTCGATCGTCGGTATCGGCATGCGCTCACATGTCGGCATCGCAAGCCTGATGTTCAAGACCCTGGCGGAGGAGGGCATCAACATGCAGATGATCTCCACCAGCGAGATCAAGATCTCGGTCGTGGTCGAAGACAAATATTTGGAGCTTGCCGTGCGCGCGTTGCACAAGGCGTTTGGGCTCGAGCAAGTTGGTGCGTGACGGAGCGCTAGCCGCCATGCGGCTTCAAAGTAGCGAACCCCGTTTCGCGGAGTGACCTAAAATTCACGCGCCCCCGCTGATCAGGACGCTTGAACGGCCTGGACAATAACTTTTAGTAAACTCCTGCCTCGTAAGTCTGTGCATCCCGGAGGCGTGGCCGAGTGGTCGAAGGCACTCCCCTGCTAAGGGAGCATGCGCGCAAAAACGTGCATCGACGGTTCGAATCCGTCCGCCTCCGCCAGAGCAACCTACCGATCTTTCTGGTCAGAACCCTGTTTATCGGTTCCTTCGTTCTGCATGTTTCCTCCAAGTTGCAACCCGTCGCACGGTGTCGTGCGAGTGGTTCGGCTAACAACTAGGACGAAGTTGAATGCAAAGCGCTTGCGCGTCACTGCGCGAACTCCGCAACTGCTGCGCGGAATATTCACTTGACTCAGCGCGCGGGTGCAACGCTACGGCGTTGACGCCGATTCAGGCGCGCGCCGCTGACAGTCTGATGCCAGCCCTGCCTCGATCATCCCCGCGTCGAACTGGAAAGACCCGTCGTCCTCCACCATCAGATATTCGCGAACCTGTTCTGGCGCCTGTTTCAACACGGCGCGTATAGCCGAGACACGGTCCGCGGGGGTTCGGATCCGGCTCACCCATGATTCAAACTCAAGGCGCATCTTCCACCTGTGGTGTGCCGAAACATGGAATCCTGCGCTGGATAGATAAGTCATCCATTCACTCAGTGTGTAGT
>JALYSG010000055.1 GCA_030854945.1 Armatimonadota bacterium
CTTCTGATGAGAGGGACACCGCTTCAGGATGTTGAGGACAGACTATGAAAAGGCGCTTCGCCGCGTTGAGTATCTCTGCGACTTGGCTGCTCGTGTGGCATTTCGAGCCGGATCAGGCTGGTTACTTTTTGCCAACAAATGCTCCGGTGACTCAGGGTCGTCCGTTTCCGCATGGCGCGAAGGTACTTTACTGGGAAACTGGTGAACGGTCGCTTGCCGACGAGGAGCGTTGCGAAGTTTCCGCTGCGCGTAAATTCCGCGAGGGAAGAGCCACGCGGCCCTCTCATGCCCTCTACCCCCTCGGCGTAAGCCCATACCCAGGTAGCATTTGGTTGGAGGGCTTGCTTCCCGAAGGGGGGACCCCTCTGAAGGCGCGATCGGGTCCTAATCTCAGGAGCACTCCACGCGATTATATGCAGATCGGTTATTACGCACTGTCTATTGAGGGAGTGCTCACCCCCTGCACATCGATGGAAGCCGAGCGCCTCATGTCAGACGAGGAGTCGAGGTTAGTGGTCAGCACCGAATAACGAGGTGCCCAGATCAGCACGGCTTTCCTGCCGATCTGCCTTACATTCGAGGATGGGTCACCCCAGGCGTTTGAGACTGTTTTGATTCAAGGACACAGGTCCATCGTGGTCAGACGGTATTCTGACTTAACAGACGCGCTTCGGGGACACCAGGAAGTTGTTGCTCAAACGAACGCGAGCCCATAAATATTCCTACGCTGGTTCCTAGACGAGATGGCACACGATGATCCAATATGAACCAGATACGAAGTTCAAAACGTGACTACCTAAGTCTATGGAATTACAATGACACTGTTGGAGTCACGGCAAGAACGCGAGCCTGTGAGCCTTGTCTTTGACTTCATGCTGCCGCGATGTCGAGAGTTCGCAAATCGTCCAGTGCGGAGTACTCCTATGCGGGAGGGGATTGTGTTCCAGCTTACAAACTTGCCGGCCAGTTTCGAAAGGTGACATGTATTGTTGGTGTAGCGGACGAACACGAGAGAGACTTTCAAGATGAGAGCAGGCGGGTTTTGTTCGAAGGTGACGGCAAGGTACTGAAACGACTTGAGGTCCAACCGGGTCAAGCAATTCCGGTTTCACTAGAGGTGATAGGCATTAAGGTTCTTCTGATAAGTTTTCGCTACCCGGTAGTAATTGCTTCCCCGAAGGCATTTCGCTAACACCAAAGTTTCAGTCCGGTCTTTGGTCGGATAATAACGGCGGGTTTTAGGAGGAACTCCGGAGCAGCGTATCAAGGTGCTTTTCCGCATTTGCCTGGGCCGGTCGGACTGCGACCGCGGTGTTTGCGTAAGTTGGCGGATTCCTTTTGGACCTAGGCAAGGGACTAGAGCTTCTCGCGTTTCCTATACTTTCCGAAACCTATCTCGGGCTTAGGAGTTCTTAAGCCAACGGCGAAGCGTGACGACAGAGCGTGGGAACTTTGAGACATACGCTGAGTAATGCAGGTATGGCTCGGCACCCCTAGGAGCCATTGAGCCCCGGACAGTTCTGCGGACCGGACAACCGGGCCATGGATGAAAGCGACCGGGCCGACTAAACAAAGGGAGGTAGGCTTAGATCGGCACCGGTCCATTAGCCGCTTCAGCATCCTGCATTCCTACTCCGCGATTTGTCGATTCGTAATCGTCGATTATGCGCGTACATTCAGGGTGGACTGGGGAGCTTTTAATCTTCAGTTTGCGGAAACCATGGGCTAGAGGGTTAGATTGAGGCGATCTTGAGCGTAGGAACGTAGTGCAGGCAGCCATTGATCTGGTTCGGCGAGGGCTCACAGGTTGGAAAACGAACAACGGCACTCGGATCGCGGCCGCGCTCGCGTATACGTCGTTGTTCGCCGTCGCACCGATGCTCCTACTGGCAATGTCGGCAGCTGCGCAAGTTTATGGCGAGCATGATGCCCGCGTACAATTGTTTGACGCCTCAAAACGAATACTTGGGTCGAGCTCTGCAAAAGCGTTGACTGATATTCTCGCAGCGTCGCAAACAGGGACTGGAGCAGCGACCATTATTGGGACGATTCTGTTGGTGCTCGCGGCTTCCGGCGCATTTTCCCAGTTGGCAACAGGATTAAACGAGATACTTGGCGGCCAAGAGAAAGAGCCAACCGGATTCCCCGCTGTCATTCGCGGACGGATAGCTGGCGTTCTCATTGTATTGGCTTTGGCATTGCTCACTGTTGCTCTGACTGTCCTCTCGGCTTGGCTGGCTTTTGCTGCAAGGATGTCGACCGAATACTTACCATCGAGCGGGCTGTTATTAGTCGTTGCCGATACTTTGTTTACGATTGTCGCGGTTGGATTTTCGTTCGCCATGCTCTACCGTTGGATACCAACAAAAGGGGGCATTGAGTGGCGAAGCGCCATCGTGGGAGCGCTAATTGGTTCGGTCTTATTCGCGTTGTCCAAAATCCTCCTTTCCCTTTACCTGAGAACATTCGATCCAACTTCGGCGTTTGGGGCTGCAGGTTCGATTGTCGCCCTGTTACTTTTCATATACATTTCGTCGTTGGTTTTGTTATTTGGGGCTGAAATGGCTAAAGCATTCCAACGACCGCGTGACTCGGCGGAGGCGACGATCTAGATGGGATGCATCCGCTGGAGATGCGAGGGCTGCCGAGACCGCAATTCGTGCGGCCGTTCATGTTTGTGAACGGAACGGCTTCGGCCATTACCTGCGAGAAGCATTTCGACTTCAGGAGACAATGATAGGCGAGTAAACATACGTTGGCTCGTAGCGGTAGAGAATAAACTTTACGGCCAGACTGTTACTGTTTACTACGGCCATATCGACCTAAGCAGCGTCAAATTCAAAGTCGGGCAAACGTTTAAAGTGGGCAGATCCTAGGAAGCTTGGCCGACAACTGCAGCGCCGAGACTAGCGAAGAGCGTAAGCATCCTCATTTTGCTATTCGTAAAGGCAGTAGTATCGACGTTCGCGGCTATCTCCAATCTAAAACGGAGCCAAACGAGTGGCACGATCCGACCGAACTACTTAGATCTCTCAGCAGCTGAGCCTGGGACTTAATACATAATTTAATGCCCCGGGGTTAGCCGGGGCATTTCTCTACTGGATCGGCTTGTTCTTGATGTGGCCGTCCAGGTACATGGTGTTAGCCGTCTTGTTGTGATGGCTGATGAAGGGGGTCTCGCCGGTTTCAGGGTCAGCCGGACCATCCCATATCGCATCGTGCAAGTACGGAATACTACTTTGGGTGAACTCCCCCATGGGGGGTAGCGAGTCGGGATTAAGTCTCAGGGCGCCTTCCTTAGAACCGAACAGCTGAGGACCGAAGAGCTCGCTGATCTGGTACGAGGTGTAACGCTGACGCTCAACGCCGACTGACTCAAATGAGCCCAGTAGCGTTGGGTCGCCCTTGTATTTGTCCAACGGACACCAGAATTGGCGGTCGTCGGCACCTTGGTCAAGAAGGGTCTGCTTCCATTTCTGGGGGTCACCCTTTATCCAAAGACCGTCACGAGCATACATAGTCGTCGTGGCGTAGGGTGGGTACCACCCGTCATTGGCCGTCGCATATAGACTTGTCGCTAAATGGAGCTGCCGGAGGCTATCTCCACAAGTGCGCTGTTTGGCAGCCCGGCCAGCGGAGAAACACACCGGTAAGAGTATCGCCGCGATTATCGCCATGATTACCACAACGGTCGTTAGCTCAATCAGGGTGAAACCTTTTTTATTCACCATTTCACGCTCCCGGAGCAGTGGGGTAGATCAGCGACCTTTTACAGCCGCGTCTGATTACCCAGGACTCCATCCTGGACAGGAAGAGAAGTTCCGTTTTTTGCCTCCGTCGTACCTCCGGTGATGCATCAAAAACATCACAACAAGTCCTGGAGCATCCAAACCACGTTGCGGAGGCAACTCTGCAGTTCTAACCGCACACACGTAGGTGTGTACAAGGTTCTTTAGTACTTCAGAAATGCACATCCTGATCGCAGCTAGCACGTTTGTAGGTAATCGATATGCGCGGCATGGGAAACGGCGTGCACTCCGGGCAGTTTCATTAGAAATGTCATCGGCATATAACATCCGAGCGAAGGAGTCAGCGTGTCGAGGGCAGTGATCACTGCATCCGTTTTCTTACGGGGATGAGAGAGGAACCGTGAATGAGAAGGTGCTGCCCTGGTCAGGCTCACTTTCCACTTCGATATGGCCACCATGCGCCTCGACTGCAAGCTTGGAGAAAGCCAGGCCCAGGCCAGTGCTCAACGTGCGTCCGCTTTGCCTGGATTCCACTTGACCGAACTTCTCGAAGATGCGCTCGAAGGCTTCAGACGGGATCCCTTCTCCTGTGTCCCGAACGCAGAACTCGACCGCTTGGGCTTCCTCGGGCTGGCGCACGAGGAGGGTCACCGATCCTCCTGAAGGTGTGAACTTGATCGCATTGCCGAGAAGGTTCACCAGGACGCGCTTGAGCTTGTCCTCATCGGCCTGAAGCCAAGGGAGGTGCGGTGCGATCTCTTGCACGATGGTCAAGCCCTTCGCTTCTGCGAGGGGCCTGATCTGGGTAACCGCGGATGCGATAAGCTCTGGGAGGGAAAGAAGCGAAAAATCCAGGTCCATCGCGCCCGATTCCATCTTCTCAACATCGAGAAGACCGTTTATGTTTGCCAGCAACGAGTCTGCCCCCGTAACGGCGATCTCCATGACTTCGCGCTGAGCTTGGTTCACCTCGCCGACTGCATCCAATGTCTGGATCGCCGCCAAGACTGAGGTCAAGGGCGTGCGCAGGTCGTGGATGATCATGTGGGTGAGGTCGTCGCGAAGCCCTTCGAGTTCTTGGAGCCGGTCATAGTTCTGTTGCAGCTGCTGGAAGAGTTGCACTTCCCGGTCGCGGCCGCGCTTTTTCTCCAAGCACGCGCCAATGCGCGCCTTGAGCAAAGTGGAATTGAAGGGCTTGGGAAGATAGTCCTCGGCGCCCGCCTCGATGCATCGGGCCACCGATTCCAGTTCGCTGAGCGCTGAAACCATGATGACTGGGATGTGCCGCAATTGCTCGTCGGCCTTGAGGCGGCCCAGCACATCGTAACCGTCCAACTCGGGCATCATGATGTCGAGCAACACCAAATCGTAGGTGCCTGCGCCCAGCATTTCCAGGGCCTGGCGCCCGTTTTCGGCGGTGGCCACAGTGTAGCCTTGCTTTTCCAGAAGACGCGAGAGCATATCGCGATTGCCCTCCTCATCATCGACCACAAGCAAAGAGCCTCCGGCCTCGCCCGGTCCCGGCTCAACAAGCGGCGATTCCGCGATAAATTGCTCACGCGAAGCCTCCTCGTCCGTCGCCTGCGAGGTTGGTGCAGGCCCCGTGATCGCATCGAAATTATCGTCGATAATCTTCAGTATGCGCATGCCCGCCCCGCGCACTTTTTCCAAATCCGGCACGAATTTCTCTTGCCCGACTTCCCGGGCTTGTTCAGCGAGCATCTCCGAATAGCCAACTATCTGGTTAAGTGGCGTACGCAGGTCGTGGACCAGTTGCGACGGCAGGAGGTGCCTAGCATGCTTGTCAGTTGTCGGTAGGGGTTGCTTCATAGTTCCAGTTGTCCTGAGGGGGCCGCTTCACGTGTGGCATGGGTCAGCAGTGCCTCGATCTTGCCGAGCAGCCGGGGCAGCTCGACGGGCTTAGTGTCATAGTCGTCGCATCCCGCTTCGAGAGCCTTTTCGCGGTCACTCGACATGGCGTGCGCGGTGAGGGCGATGACCGGTATGTGCTTCGTTGCGATGTCTGCCTTTAGGCGGCGAGTCACTTCCCAGCCGTCGAGTACGGGCAGGCTCATGTCCATCAGAATCAAATCGGGCGCTTGGGTTAAGGCCATCTCTACCCCACTCGGGCCGTCCACCGCGAGCACGACCTCGTAGCCCTTGCGCTCCAGCCGACGCGACAACATGTCGCGGTTCATCTCGTTGTCTTCGACCAGCAAGATCCTAGACATTGTTCGCCACCTTCTCATCCGTCTCGGTCGCGTCCGAGCGGCCGTCCGGTTCTGCCGGCTGGGCCCAATCGGCTAAGAGGTCGCTCACCTCATGCATCAGGTCATCTCGCGAGCGCCCTCGCTTGTCGAGAATCGTGTGAACGTTGCCGTTGAGGCGTAGCAGCTCATCCGCCGTTAAGTCCTTGGCAGTCAGCACGACGATGGGTATTGAGCGCCACTCCGGGTGCCGGTGCAGCTCGGCGGCGAACTCAAAGCCGTCCATTCCGGGCATCATCAGATCGAGGAGGATCAACGCCGGCCGGTTTGCGCCGACGCGCTCTAGGGCGACGCGCCCGTTCTCAGCCTCGCTCACAGCCCACCCGGCTTTCTCCATCATTGCCCGCATCATCGCTCGGGTCGCCGCATCGTCCTCGACCAGCAGAACCGGGCAGGGAGGATTCGAGCAGCTGTACTTTTTCAGGATCTGCAATAGGCGTTTGCGGTCAACCGGCTTGGTCGTGTATTCGGCCGCGCCTAGAGCAAAGCCATGCTCACGGTCGTCCAACATCGTCAGCATGATTACGGGGATGTCGGACACCGACGGGTCGGCTTTGAGCATGGACAGCACAGTCCAGCCATCCAGTCCCGGCATCATCACGTCCAGCGTGATTGCCAGCGGGCGCAGTTCGCGGGCTAATCGCAGTCCAGCCTCGCCCCCCGGGGCTGTGCGCACGGTAAAGCCCTCTTTGCTTAGAAATCGCTGCATCAATTCACGTTGCGCCGGGTCGTCATCGATCACCAGCACGCAGCTCGCAGGGAGCGGTAGCCCCTCGGAGCCGTATTCGTCGTCCGGAGAGACCATGATGGCGGCGGCGGCTGCTGCCTCGCCGGAGGCTTCGGGCTCCACTTCGACGGCGGCCGGCAACTTGATGGTGAAGATGCTGCCCTCGCCCGGCAAGCTGTGAACGGTCACGTCTCCGCCCATCATCAAGCAGAAACGGCGAGTCAGGGCCAAGCCTAGGCCCGTGCCACCGAATTTGCGCGTCGTCGATGCATCGGCCTGCGAGAAATTCTGAAAGAGCTTCAGGATCTGATCTGAGCTCAGGCCGATTCCGGTGTCCGTCACCCGAAACTCAATCCACTCGCGGCCATCCATCACAAGGCGTCCCACTTCAAGGGTGATGTTGCCTTCCTGTGTGAACTTGGCGGCGTTGGACAACAGGTTGAACAGAGCCTGTCGGACCTTGATCTGATCCGCGTGCATCGCGCCAATGTCCGGCGCTCGTTCGATATGGAGAGTGTTAGCGTTGTTCTCGACGATCGGCTGAATGGTGGTAGCAACCTCTTCGATCATCTCTGCAAGGTCGAAGGTCTCCAGGAACAGCTCCATCTTGCCGGCTTCGATTTTCGACAGATCGAGAATGTCGTTGATGAGCGCGAGCAGGTGCTTTCCGGCAGCGTTTATCTTGTCGAGATCGGCTCCGAACGTGTCCAGATTGCGCTCGACGGCTTCCTCGTGCAGCATCTCTGAGTACCCAAGAATTGCGTTGAGCGGCGTGCGCAGCTCGTGGCTCATGTTGGCCAAAAACAGGCTCTTGGCCCGGTTGGCTTGCTGCAACGACTCCTCGTATCGCTTCCGTTCGGTCACATCGCGGGCGGCGGCGAACACTCCCTGCAGCTTGCGGGCACGGTCGTGGAAGGTGGTGGCGTTGTAGGACACCACGGTTTCCGTACCGTCTCTGGCGCATGCGGTTAGCTCGTAGTCGGTGACCTTGCTCTCGGCCAGCACCAGCTTGATGCCTGCCTCGGCTCGATCTGGGTCGGTGAAGTAATCCTTGAAAGGCGCCCCGATCAGCTCGTCGCGCGTACATCCGGTGAGCGCCTCCATCTGCTTGTTAACGTCGGTAATGATGCCGCGCGGGTCAGTTGTTATCAGAGCATCGATGTTGGATTCAATCAGTGAGCGTGTGTAGAACTGCTGATCGCGCACGCGCTGATCGAGCAGCATTCGCTCGTCTTCCGCCTGCATACGAGCGGTGTTGTCCGTACCGATCAACAGGTAGCCGATAATTGCATCCTGCTCGTCCCGCAGCGCCGTGACGGAGACCACCGCGGGAAGGCGGCTGCCGTCCTTGCGTATGTAGGTC
>JALYSG010000031.1 GCA_030854945.1 Armatimonadota bacterium
GCTCGCAGTCATCCTCGTCTCAGCGGTCGCCGGCCAAGGTGGCAACACGCAAATCTGCATGACGCGCAATCAGGTCATACACGGCGCGGCCATGCTGTACGCCGCAGATCACAACGACCGGCTCGTCCCCATAATGTCGGGCGCCTGGGAGAACTCGTGTGCACGCACGACGTACCTCGCGCAGCTGCTATTGCCCTACCATAACGACTGGGTGAACTACCGCTGTCCGGCGGACCGTAATGTCGAGGGAGCCCTATCTCAGGATGTCTGTCTTGGCGGGGTTACCCGCGTCGTCAATCGGCAGCAACAATTCGCGACCTGGTCCATGCTCGCTCACCGCGGCTACAACTACATGTTTCTTGCTCCCATCACGGATCGAACTATTTCGTACCCGATCAATCAGTCCCAAATTGCCGACCCGTCGAGCACCATCATGTTCATGGACTCGATCTGGGATCGTAACGCGTTCGGAGAGCCCACGGGTGGCGGCTGCTGGGGCGTAGACCCGCCGTGCATTCGAGATGCGCAGGGCAATCTAATTCCGCCATTCCCTCCCGGATTCACCACGTACTATCACTTCGGTGGCTGGAACCTACATCCGCAGTCGGGCGGTCAATATGGCTATAACTGGCCCTGGCACAACCGGACCTTCGTGGGGGTCATGGCGGACGGCACCGCACGCACGTTCACGGTCGAGAACCTAACGAATGGCTGCAACGTCCAGAGCGGCTTCGCAGGCCGCGTCACCAACATGAAGGCTTACCTCTGGGACATCTACGAGTAGGAGTTCGCAGACCTACTCCGCGGTGGGGCCAGGAGATTTCCTTTCCCTCTGGGAGAGGTCCGTCACCCTGAGCGAAGTCGAACGGGCGTACTCGTGGCTGGGGCGAGGGAGATAAGAACCGCTAGCCGACGATTCAGGAACTAACCTGCCCCTGTTAGGCGTCAAGTATGTTAGAATTAGCATAATATGGCTGTGCCGAAGGAACTCGTGTGGATCGGTTCGAGCTTGGATGACCTTCGCGCCTTTCCAATCGCTGTACGCAGAGAAGTCGGTCATGCCTTGCGCGTCGTGCAAAACGGCGGTAAGCCGGCCAATGCGAGCCGATGGAAGGCTTCAAGGAGCGTCAGTCTTGAAGATTGTTGAAGACTTCGATGGCGACACGTATCGAGTCCGTCTATTCCGTGCAGTTCGCCCAGGCAATCTACGTCCTGCACAGCTTCCAAAAGAAATCGAAATCAGGAATCGCAACCCCGAAAAAGGACATAGACCTAGTCAAGCTGCGGTACCGAGCAGCGGTTGAGGATAAAAAGAAATGGCAAAAGTAATGAAAGAGCTAGTAATTAGAAGCAGCGGAAACGTGTTCGCAGACCTCGACTTCGAGAACGCGCAAGAGGAGCTTGCAAAGGCCGACCTCGTCATCGCCATCGCGAAAATCATCCGCTCGCGTAGACTCACCCAAAGCCGCGTGGCAAATGAAATCGGATTGGATCAGCCACAAGTCTCCCGCCTCCTCCGCGGTCACACCGAAGGCTACTCCACTGGTCGCCTCTTACGCATCCTTAACCTCCTCGGCCAAGACGTAGAAATCCGAGTACGCCCCAAGCGCGTCGGCGCAGCACATGGCAGAGTCACCGTAGCATCCCGGTCCTGAACACGAACCGGGTGCCCCTGAGACCGGACCATCTGCACTCACCAACAGCAACCTACCGCGTCCGCTCTCAGGGCAGGCGTCCCATCTCAGCAGCAAAACGAGTCGACCACCTTACGAAACCGATTCAGAATCCGATGACGTGAAGTGATCGTACGTTAGTTTCGTTCCCAACTTCAAAGAAGGGCTCCATTCGTCGACAGACTCTTGCAAAAGTAGCAGTCTGCGTCCGCTGCCCTGTGGACTTCAACTTCACGTACCAGATCGGCACCAAGAGGATCAGGTGCCGCGCCCTCGGGTGTATGTGGCATTTCCACATATCAAGCATATCCATATTGTTATCGAGCGTCTTTCCCCGTTCGACTTCTACCATGACCGAACAACCATCGGATTCGAATACAAAGTCCGGTTTGAAGCCGGCATCAATAATCCGACTCGGAACTTCTGACTCGTAGCCAAGAAGAGCAAGGGTTGGCTGAATGAGAGCCTGGCACATGCTGCTCGAGGCACCATGTGCCACGGCTGTCTCGTAGGAGTCCGTGCCCCACAGGCTGCCGATCACCTGTACGAGCGCAGCAGCCGCTTCCATCGCGGCTTTCACGCCGTGCGGTTCAGCCTCCCTCTGCTCCCAGTGCCGGATCATCCCGCAGCCAGTCGAGCAGACGGTCTCCGGGAAGCCCACCAGCCCATTGCAATTCGGGCAAACAAACTTGCTCACGCCGCCCCCTCCATTCGGCGCAACAACTCTGAAGCAGCAACACCAAGCCCGTCAGCCAACGCGAGGATCGACCGCAAACTCGGATTCCGCCTCCCCGTCTCGATCCCAGCGATGTAGGTCACATGCAGCCCGGTCTTGTCCGCAAGTTGCTCCTGCGTCAGCCCAGCCTCGCGTCGCAGGGCACGAACCGCATCACCAAACCGCTGCCGCGCATCCCTCGCCACGCCCACAGTCTGGAGGCCGGGCCTTGCCTAACTCCATAGACTATGAGTAAAGTTTGCTCATGGAAGTCTTCTTCGGTATTCCACTCAGCACGTGGGACAGGAACCTCGGCGACCTGCTCGAGGAGCGTGGAACCCGCGAAGCCCTCAACGAATCAGAAGAGGACTCGTACCTGCCGTGGTTCGTAACGCGCACTCTATGCGCCGGGCTCCGAGAAGGCTCACTCGCGGACTTGGCGCTTCTGATCGCATACGACGACGGCATGATCGGCTGCCGAATGTCCGCGTATGCAAAAAGAGCGCTGTACCTTGCTAGTGGTTTAGTTATTGTTTGGACCAACGACGCAACGTATGCCGAGATGGAGAAGTTGGATCAAGCGGCAGACTAGTCCCCGCCTCCGGAGACGACATCCCGGACCCACACCTCGACGCCTACCCGGAAAGCCTTCGCCCTCGCAACCGGACCTCGAAATCGACTGGGACGACGACGCGACCATCGACACCCTCACCGAACTCCGCCGCATCGCCGACTAGGGCGCCAAGCACGCTAATCTCCGAAAGGAATCAAATGATTCTCGATCTCCGCGGTTAGCTCCGCCTTCCCAAGTTTGCCGCTAGCGACCGCGAGTCCTAGCCGAACGTAATCGTCTGTAGAAAAATCGAGGTCAAGGCCGTTCAACTCCAGGAAGCGAATGCAAGCCAGTACCGCGGTTCGCTTGTTCCCGTCGACAAAAGGGTGATTCATCGCGATGTGGAACCAATAAGCAGCCGCAACTGCTTCCAAGGTCGGGTGCGATGGCCTGCCGCCAACGGTTTGCCTCGGCGTGGCAACTGCACTCTCGAGGAGGTTCCGATCCAATACGCCTCCATGCGTACCGTCCCTGGCAATGGCTAAGGCATGGAGTTCCAGAACCTCTTCAGTAGTCAGAAAAACGGTGCCCTTGCCTATTTCATTTGGCAAGCTTGGTCAGCGCATCTCCGTGCTTCTTCGCAAACCTTTCGAACGTTTCTTTGGTTGACGGCTTCTTCTTAGCGGCCTTCTTTGGCGCCTTTGCGAGCTTTTGTTCTCGGTTCAGTTTCTGAGCCATTTGCAATATTCTGACGCGTTCTGGGCGGTTCCCGGTTCCCTCAATCGCATCGTGAGGCTTCTAACCGACCTGTCTCGCCCTGTCTCCACATCCACTGTTCGAACGAACGCGACGATCGACACCATCACCGACCTCCTCCGCATCGCCGATGAACCAAATCCCTCCACCGCCGCTCAGCCTCCCAAACTTCTCCTATCTTGCCGGCGGGGGAGGTTAGGAGGGGGGCACGACACTAACGACCCACAGAACCCCGCCGCATCCAGCTCGCCTCTCCCACTGGGAGAGGTCCGTCCCCGGAGCGCAGCGATGGCGGACGGGTTGAGGGAGATATGAGCCACTCCGAGCATGGTTGACAACCACTCGCCGCGAGGTCCTTAGAGGTAGGCGAATCTGTCCAACGAATCGTGCACATGCTCATAACAACAACTTGCAAAAAGTGAGCTTGTTTAACAATGTGAATGAGTGAGTGAGTCTCAAACCGTTCACAATCCCCGATTGTGAACGGTTCTGTGAATGCTTTCCGATCGCCCGTAGAGCCCCGGCCACGAAGTAGAATCCCTGGGTCTTGAAAGCGATCGTTAAAGCCCGGCCAGGGCCCGGTGTGGAACTGCTCGAGGTGGACGAACCCCTGCTGAAGCCCGGCCATGTGAAGGTTCGAGTGAACTACGGCAGCGTCTGCGGCACCGACGTCCACATCGTGGAGTGGGACGATTGGGCCGCCGGCCGCATCCGCCCACCGCGCATCATCGGCCACGAGTTCAGCGGTGTGATCGAGGAAGTCGCCGACGACGTGACGACGCTGAAACCCGGCGACGAATTCGCCAGCGAATCGCACATCGTTTGCGGCAAGTGCAAACAATGCCTGGAAGGCAAGGCGCACGTCTGCGTGAACACGCAGATTTTGGGCGTAGACGTGGACGGCGGCTTCCGCCCTTACGCGGTGATCCCGGCGTCGGTCGCCGTGCCCACCCACGGCCGAATCCCGCTGGATATCGCCAGCGTGCAGGACCCGCTCGGCAACGCGGTGCACACCGCCCTCGCCGGCCCCATCGAGGGCCGCGACGTCCTGATCACCGGCATGGGGCCTATCGGCCTCTTCGCCGTCGGCATTTGCAAGGCGGCCGGCGCAAGCAGCGTCGCCGTCACTGAGGTCAGCCCATTCCGGCTCGACCTCGCCGAGAAAATGGGAGCGGATTTGATCATCAACCCGCTCAAAGAAGACGCGCTAAGCGCACTTTGCAGGCGCTACCCAGGCGGCGTGGACGCGACGTTGGAAATGTCCGGCCACGCGTCCGCGCTCGACCTGGCCATTGCGGCCACCCGGCCCGGAGGCCGGGTCTCGCTGCTGGGCGTTTTCCCTGAGCAGTCCGTTTCGCTTCGCCTAAACGACGCGATCTTCAAGGGCCTCGATATCCAGTGCATCGTCGGCCGCAGGCTCTGGGAGACCTGGGACCAAATGCGCGACCTGCTCGCAAGCGGAAAACTGGATATCACCCCGGTGATCACGCACCGTTTTTCGTACCTCGATTTCAACGAGGCTATGGAATTGATCCAAGCCGGCAAAACCGGCAAGGTGGTCTTCTCCTTTTAGGAAGCGCGCTACGCCCTCGGCGCTCTTCCTTGCAAAAGTCGGCCGAGGAATATGAGGATGATCGCGCCAATCGTCGCCCCCACGATCGAAGCGATCATGCTGTTGTTTGGATCGATCTTGAACAGTGGCACGATCAACATGCCCATCAAAAGCGCGCCGCCAATCCCGAGGAGGATTGTCATGAGGCATCCCGCCGGCTCCATCTTGTCGCCGGGCATGATCATCTTTGCGAGCACGCCGGCGATCGCGCCGACGATGATAAACCAAAACCATTCCATGTCCTTAGTGACGAAGGATTTCCGGCGCAGGTTGCAAATCTGACCCGAGCGGGCCGGGAACCCGGCGAAGCAATACGGCGTCAGTAATGGATGTCGACGGATTTAGAATGTCGTCGGCACGTTACGGTTAAATGAAGAGCGCGTTACCTCCCTCCCATGCGCTTCTTCAGAGAGGGTCCCTTCGGGGGCCCTCGAATTTTTTAAAGCCTCGCCAAGAAGCGAGCCACGACCAAACCGTTTAGCCTGCCGATACGGTCATTGCCCATCGGGCACCACGGGCTCAGCACGCACGAAGGGCACCCGTTCTCGCACGTGCACGAGCCGAGCTGCTCCGCAACGCGTTCGAACCAGGCTTCAGCCGAATCGAGCAGAGCCTCCGAAAACCCAATTCCCCCGGGAATTCCGTCAAAGACGAAAATCGTGCCTCCATTTCGGCCGAGGTCTGGGCCGTGAAAAGTGCTGCCCAAATCGCGCGTTTCGCATTGCACGAAACTGGGCGCGAGGCCGACGAGCAGGTGCTCCGCAGCGTGGACACCTTCAGTCCACGCCTCGACATCCCGCGGATCGAGGTTCTGATGGTCGATCGTGATTTCCAAGCCGATGGTCGCCATTTCATGCGCCGGCATCACGCAGTCAACGGTCGCGAGCACCGAATCGTCGTGCAGGTGCTTTCGGCGAAATCCGGTCATTTGAGACCGCACGTTCATCGCGCACAAACGGATTTCCGCATTGCCCTGGCGGGTTCGTTTCAATTCTGCCGTAGGTTGGACTTCGCTTTCGATGATCGATTGCGTGTAGTAATCGACCTGCCTTTTGACTACGCGCACCGTGCGGGTGGCCTCGTCGAATTCTTGAACAACGTACTGGTCGCCGCGATGCAGGTAGACCGCGTCCACGTGAGCGGTCTGGAACGCCCGCCACTCTTCGAGCGTGCCCAGAACTTCGCCGGAGCAGAAGATCGTGTACTGATTCGCGCCGCCTCCGCGAATGTCCACCTGCGCGGCCGGGCTGTCGTGCGAGGGATGGATCCAAAGGCCGGCTCGCCGAACGATGTCGCCGGTTTCCTCCATTTGTTCGAGCATGTCAATGGATTCCGGTGGAAAGCCCTCGAGTTCGTTTGGCGCGATTGGCCGCTCGTGGGCTGCGCACTTGAGCTGCGCCGAGAGGATGAACGGGTTGCCCGGGTGGACGCGAACAGCCTCGGCTTTTCCTGCGAGCAAGAGCTCGGGATGTCGCATGTAGTACTGCTCCAGCGGGTTGTCTCTAGCTACCAGGAAGCCGACCGCGTCACGGCCCGAGCGGCCGGCTCGGCCCGTTTGCTGTCGCAAGCTTCCAATGGATCCAGGGTAGCCGTCCATGACGACGGCGTCGAGGTCCCCGACGTCGATCCCCAACTCCATCGCATCCGTCGCGGTGATTCCGAGGAGGTCGCCCCCGAATAGGCGCTTCTCAATTTCTCGACGCTCTTTGGCGGTGTAACCGGCCCGGTAGCTTTCCAGGCGGCGGGCAAGCTCGGGGTCGATACCTTGCAGGCCCTCGCGGGCGTACCGGAGCACGATTTCGGCGGCGATGCGCGACCTTGTGAAGGTGATCGTCCGCAAGCCCATCCAGACCAGAGATGCCAGCAACTGCGCCGATTCCGCGTGCGACGACATGCGTCTTCCGTTGCTTTCGGGCGGGTTCCACATGACGAGGTGGCGACGGCCGACGACGGCGCCATCGTCGCTGACGGTGGACGGCACTTTGCCGATCAGGTCTTCGAAGAGTTCGGGGCCGTTGGCGATCGTGGCGCTGCAGGCGATGAACTGGGGCGTCGTTCCTTGCCATTCACAGAGCCGCCGGAGGCGGCGCATGATGAGCGCGACGTGGGAGCCGAAGACGCCTGAGTAGGCGTGCATCTCGTCGACTACCACGTAGCGTAGGCTTCGGAAGAACCGAGCCCACATGGAGAAGTTCGGCAGGATCGCCAAGTGGAGCATGTCCGGGTTGGTGAGGACGATGTGTGCTGATTGCCTGATGGCGGCGCGCGCTGATTTCGGAGTGTCTCCGTCGTAGGTATCGCACTCCAAGCTTGGCGGAGCCAACTTGCGCAGCTTGCCGAGCTGATCCTGGGCTAGGGCTTTTGTGGGGAACAGGTAAAGGGCACGCGCCGCCGGCTCACGCAAAGTGCGCTGCAACACGGGCAGGTTGTAGCAGAGCGTTTTCCCGCTGGAAGTCCCGGTGGTAACGAGGACGTCGTGCCCAGCCTCGGCCAGATCGAACGCGGTCGCCTGGTGGGCGTAAAGCTGCTCGATGCCGGACTCCGCCAGGATGCTTAACAGCTTTGGGTTTAGTGGGCGTTCGGGTTGCTGGAAGCGGGCTTCGCGGGGCTCCGTGATTCCGTGTTCGATGATCGACTCGCCGCGGTTTCCGCGCAGCCACTCGATGGCCTGGCGGACGTCGGTCGAAGGGTCGGACATATCGTTCTCATTCTATCTGCATCCCCGGTTCGACCTCCGCAGGCTGTACTCACTCATTCATCGGTTGTTTAAACATGCTCACTTTTTGCGGGGTTGTTGTTATGAGCATGATCGATGTGAAGGGCATAGTTTGGGGCCCTGATTCCGTCCTTTTGTTTTTCTATTCAACTGTGTTAAGAAACTCGATTTTACGAGTGTGAGATACTGGGTTTTTGCGAGTTTTCGTAGGACGGAATCGACATTCTCATCTCACGTTTCACTTCCCCCACATTTTTTGCGTGAGTATTCATTTTCGCGTTTTTCATTATTTGTGGCTCCTGCGGCTGCTATTACGAAGGCGTCCGGGATCGGGGTGTGCGGAGTCGGATTGGAATACCTCCCTCACCTCCGTCCACGGCTACGCCCGTTCGACTTCGCTCAGGGCGACAGTCCTCTCCCAGGGGAGAGGGGAACTTTGGCTTCCTACCCATACGGCGTTTGAGGGGGCCAAGGTCAACCAACTTTCTTGGAGATGGGGATGCAAACCGGTATGCCATCCCGCCACCCATGGGAGGGCGGTGTAAGATGCGCAGAGCGCTGAAAAATGGCAGTTTTTGCCAGATCAAACGGTAGTGCCACCGATGGGACGGTGGCACGATAGCGGCTGCGCCGCGACACAAAAATCATACTCACTTCGCCCGGTGCCGGTCAAATGACCATCAACACCTATGAGCAATAATCTGATCAGCATCTTCTAGGATGCATCGAGCCGGAGGGCTCTGGGCGGCACTTTATGCTCTCGTTTAGCAAAAGGGTCGCCCTTTTGTGTGTCTACGACTTCTGTTGGTGATGTTACGAGTTCTAAGTGAGCCTCTACGAGCGAGGTAGAGCCGCGTCCAGATGCCGCAAAGCCGCATCTAGCAACGGACTAATGTCCCGAAGATCGAAGGGACGTTGTCAGGGTGGTTTTCGTCTTAATCCATAATCATCCAAATGGAGGCGATTCGGCCTCAGGGAAAAACGAATGACAGAGGATTTGCAGGAATATGAATTGCGGGGCTGTTTCGGTGATTCGTATGTCGGCGAAGAAGAGGAAGTTTTGGACAACAATCCTCCTGGCACTTTGGAGTTTGTAAACGCCGTCGGTCCTCGTCGCTACCGGTTCTCGCGCTTTTTATAAGGTGTACGTGAAATTGAACACCGGTAATGAGCGTGGTAGCAATACGGTGAGTATATCGCGGGAGTAAAAGAATGAAATCATTGATTGTTCTATCGATAGTCGGATTGACGACAAGCGCCCCTCAGACAGTTGTCGTTTACATCAGTGGCCAGCCGTTGGGTGGACGAGCGATCATTGTGGACGGCAAGGCGTACCTGCCTGTCAGGGCTGTTGCTGAAAACCTTCAAGCCAACGTGGACTATGATATTGGGCAACGCAGGATTACGATAACCAGGCAGGGCCGGCCAACAGAACAGGATCTCTTCTCGTTCGCGATTAGAAATGGGCTACCCACATCCCATATTATTACGCAAGCTAAAGCAGACAGTATCGTGCAGCTCATCATTCGAAATGCAGACACCAATAAGGCTGGAGGGAGGAGGATCATTGACAGAGCATATACGTGGCGTAAGGACGTATGCAGCGTGTGGGAATCTTCGAGCCTCGCCCACGAACTCGAATCCGAAATCCAACTGGGCAACGTCGAGTTCGACGATAAGTTTTTGACTTCCCTCAACGATTTGGGCATGCATACACTTATGTTGGCAACGTGGCATGAACGGCCATAGATACGGGAGTCGGAACAATAAAAAAACCTTTACCAATCGTTTCCCCCATTTTCGCAGTTCATCGGTTGCTGCCGCGATCCAAAAAGTGGCGGCAGCGAATTTCGACGAAGGCCATACGTCACTCCTGGCGTGTTATTGACCCAGACTATCAGAGCCACAGGATGAAGCCACTGTTGACAAGGAATCCGAAATTAGCTATTACCAATCTGAATCTGTTTCGCGAAGCGACCATGACGACTCGGGCCGTCGACTCAAACCAGATGGGTTCCCTTGACCGCATTGAGTCCAGCAATGGGGTGGGATAGATGAGGTTCACATTTGTCAGCCAAGAGGATAACGGCGGCTCAAGGACCATCACGACTAACGAATGCAAGGAGCAAACCGTCGCCAAGTAACGGTTTTGAATGGAATTTGAGTGACTGTCGGACATCGTTGCTTTTAGCAAACTGGACTCGGGGTCCGTGGAAGGCTCCGAGCAGTCGCATTGGAGAGTGGGAGTGATCCTGTAAGTGTGGTGGGGGCGTAAAATGGCACGACGTCGGATGCTTCTGATTGGGGCTGGTTTCTCGGCGAACTGGGGTGGTCTATTGTCAAAGGACATTGGTTCGCTGTTTCATGGGTATTGCCGTAACCTTCAGTTTGAAAACAAGGATTTACTCTTAACAGCCGAAACCTATGAGCGGGCCTGGGATCAGATCATGGCGCAGAAAGATGATGAAGTTCGCGACTCAATCGTTGACAAGTTAGTAAAAGTCTTTGAGTTCCATCAACGCATGATTAGCCAAAACACGGGTAGTGGCAGCTTGAGGCACACCCACCAAACACTTATTGGACTTCTACGTTGGGAACAAACGAGCAACGATCTTGTAGTGACCACGAACCAGGATGTTTTGCTTGAGTCACTACACTTTGAGCTTGGTCACGGTAAGTTTCGCCTACTTACCCCTGGCGTGGCTGAAGCCGAACGCGACGAGACGAACGGCTCATGGCGTTACCGTTGCCGTGACGTGCCTGGAACATTCCCGACAATTGAAAGGCCCGAGAGAACTTTACCGCTACTTAAATTGCATGGCTCCTTCGACTGGCGAATTGATGGCAAACCAATAATGATTACCGGTGTCAATAAGGAACCCGACAAGTGGCCGCCATATTTGATGCAGTGCTTCGACTATCTGGATGATTGGCTCAAAGATGGCGAGGTCGACCTTATTGTTATCGGTCATGCCTTGGCAGACAACTACCTAGTGACATTACTAAAGGATAAGTGCAACGATTCGTGGCGCATATTTATCATTGACCCGGCTCATCCTCATGACTGGTTCCATAGTAAGGTTAGTCCGATGGGTACCGCCTTGATGGCAGCGATCAAATGCTATCTTCCCGTTTCGTTTCGCGAAATCGTCGATCAAGTAAGCCCGCCGACAGCCGCTTACCGCCTCTTTGATAGTGAGATTCTTCGGGTACTACGGGACACTGCATAGACACCTGATCGTGGCGACGGGTGGCCTAAGTGGGGTGCTTGAAACCCCTTGTGTGAACTCTGGGTGCCACGGATGAGAGGGTGAATTCGCTCTCGTCGGCGACAGCCCTTCAAACCCTCTCGTCCGTGAACGGGCTTGCGGCATCCGCGCGATTTCAGAATACTCGAATCTATCCACATCGAAAATCCCGCTCCAAACCATGGTATCAGCGGGCGTTGCGAGGTTGAGGTGGTTGGTAAGTTGCCGCACTGACGAGGGATGGAATAGGTTGGCGATTGGGATGGACTCGACCCCTCGTCAGTGGCACCCCGGATTTCCGCACAAAAGTCTCACCCTGCTACTGGCCACCCGGCCGAAACCTGCCCTCGCGCTGAAACCAGTCTTCCCAAGTTGCAACTTCAAACACAAGACACTTGCCGTTGTAGTAACGTAGCGTCTCAACGTATCGGACCCCATTACGCGTGGTCTCGACATATTGGTACGCGGGGAGCCCGAAATGCGCCGCGCTTTCGTCGAAATTGGTGTACTTCGACATTTCGCCCGCAGCGTTCACGTGTGCAGAGTAATCGTTCGCTGCCTGGGATGACCATTTGGAACGGTCACCGCTCAGCGGCTTTCGCAACTCCGCCTGATAATAGTCGGCCGCGAGGCGGCGTGATTCGTTGATTGCTTTGGACCAACACATCAGGGGAACGAACCAAGACAGTAACAAACCGACGATGACCACGATCACCAGAAACTTTCGGAACTGCGGGGTCCACACGTCGGTTGGTTCGCTATTCATCCAACATTAGGACGGCGGCAGGAAGCTAAAATCCATGACCTTGGTGCAATTCATCGCATTTTAAAAGCAAGTCCGAGAGCCGGGTCATAGCTGCTTGGCTTCCGCGTCATCGAGCCGTTGCAGCCGTCTGTAACAAGTGTCAGTCGGGGAGGGCGATGTCAGCCACAACAGCTCGGTGGTCTGAGACAATCGCGTCGCTGACCTTGCAGGCCGCGGGAACGAAGCCGAAGCCTGCGTAGATGTAATCCACCCTGCGCACCGGAAGGGTTGCCGGCAGGGTGAAGCCGTATCCTCGGGCAGTCGCCGCGAAGCACTCGGTTAGATGAGAGCGCAGCATTCGGTTTACCCTTCCTTGCGGAATGGAGTTCAGGTCGCCGGAGACGATCGTCGGGCCGGAAGCCGCCGAAACAAAACGCTCCAAACCGGTGATCTCTTCGACGAGGTTTTTCGATGCCTCGCCTACTTTGGCGAAGTCGTCCGAAGGAAAGTGCTGCAAGTGCACGTTAATAACCTTGATCGATTTTCCTCTGAAACGCATATCAACGATGAGCGCGCGGCGGGCGTCGCCGCGCAACTGAACTTGCCTGCCTTGGGTCACCGGCAGGCGGGTTGCAACCGCAAGTCGACGCGCGATTACAAAATCGTATTCTTTTAGCAAGCCGGCGAATTCCTGCTCCTTACCTGTGGTCGGCATTTCCTGCAGGCACACCACGTCAGGATTTTCCTTTCGGATTGAGTTTGCCACTTCCTGGATAGTGTAATTATTGAATAACTGTACGTTGAGTGTCATCACGCGCATAGTTTCGCCCTGCGGGGTTATCGAATTTCCGAGGCAGTAAGCTGACTGAAGCAAAGCGATAACTAAAAAAACGGCGATATTCACGAACACCCATTGCCAGCGTTTTTTGATGGCGGCGTACGTGATGACGCTTATCGGAAATATCAACCAAACGATCGCGGGCACGGCCATGGTGAAATAGATCGGCACGCTCGCCTCGCCGACCGTGCCCTGGAGGACGGCAACGACCAGTGGGATGATCGTTACGAACAGGTACTTCATCCATTGATGGCGCGGCGGGCTTGGCATCGATGACTGTAACAACGCGGTTCATGAAGTTGTCACCATTGGCCAGATTTAGGACACTTAAGCGTTGCACCTTCGTTTTCAACGAGCGGTCGGGGCCAATCGGAGGGCTGCTCCCGGTTGGCTGCCACGCTGTTCCGTTCGATACCCCCTGATCACCCTGCCGTTGCTCGCTGCGGGTACATTCGTTGGAAGAGCGTCCGCTGACGCTACACCGAAAGATAAATGACGCCGATTGCCCTTGCCTGCGCCTTCATCAGCCTGTTCTTCTCGTCGGTGAGCATTGTCGGATGCGACTCCGCTCCTGACCCATCCGGCCGCTATTTCTACTTCGATGGGGATCGTCCTACGTCGGACACCTTCGATGTGATGGAAACCCCAATCGCAAAGCTAACCTTTACAGAAACAAACCTTTGGTACCTACTTGTAGTCGTTTGGGACAGGTCAATCATGGTCGAGGCCATGCCACTAAGCGGGACCTGGACTCGAGAAGGCGACGTGTTGACATTGGTCGACAAAGACAAGCGGGCAGTCGCTAGATTCAGAATGGAAGGGGACGCCCTGGATTATTTAGATGGCATTTTCCCAATGAAGGGCAAACGCTTCTGGAAGATGTCCAAGAAATGGGAAGCAAGCGCACAAGAGGTCGGCCAGCGCGACGCCACTATGGGGATTGCACGAGATATCGCCAATGCCACTATCATTTATGCCGGCGATAACGACGAGACGCTGCCCGCAATACAAGCCGAATTCGAAAAGGGATTGGCGCCATACGTTGCCAACAAAGCGATGTTTATCGGGTTTACGTACACGTTCAAGGGCGGCAAGCTGCCACCAGAATCGAAGCGGGGGTCTGTAGAACTCGGGGTTTTGCAAGGACCAACGGGCAAGGCCATTATGTTCTTGAACGGGGAGCGCAAGTGGGTTCCGGCCAAGTAGAGAAGAAAGCGGCTTGTGGCTGGTGGCGCAACAAGGTAGCCTTCAGCCTTTTGCTTGCATTGCTATTTTTTGGTGTGCTGTCGATATCCGGTTGTCATTCGGTTGCGACTCAACCGGAAAGCTCCGAGTTAATGCCCTCGTCGGAGAGTACACGCGAGCCTATCGAGTATTGGCTCCGCGCGTCGATGCGTGAAAAAAGCGTTGAAGACATTCAGTACAAGAAGCTCAAGCTCATGCTCCCAAAAGGCTACACGACGCCTCGGGGCAAGATGCAAATAAAATTCGCGAATGGTGCAACCGCGAGTACGTTTCTAGTTCAAGAGACACCTGCGCAAATTGAAGTAGAAAAGAAATACATAGAGTCGCGCATTGATAAATATCATGGCGGAGTGCGCGAAGACGACTTTGTTGTTACGGTCATCCGCGTCCGCCGGGGCGACTGGTCCGGAACGTTGGAGATCAAACGAGCGACTGCCGGGGCGGAGACAGACCTTGTATACACGCTACTTCAGCCCGGGCAAATGATGGTTACCTCGATCCGCCTCGTCGCCAACCACGGGATTCGGGTGCAGAACGGCCGTTGGAGCACCGAAGTGCGGCTTGGTAACGGGAAGTATCTCATTCGCGCAACGTCAGGCAACGGCAAGGATACCGACGAAATCCGTTTCACCCGAACCAACGCGCCGTAGCGTCATCCCAAAACCAAGTGCTTGTTGCTGCAGCTCGGTTTGTGGTCGGATAATGATCTTGCCCACAGCCCATGAGTACTCAACCTACCTTACTCCAGAGAAAGCGGATACGGTTACGAAAGCGAACGATCGACCTAGGGTTTCTCTCGCTGTTGAGGTCGAGAGTAATTGTCCGAGAATTGCTTCTCAAAATGGACTCCCTAAAAGGAGGTGATCCAGCCACACCTTCCGGTACGGCTACCTTGTTACGACTTAGTCCCCCTTACCCCCCACACCTTCGGCCGCTCCTTCCCTTGCGGGTTAGGCCACGGACTTCGGGTGCAGACAATTCAGGTGACTTGACGGGCAGTGTGTACAAACCCCGGGAACGTATTCACCGCAGTATAGCTGACCTGCGGTTACTAGCGATTCCGCCTTCATGCAGTCGAGTTGCAGACTGCAATCTGAACTGGGGGCGTATTTTTGGGATTCGCTCCACCTCGCGGTATTGCTGCCCTTTGTTGCGCCCATTGTAGCATGTGTGAAGCCCCAGTCGTAAGAGCCATGCTGACTTGACGTCATCCTCACCTTCCTCCCGCTTACACGGGCAGTTTCTTGTGAGTCCCCGACATTACTCGCTGGTAACACAAAATGAGGGTTGCGCTCGTTGCTGGACTTAACCAAACACCTCACGGCACGAGCTGACGACAGCCATGCAACATCTGTCTTCAGGTCAACCTTGTGGGTTGAGGGCCCTGTTTCCAGAGCTTTCCGTCGATGTCAAGACTGGGTAAGGTTCTTCGGTTAGTATCGAATTAATCCACATGCTCCACCGCTTGTGCGGGGTCCCGTCAATTCATTTGAGTTTCAACCTTGCGGCCGTAGTCCCCAGGCGGGATACTTAATGCGTTAGCTGCGACACCAGGGGGGTCGATACCCCTGACGTCTAGTATCCATCGTTTAGGGCGTGGACTACCAGAGTATCTAATTCTGTTTGCTACCCACGCTTTCGCGCCTCAGCGTCAGTTGTCGGCCAGTGATCTGCCTTCGCCATGGGTGTTCCTCCTGATATCAATGCATGTCACCGCTACACCAGGAATTCCAATCACCTCTCCGACACTCCAGCCTAACAGTATCAAGTGCAGTTTCCGGGTTGAGCCCTGGAGATTTCACACCTGACTTAATAGGCCGCCTACGCGCTCTTTACGCCCAGTAAATCCGGACAACGCTCGCCCCCTACGTCTTACCGCGGCTGCTGGCACGTAGTTAGCCGGGGCTTATTCACCAGGTACCGTCATTATCGTTCCTGGAAAAAGGAGTTTACATCCCGAAAGACTTCGTCCTCCACGCGGCGTCGCTGCATCAGGCTTTCGCCCATTGTGCAAGATTCCCAACTGCTGCCTCCCGTAGGAGTCTGGGCCGTGTCTCAGTCCCAGTCGGGCGGATCATCCTCTCAGACCCGCTACCCGTCGAAGCCTTGGTAGGCCATTACCCCACCAACAAGCTGATAGGCCACAAGCCCCTCTCAAAGCCGATTGCTCGTTTTAATCTTTCGTGGATGCCCACAAAAGGCCACATCCGGTATTAATCCCTCTTTCGAGGGGCTATCCCGGTCTTTGAGGCAGGTTGCTTATGTATTACTCCGCCGTTCGCCACTAGACCAAAGGTCTCGTTCGACTTGCATGTTTTAAGCACGCCGCCAGCGTTCGTCCTGAGCCATGATCAAACTCTCCGTGAAGAATTGATCTTCTCTTATTCGTTTTACTTCCGCCGAGCCGAAGCCCGGTCAGAAGACCTTATCGGTTGAATTTGCTCGGCCCACCTTACCAGGGAGCCGAACAGAACGTTCGTTTGCGTAATGATTCCGTATCCAACTTTCAAGGAGCACCCCGATTGCTCGGGGAAGCGCCTCAGAACGAGGCGTAAGGGACAGTATGGCAGGCGACCACCCGTTTGTCAAGGGGTAGCCCGCAGTTTCCGCATAGGCGGACCTTGATTTTCTAATTAAGTTTCCTCGACAAATCGCTTGAGCGCTGCCAGCCGATGATCCCAATCCCTTTCGAGTTGCGCGATGAAGGCCTTCGCTTTTTCGAGATTCTCGGGTGACAGTTGGACGATGACGTCTCTGCCCTTCGGCTTCATTTGCACCAGGTTTGCGTCCGCCAGGACCTGCAGGTGCTTGCGGACGCCTTGGCGCGAGATCGAGAAGCCGTCGGCGATCGCGGCGATGGTGAAGGGCGCCCCGGCGGAGAGCCGCTTCACCATCTCGAGCCTTACCGGATCGCCCAGCGCTCGGAAGACTGAGGCGAGTTCGCTCATTCTTTGGGCGGGGAAACCGCCGTGCCGGTCTCGGCATAGGTCTTCAGTCGGTAGATCATGACGTCCCAGCCGCCCGTGTTGTCCTCGATGGCCTTGGCATAAAACTCCTCGGGCAGCGATGCGAAGCCGGTTTCGACGAGGCGGACGCGCGTGCCTTCTGCGGTTTCGTCCAAGAAGAATTCGCAGAGTGTGTTTGGCTCCGTGAGAACGTCGCCGATGAAGCCTTGCGGGACATGGATGGAACCGGGGATCCAGCGGTAAGCGACGTACGAATGCGGATCTGTCGCGACCACGTAAGCCGAATGTCGGCCGTACTCGCCAAAGTCGAATACCGGCCGCTCGCCTGGGCGAATGTCTCCTTCGACGGCGTCGGGGAACCACTGGGCTAGCTGCTTGGGATCGGTGATCGCTGCATACACACGCTCTCGCGGCGCGCCGATCACGATCTCCTTGTTAATGGTGTCTTGCAATGTTGTGCTCATGTGCACCTCCTGAATCGCATTGTGCACAAGGCTGTGTCATAAATGCAACCTTTTGGTTGTATTTCTTGAAGGAATCTTCGATTCGGGAGTGCGCGACCCATGGTCGCGCTTTGGCGCAGTGAACGGACCGATGAGAGCCCGGCTGTCCGGCGGCGGCAGGCGGCCCTCTCCGCCGCAACTTTAGGTCAATCTAATCTGAGAAAACGGGGCCATGCGACCGAGATTATCTGTAAAGAAGGTGTACCATCACCCAAGAGAGGTGTTCCATGAACCGAATCTTAGGCTTCGTCGTCCTGCTCGCTCTGAGCGCTTGCGCGTGGACGCAACGGTATGAAATCACGCGCGTCGAGGGGCCGCGAGGCGCAGTTTCGTGGGGAACTTACGTTTCGGATATCAATGATCTGGGGCAGGTTGTCGGAGTGTGGAGAAAGTTCGGCGGATACGATCGAGCATTCATCTGGGAGAACGGCGTCGCGACCGATCTTGGAGGATTCGGAGGCAACGGCACGCATGCTGTCGCCATTAACAATGCAGGAACCGTAGTCGGCAATTCCCGTGATGTGCACGGAGTCAGGTTGGCTTTCGTGTGGACGAAGGAGGGAGGCATGAAACGACTCTTTCCTTCGCGCAGTTCGACCTGGGCGACGGGAATCAACGAAGCCGGCGATGTCGTTGGTTCCGGATATGGAGGGGCATTTCTGGTCTCCGACGGCGTGACGACTGTCCTACCACTCCGCTTTCCGAATGGCCAATCGTACACAGCAGATATCAACGACATCGGTGAGATTGTTGGCGGCGACTTTCAGTATCAAGGCGAGACTCCTTATCCCACCCTCTGGATCAAAGGCGTTAATTTTGGGTTGCCCGGCGGCGGTTTTGCCTGGCCGATGCGCATCAACAACAACGGCCAGATCGCCGGATATACCGGCTTCTGGGGGAGCCTTGGCGAACCGGTGACGTGGATAAACCGGCAGATCATTTACCTGCCGATGCTCGCTTACGGCGGGCAAGCACTCGATATTGATGAAAATGGACTGATCGTTGGTTATCTACATGACGAGAGCTATAGGTCGCGTGCCGTCGTCTGGCGAAATCTACAGATTTCAAACTTGAACAATAGGGCACTGAAAGCAGCTGGCTGGCATCTGATATCCGCGCACGCGATCAACGAAAGAGGTCAGATTATTGGCAGGGGCAGCTTCAAAGGTTCCTACCCTTCATACCTGCTGACTCCTGTTTCGAGGTGAAGCCTGGCTCGTCGCCTCACTTCCGCCACTCGACCGACAATGTGTCGTCATAGAACTCGTAGGCGATGTCGCCGTATGCGGTTGTCGATCGTCGAACATCGCTGATCGACCACTAAGGTTGACAATCAACCTCCCGAAGACCCTAGAGGCAGGCGGCGGTTTGCGCGAGACGCAAGGATGTGAATCGGGCGAAAGAGAGCGACTCCGGGGAAACGCGAAGGAGCCTCGATTGTGCTCATAACAACAACACTGCAAAAAGTGAGCATTTTTGGTCAACCGGTGAATGAATGAGCGCAAACCCCGGGCCCACACCCTACGGCGTAACCTGAACGTTGTCGCCCTCGCTGATGCCGCTCTTGATCTCAGTGTATCCACCGCCCGAAAGGCCGACTTCCACAACCGTTGCGATCCATTCTCCGTTCTTCAGCACATTCACGATCGGCTTGCCGCTCTCGTCCTTGTCGACCGCCTCGGTCGGCACGGCAATGACATCCTTCACTTCACCTGTAACGATGGAGGCGGTCGGCTCCATACCCGGTTTCACGAGGCCCATCTTGTTGTCGAACTGGATGACCGCAGTGCGGGCGCCGTCACCGCCGGCCACGGTCATGACCTTTGAGACCTTTCCTTCGAAACCCTCTTCAGGAACGTCGTCGAACTTCAACACGACAACGTCCCCTTCCTCGACTTTCATGCCAGAAGGCACTGTGGCGTGGACTTCCAGCGCTTCGAGATCTACGATCACGGCGATCGGCTTCTCGCGATCCGCACCAACTTCTTGGCCGGATGCGGCGTTGAGCTCAAGGACCGTCCCGGAAATCGGCGCACGAATGGACGCCAGCTTCGCGCCTGATTTCGTTTGCGCAAACGTTTCCTGCGCTTGGTTCAAAGCTTCGCTGTACGGCGCTATCGCGGCGTTCCTGGTAGCCAGAGCGTCCGCAAGCTCCCGCTCGGCGGACTGCAATTCAGCCGGATCGAAGTCGGCACCGGCCGCCTGGGCGGCGCGAAGGTCCAGCACACGCTTCTGCCAGCCTTTCACCGTTTCGTCATAGGCACCCTTGGCTTGCGCGAGGTTCGACTCGGCTGCCTTCACGTTGAGCCGCGCCTGCTCGTAGGCTGCCTCGGCGTTCGGGAACGACAGCTGGACAAGCACGTCGCCTCGGTTAACCGAGGCCCCAACGGTGACCATCACCTTGTCGACGGGCGCCCTGTACGTGGGCAGAACCGCCGCGTAGTCCGTCTGCGGCGTGATCAACTCCGAGGACAGCGTCTCGGTTCCGATGATATCGCGCCGCGCCGCTATCGCCGACGTGGGCTCCTTTTGGCAGCCGATGAGGGCCACCACCGTCGCCAAGGGTAAGGCTCGTAGCCAGAAAGTACTCACGTCACTAAATACGCCAACGTACGCTGCCGCTATCCGAAAGCATTTGGAACAGGTAGGCGAAATGTTGCGTCTAAGGGATACCAATCCTTTGGAGAGTCCAAACTTGCATGCGTAAATGGTTCATCGGGGCGCTGGCCCTCGTTTCGACAATCACGGCCACAGCCCAAGATGAGGGCTTCGACGGCGTCCTCGTTCTCTCGCACGGCTACTATCTGGACCACCACGGCAAAAAAGTGTCGCTGGTCGGAAAGAAAGTGCCGTACCACGGTGTGCGCATAAGCTTGGGCGAAGGTGACCCAAGTATGTCCGGCGATGTGGGCACGGACGGAACACTGGTGTACCAGAACAATCACGGCACCGGCTCGTATATCGTATCCGGATTGGCTATGCCCAGCGCGCTGGACGATGTGCTGATGTCCGGCGGCGCAGGAGCCACTTGGCAGTTTATGACGATGGGTGTAAATGCGAACATCACCAACCCCAACGACACGTTCTTGATTCGGTGGATCGGCTACGCCAACTTCACGCCCGGCCTCGGTGCCGGCGTCAGCGCCTTTTCCAACCCAGTACTCGATTTCGGCGGGCCGACGAACCTCGCGGGCCAACAGTTGCCTGGGACGTTTATGCTTACATTCGATCTCAGGCCCTTCGGCTTGATTTCGCCCGTCAACCAGCTCTACTTTGCTCAACAGTTTCGCGTTTGGAATGGAAACCCTAACGCACCGTTCAGACCGGAGTTCGATTCCGTTTTCAGTTTGGGCTTCCCATCGCCTGGGCAGAGCCAGGCATCTTTCTACTTCGACTTCGAGCCGAACGGTATCTATGACGAAACCGAAGTCGACGAATGGCCTGCCGGCAGCGAGGCAAACCTCCTTCTTGCAATCGAGGCAATGCAGAACGGCATCACCGAGTCGTTTAACCCCAGCTCCTTTAGCTACAGTCCCGGAACTCATGTTTCGGGTGAGTTGGTCGACCTTTGGGACACCGATAACTTGTACGTTGTGGGCAGCCCGGGCATCGTGTTTTCTGTCGGCCAGTCACCCCTTCGATTGGTCGTGACATCGCGAGCCGCTTCCCTAAATGCGACGAACATCACCCTGCGGGTTGAGTCAAAGGCAACATCTGCAAACCTTCGGCAGACCGTTGAGTTTTATAACTACACGACGTCCACTTGGGTGACAGGTACGTCGAGGCAGATGACGACGGCTGACGTATCGACAGATATCGTCGCGCCTGGAACTCCGAACGATTACATCGAGGACTCGACGCGGAATGTGAGGGCTCGCATCAGCTACCAAGTGACGGGCCCCATGTTCGCCTTCCCCTGGCGCATCAGCTGGGACCAAACTATTTGGCGAATTACCCGCCCGTAGCAGCCGGTGTCGGGTTACAATCATTTTTGCAGTAAATGCTTAGGAGGTTCGCAACGGTGATACTCGCTACTCTTGCGTTTTCGATGGCCGCACAACCCGTGGCCATCGACGAAGACATTCTATTCCCTGGCACCGGGCCGCACGTTCGGCCGGTCGTGATTCAATCCGGCAAGGCGAAGCAATTCTTCGACCAGGGCCTAAACTTCATGTACGCCTTTAACCACGGCGAGGCGAAACGGTCTTTTCGCACTGCCACGCGGCTCGACCCGACCTCGGCGATGGCATGGTGGGGGCTGGCGATGGCCAACGGCCCGCACATCAACAACATGACGGTCATGCCCGAAGAGGAAAAGGAGGCCGTTGAGTCGCTAAACAAGGCGATGTCTCTGATTCAGTCCGCGCGCCCTGCGGATCGGGCTCTGATCCGGGCGACGGTTCCCCGCTTCAAGCATCCGCAACCCGCCGACAGGGTGCCGTTGAATCTAGCGTTCGCCAACTCGATGCGGCGGCTGTGGGCTCAGTATCCGAACGATGCAGACATCGGCGCCCTCTTTGCCGAGGCGATGATGGATCTGTCGCCCTGGGATCAATGGTATCGCGACGGCAAGCCGAAGGCGGGAACGCTCGAGACTGTTCGGACCCTGGAACGTGTCATGAAAGTCAATCCCAACCATCCGTTGGCGTTGCATTTGTATATCCACGCGGTTGAGGCTTCAGCCACTCCAGGGAGGGCGGAGGGCGCGGCCGACCGGCTCCGCAACCTTCAGCCGGGCCTCGGGCACAACGTGCACATGCCGTCGCACCTGGACGTCCGCCTCGGCAACTGGCGAAAGGCGGGTTACTTCTAACGAGAAGGCCATCGCGGCGGACAAGACCTACCGCGAGCAGCGACCCGACCAGTTCATCTACCGCATCTATATGGCGCACAACCACCATATGTTGGCGTTTGCCGCTATGATGCTGGGTCAGCGCGAGAAGGCGGTGAAGGCCATCGACACGATGGTCGCTGAAATGCCAGTGGACTTCCAGGAGCAGGCAGCCCCCTTCGTGGACGGATTCTTTGCCATTCCGTTCGAGGTTCGCAAGCGTTTTGGCATGTGGGACGAAGTCCTGCAGCTTCCTGAGGTCCCCGAGAGGTTCCCGATGACGCGCGCTTTGCGCCGCGCAGCGCGCAGCGTTTCGTACGCGGCCAAGGACATGCCGCGCGAAGCGAGGGCGGAGCAGTCGTACTTCTACCAGCTTCGGCCGCTTGTTCCGAAAGACGGCATCTTCGGGCAGAGCCGATCGACGGACATTGTCGCCGTGGCACACCATCTAATGAATGGCGAAATCCTCTACGCAGAAGGCAAGCACGACGCGGCGATTGCCGAGTTGCGCAGGGCCGTCGCGCGTGAGGACATGCTCAATTTCTCTGAGCCGCCGGATTGGATCCAGCCTACGCGTCATACGCTTGGCGCGATCCTCATGGATATGGGCCGGCATCGCGACGCCGAACAAGTGTATCGCGACGACCTTCGCAAGCTGCCGCAGAACGGCTGGTCGCTTTACGGATTGCATGCGAGCCTGAAGGCGCAGAGCAAGGCCGAAGCCACAGGCGTGAAGCAGAAATTCGACGCGGCTTGGGCGGGTTCGGACGTGAAGATCACGTCGTCGTGCCTCTGCATTCCTGGCCGGTAGCTCACAGAATCGCCGGGTCGGCAAAGATACCGTGCGGACGGTACCTTTACCGCCTCGGCGATTTCAGTCCATGTCGTTCCAAGTCATGATCGCGTTGAACATCAATTGCCAAGAGCCGTGCGTTTGCATGCGCCACATGGGGTTGATGCCGAAAAGGAGGACATGGCCCTTGCCGACCTTGCAGTCGACCAGCGCCGCACGCCCCGCTAGCTCTTCGCCTCCGTCTAGCATTCCGCTTATGAGCAGCTCGTTTTCCGGTGCGAATCGGAGCAGAACTTTCGGGGGCGTAGTGCCAGCTTGTCCACCTCCGAAGCCTTGCTGATCTACGTCGCCCTCCACTTTTTTGGGTTCGTAGGGCGGGCGTCCTTGAACGATGTCTCGGTCGCCTGGTCCGCCGCGACGCGTTCCCCCGCTCCCACCTTGGCCGCCTCCCCCGCCACCGCCGCCGCCACTGGTTGTCAGCACGGGAGATTGATCAAAGTAAACGCCGAATTTCTCCTGGTATCCCGCGGTGACCGGACTTGTTCCGCCAGCATTAATCACGCGAAAAACGCCGCCGGGTGCGTTGAGCGTAGTGGTGCGCGCGATCGTCACGCCGTTGGTTATCCCGAAAGTAATCGGAATTTCGCAGCTGCTGCCGATTGCGATAAGTAGCCCGCCGTCTTTGACGAAATTGCGAAGGTTGATGATTCCTTCGAGGTCGAGGCCACCGCGAATATCGTCACTTGTGTCCGGCCCGCCCAGGTTTGGAAATCCGGGCAGCGGCTTCCACGGGATGGCTTCTGACGCTTGCCTACCGTTGAGCCAATTCATCGCGCTGGTGCTAGGCGGAAGGATAATCGCGTCGTATTTCGCCTTGAGATTGCTGGTGTCGCGAATTTCGTGGAGCGATTCGTAGGCGTAGGGGATTTTTAGGTAATCGAATGCGAGGCGATACCAGCCTTCGTCTTGTGTGTTGGTCCAGGTGTGGATCATCGCCACGCGCGCGGGGCTTGTGTCGCGTGACTTGACTGTCGGCATTGCACCTGCAACTGCGGACGTGATACCTAGGTCGGCGATTGTCGACGCCGTCCGTCCGACTGCTCCTTCGACGATGAGTGTTCCAGCGGGCCGTTTCTTGCCCTTGTAGGTGAACTCCTCGCGAGCAAGCGTGACCTTGGCTTCGGGTAGTGCGTAGCGCAATTGGGCGGCGTAAAAATCGCCAGGGTTCTCGATGACGACGGCCTTGTCCGAATCTGAAACGGCAATGGTTCCGGACGAGGCTTTTCCGGCGGTATCCTCCATACTTGACTCCAATAGTTTCACGT
The DNA here is from genome assembly GCA_030854945.1 of Armatimonadota bacterium. Lineage (GTDB taxonomy): Bacteria > Armatimonadota > Fimbriimonadia > Fimbriimonadales > ATM1 > JACDEQ01. Next base: position 24,520 of record JALYSG010000031.1, read on the forward strand.
CTGTGCACCGAACCGTTTCCACATTGAAAAGCGGCCCGAGCGTCCAACCTGTGTCGTCGTAAGGAGATGGGTCGGTCGGACTGTAAAACTGCTTGTCCAACAGCATGTCCGCCATTCGACTGTACGGCTGATCCATACGGACAACGAAGGAACCTACGGGGAATTTCCCGTCCTTGGTTTCGGCAGCTTTTGTTATCCTGTGAACTTCGATACCTTGCCGCTTCAGCATTTCAAGCAACGCGTTCTGTTGGCCTTTTCGCGGTTCATCTGCGGGCAGCACATACGCAGCCGGACCTTCGTTCCGCGCTTTATCGATACTGCGCTTCGACTTCAGATAATAATTCCGCAGAAACTTTTCTTTATTCGCAGCAACGTTATTCAATCCGAGTAGCAATGCACTCTGCTGCAAATTTATGTTGTTTCGAATACTCCAGCGAACGCTGGAGAACGGCGGATTTGGACGAAACCATTCACGGCTCGTGCTGCCGGCGCTTCTGATTCCCGTATCTGCTCCGCCGCCGCCGAACGTCTCATAAAACCTTCCGATGGCGTTATGGCCGTTCGCCGCATAAAAGGCGTAGTTCGGCGCCCAGCCGTCGTAGAAGCCGTGCGTCCATACGCCAGGCACCCCGCGGCGCGTCATCTCATTCACTTCGTGGTACGCCATGATGTGCCACTCGTCGATGGTGATAGGATCGAGCCAAGAATTGTAGGGTCCCGTTCCGGTGGAGATGTATAAATACGGCACACTCTCGTGCAAGTCGTGCAGAACTTGAGGGTGAAAATCGAACCACGTCTTCATCAGGTTTTTGCTCATGGCGAGTGAGATCGCCATGCCGTCGCGATTGTTATCGTGCGCAACGTATTTGCCCCAGTAGATCAGCGGAATCGCAGGTTTATCTGGGTTCTGCTTGCGATAGTAATAAGTGTCCACATAGCGGTCGCGGCCGTCGGTTTCTAACACCGGCGTCAACATTACAAAACTATTCTTGCGAATCGTTTGAATAAATGGCGTTTCCTCCACCGCAAGGCGGTACGCCAATTCCATGATCATTTCGGGGCTGCCGCTTTCTGTGCTGTGCATCGCGCCCGTTGCGTAATAGAAGGGCAGCCCCTCATTGATTAGTTCCTCGGCGTTTTGCAATCCGCGAGGGTCGCCCAGTTTTTTGGTTATGCCCTTGTAATGATCCAACCGCGCCATGTTGGCTTCGTCGCTGATGACCGCGACCACCATTTCCCTTCCCTCTTCACTTTTGCCCATGGACAGCACCTGCACACGTTCCGACGCTTTGTCCAACTCCCGCAGATACCGAGCGCAATCCACGGAATAAGTGAGCTTGTTCGGCGTGCCGATCACGTAGCCGAGAATCTTGTCCGGCGACGGTACAGTCGCGCTCTCAGGAAGATGATCGACGAGCTCCGTCAGAAAAAACGGCTCGGTTGTGTATTCTTTTATTTTCGCGGTGTAAGCCGCGTTGTCGTTGGCAGTGCCGACCGTGAACAACGCGACGGCAAGGAGGATTGTGAGTTTGCGCATGGCACGTTACAGTTCGCCACCGATGCGCAATATCCTGCTCCCGCACTCGGGGTGCGCGACCATGGTCGCGCTTGTCTGAAGTCTAGGGGCCGAGAAGGCCCAGCGCATCTTGCACATCGCGCAACCCGCCAGCTTTTATTCCAGCAACGCTTTGCATGCTTTTCACGTTCCGACTGACCGCGGCTCGCTTAAACCCCATCCGTGCGGCTTCTGCTAAGCGCCGCTCGGATTCGCTCACACTTCGTATCTCTCCGGTCAGGCCGATCTCGCCGAACGCGACCAGATCAGCGGGAAGGGCAACGTCCTTCAGGCTGCTTGCAACCGCCAGAAACAGCGCCAAGTCCGCGCCGGGTTCTCGGATTTGCAATCCGCCGACGACGTTGACGAACACGTCGTACGAGCCGAGCCGGAAGCCGCACCGTTTCTCCATCACCCCGAGGACAAGCAGCGCTCGGTTGAAATCCAATCCGCTGATCGTACGCCTCGGATTGTTCGTGTAGTTCGGCGCGACGAGCGCCTGAACTTCAAGCAACAGGGCGCGCGAACCTTCGATCGCGGGAAAGACCGCCGATCCAGGCGCATCAGCTTGCCGTTCGGCTAAGAGCGCGCCCGAAGGATTCTCTACTTCGGCAAGGCCCTGCTCGCCCATTGTGAAAACTGAGATTTCGTTGATCGAGCCGAAACGGTTCTTTCCCGCCCGCAGAGTGCGAAGGCTCCCGAATCCGTCACCCTCGAAAGTTACCACCGTGTCGACCACGTGCTCCAACACCTTCGGCCCCGCGATGGAGCCCTCTTTGGTCACGTGACCCACGAGCACCAGCGTGGCGTCGCTGCCTTTGACTGCTGCTTGGAGAGCGGCGGCGCAACCGCGCACCTGGGAAACCGAGCCAGCGGGGCTATCGATGGATTCGCTGGCCAGGGTCTGAATGCTATCCACGACCACGAGGTCCGGTGCGTTCGCGCGGATTGCGGACAAGCATTCCTCGAGACTTGTGGTTCCCGCGAGTAGGAATCGCTCGCCTAAGGCGTCGATTCGTTCCGCCCGCAGCTTCACCTGCCTCGGGGATTCTTCGCCCGAGAGATAGAGCGCGGTTCCGCCGGCCGTCGCGATCCTGCCGGCGACTTCGGTAAGCAGTGTGCTCTTGCCGATGCCCGGCTCACCACCGATCAGCACCAGGGAGCCCGGCACGAGACCGCCACCGAGCACTCGATCGAACCCGGCAACTCCGGTCGTCTTTCGGTCGACTTCGATCGAATCGACCTCTCCGATGGCTCGAACCTCGAGTGAGCGTTGAACAACTTCTGCCAAGTTCAGGCGTGTTTCCTCCTGAAGCGTCCCCCAGGCGCCGCACTCGGTGCACTGGCCGAGCCACTTCGGGCTTTGTGCGCCACAAGCTGTGCAGGAGTAGATCGTCTTCGTTTTCGCCATGGGCAGACGATTTTAGCGGGAAAAGCAAAAAACGCCCGCCGGCCATTGCCGTCGGGCGTTTTGCTCAGTTCGAAAACGAACCTATTATTTGCGGCGTCTTGCGATTGCCAGGCCCGCGAGGCCGATGCCGATCGCGATGAATGTTCCGGGCTCGGGAACAGCAGTTCCACTGACGGAGAAGACGAGGTCAACTTCCGGGAACGGAGGCTGGCTATTGCCGGCGATGTGATGCGGGTTCGTGCCGCCGATGAGGCCGAGGCCGCCGCCGGGGTTATGAACCCATGCGTCGTCGCCGGTAATCACTTCGGTGCAGTCCCAATTCCACTGCGTGTTGTTCGGGGCGAACGTGCCGGTAACCCACGCGCTGATGAACCAGTTGCCCGGTAGAAGGTCCATTCCCGCACCGAGATCGAAGTTCAGGTTCTGGGCATTATAGGTGGCCGGATCGTTCGTGTCGAACGCCAAGCCGATGGTGCCTGGGTTGGTGAAGCTGGCGTTCTGCTGGAACCGAAGGTGGAAGCTGGTGAGCGTGAGCGTTCCAGTCTGGGCGCCTTGGATCACGACGTCCGTGATCGTCCAAACGACGGCATTCGACAGGTCGTCGAACAAGTACGTCGAAGCGGCGGGAACGTCCGTGAACTCCATAGAGATGACGCTGTCGGTGAACGTGCCGTGCGTCTGCTCGTAGAGAATCTGGGCGTTCGCGGCGACAGCCGAAACAGCCATGGCTGCAATCAAAAGTTTCTTCATGTTATATGATCTCCTCCTCGCGAAGATTTACAATTATATGTTACTCCAAGAAACCTAAAATTTCGGTTCCTCAGGCAGTGACCGGGCGAAACCTCAGCGATTTCGCAGCCGACTAGAGTTAATGTACCAAACCCACGAGCCATTCAGGGGCTCGCAGCAAGAGAATTTTCGAGAAATCAGGCTGTTGGGCCCTTCGGCGGCCCCGCCAGCCGCTTGCGGCGGCCGAATCGAAGCGCGTCGAGAACCGTGCCCAGCACAAGCAAGAAGCGATCGAACTTCATGAGCCGAAGTATCTTGCCGACCTTCGACCCCTCTTTCGAAACGACGCGAACGCGGACTCCCGCCGGCTCCAGCGTGGACGAAACTTGCTCGAGCCACCGAAGGCCCTCGCTGTCGATCGTCTCGGCTAGAGAAAGGTCGAGAATTGCGATGCGCGTTTTCTTCTGAGCGGCCTGATCCGCGAGATCCTTTGCTGAGGGGACCCCGGGACCAACTTCTCCTGTAACTTCGATAATCATTGCTCGGCCCGACGACCGTGTTGTAACAATTGCCTTATTGGGTTGGACCATTGATGTTATGAGGCGACGTCTTTGTCGCACCGGCAACCGAGTCTCCCCGGTCGCTACCCATATTGACGTGACTTTGGGGGTCAAGGGTTTAGTCCAACCGGGTGATTTTTTGGGTCTATCCGTCTGCGTGCCAAAATGCGCAAGGAAGATGGCAGGTCACAGCAAATGGGCGAACATCCGCATCCGCAAGGGCAAGCAAGACGCTCTGCGTGGGAATGTGTTCACAAAGCTCTCGCGTGAGATCATCGTCGCAGCACGGCAAGGCGGGGGCGATCCTGAACAAAACGTTCGATTGAGGGCAGCCGTGCTGAAGGCAAAGGCAAACCGGATGCCGAACGACACCATCCAGCGCGCCATCGACAAGGCGGTCGGCGGAGGCGAAGGCTCCATGCTCGAAGAGCTGACGTACGAGGGCTACGGGCCGGGGGGCGTTGCAGTGATCATCAAGTGCCTCACCGACAACAAGAACCGAACCGTACCAGAGCTGCGCCACGCATTCTCGAAGGAGGGCGGCAACCTCGCGGAGAACGGCTCGGTGGCATGGCAGTTTAAGCAGCAAGGTGAAATCTTTGTTGATTCCGCTGGCGTCGGCGAAGACGAATTGACGTTGGCTGCGCTGGATGCCGGCGCGGAAGATGTCGAATCGGATGGCGAAGGATACGTGGTGGTAACGCCCGTAGATGCGTTTCACATCGTGCAGGCAGCTATCGAGAAATTGGGAGCGACGATTCGCGAAGCCGACCTAGCGATGAATCCGACCATCAAGGTCGAAATCGGCGCCGAAGACGCGCAGCGGCTTGTTCGGCTACTGGATCGTTTGGACGAACTGGACGACGTTCAGACGACCTACTTCAATACCGACCTCCCGGATGACCTTGAGTAAAGCCTCGCGGGTGCCGGTGGCATCGCTTGCACTGATCGTCCTTACGCTGGTGGCGGCGTTTTTTACCCTTACGAACCCGGATTCTCTCCTTCGATGGGGCTACATTCCGGAACCGTTAGGGGCGCCAACCTTTTTGCATCGCGCTGCGTCCGCATTTACGAGCCTATTCGTGCACCTGGATCCGCTCCACCTGCTCGGGAACATGCTCGTTTTAGCCGCGGTAGGGCCAGCTGTCGAACGGGCCGCCGGACCAGTAAAGCTACTGCTCGTGTTCTTTGTTGCGGGGCTCATTGGAGTAGCAGCTCACCACCTCGCGGTGACGACTATGCTGACCAAAATCGCCGGCGATCCTCTCGCCGGGTCGAGCGCGGCAATCGCCGGGCTCATCGGTTTCGCTTGGCTCCGATTTCATCGGACTCGTGTACCCTTGCTGCCAAATATCTGGGCGCCGGTTTGGGTTGTGATTCTTGCTTGGCTCGTGCTGCAGGCCGCGGGCGCGTGGTTTTCAGCTTCGCAATTCGGGGCAACCACCTCCTACATTGCACACCTTGCAGGCTTCGTGGCAGGATTCGCGCTCGCATTCCCGCTCGGCGCTGCGACGAGCGCAGCCGATGAAGCCTGGCAGGAACATCAGCGGCAAGCTGCCCAGCGCGGCTCGATGACCCACGCCGCAGTTCTGAAGCAACGCGTCGAATCGACCGAGGATTTCGATTCGATGGCATTGCTCGGGGCGAATCTAGAGGAAAGCGGCGACAAGGAGGAAGCAGCGCAGACGTACGCCAAGCTGATGAGGAACTCGCCGAAGCATGCTGCGGCCGCTGCGATTCGCCTTGCGCTCCTATCTCGTTTCGACACGGTGCCCCGGATTGAGCGACTGCGCATTGCGAGAAGTTTGTCCGACGATAACCCAGAGGCCGCGGCGCTCATCCTCGATTCGGTAGCAGCCGAGCCTGACGATACTCACACGGCATCGGCGCTGGAAGCGTTGTTGGAACTCCACGCGGATAAGGACGAACGCGCCGCCCGCGCGGCCAAGCGGCGTCTCCTCGCCGAATACTCGCTTAGTCCGGAAGCCGATCGCGCGCGCCCTCGGCACCCCGAGCTGTAACACCTAAGTAAGCAATTCGCCCAGGCGCGTCGGGTCGAAGTCTTTCTGACCCATCGCGTTGGCCATCGGCTCGAGGGGAACATTCCCTTCGATAAGTCGTTCGGCAAGATCGACGAGCGGTTCCTGTTCGCTCCACTCTTTGCGCAAGTCGGTGAACTTCGCGAGCCGGCCGTCTTCCCGTAGGACGACCTCCGTTAATCTCGGCGTCAGTTGGTCACCAAATTCGAAGATCCGTCCGGATGCCTCAGGGTCGCCCCGCAGGATCATCGAGAGCGGCCCGATATCGCTGAAAAAGTAAGGAACTTTGCGAAACTCGGCCATTGCACCACCCATGGCCCTGCCGGCGTGCTCGCCAGTCCAAGTAGCGTGCATGTGGTGCTCTGCTCGAAAGGGCCGCTCCATGATCGGGTCGGGATATTCGACGACGTCGCCAGCCAACCAAACGCTGGGATCGCTCGAGCGGAGGGTAGCGTCGGCGACCAGGCCGTGTTCTCCCATTTCCAATCCCGCGGCTTTGCCGAGGTCAAGTCGCGCTTGCACTCCGACGCCCTCGATGACCATATCGGACTCAATTTGAACGCCATTCTTGGTTGTGACAAAGCCGTTAGCATCGATCGATGCAATCGCATCCCCCGTATTGACCTTGCCCCCCATCGATTCGATCTGCTCTTGGACTGCGGCCGACATCGACTCCGGGAAGAACCGCAGCAATCGCTCTTCCGTTTCGATGATCGTTACTTCCACACCACGACTGAGCAGCGAGGCAGCGACTTCCGTCCCGATGTAGCCCCCGCCGATAAGCACCGCTCGCTTCCCAGCCTGGCCCGCGTCGCGAATTCGGACGCCATCGGCGGCTGTGCGGAGCGTCCACATCTTTTCGCCGCCGGGGATTTGCAGCCTTCGTGGCTCGGACCCGAGGGCATAAAGCAGCTTGCCGTACTCGACGGTGTCGCCACCCTCAAGCCCAACGCGCTTAGCCGCCAAATCAAGAGACGATGCCCGCCGATTAAGTTCGACGTCAATACTACTCTCGAGGTAGAACGAGTCCTCGTTCGAGTGCGCGTCAGCAACCTCCATCGTGTCGTTCTTTAAGAAACCCTTCGAGAATGGCGGTCGGTCGTACGGCGGCTCGGAGTCGGCGGAGATAATTGCTATCGATCCCGTCTTGTCTAACTCCCTGATGCCGCGTGCCGCATAGCCGCAACTCGTGCCCCCACCTAAAAGAACGTAATCGTAGCGGGATTCCATTGGCCAATTGTAGCCCTTGGCGACTCATCGGCGTCCCGTTGGAGAGAGGCGACCGACTGCAATTATTCAGGGTCTGATTCGAAATTCTGCTGTGCACAACCGATGGTCGCGCACATGAAAGGGATGGCTGGCGGACTAGGATTCGAACCTAGATTCTTAGAGTCAAAGTCTAATGTCCTGCCATTGGACGATCCGCCAACGTCGGGGCGTAGTATACCGACCGCCCGAACTGCTGACGGCGTGGGATAATCGTGTCATGTCGCTAAATCGAGCGAGGCTCGGCCGATTTCAGAAGATCCTCTCAGACGCCGGAATCGATGCCTACTTTGCATGCACTCCGGTTTCCATGGGTTACCTCGCGGAGTTTTTTGAAAGCCCTCATGAACGGATGATGTTTATCGCAGTTCGGCCGGAGGGCGAGCCCGCCATGATTGCTCCTGCCCTCAGCGAAACGCACGCGAGCCATACAGGCATCGCGGACATCCGCACTTGGAGCGACGGTGAAGAGCCCGCAGAGCTATTTGCTTCCCTGGCGGCAGATTGGGGGCTGAAAACCGGGGTCCTGGGCGTCGACGACGAAATGCCCGCCTCCTTCTTGATCGCCATGCAGGCGACGCTCCCTGCGGCATTGTTCAGAGCCGCCGGCGACGAGATGGCGCGACTGAGGAGAGTCAAAGAGCCGCATGAATTGGTAGCGATGCGCCGCGCGGCAAAGGTCGCCGACTTCGCATTGGCCGGAGCCCTCGGGGCCATCAAGCCCGGCGTGACCGAATCTGAAGTGGCATCGATCCTTTTCGACGACATGCGCTCGAGAGGCGGCTCGCCAACTTTCA
>JALYSG010000056.1 GCA_030854945.1 Armatimonadota bacterium
CCGCCACCCTGGCCGCCGAAGCCGCCTTGACCTTGGCCGCCGCCGCCGAAGCCGCCGAAACCGCCGGCTTGGGTGCTGTACTCAGGCTGGCCTGCGAAATCTTGATTGCCGCTCAAAAGAAGGGCAATTAGATACGGGTCAGCGTGCTGGATTTGGATCTTGCGGATCACCTGAGTTGCCTGAGGTGTTTCCGTGGTCGACGGGCCAGTCGAAGGCGCAGGTGGCTCCTCACGCTTCTTGATCTGATAAATGCCGGCTTCGATGCTCCATGTGGCGCCGACTTGGTCAAGAACGTTTCGGAGTGCTGTCTCGAAAGGTACGTTTGTCAATTTGACGGTAATTCTTCCCTGCACGTCGCTAGCGATCGTGTAGTTCGTAACACCGACGCTCTCGAACAAGAGCCGAAGGGCATCACGCACTTCCGCATCCTGCAACTCGAGCGAGGGAACCGTCTTGTCTCGAAGATCTTGCGCTTTTGCGTCGATGGGAGCCGCTAAGACTCCAATCACTGCAATCGCGCCGATCATGGCAAATATGTGTCGCTTCATTGTTGCGTCACCTCCATCTCATCAAACGATGAACTCTTCATATCGTTACGGAAGTACATTAGTTTCCTATGCCTCCGCCGCCGCCCTGAGGTGCCGGGCCTATGCCACCGCCACCGCGGCTGCCACCGCGCCCGCCACCTTGATCGGGCTGGTTTCCACCACCCGTGTTGCCGGTGCCGAACGCCGGAGGGGTTTCCAGCCGAACGATAATTCTTTTGGGGACCTTGTTGCCGCTGCGAACAAGGACCGCTTTCTCCGCGTCGATCGATTCGACGTACCACTCGGTATCGCCGACCCGGGAACCGGGCATGATCAAGTACGGCTTGCCGTCTTCCATTTCGATGATCGCAGAGACTGTATCGCCGAAATACACGCCGCTAAGACGACGGTAGGGCTGCGCCTCTGGCACGACCATTTCGGACGGTATCGGTTGCTCGGGCACAATGAACATCGGAGGCGCATAAGCGTAGCCGTCCGACTGTGGAAGCTGCGAGAGAATGTTCTCAAACCGAATTCCGGTCTGGAACTGCAACTCTTCTCCGAATAGCGCGAACGGATTATTGCGAGACGCCCTAGTCACGCGAGACGTCGCGATAAGCTCTTCGCGCGAAAGCGGTTGAAGGGGACGAGCAGTTCCAGCCAAGGGCGGTTCAGGCGCAGTTGCGGCGAACTCCTGATCCAGATCTTTTGTCAAATTACTGAATGGGGGTGGAACGTCCGCATGTCGCGCACAGCCAGTGAGAACCACAAGGGCTCCAACCGCCATTATTCCTGCTAAAAGTTTCTTGTTATTCATTATCTGCCACCCATGCCCATTGGGGAGGGCTCGGAAGAATTGCCGCCTACAGGGGCGGGGCCACCTTGGCCACCGCCACCGGGACGACCCATCGTTCCAGTGTTCTGTTCAGTGCCGCCGCCACCAGGGGCTGCGCCGCCGAGTTGTGGAACGGTACCCCCTTCACCAGGGCCGCCCGATACATACGGCGTATTAACATAGACGACTGCGGTGAGCCCGTAGGTACCGGTCAGTCGGTTCCCGGTTCCAGAAATGGACAAGCCACGTACACTGGCGATATAGCCAGGGATCAGACTCCAGGAGCGAACGTTCTGCATGATCTGGTCCCAGGTCCCTTGAACGGTGATCGTGCCCATGTCCCAAATCGCCACCGGGAACGGCAGCGCCGGATAGTTGAAATAGTACTGAACAAGCTCGTTCGGCTGATCCGTGGGGTACGGAACGAGCAGGCGGGCAGGGCTCACGAGGGTCACGCCACCTCGGCGAACCCACCGGTTGAAGTCTGCCTCGGCCTTGCCGTGCCATCGTCGAGTGTTCACAACGAGTTGCCATCGATTCGGCGTCATGTTGAGGGTACCGAGTGAGGGAGTGCGCCAAGAAGCGACTTGCTTCCACTGCACTTCGGCATCGCGCACCTTCGTTTTTGCCTCCCGAACGCGCTCCACAGCGAGTTGCTGGGAAGCCGGGCTAATAATTGCGTCAAGTTCCACGCTCTTGTCCGCGTGCATATTGATCTCCTGAACTTCCGGGCCGATCTTCAAAAAGTAGAAACCAGTGAAGATCATGAGCATCAACACGACACCAACAACGATGTAGCTCAGAGGGCTTAGCCTAAACATGGTTCACCTGTATAAAAATGAAAGTTTTCAATTGCGTCCCTTTATCCCTCCCATAAGCACATTTCCCCCACCGACCGTTCCACCTGCGGGCGGAGTGGATGCGACGCCACCACCTTTGGGCGCCGGCGCGGGCACGCCGCCGCCGCCGCCGGAAGCAGGCACGGAGCCGGTTCCGGCGCCTTGTAGCGTGGCGCGCGGTTCTGGCGCTTGAAGATTCGCAAATGGGCCAGATGTGATGGACATCGTAAGAGTCACCGAAGACCAACCAGGGATTGGGCCGCGATCCGGATTGGCGGGATCGTAGCCGAACGGGCCGGCATCACCGGCAGTGACGGGACCGAAGCCGCTTCGACCAACCGCCGCGCAGCCGGGGAACCGAAGCAACGCGATCATCACGTCGCTGTATTGCTGGAACGTCTTCAAGTAGCCTTGAATCGTCACCACCGATTGCTCCGGGCCGGCAGAGGCAGCGGAGATCGAGCGAATCCGCATGAATGCGGGAATGTACGACTTCAAAGTGTTGTAAAGCCGAGGGTACTTGCCGTTTGAGTTGTCGATCTGCTTCACGAGTTCCGAGTTCGTGAGCACGATTTTGGAGCCTGCGAGGATCGTGTCAGCACTGGCAGCTGTATCCACAACTTCCTTCGCGAGCACTTCCTTGGCGGCCACCTCATCCTTATAGTTCGCCAGCGTTTTGCTAACGGACATCGAGTAGAAGAGGGTTCCGGCGAGCGTCGCCAAAACGAGGCCGAGCATTGAGAAAAATGCCGTCCTCGATTGAACGCTTTTAGCTGCTGACTTTGGTAGAAGATTTAGCTTCATCCGATCTTTTTGTCACTCCCTTAGTCGAAGGCGATGTGGAGTCCCATCCCCATTGCCACTGTGAATTCTGATGCATCATCTTGCAAGTAGGTTTCCGCTCCGGGCTGAACCGCTACACCAATTCCTGCGAACGGGTTCAAAAGCTGCACCGGAATGCCCAGCGAACTTTCGATGTATGCAGGAAGGCCCTTCAGCTTCGATCCGCCGCCTGTCAGCCCGATTGTCTCCACATCGCCGCCCCGACTGCGGTAGTAATCGATCGACCTTCGTATCTCGGCCGCGAAATCGGCAAGCTGCGGCTCCATCAAGCCGTAGAGGTTGCTCGTCGGCACCGGCACGGGTGCGGGAACGGGTTCCGACGGCGCATCGCCCTCTGCAGGTGCGGCACCGGACGAATCGAACGGATTGTATGGGGCGAACGATTGCGTTGGCTCCCCTGAGCCGCTCGTTGGAATGCTCGCCTCAGCCTTCTTCTTGTTCTCGGCCTCTTCCGCGGTAAGCGACATCCCTGTGGAGATCGCGCTTGTCAAATTCTTGCCACCGATAGGCACGGTACGCGGGAACGACAGCACCGAGTCGCGGTACATGTTGATCGAACTGTTCGCGTCGCCGATATTGACGACGCAGGTTTTGCGGCCGCCGAGATCACCAGGATGGCAAACCTTTAAGATTCGCCCGATTGCGAGAGGCTCCACATCGATGGCTGCCGCACGCAGGTGCGCTGCCTTCAGCAGTTCGATGATGGTGTCGATGGCGCTCTGCGGGGAAACCGCCATAACTACTTCTTGGTTGTCGCTGCCCGTCAATGCGGCGTTCTCGATAACCCTGAAATCGCTCAGGACCGTGCTCTCTGCGAACGGGATGTTACGCTGAACCTCCCACTTCATGTGCTCGTCGAGTTCCTTGTCGTTCATTTTGGGAACTTCGAGGTTGCGGACTAAAACCGATGACTGGCCCTGAATGCAGAAGATGACGTCCTTCATTCCGGTCATGCCGGCTTGCGAGAGGATGCCGTGAAGCGTCGTTCCGATTGCTACCGGGTCGTAGATGCCCGTGTGATCCATGGCGTCGACAGGTGTCGGTCCCTTTGCCAGACCCGCGACTTCCGCACCATCTCGGCCCAGCCGGACGGCCGCAGCCTTCATCGATTGCGTGCCGATATCAACGCCGAGTACTTGTGTGAGCCGTTTCGCCATGCATCCTCCAGAAAACGTTCGGGAACCGTTGACTATAGCCTTACCCGCATCGGTGTGTCAAGGCGCGCTCGGTTCGCTTTAGTGAAGGACGGTGCCGGCGACCCGGTTGGTTCGATTGCTACGTGCGAAATCTGCATGCCCAACGCGGCGTAGAAATGCCTACCTTAGGAGAACACCAAACATTATGAAAATGAATACATTAGACGACCTTCTCATGCATGAACTCGAAGACCTTCGCAGCGCGGAAGTGCAGCTTATCGAGGCGTTGCCGAAGGTCGCCGAAGCCGCAAACTCGGCGCCCGTTAGGAAAGCATTCGAAGAGCACTTGAAGGTAACAAAGACCCATCTCGACCGGATCGACCAGGCATTCGAGGCGATGGGCAAGAAGCCGAATGGACACGAATGCGCCGCGATGAAGGGCCTGATCAAGGAGTGTAGCGAGGTTACGAAGCTTGAGGGCGACCCGAACGTTTTGGACGCTGCCCTCATTGCGGCCGCTCAGCGGATCGAGCACTACGAGATTGCAGGTTACGGCACCGCCAGAGCCCATGCAACGGAGTGTGGCCATGACGAAGTAGCAACCCTGCTGCAAGAAACGCGAAATGAAGAGGTCGCAGCCAACGAGACCTTGACGAACATCGCGGTCACCACGGTCAATAAGAAGGCAGGCGCCGCAAGCGCACAATAAAGGGCTTCGACGGCGGGCGGGGCATTGCCCCGCCCCTACTTAACAGTCTTCTTGAATGATCGGAGCGTGAGGGTTACGAGAATCAAGAAGAGCCCCATGGCCACAGCGAAACCTTGCCACACCGCCGGATTGCCCCATCCAGATAAAACCAAAGCGCGAACGCCCTCAATGATATAGGTGACCGGGTTAAACTTGGCGATTGCCGCAAACGTGGGCGGAAGCAGGTCCATTGGCGCTTGTGAAGTGGTTAGGTACAGGAATGGGAACACGATCACGAACATCGACTGCACCAATCGCGCATTCTGCGTACGAAGGGCCGAGATCATGCTGACGCAGCTCCAGGCCATCGCGAAAATGATCAAGAGGCCGAAGATTGCCAGGGTGCCGGGGATCCCCGTTTTGATACGAACGCCCACCGCAAGGAGCAGAACCAGCACGATTACGCCTTGAAAAACCGCTTGAACGGCCACCTCTGTCAATCTGCCGAGAATGATTGCCAGTCGATTAATCGGCATGATCATCAACTTTTTGAAATAGCCGTTCGAAATGTCCTGCACCAATTCGATGCCCGCATTTCCCGCGGAAAAGAACACCGCCGTAAATAGGGCGATCGGTGCGATGAAATCGCGATACGAAACGTCTGGAAATCCCGGCACGTCGGCGAACGCGCTCAAGGATGACGCATTGACAACGAAGAAGAATATCGGAATAAACAGCGACGGAATCAGCGCCAACAACGGCCTCCAAATCTGCTTGATGCTGCGGATGCTGAGGTAGTACCAGTCGTTGAAAAATGTGGACACCATTACATCCTGTTCCGCGAGTATGGATCGGTGGCATTGAGGTTTACGTCCTCTTCGCCCAGGTTGCTTCCCGTTGTCTTCAGAAAGACTTCCTCTAAATTCCTAGCTTCGTGCTTTTGAAGCAGCTCTTGCACTGTGCCCTCGGTAACGATCTGCCCTTTGTCCATAATCGCCAACCGTTCACAAAGCGCTTCTGCTTCTTCCATGAAGTGAGTTGTCAGAAAGATCGTCATGCCACCCTGGTTCAGTTCCCGCAGGTGATTCCATATTAGTTGTCGCGCGTGCGGGTCAAGGCCCTGTGTGGGTTCATCCAAGAATAAAATCTTTGGTTCGTGAATCAGCGACAGCGCGAGGTCGAATCGCCTCCGCATGCCGCCGGAGTATGTGCTGGTAAATCGATCCGCGACTTTCTCAAGCTCGACCAGTTTCAGCAGCTTTTCAATTTGCGAGTTTATGCGGTCGGAAGGCATGTGATACAGCCGCCCATGAAGCTGCAGCATCTCACGCGCGGTCGCCGTTTCGTCCAGGCCGATCTCCTGCATTGCGAATCCGACGCGCTCATAAATTTCCCGGGCGTTCTTTTCCAAAGTAAGGCCATCGATCACAATTTCGCCGCTCGTTCGTTTTACGAGGTCGACCAGCATATTGATAGTGGTGGTCTTTCCGGCGCCGTTCGGCCCCAAGAACCCAAAAAACTCACCTTGTCTAACACCAAAAGTAACACCGCGAACGGCTTCGGTCCCCGTGTCGTAGGTTTTTGTCAGATTCGTGACCTCGATAATATTGCCAGGCATCGCCGCATAGTATGCGCGAATTTCGGCGCGTGCCCGTGTAGACTTCTAGTTGTGAATTCACTGCTAAGGAGGATGCAAGACAGCATCCAATCGACACAGGCGGGCGCGCTGCATATTCGTGCAGGCTCGTTTGCCGTTACCGTCCATCCGGATAACCCGCTTCCTTGGTGCAATGACGCGGTTCCGGAATCCGAACCCGAGCCCCATGATGTGGCGGTAATGGTCGCGGCTTTCCAAAAGTACGAGCGGAAACCTAGGTTGGAGTTCTTCGAAGATCTCTGGCCCAATGTCCCTGCGCTATTGGAAGCATATGGCTTTCGGCTCAAAGACACTCAGCCCGCCCTTGCCGTGCGCAGAGAAGAATGGCGTACACATAGTTCTCAAATCGAAGTCAGGATGGCCACACCCGAAGACGCAGAGGCGATCAATAAGGTAGCCGACGTTGCGTTCGACGGCGACGGCCCCGACCCAAATCGGGTATCGGGCATCCGCGAGTCACTGGCTGCGGGCCGCTCTCGGGCAGCCGTAGCCTCGATCGAAGAGATGATCGTGGGCTGTGGGAGAATTGTCGGAGCGAAGGACGTTCGCGAAGTCATCGCGATTGGCACCCTCCCCGAGTATCGGCGGAAGGGTGTTGGCACCGCAGTGACGGCAGCACTGGTCGACGACTTCTTTGCTAGCGGAGGCGAGATCGCGTGGTTGTCCGCTGCGCCCGGCGCGGAAGACGTTTATACGAAACTGGGGTTTACGCCAGTCGCACAACAGGTTTGTTACCTAAAGGACTAACCGATTGAGAATCCTTTCTCACTTTCGCGACTATTACGACACATCCATGGGCTTCGGGCAAGATGCGCAGCTAATTTATCATCGTAAGTCGGAGCGAGTAGATGTCGAGAAGTGGCGAACCGCAAGTTGAACAAGGCGCGAAAAAGAGAATCCGATTCGGACTAATGCGTCGAAAGTCTTGGAGCGGGCGACGGGGATCGAACCCGCGACATCCTGCTTGGGAAGCAGACGCTCTACCGCTGAGCTACACCCGCTCGGTGAAGACATTGTACATTGTCACGGCACGGACAGCTCGCCCGTGCCACAACTTGCAAACTACATACTGCTTTCTTTGGGCATTGCCTTGCCGTCGGCGTACTTCGCCGGGTCGGCGTGGAATTTGTCCGGGCACTCGTCGCAACAGAAGTAGTAACGCTTGCCTTCGTAGTCCTCGAATTTGAGGCTGGCCGTGTCTGCCATGGGTGCGCCCATGACGGGGCACATGGCGACGCCCTTGTCGTTTGAGAACACTGCGGGGGTTGCGCCGTTTGTTTCCGTCTTGGTGATCGGGTCGGTTTTCTCGTTGTCTGCGGGTTTTTCACCGCCGCAGCCTGCAAGAATGCCACCCAGCGCGAGGGCGGCGATAGTT
>JALYSG010000032.1:0-9508 GCA_030854945.1 Armatimonadota bacterium
CAGCAACAGTTTGCGATGTTCCCACGGCTCACCATTCTCTGCGAACGTCGGGGCCTGTCGAACGCTTGTCGTAAAATGCAGGTTGCCCCGACCGCCTCGTCCTCCCTTTGCCGCCATAAACCGTGCGCCTTTGTGTGTAAGGTCCGCAAGAACCTCGCCGCTGTCTGCGTCCTTGATCAGCGTCCCGATCGGGACCGGAATTTTGATGGACTTCCCGGTTTTTCCAAATCGCTTGTTGCCTTCGCCGTGATGTCCGTTGTCAGCGGCGAATTTTCGCTTGTATCGAAAGGGCAGCAGTGTTCCCACCTGGCGATCCGCAATCAAAACAACGTCGCCCCCGTCACCACCGTCGCCACCGTCAGGGCCGCCGCGTGGGACGTGCTTCTCCTGGCGAAACGAGGCGCAGCCGTTGCCACCCTTTCCTGATCGCACGTCGATCGTTGCCTCGTCGAGAAACATCGAGGCAAGGATACCGGTATCCTATTCCTTCAATGCCGCCTTTTTGGGTGTTATTCGGCTTTGGTGCGTTACTGGCATTAGGATGGTAGCGGAGGTGCTAACAGCTTGTTTAAAATCGAGTAACTCATATGGTCACATTACTGATTGCTGCAATATTCCTTTCGACCCCACAAGTGCCCGGGGCAAAAGAAATACGTTTGCTTTCGCGACAGGATATTGCGGAAGGATTGCAAAACCGCAACGAACCGATGCAGCATATAGCAGTAATATCCGACGATGGTGCGGCGGTGTTCCTGCATATCGGGAAGATAAGAAGGTTCCTGCTCGATGTTCCAAAGCCTGCTCCACGAGAGGACGTATTCTATGCGTATGTTGATGGAACACCCGCGACATACTACTAGTCAGTCCGCGCACGTAGCCTACTCCGTTCGCGACCGCAGTATTGAAAGGACCGGAGTCGCCCGTATTGCAGCCGCTCCGGATAAGGACACGGTTGCTATCGGTCGACCGACAGAGATCGGCTTGTGGCTGACGACTATCCGATGGAACGCGCGCACAAGACGTCCGAATGTGGACACCATAGTGCCAGGCGGCAAGGGACATTCGGCACCGTATCTGCTTTGCGCGACGATTTCCGGCGGCCAGCCAGTCTATTATTACATGCAACGGCGATCAGGCGGCGACGCCCTGGTATATCGGCGAAGGCATCGTGGCTCTGCCACCCCTTTGGGACGGAGCGCTTTCGCGGGCGATGCCTTCGATCCTGCAACGAAAGTCATGGTTGGGTCTACCGCGGACGGCATCCGCATCGCAAAGCTCGGGGGATCGGCGAAAACGGTAGAGCAACCGCCGCGAGGCAAACGCTCCGACGCTCCAGAGCTGTTCTTCCATCGAGGCCGCCTGTTTGCCGCATGCGACCCGGTTTACGAACTCGTCGGCACTGAATGGAAGCCATTTGGAAATGTCTTCCGAATCCTCGCAAAGAGCTCGAATGGCAAGTACTGGCTCATCGGCACTGAGGACAAATCGATTTGGAAAGTGACGTTTTGAGCGCGAACACAGCCCGCTGTAGGAAGCCTATTGCCTGATCCGGCCCGCCTCCGGGCACGTGCTTTTCACGACGAAACGAGGCGCAGCCGTTGCCACCCTTTCCTGATCGCACGTCGATCGTTGCCTCGTCGAGAAACATCGAGGCAAGGATACCGGTATCCTATTCGGGCAATGCCGCCGTTTTGGGTGTTATTCGGATTTGCCGCGTTACTGGCTTTGGGGTGGTCGCTCATCAACGGATGTCATCGGCGTAATGCCGCGTACAAAGACCGTCTGCGTTCTTCGGTCGTTCAGTTTCCGTCTCCCACCAAGCGAAAGCTGCTGCGCCTAATGGCGCCCACTTCGTTTAAGGACCGCTGGAACCATGCGACGGTGCTCGCAGGATGCGTTTGCATCATCGCTTCGCCGCTGTTCGTTTTGGCAACGTTGTTCGGGTACTCGCCCCTGATCGTGTCGTTGGGCGCGTTGCTGACGGGTAGCCTCGTCGGCGCGTACGTCGGAGAGTTGGGCTTCAACTCTTGGGGCTGCGCGCTAATTGTCCCAACAGAACCCAGTCTTCCTCTAGAAGCTGGTGCGGACGCCCCGAAGGGCTGAGACCGGCCCTCTCGATAATCTCTCGGTTTCCGAGGTTGTTCGCGAGCGTTTTCCGTGGCTGGGTGAAGCCCTTGCGCACCAGTGCTTCGAGGCTCTTGTCTACCGGCACTCCTTTTGAGACTAACCGCAGAACTCGGCTGTCCACTTTCGGCGGCGGGTTGAACGCGCCGGGAGGCACCTTCGTGACGCTTTCGATTACAAAGTGACGCTGGACCGCAACGCTGAGCGACCCTCGCCTCGCATTGCCGGCTTCTGCCATGAGCTTATTGGCGACCTCCTCCTGCATCATGAGCACCGCGATATCGAACCGCTCGGAAACTTCGATAAGCCGCGAGACGACAGCCGCTGTGATGTAATAGGGCAGGTTCGAAACCACCGCGACTGGACGTTCCAGGCTGTCGAGCAGGCCGCCGATGTCTGCGGTTAGAACGTCTCCGGTAATCACTTCAGCATTCGGAGCCGCTCGTAGTGTGGCCTCCGCCATCCGCGGGTCCAACTCCAGCGCGATGACCGGGGCTTTTGCCGAGAGCGGAGCGGTGAGTATGCCTTTTCCTGGGCCGATCTCCAGGATGCCTCGGGCATCACCGACGGCGTCTACGATCTTGCGTACATGGCCCTCAGAAACCAACCAGTGCTGCCCCAGCGATTTCTTCGGTGCAAAGTCCATCCCTCCCATTCTGCCACCGCTCAACAGGCTCGGCAGTGGCTGGAGGCGTCGTCGGGAAACGAATGGGTGCTACGAGCAACCGGCTCGACCAGCAAAGTCGTCATCAGGGACGGCAACTTCAAACCGGAGCTCATCCTGCATAACAACTTCGGGAGGAACTTCAGATTAAACGTGCGATTTGTTGAACGCCGGGTTATATTGTAAGCATGCGAATCTTTACGGGCTTTGTCCTCGCAGCGGTATTTACAGGAGCAGCAGCCCAGCCGCAGTACGAGGTGGTCGACCTCACCAAGATGTTCGGCGAGGAACTGACGGCTGTCGACATCAACAACAACGGCGTCGTTGTGGGCCACATGCGGCTCAGCTCAACGGAATATCAGGCGTGCATCATCGAGAACGGCAAGCTCACGATGCTGCCGATGTACCAAGGAGTGCACGATTGGTACCCAATTGGCATCGGCGATAACGGAGACGTGTTGGGCGCGGGTCTTATCGGCAAGCCCTACGGCTATAGCTCACTTCTTTATCGGAACGGCAAAGTCATCGACATCGGAATCACCGGTCATCAGAACTTTCCCGGCTCGTTTGGGATCAACAACACTGGCCATGTGACGGGGTTTCTAGGCAACACCCCGTTCATTTGGGACGACGGGAACGTCACGACGATTCCCGGGGGCGGGACTGGGCGGGCGATCAACGACTCTGATCAGATTGCAGGAACCCGAGGAACGCGCGCGACAACTTGGATCAACGGCAAGGCGATCGACCTACATCCCGCCTGGGCCGACGACAGTTTCGCAGCTTCGATAAACGCGAAGGGAGAGATCGCGGGCGATGCCTGGAGGATCGCAGGCGGCCAACGCGGGGTTCTCTGGCAAAACGGTAAGGCTATCGACCTCGGGGACTTCGGCGGTGGCCAGAGCCGAGCGTATGACGTCAACGACCTGTCCCAGGTTGTCGGCTGGGCGAGCATGGCGGGCCAGCCGGATGAGGGATTTCTATGGGAGAACGAAACGATGTATCGGCTCACAAACTACATCGGAGAACACCCAGGCTTCCTGTGGCTGGAGGCGGCGTTTTCTATAAACAACCGAAGTCAGATTCTGACCACTGCCGCCGGAGGTACTCAGGTTGGACATCAGCTTCTACTCAACCCCGTTCCAGAGCCAACAACGACACTGACCATTATCTGCGGAATTCTTAGCATAGCGGTTTCGCGCCGAAAAGGAAGGCACGGATAGAGACAGCCCGAAAGGGAGGAGACAACAAATGAATACAAGAAAGTTGACGTTATCCGTCATGGCGGCCGTTTGCGCGAACGTCGCTGTCGCACAGCACACGACCCCGAATACATGGACAGCACTCATCGGACCGGCACAGGGCTGGCCGAACGAACGGTCCGGTCGCGCAATCCACATGGTGCATGTTCCGCCCGTGAACCCTGCGATGGGGAATCGTGGAACAATTCTCTTCTGGGGGCGGAGCAATGACCCCGGCGATCCCGTGAGGCCCAAAACTTGGGTGCCGCCTACGTACTTGGAATCCGCTTACGGCACATTTGGCGTAACGAATAACCAACTCGACTACGAGGCGTTCTGCTGTGGGCAGACGCTGATGGCGGACGGCAAAGTCGTGATCACCGGCAGCAACTTCAAGCCGGGCGAGTATCCCCTGTACCCAGGGAAAGAAGTAGCCACATACAGCCTTGCGACGAACACCTGGACGAAGTCGGGACTTGCCTACGAGCTGAATAGGAAGCGGTACTACCCGAGCACGATCAGAATGCCGGACGGTAAGATCCTAACGCTCGGCGGTCAGGCTACGCAGCAGCCGCCAGGCAGCCCGATTCAAGTTGAATTCGTCGATAGGCCGTTCGAGATTAACCCGAACACCGTTAGCGTCAGCGCTACTAACTGGCAGATGCCTGTAGAGGAAGACTGGGATTTCCTTAACTACCCATTCGCCTTCCCGGTATCCGCAACGGAAGTGTTCTTCGCCGGGCCATCGCGCAACAACGGACAAGGAGGTGAAGAGAATTACCGAACGTTCTACTTCGATACAGGAGCCAGCGATATCGGGCCGGTAAATTTTGGCGGGTTCAGCGAAACCTGGCACGGCTCGGTGGCGATGTATCGGCCCGGATTGATCCTAAAGACTGGCGGCGTATCGCACATCACAGGTGGGTACGCGAATGTGCCTGCGACCAACCAAGCGGAGGCTATTGATGTCAGTAGCCTTTCCAGTTCCGACGTCGGGTGGACATTCGTAACGCCGATGAACCACGCCCGAATCGACCACAACACAGTCATTCTTGCAGACGGCCGCGTGATGGTCGTCGGCGGAACCCTGTATCACAATGAAGTGGCTCGGACTAACGAAGCCAATTGGGTGCAGTCGGGCGAAATCTGGAACCCGACGACGAATATCTGGACGATGACCGCTAACTTTAACACTAGCGGCGGCGGCCAAGTCCCGGACCCCAAAGTGTTTCGGGGCTACCATTCAGCCGCAGTGCTGATGCCTGACGCGAGGGTGCTTCTCGCCGGCGGAGACGTGGGCTTCAACTTCCCGCCCGGCGTCGGAAACGAAACACAAGTCCCTTCGGGCCATTTCTATCTGCCGGACTACGGCACCGGCACAAGACCGAAGATCACGGCGGGGCCGGACATAGTTCGCGTCGGCAGCAGCGGTAACTCGATTACTGTCGACGATTCCGGTGTAACCAAGGTTGCCCTCGTTGGCCTCGGGGCGGTGACGCACAGCTACGACATGAACCAACGCTATATGACCTTCAATACCAGCGGTGCCGGAACTACGAAGACCTTCAACGGTCCGGTCAGCAGCACGCAAGCGCCCTACGGATGGTACATGCTATTCGCCCTTAAACCGGGCCCCAACGGGAGCATGCTCCCGTGCGAAATGGCAAAGTACGTGCAGGTCTTGCCGCCCGAAGGCAACTAGGAGTGATCCGCCAGCCAATTGGACTAGCCCGGAAACGTACGTCGTCCCGGGCTAAGTCTTTCCGACGTTGCGCGGGTTTGGTTGACGTTGCTCCCTCGCGGGGCCTTGCTTAGGAAGCGATACTTTTCGCCTGGCACGCGCCAGCCAGGATTCCCTGATTGGATGCTCCGCGTCTCCAACAAAAGTGAACGGCGTGAATCTGCAAAATAGTGAGAGTAATAAACTGGGCAAAGTGAATGAGCTAAAACCGTGGCCGTCCTTGGTTATCGCCAGGCGTCGGCTATACTATGTAAAGCACAGTGCCCGACCGTTTGTTTTGCCCCGTTTCTGCCACTTTGGATTTATTGAACTCCCGGTGGACGCTGCATATCGTGCATAGCCTGCTGGCCAAGCCGATGCGGTTCAACGAGGTCGCCCGGGAGCTAAAGATCAACCCGCGAACGTTGTGCCAGCGTCTGCGCGACCTCGAGGAAGCCGGCATTGTGGAGCGGAACGTGATCAGCGAAATGCCGCCGAATGTCGAGTACCGAATGACGGACAAGGGCCAGGCGCTGAACCAGATTTTGGGCTCGCTGGAGGATTGGGGACGGGCTTGGATGGAGAAGAAATCGCCTGCGACATCTCGGTGAGTCTCCCGGCGCATGTCGGCATCATCATGGATGGCAACGGCCGCTGGGCGACCGAGCGCGGATTGCCGAGGCTGCTGGGGCATCGCGAAGGGTACAAGACTTTGCGGACGGTTCTTCTCGCAGCGAACGAGCTTGGGCTTCGCTACTTGACCGTCTATGCGTTCAGCGCGGAGAACTGGCGCAGGCCGAAGGAAGAAGTCGACGGGCTGATGAAGCTGATCGAACAGGCGGCGATCGACGAGCTTAGGATCATGCATCAGAACGGAGTTCGAGTGCGGACGGCGGGCCGCATCGGCGAGGTGCCACCTGGGCTGCAGAGAGCGCTTCGCGACGGCGTTGAGACCACCAAAGACAACAAGGGGATCACGTTTACGCTCGCGATCAATTACGGCGGCCGCGCAGAGATTATCGATGCTGTAAACCGAGCGATGGCAGAAGGGAAGAGGTCGATTAGTGAAGAGGATGTCAGCGACCGGTTGTACAACCCGGATATCCCGCCGCCGGACTTATTGATCCGAACTGCGGGCGAAATGCGGTTGAGTAACTTTTTGCTTTGGCAGGGAGCGTACTCGGAGCTTTTTGTGGTGGATAAGCGGTGGCCGGAGTTCTCGGAGGCCGACCTAGTGGCAGCTTGCGAGGCTTACGCGGGTCGGACGCGAAAGTTCGGCGGGCTACTTGTCGACTAGTTTCTTGCCGAAAAGCTGAATCGCAGACGGGTCGTTGACCGGGAGTTCATCGACCAAGACGTTGGCCCCGCTAGTTCTGACCTGCTTCTCGGCGACGATACGCCAGTCGTCTGCGCCGACGAGGATCATTGTGCCAGCTTCTGTCGTTCGTATGTCAAGGCCCACAGGTGCAAGTTCGAACTCGATAACTCGGACTTTGATTGTCTTAAATTCGGGTGAAACCAACTTACCTCGGTGGCCAGATGAATGTCCCTCCTTAAAGAGCATGATCCCCTTCGCAGACAGCGGAATTGAGCCCTCCCGAGGCGTTGCAACATAAACTAACGCAGTCGCGACCAGGCCGTCGTTTGCGGCGGCCTTGACATCGTAAAGCAATGGTTGGACCTTTGGTTCTAGGTCAACGACCTCATAGCGTACGATGGGACTTCTTGTTCTGAGTGACTCTATTTGCATCTCCGCAAGTCGCATGTGCAAGCGGGCGATGGGCACGATGCCCTGCGTTTCGTAGGGACTCATTCGCCTACTACTTGGTTCCTTGTCGAACGAAACAAATGGTCCTTCGTTATCGATCGTCTTGATGCCAATATCTGGCCCCTGGCCCGCTGCCGCAACCCTCATGACGGGGTTATTTGGAGCATCTGCGACAACCACGTTCTGTGTTTCGAAGCTGCAGCCCGACAGCCATGGCAAGACCATCAGCAGGCCTGGAAATCCAAGTTTCATAGTAGTATTATATACGCGGCACGATCATGAACAACCAACATACAAGAACACTACTATGCATGGCACTAGTGGCTGGCTTTGCCTGTACCAGCAGCGCCCAACAGGTCAACAGGTCAAGGGCGCTCGCAGCATATCGCGAAGTCGTGTGGCAACTCATGCCGTGGGAAAGGAGGAATGTTGAGTACTTGAACTATAGGGAAGGTTACATGGTTTCACCACATGGCATTTTCCCGATAGCCAAGGAGCGTCTGCCTGAGGGCCTTCCACTTCCAGAAGGAGGCGCCGACGTAGCCATAGCCCCTTTCAGACGAGTTAAGAGCAATCCAGGATATTCGTTTGTCCAAGGATCTGTCACTCTTCCGACGGTTCTTACGGGCGTAAACCAGGCAGGCGAGGCTGCTTACAACTATTTCGGCATCCAACGCTCAAATTCTGATGTTGAAGCGGGCCTCGTTTCAAGCACCCTCAACATTGCCGGCCGATGGTATATCTTCTATCACTTGGGCGACATTTGGGGTCCCTCGCCAGCCTGGCCCACTGGCGGCATGGCCCCTGGTACACCAGTATTTATGCAGCTTTGCATTCTTCCCCCAAGCAGAGTTTCCTTTTACGTATCATACACGGACCCGGACCCGAGTTTCAGCTTCCAACTACCGCAAGAAAAGACTGTGGTTATCGAAGCAGAAGGATTTGATCCTGGCGGCAACAATCAGAGAGTGAGGCGGGTGACAAGCTTGCTCCTCAACACGGTTTCCGGATCAAGTAAAGTCAATTCTTGGAGTCAAGTGAAATTAGGCACGAGCGTATTTTTGCATGCCTTGTGGACTCCCCTGGACACGGAGGAGGCGCTTAGCTCACCGCCAGCTTACGTGACAGCGAATGAGATCTCAAAGTACTGGACAGAATCGGTCGAGATTGAGGCGCCTTAGGGCGTTCGTGAGCGCCCTTTTGCCAACTTATGGTTTTTGAGCCCGCGCTTACGAGGCAGGACTGGCTCGGGTTAGTCGCGCTTGGGCTGCTCGCGGCCATTTTCGTGTATGTCGGATGGGTGGCGTTGGCGGCTGCCGGACGGCGTTCGCGGGGCGCCTTCGGCTCGGTTTTGGCGATATGTCTGCTCTGCGGCACAGGCGTCGGCAAGCTGGTCACCGATCGGCTGAGCGCGTTTTGCGAAATCGAGTTCACTGAGCGTGAGGCGATCGTACGTGGCGTGGGCTCCACCGTGCGACTTCCCCTTACGAATATCGCACAAGTGGACATGCGCGGCGACGGCATTCGGCTTGTCAGCGGGGGCAAGTCGGCAATTCTGCCGGATTCCGCGCAGTGGGCGGCAGAGAACCTGGTGGTCGGCGCGGACTATCTCGCCAACGAGTTCGCGGGCCGCGCTCGATGAAGCGCGTTGCGGTATTAGGCTCCACAGGAAGCATCGGCACCCAGACTCTGGAGGTGATTGCGGCTAGCCCGGAGCACTTGCAAGTTGTTGCCTTGGCGGCGCACTCGAACCACTCACTGCTAAGCGAGCAGGTGGCTGACTTCGGGGTGTCTTCAGTGGCGCTTTTCGACGAGGCGTCGGCCAAGCGGATTGGTGCGCTAAGCGGGATCGGGGGCCTGATCGAGCTTGCCACTGCACCCGACGTCGACCTGGTTGTTATTTCGGTGGCCGGGATGATCGGTTTGGAGCCAGCGATCGCGGCGTTGAAAGCGGGGAAGCAAGTAGCGCTTGCTAGCAAGGAAGTGCTGGT
>JALYSG010000032.1:9518-30736 GCA_030854945.1 Armatimonadota bacterium
GCCGATGGTAGGGCCGATGTCGGACCGGCTGAGACCTATCGACAGCGAGCATTCTGCGATTTTACAGTGCCTGCAGGGCGAGAAGCTAACCCAAGTCGACAAGCTAATACTTACGGCGAGCGGCGGACCGTTCAGGGGCAAGTCGCGACCAGATTTGGAAGGAATGACGGCGGCGGACGCACTGAATCATCCAACTTGGAATATGGGCGGGAAGATTACGGTGGATTCGGCAAGCTTGATGAACAAGGGGCTGGAACTGATCGAGGCGTGCTGGCTTTTTGGCATTTCGCCGGACGACGTGGAGATTATCGTGCACCCGCAAAGCGTTATACATTCTATGGTGCGGTTTGCGGATCAAAGCGTGATCGGTCAACTGGGCCACCCCGATATGAAACTACCGATTCAATATGCGCTGCTCGGTCCCGAGCGCGTGCCTTCGCCTGCGCGCCGTTGGGATCCGCTGGAGACGCCAAACCTAACGTTCGAGGAGCTGGACCGCGCCGTGTTTACCTTGCCGGATGTTGCTCGAGAAGCATTTCGGCGAGGTGGGCTCGTGCCGGCCTGGATGAACGCCGTGAACGAAGAGGCCGTCAACGCCTTCCTTCGACACGAGACGGGGTTCGTGGACGCAATCCGCTCGGTCGAGGGGTCACTGGACGATGCGCCCACTGGTGCGGCTACTTTGGGCTCGGTATTGGCGGCGGACGCTGAAGCGCGGGCGAGGTATCGGGAAGCGGTACCTTCGCCTTGACGATGTCCAGCCGGGGGGCACCTGTCCACCCCTACAAGAGACCGTATAATTCTTCCGGAGACCTTATTTGATTATTCTGCAAATTCTGATTATCGTTGCGCTGTTTACTTTGGTCGTCGGCGCCCACGAGTTCGGCCACTATCTGTTCGCCCGTTGGCGCGGCATGGATGTAGAGGAGTTCTGCTTCCTTGGCTTGCCGTTTGGACGCAAAATCGTGCTCGGTCAAACGAAATCAGGGACGAAGGTTGTTATCCATCCGTTCTGCCCTCTAGGTGGCTTTGTTCGCATCAAAGGCTCAGAACCAGCGGCCGATGGAAGCGAGACGCGGATCCCTAACGGCTTTTACAGCCGAGGCTTGGGATCGCGCGCGCTGGTGCTTTTTGCGGGCCCCCTGTTTTCGTTCTTGTTTGGGTGGCTGTTGTTCTTTGGTGATGCAGCGGCGTTCGGGTGGCAGAACTCGCCGTATATTGGAACCGTCGAAGTCGGTAGCCCGGCGGAGGAGGCCGGCATCGAGCCGGGTGACATGATCCTTAAAGTGGATGGTACGGAAGTGAACTCCTTCACCGACGTTGCTGCACCGATACAAGCCGCGGAGGGCAAGCCTGTTACGGTCGAATACGTCCGCGATAGAAACCTGGTCACGGTCAACATCGCTGCCGAGTTCAAAGCCCCCACACTGACCGAGGAAATCAAAAACAACCCTGTTTACAAAGAAAGCAAAGAACTTCAGGCCGAGTATAAGAAGAAGAAGTGGTTCGTGGGCATCGGTTCTGAGGACGCTCACCCGGTGGGCATTTTGGGCGCAGCGTCCGTTGCGTCGCAACAGACCTGGCGTGTTATCGCCGAGACCGGCAAGATCCTTGGCTCGCCCGGACGTTTGGCCAAAGAAGCCGGCGGCGTGATTTCGATCGGCAAGTTAGCAGGTCAGGCGGTCGACCATGGCCTGTCCTATTTCCTTGCATTGTCCGCATTGATTAGCGTGTCTCTCGGAATTATCAATTTGCTGCCGATCCCGCTTATGGACGGTGGCCAGCTCATGGTCGTATTCCTCGAGTGGCTTCGGGGCGGCCGCAGGCTGTCGATGAAGACGCAAGAGGCGTTAGGCTTCGTAGGAATACTCATTATCGCTGCCCTGTTCTTCACTGTGACTTACCTCGACATCGGACGTTTGGTGCGCGGTTAGGTCGTAGGGGTGAGCCGAGTACTCGCCCAGTGACCGCCGTTGAGGTAACGTTCCAGCGCGCTCTATGTCGGATACGGTTACCCTAACAATCAACGGAATCGAGGTCGAGGTGCCCCGCGGCGAGCTTATCGTCGAAAGCGTTAAGCGCCTCGGTTTGGAAATTCCGATTTTCTGCTATCACCCGCGCATGAAACCGGTAGGCATGTGCCGCATGTGCCTGGTGGATGTCGGCTTTAAGCAGCAGGACGGCACCGTAAAAATGATGCCGAAGCCGCAGGCCGGCTGTACGCTGCCCGCGGACGCCAACATGGTCGTTTATACCGACACTGAAAACGTGCGGCGAGACCGCAAGGGTGTCCTCGAGTTCCTCCTGATCAATCACCCGCTCGACTGCCCGATTTGCGACCGAGGCGGCGAGTGCCCGCTGCAAAACAACACGCTGTTTTACGGCCCGAGCACGAGCCGGTACGTGGAAGTTAAGAGGCATCTGCCGAAGGCGTTTCCACTAAGCAAATACATAACGCTGGATTTGGAGCGGTGTATTCAGTGTGGCCGATGCGTTCGGTTTACCGAAGAGATTTCCGGTGACGCCCAACTCGCGTTTCTTTTTCGAGGTGCGCAGATGACGCCGCAGACTTTCGAACTGACCGACTTCGATAGCAAATTCAGCGGCAACGTTATTGAAATATGTCCGGTAGGGGCGCTGACAAATAGCAAGTATCGATTTCGCGCAAGGCCCTGGGACCTGGAGACTCGGCCGTCGGTCTGCATGGAATGTAGCAACGGGTGCGCCACATGGATGGATTATCGCGTGGATAAAGTCGCGCGCATTAATGGTCGCACAAATGAATTGATTAATGAGGAGTGGACTTGCGATAGAGGTAAGTTTGGACATGAGTGGGTTAATGCGCCCGATAGGCTTACAAAGGTGATGTTGCGGAAGGGCGACGTGTTGGCAGAGGGCTCCTGGTCGGACGCATTCGGCGAAATAATCGCGAAATTCGGCTCAGACTCCGCTGGCCTTGCGGGACATCGGCCGAGCAACGAGGATTACTTTCTTTGGGGGAACTTGCTCATGGGGTCGTTCGGCTCCAACCAGTTGGACATCCGGTGGGAGGCCCACGCGCCGACCGCCGATGGCTTCCAGTGCAAGACATCGATTTCAGATTTGGAGAATGCGAAGCACATCGTTCTTTTCGGCGGCAATCTAGCGGATGATCAGCCGATCGTATATCTACGAGTTCGCAAGGCAGCCACACGAAATGGAGCGCGCATCACAGTTGTTTCGACACATGCGACTGATGCGGACGCCTTTGCAGACGAAGTGATTCGGTTCGAGTACGGATCGGAACTCGACGCCGCAACGAGATTGAATGCTTCGGCAGACTCAGTCATCATCGCTAGCCGTTCGTTATTGAACTCTTCAGACGGCAGTGCCGCCGCCATTGCGCTCGATGGAAAAGGGACGCTGAACTTACTAACGACAGGGGCAAACGAGGCGGGCGCCTTTCTGCTTGGCATGAACCAATCCAGTACACGCTCAATCTTGGAAGGCTGTCGCGACGGCAAGATCAGAGCACTTTGGCTACTCCAGTGCGACCCCTTCCAGCTTTGGCATGACAGGGAACTGGTGCAGGCTGCCATCGAGAATGTGGAGTTCTTAGTGGTGCAGGACACGAACCGCACCGAGGTATTTGAGTACGCAAGTGTAGTTTTGCCTGCCGCGGCATTTTGCGAGCGGGCCGGCACATACACGAATTGCGAGGGACGCGTGCAGGCACTTGCGCCGATCATGGCGCCGCGTGGGGCATCGAAGGCAGCCTGGAAGGTGTTTGCCGAACTGCTGATGCGCGCTAAGCCAGGGGCGCCGATGTACAACGTGCGAGAGGTTTACGAAGCGATTCGCGAGCACGTGCCCGCATTCGCCGCTCGCGATCCGCTGGTCCATTCTTCGGACGAGTTTCCCGTCGAGGCTCTCGCTGCGACCGGAACGCGCGGCTACGCGAAGATCTAGCCATGCGTCAAGTTAGTTAGGATCGCCGCTGTGGGACGACCCCGACGAAGATGTGTAGCTGCCTATTGCCAAGAGGAACCAGTCCTGTGCAAGTGGCCGTAGACTGAGCGTGACCGCCCTTCTCGCTCTGCTCGCGATTGGCCTTCAGGGACCTTCCTGCAACGTGACGCCGATGCTTGCGCAGCCAAGCGTACGGGCAGGGAAGTCTATCGAAATCGCCCTTCGATTCGATCTCGAACCCGGCTGGCACATCTACTGGAAGAATCCGGGTGACTCGGGCGAGCGGACGATAGTGAAATGGACTTTGCCGGAAGGCTGGCAGGAAATCGACCTGCGTTTCCCGACGCCCCACGCAATCGATGCTAGCGGTATCACAAACTATGGCTACGAAGACCGGGTCATTCTGATCTCGAGGCTGAAACCACCGGCGAACTACAAAGGTGAAAGAGTCAATCTGACAGGAGAAGCCACGTACCTGATCTGCAAGGAAGCGTGTGTGCCAGGGTCTCGCACGTTTTCGCTAACGTTTCCTGGCAACGCTGTCGAACCTAACGTGTGGCGGGAAGCTTTGAGTGAGTTGCCGACGCCGTACCATCGAAAGGTTCAAGCGGGGTACGCAGGAGAAACATTGACGATTTCGTTTCCGGAGGAACAGCTCTCAAAGGCGTATTTCTTCGCTTCCGATGGAAACTTAGTAAACCATTCGGCTTCCCAAAGCCTTTCAAAAACGGAGACAGGCTATCAACTGACCGTGCCGTTATCCGAGTTTGCGACTGCCAAGCCTGCCAAGGTTAATGGAGTCCTTGTCCTGACGACTGGTGCGTCGAGCCGTGGCTATGAAGTGAACTTGACGCCGACATCAATTTCCCGATAGGGAGGAACACAAACCAATGAATAAGACAATTCTTTCGCTCACAGCTTTCGGTGTTGCCGTCGCCGCAATGGCCGCGTTTGCCACGGCCCCGAGCGCATCCGACTTCACGCTGCCTTCCTCGACTGGCAAACAGGTTTCGCTTGCTGATTTCAAGGGCAAGTACGTCGTGCTCGAATGGTGGAACTACCAGTGCCCGTTCGTGGTGAAGCACTACAGCAGCGGCAACATGCAGGAGACGCAAAAAGAACTGGTTGAGAAAGGCGTAGTCTGGCTCACAATCGTTTCCTCCAAAGAGGGCGCACAGGGCTACGTTACGCCAGAGCAGGCCAACGAGATAATGAAAGAGAAGAAGGGCGTTCCATCGTTCATTCTGCACGATCCATCCGGTGTCGTCGGGAAGAAGTACGATGCGAAGACCACGCCTCAAGTGGTGCTAATTTCGCCGGCTGGCGAAATCCTGTACGACGGCGCGATCGACAGCATTCCGTCGTCGCGGATTGCCGATTTGGAGGTAGCCGAGAACTACTTGCTGAGGGCCTTCAATGAAGTCTCTGCCGGCAAGCCCGTATCGATGCCGAAGACGAAGCCTTACGGCTGCAACGTGAAGTACTAAGTGTTCGCGTAGCGTGAATGGAACTGGGCGTCCCATTTGGGGACGCCCATTTTTTATGCAGCTAAAGATTTAGCGACGTTCTATCGGAATGTAATCGCGGAGGCTCTCGCCTTCGTAGATCGCCTTCGGGCGAATTAGCCGGTTATTGTCGAGCTGCTCGATAATGTGTGCGCTCCATCCGGTAATCCGCGATACGGCGAAGATCGGTGTGTAGAGGGGAATCGGGATGCCTAGCGCGTAGTACGCGTATGCGGCGGGGAAGTCGACGTTCGGGAAAAGACCCTTCTCATCCTTTAGTATCTTCTCGACGATATCCGCCATCTCCGCCCACTTCTCGTTGCCGGTGCGGCGTGCTGCTTCTTTGCCCATCTCGCCCATGATTCCAGCGCGGCTGTCGCTGATTCGGTACTCACGGTGCCCGAAGCCCATGATCTTCTTCTTGCCTGCCAGGGCGTCGCGTACCCAGGGCTCAGCGTTTTCGACGGAGCCGATTTCCATCATCATCTCCATGGCTTTTTCGTTTGCGCCGCCGTGCAAGTTGCCCTTGAGCGTCCCGATTGCCGAAACGATTCCGGTGTAGAGGTCGCTAAGCGTTGCAACCGTGACTCGAGCCGCGAAAGTAGATGCGTTGTAGCCATGCTCGGCGTACAGTACGAGCGAGGTGTCCATTGTCGAAGCCGTGAATTCATCGGCTTCCTTTCCGTTGAGCATGTAGAGGAAGTTGGCGGCCGTGTCGAGCCCGCCCTGCGGTTGAACGATTG
Source organism: Armatimonadota bacterium (assembly GCA_030854945.1). Taxonomy (GTDB): domain Bacteria; phylum Armatimonadota; class Fimbriimonadia; order Fimbriimonadales; family ATM1; genus JACDEQ01. Next base: position 15,715 of record JALYSG010000032.1, read on the forward strand.
GCTGACCCTGCGAAATGCGCCATCCGTTGGCGACCAGGGCGCCCATTTTTGCGGTCAGACGCATCGCCTTTCGCACGTTGGCATCGTGGTCCGTTGCGGCAGCGGCGTAGTCCGGATCGCTCGCGGCAAGCACGGCGACACCGACCTTGAGCAGGTCCATAGGGTGAGCGTTTCTGGGCACGTGGCTCATGGCTTCGTACACGAAGTCCGGAATGGCTCTCTCGGCAGCTAGTTGAGCGCGGAAATCATCCAACTCTCCGGCCGAAGGAAGCTTGCCCAACAAGAGTAGGTAAGCGGTTTCTTCGAAACTGCCCTGCTTGGCTAGTTCGTGGACGTCGTAGCCTCGGTAAATGAGGCGAGACTTCTCGACATCGATGTCGGAGATTTTGGAGATGCCGGCGACGATGCCTTCAAGTCCGGGGCTGTAATCTGGTCGTGCGGTGGTGGACATTGCTTAGCGATCCTAACGCCGTCCTGCACAGGCTCGGCGGGTCTCCGAGTTTACCCGCGTGATTCCGGTTAGCCCTTACGCGAAATCGTAACGCGGTCCGTTCGGGTGCTAGCTGCGTCCACCACGACGTCATACGCGTACCGCTTGCCACCGGCGGAGAACTCACCGGAGACCGATTTCTTGCCAAAGGGCAGCGCGGAGACTCTCGCTGACAGGAAAGTTGGCTGGGCGGGCGATTGCGCGCGGAAATCTCGACGTACCGCACTCTGCGCGAACGTGATGAACTTTTGGTCCTCGGCGCCGCCGTGGATATCCGGCGTCAAGCTGACCATTGCGCTTTGGATGCGGCCGTCCTCGATGCCCACTTGCACGTCGTACCGGAAGTCGGCCCACTGGAAGCTTGCGCTGCGCCGCCATTGCCCGCGGCCGGAAACGCGGTCGAGGCCCTTTGCTACAGTGACGTGGTTGACTGGACCCGTGAACTGAACCTGGACCGACGAACCCTCGCGTGCCCGAACGTACTCGGAAGCATGCGCCTGTGCGACGCCCTCCGTGAACGCGTTATGCTGTCCTCCCCAGCCGACGCCAGGGTTGGAGGCCAAAGGCACGATTTGAACGCCATCGATCGCACCCGATTTGCGAGAAAAGCGAACGCTGTACTGGAACGACCCTGTTAGCAATCCGCCGCGACCCGAATAGGTGCCCGTTCCCTCGACAACTCTCGTTTCAGGGCTTTGGTTGCTAAGCTTAGGATCGGTGAAATCGAGTCGAAGCGATGTGCGCGCGTCCGACTCGATGCGCTGGCGGGCGACCGCCTGGGCGGCCATAACCATGTACCGGTCGTTGGGCTCGCCCTCGTTGCTCCATCGAAGGACGCGGTAGCTTAGGCGCGGCGCGGTGTGCTGGATGGTGTGGTACTCGGCTTCAAAGGTGAAAACGCCTTGTAGGGATGCGGATTCTCGGGAAACGAGGCCGTAGCCGACCACCGAGACCTCGCGACCAAACTGAACTGCCCGCACATCGCCCCAGACGATGGACACTTTTGAGTTCCAATCGGCCCCCATCTTGTCCTGAAGCAGGCTTTTTGCGTTTTCGGTGTAGCTGGGCTGCCCCTGCGCGGCAGCGAAGGTGCAGGCCAATGTCGCGACCAACAAAGATATGTGTCTCATGTGCTCGATCTCCTAAGATGATACGCGCGAAATGGCCGTAAGTATCGGCGTAGTTAGAGGTGCCAGTTTAAGGAGGCGACAATGAAACGCTTACTACTTACTTTAATGCTCTCACTCGCTGCGAGCTTTTGCTTCGCGCAAGGGGAGAACCCTCAAGTACGCCGCGAAATCGAGCAGGTCTACTTCCGGTTGGACCGCCTCGCCGAGAAAGGCGACGTGAACGGCATCATGGCGATGGTTTCGCCGAACGTGGCCGTGACCGACGCCAATGGCCGGAAGTGGTTGCGTGGACCACAACGACCGCCACTTACCGCCAGCGTAAGAACGGCGCCTGGGTTCCCATGCAAATGACCTCGCGCTGCGCGCACACTCTGAAGCGCATCGACGGACGTTGGATGTTCGTGGCGGCGCAGAACTTCCCGAAGACTTAGAGAATCTGTTCGGCCCACATATACTGCGAAACAACGAAGCCCCGTTCCATTAGCAGCCCGACCGCTTGGGGAATCGGCTCTTCCGGACCCGCATTGATATGGCACGCGACCCCGTGTGATGCAAGCACTTCGATGTATGTATCAAGGATGACCGTCGGCCCCGATGCAACGATTCCATAGCCGGCAAGCAGCACATCAATTGCTTGCGGGCTGGCAAACTGGTTATCTAAATAGGGTGAATGCAGCTGCTCGTGCAGCTTGGCAAGTTCAAGCAGTAGTTGACCTACATTATCCGGCCTCCCTCTTATAGAGAGGTTCGAACTGGGTCGTGTGTACCTATGGATGACTGGGTGGTCGTTCGTGAACTCGAGTCCCGTATCCACCGCTCTGAACGTCGCTGGATTCCTCGAATATACGGTGCTCCAGATGCTTGAGCAGTAAACATTGTCTGCCTTGACTAGCCATGTCGAATCTTCGAATGAGTCGCCACTCGAAGGGATGAGATCACTCGACCGGATATCAAAGAGTAGCCGGAGACCTGTCGCATCTTGGCGGACGTGGCTAAGATAAGTTTCCCCGACTAAATCGTACTCGTCGCTGTCAAGGATCGCTTCCAGCCTCTCGTCTACTATGTAGCCCATCGCGTGCGAAGTTACCCGTTAACACTCCGTTATGAGCCCTCGCCGGGGCGCCGTCGAATGCTACACTTCTTAACATTCATGGGTTCTGCCTACACACCTGGTCTTACTGTCAGCGCCGATCACATCGTTCATAAAGTTCGTCGCCTGCCCCTCAAGGGTCAGGTTCTCGTCTCAAGTGGCGATGCGGTCGATCCGGGCACCATCGTCGCTCGAACCGAGTTGCCCGGCGCCCTGCAGGCCATCAAAATCGCTGAAAAGCTCGGCGTCGAAACGAAAGATGTCCCCGAACTCCTTCATATCAAAGTCGGCGAAAAAGTCGAAAAGGGCCAGAAGGTCGCCGAATCCAAAGGCATCTTCGGCCTGATGAAAACGGTTGTTCTCAGCGAATACGACGGCACGATCGAGTCCCTCTCCGAAGGCACGGGAACGTTGCTCGTGAGGGAGGCCCCGACGCCGGTAGAAATCTCGGCCTATATGAAGGGAAGGGTGATCGACATCATTCCCGAAGAGGGCGCGATTATCGAGACGCGCGGGGCGATCATTCAGGGCATTTTCGGCGTGGGTGGCGAGCGGCTGGGCGGGATCAGAGTGGCGACCGAGTCGCACGAAGAAGTGTTGGACGTTCAGCATCTGAAAGACGGCGATGCCGGGAAGGTGCTGATCGGCGGCGCGGGCATTACCCTCGAAGCAATTCGAAAAGCCGCAGAGATGGGCGTCGTCGGAATCATGACCGGCGCGGTCAGAGACGTCGACCTCACAACCTATTTAGGTTATGACATTGGCGTCGCCATTACCGGCCAAGAGAATATTCCGCTCACGATTATTGCCACCGAGGGCTTCGGTCGCCTGTCTATGGCTCAACGCACCTTCGATTTGTTTAAGTCTCTGGAAGGGAAGCAAGCGAGCGTAAACGGAGCGACACAAATTCGTGCCGGGGTTATCCGGCCCGAACTCATTGTTCCAAACGAGAACGCAGTGGGAGACGCACCCAAAGCAGATTCCGGCGGAATGCTGGATCTGGGTACCTCTATTCGCGTCATTCGTGAACCGTACTTCGGTTGCATTGGCTCAGTCACCGACTTACCACCCGAACTTCAGGTCGTTGAATCAGGAACCGAGGTGCGTGTACTAAAAGCTAAATTGCAGGACGGTCGCGACGTCACAGTTCCACGCGCAAATGTGGAGATCATCGCCGGACAATGAAAGTACTTATCGTCGACGACGAACCCACTCTTCTCGAAGCCGTTTCGAAGCGCCTGACGAGAGATGGCTACATGGTGCTGCAGGCCGCCACTGCCGAAGACGGGTGGCGCAGGTTTCGCGAGCAGCGACCGGACCTCATCGTCCTTGATATCATGCTGCCCGGAAGGAACGGCTTCGAATTGGCTCGGATTATCCGACAAGAAAGTAAGGTTCCGATTTTATTCTTGTCAGCTCGATCGATGGATGGCGACAGACTAAAAGGTTTTGAAGTCGGTGGCGATGATTACCTGACCAAGCCCTTCAATCTTGCGGAATTATCCGCGCGCGTCCGCGCCGTCCTGCGTCGCACCGAGCCGCCGGAGAAAGCAGCCGTCATAACGTCCGGCAACCTCCGCGTGGACTCCGAGCGGCACGAAGCTTTTTTGGACGACAAGCCTCTCGCGCTCGCTCCGAAGGAATTTGCTCTACTCTATTTTCTGATTTCTAATCCTGGGAAAGTATTTACCCGCGAGACGCTACTGGATCGCGTCTGGGGCCCGGAGGCTTACGTAAGCCCAAGGACAGTCGATGTTCACGTACGGTGGCTCCGTAAGCATGTGGAAGAAGACGATACGAATCCCGAGCGCATCCAAACAGTGCGCGGTGTCGGTTATCGGTTTGCGTAAGTTCCCGTCGCCTTCCGAAATCAATTTGTTACCGCCCGATGGCGGGGCGGAATACAACCGTTTGGTTTTCGAGGCGAGCCCCTATTTGCGACAGCACGCTGCGAATCCCGTGGACTGGTACCCATGGGGAGAGGAAGCGTTCGCAAGGGCTCGCAGCGAAAACAAGCCGGTTTTCTTGTCCATCGGTTACTCAACGTGTCACTGGTGCCATGTGATGGAGCACGAGTCATTTGAAGACGCGGGCGTTGCAGAACTGCTTTCGCGAAAATTCATTGCAATCAAGCTAGACAGGGAAGAGCGGCCAGATTTAGACCATCAGTATATGGCAGTCACTCAGGCGATGCAGAGCCACGGCGGATGGCCCAATTCGCTGTTTCTCACGCCGAATGCGGAGCCGTTCTTTGCGTTTACTTACTTGCCCAAGGAGCAATTCATGGGCGTTCTCTCGCAGATTTCGGAATTGTGGGAGACACAAATGATGCACGTAGCCGGTCGCGCTGTCGACATCGCGAACATCGTCGGCGGGTCACTGCAAACGATTCGTGGCGAAGGCTCTCTGCAAGGCGTTACAGAGGGTGCATGCCAGCAATTGTTAGGCAGTGCAGATATTGAGAATGGTGGGTTCGGACATGCTCCGAAATTCCCACACGCAGACGATTTGACTTTGCTCACGCGCTGCGGTGATGACGATCCATTTGTTGCTTTGACCTTGACAAAGATGCGCCAGGGCGGAATCTATGATCAACTGGCAGGCGGCTTTCACCGATACTCTACCGACGAGAAGTGGCTGTTGCCACATTTTGAAAAGATGCTCTACGACCAAGCGTCGATGGTAAATGCTTACACCGAGGCTTACGCGAAGCATGGCACTACGCTTTTCAAAGAAACCGCGATCGAGGTCCTCGACTTTGTAGACAAGTACCTGTCCCATGAGGACGGCTCGTTCATGTGCGCGATCGACGCAGATTCAGAGGGCGAGGAAGGGAAGTCATACGTATGGACCGAGATGGAATTAGAGGAGACATTGGGGGAGGATGCTGAGTTTGCAAAGCAGTCATTCGGAACGACGCCCGAGGGCAATTTCCTTGAGGAGCGCAGCAGAGAACGAACCGGCGCGAATGTACTAACTTACGTCTCCTCTCGCCCTGGGAGAGGTCCGTCGCTTGAGCGAAGCGCAAGTGGATGGGGTGAGGGAGATAAAATCCGGTCAATCCGCGCGAAACTTCTGGAAGCGCGCAACAAACGCGTCCAACCCATAACCGACGACAAATCGCTAACCGATTGGAACGGCATGATGATCGCCGCGATGGCGCGAGCAAGTGTGATTTTAGAAGAGCCGCATTTCGCGCGTCGCGCTGCGCAAGCAGCCGAAACGCTGCTTGCGCGCTTTCATGCCGAACGCAAAGTTACGCACTCAAAAGGGCAGGATGTCGCCTTCCTCGATGACTATGCGTTTTTCATATTCGGATTGATGGAGCTGCATCAAGCAGATTTCGATACGTCGTGGCTGCGAATGGCAGACAAATTTGCCGGCGTAATGCTAGCGGATTTCGAAGACAAGGAAAACGGCGGCTTCTTCATGACCCGCGACGTGCTTCCAGGAACCGGAGCGCGGCCGAAAGTCGCCACAGATTCGGCGCATCGATCCGGCTACGCAGTTGCAGCCGGCGCACTTGTCCGCCTCGGACGCGTTCTTCAAAAGCCCGAATACATCGATTCCGCGAGTCGGGCCATCGACGCGGCGTCCGGAGATATCGCTGCTATGCCAACCGGCCACACGGGATTGCTGCTCGCTCACCAAGAACTTGAATACGGTAAAGAGGTTGTCGTCGTCGGGGCGACGCAGGACTCTGTTGGACAAGCCATAAACGAAATACGCAAAGCCTATTCTCCAATTGCCGCGTTTCTTCCGGTGTATCCCGGCTGCGAAGGGCCAGAATTCGCAATTTCGCTAAGAATGGTAGACAACAAAACAACGTTCTACGTGTGCCGAAACTTCGCTTGCGAATTACCAACAGCAGACGTTGAGAAAGCACGTCGCTTGCTTATGTAATACAACAGACTTGGAGTGCGCGACGCATTGTCGCGCTTTTTCCACGACGCGCTCTTAACGCACGGCGCCGATGGCGCCTGTTGCCCAGATGATGTAGCTCATTAGGGCGACCACGCCGATCAGCATTGCCACGGCGTAATACCGCACGTAGCCGGACTGCGTTAACCTCAGCGCCTTGCCCATTGTGCCCGCGAACCAGGCAGAGCCGTTTACCAACACGCCGTCGATGAGACCCTTGTCGAACCAGCGATAAATCCCGTTGCTGAAAACACCGCCGACTGTCACGAAGAGCTTATAAAGTGAGGAGTCGAAGAACCATTGATTGCCTGCCGCTGCCCGAATTCCTGTGATTTCCTCTTCGTTATTTGGCAAGCCCTTGCGATAGCGCAACGCCATCCAAACAATTCCGAGCACAGCCGCGCCGACCGACAAGCCGACGAGCACCCATTCTGTTGAGTGACTACCGTGGAATATCTCGTTGGTGAACATGCGCGGCGCAGCCGCCGGTGCAAGCCATTCCTGGAAGTAATGCGGAATGTGCATTTCGAAAAGCGTCGACAGTGGTGCGCCGCCCGCCAATACAACGCCGCCAAAAATAGACAAGATCGCTAGAACGACCAACGGAATCGTCATCGCCGGGCCGACTTCTTTCGGTTCGAACTCCGGCGTTAATGCGTGATGGTGTCCGTGCTCTTCAACGCGCGCTGCCATTTGCTCGTCCGTGTAGAAAAACCCGTGCGCGTCCTCGCCGTGGTCGGCATGCGCGTGCTCGTGATGCTCTGCGTGATGATCAGTCTCCACAGCGGGGGCGGTTCGCCACCTTTCCTCGCCGCCGTAAAACGTCAGCCAAAACATCCGCGTCATGTAGGCCGCGGTCATGAGAGCCGTGATCAGTCCTATCCAATAGAACAGCTGAGGGTCCACTAGCCAGCCAGCCTCGTGCCAGTGGTGTGAGCTCAGATACGCCCTCCCTAAAATCTCGTCTTTGCTAAAGAAGCCTGCGAGCGGCGGAATGCCGCAAATGGCGATGAATCCCGCCATCATCGTCCAAAACGTGATCGGTAGGTACTTCTTGAGGTTGCCGTAGCGGCGCATGTCCTGCTCGTGCGCCATTGCCGCGATCACGGCTCCGCTGCCCAAAAAGAGAAGCGCCTTGAAGAACGCGTGCGTCGTCACGTGAAACATACCGCTGCTGAAAGCCCCGACGCCGCAAGCTAAGAACATGTAGCCGAGCTGCGAAACCGTCGAGTACGCAAGCACCTTCTTAATGTCAGTCTGTCCGAATGCGATCGTCGCCGCGAAAAACGCCGTAAACGTGCCGACCCCGGCAACCACCAGCATCACCACCGGCGCAAGCTCGAAGAAAATGTGGCACCGAGAGACCAGGTAAATGCCGCTTGTTACCATTGTCGCGGCATGGATCAGCGCGGAAACCGGAGTCGGGCCGGCCATCGCGTCTGGCAGCCACAGGTAGAGCGGAAACTGTGCGCTCTTGCCCATCGCGCCGATGAAAAGCAGCAGCGGGATGCACCAGACCACCACAGGCCCGACCCCCGCCAACACCCGCTCGGCTACCGGCAGGATGACGTCGAAAGAAAGGAAGCGGTTCTCGCCCTCGGGCAAGATGCCCGTCGACCCGGCGAAGACGCAGTAAATGAGAAAAATGCCGAGGATCATGCCCCAGTCGCCGATGCGGTTGACGATGAACGCCTTATTCGCGGCCTTGGCGTTTTCGATGGAGTTGTACCAAAAGCCGATCAGCAGGTACGAGCAAAGCCCCACGCCCTCCCAGCCAATGAACACCAGCGCGAGGTTGTTGCCGAGCACCAGCATCAGCATGAACGCAATGAACAGGTTCATGTAGGTGAAGAAGCGGCTGTACTCTTTCTCGTCCGCCATGTAGCCGGTCGCGTACAGATGGATCAGTGCGCCGACGCCGGTGATGATCAACGCCATGGTCATGCTGAGCGTGTCCACGCGTAGCTCGAACGGCACGCGCAACGTGTCGATGGCGATCCAATCGAACCAGGTGCTGATCGCGAGCCTTGCATCGGGCGCGAGACCCGCCAAGTCTACGGTGAGCAGTAAGGCTACAACAAAGGATGCGGCGATTGGGATCACTGCGAGCGCACCGCAGGCTCGTTTGCCGAACCGATCGGCAATGGCTTTACCGAAAAACGCCTGCAGCAAGAAGCCTGCAAGCGGCAGCAAAAGCACTCCCCATATCCAATCGAATGTCAAGCCCATCTCCGTATCAGCCGGAGGTCAGTTTACCAACAGATTTGTCGGACGAACTGAGGTACAACCCTCTTAAGCTGATGTCGGTTGCCGTGAGGCGAGTTGCAGGTCACGAAGAAGTTCAAAGTTGAAGCGAAATAGCTGGATTTGGGCAATGGTAGCAATGGCTGCGGCAGTTGTGTCGATCGTTGCGATAGTGACATTTCAGCGTCCGACCACCGTTCACAAAGGCGTCGCATCCGCACCGACTCCGAAGAAAAAGGAAATTGTTGGCGTGTTCGCACAGCGCATTCGAAACCAGCCCGGCGGTCCTTTTCGCTTTGAGTTTCACTCGGATGGCCGCTGGGCTATGGGGAACGTGATGTCCGCGTGGTGGGGAACATGGCGAAAGAGGGGAGACGTCTATGAGCTCACTAGCACTGACAGCCCGTCCGGCAGGGTCGTAAAGCAAAGAGCAGATCCAATTGAGTTCGACAATGGCGATGTTATCGCCTTTGGGGAGGGATCCGGTAAGTGGATATTCGACCGCATGCCCTCAAACGAACCCTATTTGATTCCGTTCACAGGCACCAGCATCGACAGGTAACCGAGGGTACTGTCAAACGGCGAAAAGAAGCGCTTGATCCTCGGGCAGAGACTGGCCTCCCGGCCAGGCTACTCTCGGATGCTCCAGATAAACAGCCGGGTCCAGATCGCTCCAACGACGGCGATCGCGCCTCCCAAGTACATGAGCCATTCGATGTCGAACTTCATAGCCGTCGTGAACAGGCCGCCGCCAAGGATCAGCGTCGAGAACGCAAGCAAGCCGCTCAGCCAGTTCGCATCCGGTAGTCGCCCTTCTTAACGACTGCTGTTCGAGCAAGCAGGTTGCGCCCCGAATCTTAGAGGAACTTGGCCCTACCCCTTGACTTACGGGATGTGTTCTGGTATAACTACCTCTTGCCGGTCGATCACGGTCTTGGAGCCTGAAAGGGTTGCAGGAGCGGACCGCGCCATGCTCTTTGACAGTTGCATAGTGTTGTGGAACCACGCATCTGCTATATAAATTTGCCATTCGAATAAAAGCTACGAAGGGCATACGACGGATGCCTTGGGACAAGAGGCCGATGAAGGGCGCGTAAGCGGCGAAACGCCACGGGGAGCTGCACAAGAGTGTTGATCCGTGGGTGCCCGAATGGGGAAACCCGGCTGGAGTCATGTCCAGTCATCCCGAGCTGAATACATAGGCTCGTGGAAGGGAACCTGGTGAACTGAAACATCTAAGTAACCAGAGGAAGAGAACTCGAAGAGATTCCGTAAGTAGCGGCGAGCGAAAGCGGATCAGCCTAAACCTAAGTGCTTGCATTTAGGGGTTGTGGGACCGCGGAATTCAACAATAGACGAGTAGAACACAGCTGGAAAGCTGGACGACACAGGGTGACAGTCCCGTAAACGAAGTCGACGATAGATGGCGGTATCCCGAGTAGCACGAATCACGAGGAATTTTGTGTGAATCCGTCCGGACCACCGGATAAGGCTAAATACCTCTTGTCACCGATAGCGCATAGTACCGTGAGGGAAAGGTGAAAAGTACCCCGGGTAGGGGAGTGAAATAGTTCCTGAAATCGTATTGCCTACAATCAGTCAGAGCACTATGCTCCGAGCAATCGGAGAATGTGTGATGGCGTGCCTTTTGCAGAATGAGCCTGCGAGTTGTTCGTCCCGGCAAGGTTAAGCGTTTTAGACGCGGAGCCGGAGGGAAACCGAGTCCGAATAGGGCGTCTAGTCGGTACGAGCAGACCCGAAACTGCGTGATCTAGCCATGGCCAGGCTGAAGTGATGGTAACACATCATGGAGGGCCGAACTCGTAGACGTTGAAAAGTCTTGGGATGAGTTGTGGTTAGTCCGGTGAAATGCCAATCGAACGCAGAGATAGCTGGTTCTCCCCGAAATGCATTTAGGTGCAGCGTTATGTGTTCTCGTATGGAGGTAGAGCACTGAATGGGCTAGGGGCCCCACCAGGTTACCGAACCCAATCAAACTCCGAATACCATACGATATAAACATAGCAGTGAGACGGCGAGTGCTAAGATCCGTCGTCAAAAGGAAAACAATCCAGATCATCAGCTAAGGGCCGTAAATCACGGCTAAGTGTAAAACGATGTGAGATCGCGTAAACAGCCAGGAGGTTGGCTTGGAGGCAGCCATCCTTTAAAAAGTGCGTAACAGCTTACTGGCCGAATGTGATCTTGCGCGGACAATTTAAGCGGGCTAAAGCCGTGTCCCGAAGCTATGGGTGTCGCAATTTATTGCGGCGCGGTAGGGGAGCGTTCTGTTCAGCAGTGAAGATAAAGCGTAAGCATTGTTGGAGCGGACAGAAGTGAGAATGCAGGCATGAGTAGCGATCACAAAGGTGAGAATCCTTTGCGCCGAAAACCCAAGGTTTCCCCCGCCATGCTCGTCAGAGGGGGGTTAGGCGATATCCTAAGGTGAGGCCGGAAGGCGTAATCGATGGACAGACGGTTGATATTCCGTCCCCGGATATGTTTGGTCAAGAGGGACGCTTCTAAAGGTTCTATCCCACACCGTTGGTTGTTGTGGGCTCAAAATCGGCATGGCGCGGCGAAAACGCGCGGAATTGCTGATGAGAGGGAAGGGATCGCTTCGGCGTGAACGAACTAGGACTGATGGGGGCCGAGAAAAGCTCTGACGACTATATTCATATCCGTTCGTACCGTAAACCGACACAGGTAGGTGAGTCGAGAAGACTAAGGCGTTCGAGAGAACTCTCGTTAAGGAACTAGGCAAATGGGCCCCGTAACTTAGGGATAAGGGGCGCCCCCAGCAATGGGGGCCGCAGCGAAGCACTCCAGGCGACTGTTTACCAAAAACACAGGTCTCTGCTAAGACGAAAGTCGATGTATAGGGGCTGACGCCTGCCCAATGCTAGTAGGTTAATCGGAGGTGTCAGGGCGCAAGCCCGAAGCACCGAAGTGAAGCCCTAGTGAATGGCGGCCGTAACTCTAACGGTCCTAAGGTGGAATACACTGCCTTAGTAAAATTCAGCTATATGCTGGAACATCTGAGAATCCCAGGCTACTTGCAGCAATGTAAGTGACAATGCTTTGGGTGCAGACGATCAGCAGGAAAGGCCGGCGTAAGCCGGAATCCCCAGAGGCCATACGCTGAACTCCGATCTAATCGGAGAAGATATGGTCCGATCTGCACGGCGACGTGTAGGAAAGCGATTCAGCTCTAATAGGATCGCTTCACTCGACCAAAAGTCGAGGAACAGAATGAGCGAAATTCCTTGTCGGCTAAATACCGACCCGCATGAAAGGCGTAACGACTTGGAGACTGTCTCAACGAGAAACTCGGTGAAATTGTAGCACCCGCGAAGATGCGGGTTCCGCGCAGTAGGACGGAAAGACCCCGTGGAGCTTTACTACACCTTAAGATTGTAGTTTGGATTATCATGTAGAGCGTAGGTGGGAGCTTCGGCACCAATGGAACACCACCCTTGATACTCTGAATTACTAACCCTTGCCGTTATCCGGTAAGGAGACCGTCTTAGGCGGGTAGTTTGACTGGGGCGGTCGCCTCCCAAAATGTAACGGAGGCGTTCAAAGGTGCCCTCAGGCTGGTTGGAAATCAGCCATTGAGCGTAATGGTATATAGGGCGCTTGACTGTGAGACTGACAAGTCGAGCAGGGACGAAAGTCGGACATAGTGACCCTCTGGTGGTGCGTGGGCACGCCAGGGTTCATCGGATAAAAGCTACCCCGGGGATAACAGGCTGATCTTGCCCGAGCGCTCACAGCGACGGCATGGTTTGGCACCTCGATGTCGGCTCGTCGCATCCTGGGGCTGTATTAGGTCCCAAGGGTTCCGGAGTTCACGGATTAAAGCGGCACGCGAGCTGGGTTCAGAACGGCGTGAGCCAGTTCGGTCCCTATCCACTGCGCGCGCAGGAAATTTGAGAGGAGTCGTTCCTAGTACGAGAGGACCGGAATGAACTGACCTCTGGTGTACCAGTTGTTCCGCCAGGAGCATACGCTGGGTAGCTACGTCGGGAAGGGATAAGCGCTGAAAGCATCTAAGCGCCAAGCCCACCTCAAGATTAGATTTCCCATAGCATAAGCTAGTAAGACCCCCGGAAGAGAACCGGGTCGATAGGCCGCAATTGTACGCACAGTAATGTGTTTAGATTAGCGGTACTAATAGGTCGAGGGCTTTTATCAATACACTGGCAAGTCTATTGGTGGAAGCGTGGATCCACAACACGTGCAACTGTCAAAGCGCAGGGCAGCCGGCGCTTGACATTTTCAATTCGGGTGGCCATGGCGAGGGGGAAACACCCGTTCCCATCTCGAACACGGCAGTTAAGCCCCTCAGCGGCGAAAGTAGTTGGATGGTGACATCCTGCAAGGCTAGCACGCTGCCCGGATTGATTATTTTGAAGACCCCGCTTAGGCGGGGTTTTTTGCTTTACCGCCCGTCCGGCCGAAGCCTTGGCGAAGAAGAGGGGACCTGAGTGTCGGGCACAGCTTCTACGCGGGCACCAAGGATACAACAAACGGCGGACCGACCGGGGTTTTCGTCGGGACCTACGCCGCTGAATGTTTCACGGATGGCACAACACACGTTAAACAATAGGACTACGAAATGAGAAACCTATTCTTGATAATCTCAAGCAGTATTGCACTAACCTCGTTCTGTTCTGCCCAGCAACTTAGGAAGCTCTACGAAACATCCGACGCTGTGGTAGCGGGTCACGTGATTAGGTCATGGGACGGCGAAATCGGGGCCGACTGGCGCTTTGATACGCCAAACACCAGAACCGACTTGCGCATTAGACTGGTGTCTTTTCGGGTTACTCGCTGGCTAAAGGGATCTGGCCCGGGTGAAATCGTGATCGCATTGCCTCGTGAAGAGAGCAGTGAGGGAGATGCGCCAGAACGCGCACGTTATGAAATTAGCGAAAACTCAATAGGCTTGTGGTTCTTGCAAACGCCGCAGTCAACTGCCGACTTTCGCTACGAAATGTACCGATCTTGGAATGGGTCAGACTACATGTGGACCGCCCCTGGCGCAGCCTACGCGCCTGTAGATCGCACCAATCCCGCAAGTTACCTCCGTTTGACAACGGGCATGGCAGGTACCTTTTCAAACCCACTGGTGCAGCTGGCGGACTTGATGGCAAGAAATTCGGCGGTCGACCCTGGGCGGAAAAGTGCATTTGTGTCGTGGATCGAAGACCTCACACCGCTGGAAGTAAAGGCAGTCGGCTACGGTCGAGACATCGAGGGCACAGAGCTTCAGCACTTTCGCACATGGCTCGACGCGGACCTGCCCACGCATTTTCCTTCCGTATCAGTCGAGAATCGATTGGTTCAGGCTGCGATTCGGCTATTCTGGGGTGACGCAAGTGCAGAAGCGACATTTGTTACGCTTTATGAGAATAACCCTGGCCGATTACTTGGACGGTTTCCGCCGATCTCGCCTGAGTCAGCCGTTCGTTTGTTGGATAAGCTCCCCATCGACCAGGCTCGGATGGCGTTTCGCGAGTTGCGTACTCGTAATCAAGATCGGCTACGAATCACTCTTGCGGGTTTGGCCCGATTCGACGAGTCGCATCCGCTTGACGCTGCGATTCTTGAGAGTCTATCCCAGCTGTGGAATCGTCCGGATTTGAATCCAATCGAAAATGGCACTGTCGCAACTAATCTTGCAGAGCGCAAACGCCGTGCCAGGGAACTGGCAGGCTAAGCTGATCGGGGGAAAAACCCGTTCCCATCTCGAACACGGCAGTTAAGCCCCTCAGCGGCGAAAGTAGTTGGATGGCAACATCCTACAAGGCTAGCATGCTGCCAGGATTGATTATTTGAAACCCCGCTCACAAGGCGGGGTGTTCTGCTTTATGATTTCTTCGCGATGCGTCCTAAGAAAAGCTCCTCCAGTCCCGCGTTTACCAGAGGCTTTCGCGCTACCACCGTTGGCCGTAGGCCCGTTTCCACCAAGAAGCCGTCCGGGTGCGCGAACACCAACCGAAGCGTCGACCACGGGTAGGACACCAAGGTTCCGTCGCGCCTCCGAAAAGACCACGCTTCGTCGGTGAGTGTGCAAACCCAGACTTCGCCGATTTCCTTGTCCCGCATGTGGTGTGCCTCGTAAAGCTTCCAACCCACATT